>NZ_JAEHBN010000001.1:0-736211 GCF_016483605.1 Bacillus cereus group sp. N11
ATTGTTTTCATTTACTAAAATTAAAAAGGATTGCAGAATGTTGGGAACCCTAAAGGGTTTCCCAACACTCTGAAAAGGAATACTCTTTTTAAGAGTATTCCTTTTTGTATAGCTAAAAAAGATCTTATTTATTTTTATTGCAGTTACATCCTTTTTTCTTTACATAGCCTTGCTCGGCTAAATCTCTTTGTGATTGGGAATTGGAAGATTGAGAATTCGAAGACTGAGAGGATGTGGATGAACTACTATTTTTATTATGAGAGTAGTTTTTTCGATAGTTATAATTACTCATAGTACTATCACCTCCAATTAAATATATAACTATTATATGTATGTACTCTATTAATTGTTACGATAAAAAATCTCCTAGGTATTTTCCAAGGAGATAAATAATTGTTTTTTAATGAGATAAATTAATATCCCCAGTAAAGAGGGAAATAATATGAATCTTGGTAATATAAATTTTGTTGTGGATTAGGAGGCTGAGTTCCGCGGTTCTGATTACAGTTTGCTGGAGGACCAATTACTGTAGTAGATTGAATAGGGGATACCGCTTGTTTCCATTGTTGTTCATTGAGGCAATAAGTATGAGCCATCATATTGGCTGGAGTTAATCTTAAAATATCAGAACCAAAAATAACTTCTGGGGTTGGGGCATCGAAAATAGCTAATAAATGAGTATTATCCGCTGAAGCGATCTCGTAATGCCACCATGCTTGTGGAATGTTGGCAACTTGCCCTGGTTTAATCGGTAAGTTTAATATTTGATTTGTAAATGGATTAAGTAAAGAAACAACAGCAGATCCTGAAATGCAGTAAACAAGTTCAGCTGCATTTTGATGAATATGTGGTTCTACAACATTGCCTGTACTTAAATAAATATCTAGTAAAGAAGTGTTTTCTAAAGTATTTAATTGTTTTATGCCAAGTACGTTTATATAGTTTTGGGTATCTTTCTTAAAAAAATTACTTTTACTTACATCATGAGTGAAATTGGTTGAAGGAGAGGTGTAGTCAATATTGGAAGTCAATTGTATTACCTGCCTTTCTATTGGAAAGTATGGATACAAATTTAGGATATGTGCCTAGTGTTAGTTATGTGCATTTGTTTGTATCGTAATACATTCACTTATTTTATAAAGAATATAGCCTGTACTTCTTATTTCTCATAACGTTAATATGGATAAAAATTAGGGTGAACGAACGAAAGGCGGAATTCGTGATGTTAGGTAAGGAGTAAAAATATTAAAGTATATTTTAATGGTTACGTTATATGAAAAGACCAATGCCTTTTAGAAAGGAATTGGTCTTGTATTTAAGATAGGTTATTGCTGAATAATTAATTGTGCTTTAGCGGTATAGGCGTAATTTAGCCACAATAATGCCAAGTTTTGTTTTAAACCAAAATGGATTTATATGACGTCAAAATGAGATACCTTTGTTTTAAGTGGAACAGGTATGCCATTTACTTTTGCTTGTTTCATGTTATGTGAAAGTCTTGGAAATGCAGAGAAAGTAGAATCAATAATTGTAGCACCATCTGGTAAATAAATGGGTTGTAAATCTGAAGTATAAGCCGTTATGATATTTTCAAATAGTTCATACGATACTAGATTGTGGAAAGCGATCGGATCTGTAGTTAATAAATTGTTATTAAAATGGCTATTTTCAAGTGCTATATTGTCTTCGAAATCGTTTATAGTTGGTTTGTATAATTGATGAATCATTCCAAGGGTTTTATAGCAATCTAGCATACTTGTAGTGGTGATACATGATACGTTTTGAGATTCTTGTAGTTGTGAGTAGGCAGAGTAAATGGGGCTGAGTTCATAACTTATTTCAATAGAATAAATCCCGTTTAAAATTGTTTTAAATATGTAAAAAATAAAGGTGTTGAGATTAAACTATATTCGTATTCTCATTCATACTTTTGATTGATGGAAAAAAGTAATGAAAATGTTAATTTTAAATTACATCAATCATTTATAAGGAGTGAATGTTTATGTCATTTAGTGAAATGATTAGAAATGAAGTGCTCAGCTGGACGGGTGTTTCTGAAAAACCGCATCGATTTGGTGGTATTGAAATAAATTATGGTAAGAAGGAACTTGGTCATCTTCATGGTGATAAATTAGTTGATTTACCGTTTCCGAAGTTAAAGCGAGATGAATTAGTAAACCAAGGATTAGTGAAAGCACATCACATATTACCTGAATCAGGATGGATAAGTTATTATATAAAGAGTGAAGAGGATATTCCATTTGCAATTGAGTTATTTCGAATGCAATATGACCGAATAAAAAATAATGAAAGTAAGTAGATAAATAAAAATGTATTTTCATGTCACATCCCTCCTTAATCGTTCGTCTTGTATGTAGAACGATAAGGAGGGATTTTATTATGAAGAAATTTGATGTAGCAATTGTTGGTGGTGGGCTTGCTGGATTAACAGCATCTATATATTTAGCGAAAGCTGGAAAGAAAGTGATTGTATTAGAAAAGTCCAGTCGATTTGGTGGTCGAGGGATGACTATAAATAAAAATGGGATCTGCATGAATCTTGGTGCACATGCCTTATATAGAGGAGGAGCAGCATTTTTAACTTTTAATGAGCTCGGTATGAATCTTCCGGGTGGAATACCAACTACAAAAGCACATGGAATATGGAAAGGGGATATATTCACTATCCCAACAGATTTTCGCTCTATTTTATCAACGCCACTACTTTCGTGGTCTGCAAAAGTACAATTCTCACGTTTTATGATTCGTTTAGGGAATTTAGATGTAGGAGAAGTTCCAAAAATGAGCCTAACTGCATGGGCGGAAAATGAAATAAAAGATCCAATGGTTCGCAATATATTTTATGCCCTATGCCGAACAACAACATATACGTTTGCTCCTACAATACAATTAGCTTCTTCAGTACTAAAGCAAATACAACTATCTATGAAAGAAGGTGTACTTTATGTAGATGGTGGTTGGGAGACGATTATAACAAAATTAAGAGATATAGCCAATAATGTCGGGGTGCAATTTTTGGCTAAAAAGCATGTTTTGGAAATAGAGCATGATGAAGATAAACAAAGAATACATTGTTTTGACGATGAGGTATTTGAAGTAGGTACAGTCATCGTGACGACTCCACCGAAAGAGGCTTGTAAAATAATAAAAGGGACAGAAGGAACAAGTTTGCATAGATGGAGTGAACAATCGGTACTGGTTACCGCTGCTGCATTAGATATTGGTTTGAGACGATTACCCAATCCTACACATCAATTTGCATTAGGGTTAGATCAACCTATATTTTTCACGAATCAATCAAGAGCAGCTAAATTAAGTGAAGATGGATCCATTGCAGTGAGTCTAATTAAGTACCATAATCCTGTGCTAGAGATGAATCATATTCATGAAGATAAAGAACAGTTAGAAAGTGCGATGGAGTTGTTACATCCAAATTGGAAAAGAGAAGTTGTTGCGCAGCAATATTTACCGAAAATAACAGTAGCATATGATTTTCCTCATATTGAACGAGTTGAAACTCCAGGTCCTAATATCCCTGAAATGCCAGGTGTTTACGTTGCAGGTGATTGGACTGGGCAGGATGAATTATTAGCTGATGCTGCAGTAGCAAGCGGAAAACGTGCAGCGTTACACATTTTAAAGCAATTAGAAAGTGAAGGTGTTCATCATGGAAACGGAGCAATTATATGAAGCATATCAGCCATTATTATTTTCGTTAGCATATAGAATCCTTGGGAGTGTTATGGATGCTGAGGATATCGTTCAGGATGTATTTATCTCGCTTGATAATATAGAGGATATACAGTCTATCGAAAATATGAAAGCATATTTGTGTAAGATGGCGACAAATCGTTCAATCGATAAATTACGTTCGGCAGCGCATAAACGTAACGTGTACGTGGGGATGTGGTTACCAGAGCCACTTGTAGAAGAGAGTGATGAGCCATCAGAGTCATTTGTAATAAAAGAATCCCTTTCCACAGCATATTTATTACTTTTACAACAACTGTCTGAAGTGGAAAGGATTGTTTTCATATTAAGAGAGGTTTTCAGTTATGAATACGAAGAAATAGCTTCAATTGTTGATAAGAGTAGTGTGAACTGTAGGAAGATCTTTCAACGGGCACGAAAAAGTATTTTGGATAAACCGAAGCAATCAAAATTAAGTACGAAGAAAATGGCTGCTTATGTTGAAAAGTTTGTATCATCATTACAGTGTGGGGATGCGGAAGGCATGTTAGAAGTATTAAAAACAGATGCGATATTCAAAGCAGATGGTGGCGGTAAAGTGACAACTGCAATTCATCCGATTTATTCTGCAGATAGAATTATACGTTTATTTTTTGGAATTGCGAAAAAGTTCCCGGCAGAGTACAATGTTAATTTTAAAATGGTAAATGGTGCACCAGGAGTTATTGTTACTATAAATAATAAAGTGACTTATGTACTTTCATTTTCATTTGAGAATGAGAAAATTTCAAACATTTATATGATGGTTAATCCTGAAAAACTTATGCATTTAAATGTGAAAATATAAAATAAAGACGCATTTCAACAGAAATGCGTCTTTATTTTATTACTTTTCTAACATTTCAAGAGGTACATCTTTTTCACCGGCTACCTCAAATTTAATTTCCCCGTCTTCTTCATAAATACGTGTAATAATCGGTATTGTAATCATTAATTTTTTATGCTGCTTTCGCTTTCTTGCAGCATCTAAGCTAATCACGTTCATTGTAAGCATCCTTTCTTCGAAAAATATATAAACAAAAGAAAATGCGTCCAAAAAGGGCGCTTAATTGAATTTGAAATACCGATTCATTTAAATGGGGTTTATATAATTTAATAACTGCAATTTTAATATGAAATAATAAGAATGGAATAATTGCACGTAGAAATTAACTTTACCAAAAAACGAAACAATATGCTATAAAAAATTATAAATTTTTGTCATATAACGGGAAAAAGGTTTTCGTTTCGCATATAATGAAAAGTAGACGGGCAGCAAGAGCTTTTTCATCATATTGCTTGGAAAGGCGATGAAAAGAATGGATACGTTAAATTCATTATTATTTCAACTTGAACAATATGGAGAAGAGCATGATCAGAATAAAAAAACACGGGAAGAAAAATTACGGAATGTTTCTCGTGAAATGGGGCAATTTTTATCAGTTTTAGTAAAAGGGTGTAATGCAAAAAAAATTTTAGAAATTGGAACTTCTAATGGTTATTCTACATTGTGGTTAGCGAATGCGGTAGAAGAAACAAATGGAAATGTAACAACGGTAGAGCTTTCTTCAGAACGAGTGGGAGAGGCGCTTGTAAATTTTGAAAAGGCAAACCTATTACAAAGAATTGATGTTCATAATCAAGAAGCAGGGGCATTTTTAGATTCGCAACTCGATTATTCATTTGATTTTATTTTCCTAGATTCAGAGCGTACACAATACATGTGGTGGCTTGAGCATATAAAACGTATTTTACAACCAAAAGGATTTCTTGTTATTGATAATGCAACTTCCCATGCGAGTGAATTAGCTGATTTCATAAAAATGATTGAAGAGGATGATGTGTTTGAAACGGTGTTATTAGCGTTTCAAAAGGGAGCATTTGTAGCGCGCAAAAATAAATAGAAGTGAACGTAATATAATTATCACATTGAAAGCCGGCAAATGTCAAAAGATTGACTACAGCATGACAGAAAGAATGTAAATTATATAGATAACATACGAAGAATCCGCCTTCAGCATGTTCTTCTCTAGGTCTTAAGTCTGAGGAAAATAATGTGGATAACAGGTATACTTATACTAAGAAACAGGGAATGACTGCATAAGCAGATATTTCTTGAAAAATCGATTTCAAACAGACTGATTGTACATGAAATACGATAAATGAAATGAAAAATAGTGCATATAAATTCGCACATATAAATAAAGGAGCGATTTTGTTGACTGAACTCGAGAAAAAAGAACCCGTATCAATTGTGAAAGATAATAATGTAGGAGTAGTAGTTGATACAGTTATAAAAGATGAAGAACTTGATGAATTGAATAAAGAAGCTGATCTTTATGTACAAAAGTTAAATAGCGAGCAAAATACAGATTTATCAAAAGTATTGTCTCAGCTAGGAGATTTAGGGGATAAAGAGCAACAAGCAGCAGGACAAACGTTATCGGCGTTAAAACGTCCTGTAACAGCGATGATGAATGGGAAAAATGAAGAAATTCCAAATACATTGTTAGAGTTACGAAAAGTGGTATCAGAGCTTGATCCGAATTCATTAAAAGCAAGTGGTATGAAGAAAATAATGTTTAAAGTATTCAAAAAAAATCCACTTGAAACATATGTGCATAAATACCAATCTATAGATAAGCAAATCGAGGAGATTATTAGATCCCTTCTAATTGGCCGTGACAATTTGCAAGAAGATACGGTTGGCCTTGAAATGTTAAAAGAGCAATCGCATGATAAAATTCATGCTCTTGATAAACAAGTATACTTAGGGAAAAAACTTGCTGGGATGCTTGAAGCTGAGAAGCAAAACCCAGAGCGTCAAAGAGATATTCCATTAATAAACGATGCATTAGAAAAGATACTTGTACGTACACGTAATATGCAGCAAGCGAAAAGTGTACTATTACAATCGATTGCATCTGTAGATATCATCAAGAAAAATAATGAAAAGTTAACAGAGGCAATTCGTAATGCAATTACGATGACGCAAAACGTTGTAACAGTTTCAGCTGCTATTCAGCTAGCATTAACGAATCAACGTAAAACAATTGATGCTGTTAATGCGACAAATGAAGCAATTGAATCAATGGTATTAAGTAACTCTCAAGCATTGAAACAAAATACAGAAGAAACAACAAAGTTGCTTGAAAATCCTGCTATTAGCATGGATAAATTACGTGAATCATTCCAAAATGTATTCGCAGCGATTGAAGCTTCTGAGAAATCGTCAGAACGTATTATTGAGTCTAGTAAGAAATTTGTCATTGAATTAGACACATTTAATGATGAGATGAAGCAGAAACTCATTCAACGTCCAAGGAAATAACAGATTATTAGAGGAGGTGAAAAAATGAGTTTCATTCAAACAGTATTAGTACTATTAGGTACATTACTTTTAATCGCATTTACTGTCGTTGTTTTAGTAGTATATTTCGGACGTAAACTGTATTTTTCATGGACGAAACCATATAAGAGGGCGCAAGATTCTATAGAAAAGTTATCGAATAAATCGACACCGTTTTTACAAGAGTTTACGCAACATCCACTCTTTTATCGATGGATTCGTACAGAAGGAAAGAAAGAACAACATACATTGAATACTCTTTTCTGTACATCAAGTCAACGTACGAGAGAGCAAGTATTTTCAATGTTACCGAAAGAAAAACAGAAAAAAGTGCATGTAATGGCAAAAACAACGAAAAAGCTTACAAATGAAGATATCGATGTGGCCGCGATGAAAGTGAAAGATTTCTTAAGACAAGAAACGCAGCAAACTGTAAAACCGTCAGACCTATCGTTTTATAAATTGTATTTTTATGATCGATATCCAGATGCATTGAATACAATTCAAACGTATAAACGCTCGATAAATCCTTCATTACAAAGAACAGTTGATGATATTACAATTTCAGTATTAAATGCATTGCCGTATTATCAAGAGCAGCGTATGTTTGAACAACAACATAAACTTGAAACGTTCTTAATGAAAGATTTAACTGCGATGTTATCTTTAGTGGTGCAATTACCTCCGTCACAACGACCAGAAAAAGAAGAAGAGTTAAAAGTCTACTTGCAAAATTTCAAAAAAGAAATGGAAGTAGTAGAGCGTGATATTCGGGACTCCATTGATCATGATTTGAATGTGAAGATGAGAGCAGCGACTGAGAAGTTTAAGAATAAATAGAAAAAGCGCCTTAAAAGCTAAGTGTTTCACAGCTTTAAGGCGTTTTTTTGAGATTTTATTTTGCCTTAACGGTAGTATAACTAGAAGCAACACTTTCGTTATGCAATCGATCAACTGCAGTTACCACATACGTATACGTTTCTCCAGAAATAGTCGTTTTATCTACGTAAATTTCTCCAAGTTTTGTTTTTCTTACAGTGGTAAGTAAATGTTTTGGGTTGTGTATATCCACTTCATTTTTTCCATTCACACGGTAAATGGCGTAATAAGCAGAGTCATTATCTCTATTGTCAATTATTCCTACAGCAATACCGTCATCTCTTGGAATGGCACCTTTTAAAGTAGGTTGTTTTGGTGGATCATGATCAAGCCAAGGCATGGGCGGGATTAATGCAGGATGTATATATATGTCTTTGGAGAGTCTATCTTTTATTCCAAGTGGATTGTTATTTATATCTTTTAAACTGAAATGCATACTACCTTTTATTTGTGGATATTGATGGTTTAATGCGATTTGTTTCGGATATTCTTCTGGATTAGACCAAGCAGGGACAGAGTTGTTATTAATTTTATAAGCCGCTTGACCGATGTAAAGGTGAATCGGTTTGTTATTTGTTTCTTTTACCCACCAATCTACTAATATGTCATATGCAGCAGGTGTGAAACCGATATTCCAATATATTTGCGGTGTAATGTAATCAATGTACCCTTTTTGTATCCACTCACGTGTGTCAGCATAAAGATCATCGTAGTTTCTTTGACCTGCGGTTGTATTAGAGCCAGTTGGATCGTCAGCTATATTTCGCCATACGCCGAACGGACTAATGCCAAACTTTACGTATGATTTTTCTTGTTTTATAGCAGTATTTAAACCTTTTACGAGTTCATTTACATTATTGCGACGCCAATCTTCGATAGTTGAAAAATTTCCGTTATTATATAATTCAAATGTTTTTTGATCAGGAAATTCTTCGCCAACTACTTTATAAGGATAAAAATAATCGTCCATATGAATTGCATCAACATCATAATTTTTTACGATTTCTAAAGCGCCTTCTGTTATAAAGTTTTTCACTTCTGGAATACCAGGGTTGTAATATAGCTTCCCGCCGTAAGGTACAACCCAATCGGGATGTTGTCTTGCAGGGTGATTTTCTGATAGTCGATTTATATCAGTGTGATTCATCGTTATTCGGTATGGATTAATCCATGCGTGGAATTCTATATTTCTTTTATGTGCTTCTTCAATCATAAATGCGAGCGGGTCGTATCCAGGGTCTTTTCCTTGTGAACCTGTAATGTATTCAGACCAAGGACCGTAATTTGAAGGATAAAAAGCATCAGCGGTTGGTTTTATTTGTACAACGACTGCATTCATACCAGTGTTTTTTACATCGTCTAATAATTTTATAAATTCTTGTTTCTGCTTTTCGATAGGTAAGCCAGTTTTTGAGGGCCAATCAATATTAAGAACAGATGCTATCCATACAGCGCGTAATTCATGCTTTTTGTAAGTAGTATTTACCTCAGCATAGGTAGAGTGAGGGGAAATGAAAGAGAAAGGAGTAAACAAGATGATGATACAACACATCATTAATAAACGTTTCATAATCATTTATACGCCTCCCTATTATACGATTATTTAAAATAATATATGATGTGAGGTTGGCCTTGCAATTGAGAAAAATAAATATTGAAACATTAATTTAATAGGAAAAATATTTTTAGTGAAATTTACTTTCAGTATAACTAAATCGTTTCATGTCTTCATATGCTTGTTAGTAAAGTGAAACTTTCTTTCATTTGAAGGAAATAATTTATAAGTATAGGAGGCTTCAATAATGAAAGTTTTATTCGTTTGTTCTGGAGGAATGTCCAGCGCAATTGTTGTAAACGCTTTAAAAAAAGAAGCGGAGAAAAAAGGTGTGAGCATGGAAGTGCATGCAATTGGAACGAATGAGGTAGAGGAAGAAGTAAAGAATGGTTGGGATGTTGTAATGGTTGCACCTCAAATAAGACACCGATTTGCCTCTGTAAAAAAATTTGCAGAAGAGGAATCCATTCCGTGCGGTATTATTCCACCGCAAGCATACACACCGCTTGGTGGACCGACTTTGTTGAAAACTGTAAATGAATTAATTAGTTAGGGGGAAGCGTTATGAATAAGTTTGTCACGTTTCTTGATAAAAACTTATCTGGACCGATGGCAAGGCTTTCTGAACAGAGGCATTTACAAGCAATCCGTGATGGAGTTATTTCGGCGTTACCATTTATTATCGTAGGGAGTTTCTTTTTAATAGTAGCATTTCCACCATTACCGAAAGATAGTTTCATATCAGTATGGGCATTGAAAAATCAAACAAGTATATTAATACCATATCGGTTAACGATGTTTATTATGTCTTTATATATAGCATTTGGAATAGGATATAATTTAGCAAAAAGTTATAAGCTAGATGCTTTATCAGGAGCACAGCTTGCGGTATGTTCACTGCTATTAACGTTAACCCCTGAATTAATTGATAAAAAAGGATTTATGCTTCCGATGACAAATCTCGGAGGTCATGGATTATTTGTGACGATGATTGTTTCTATTTTATCCGTAGAGATATTAAGGTTTTGTAAGACGAAAAATGTAATGATTAAAATGCCAGAACAAGTACCGCCATCTGTATCACGTTCATTTGAAGCACTTATACCTGCTGCATTCGTTATTATTATAATGAGTCTAGTAACTGTCGTTTTTAGCATTGATTTACACCACGTTGTTGATAAATTAGCAGCACCATTAGTAAAAGCTGGTGATAGTTACTTCGGTGTAATCATTCCAGTGTTTTTAATTACATTTTTTTGGTCATTCGGAATCCATGGTGTGTCGGTTGTTGGAACTGTTGCTCGGCCATTATGGGAAGTTTACTTAGGGAAAAATGGTGAAGCAGTTGCCAGTGGAGCAGATCAGTTGCCATTCATATCACCAGAGCCGTTATATCAATGGTTTATATGGATTGGCGGTTCTGGTGCGACGTTAGGGCTTGTATTAGCTATGATTGTATTTGGTCGATCAAAATATTCGAAAGCATTATCAAGAACTTGTATTGTTCCTGGTATTTTTAATATTAATGAACCTGTTATTTTCGGATTACCGATTGTACTAAATCCAATTTTAATTATCCCGTTTATCATTACACCACTCGTAACAGCAACTGTTGCATACTCAGCAACTGCGATGGGATTTGTAACGCCAACACATATTATGCCGCCGTGGACATTACCAGCTCCAATTGGCGCGTATTTAGCCACAGGTGGGGATTGGCGCGCAGTAGTATTAGTTTTTATAAATATAGCAATATCATTTCTTATTTACCTACCATTCTTTAAAATGTATGACAAAAATATGCTTGAAATTGAAAAGAATGGTGACGGGGAATCTGTTAGTCCTTAAACTTTATACGGTTATTTTGAGTGATAGACTTTTTGTCTATCACTTCTTTCGTATTAAACTGAGAGAAGGTGTAAAGGAATGAATATAAAATTTAGTTATAAAGGTGTATTTATATTATTGTTTGGAGTAATATGTGCAAATTTACTCTTAGTACCTGTATTAAGAATGCTAAATCTATCACAAATGCATAGTATATGGCTCGTTACAAGTATTGCGGCAAGTGTTTTGCTTACGATCGTTGTTTCTTTCATTGATGGCACCTTTGTATCGAAAGGCCAGTTGTTTATTAGATTTATATTGTTTTCTGTAGGTTGTACGTTGTTTACTTACATAATTGTTTTTTAGTGAATGGGGGGCATGCATAGTATGTATATTGCAGGGATAATGTCTGGTACATCGTTAGACGGAATAGATGTAGCGCTCGTTCATATTGAAGGAAACGGTGTAGATTCTAAAGTTGAACTCATTCATTTTATTACTGTTCCGTTTTGTAAGGATATAAAAAATGAGATACAGCAGGCTTTATCAAATGATACATCTAATGTTCAATTGATATGCAGTTTGAACTTTAAGCTTGGTTTATGTTTTGCTAATGCTGTAAAGGAAATTTGTAAAAAGGCTAATTGGTCATTGGAGCGATTAGATTTAATAGGTTCTCACGGACAAACGATTTATCATCAGCCCAAGCAAGAAGGCAATTTTATTTCTTCGACATTACAAATTGGAGAACCAGCAGTTATAGCATATGAAACGGAAACAACAGTAATCTCTAATTTTCGAACGATGGATATGGCAGCAGGAGGACAAGGCGCACCACTTGTACCATATTCAGAGATTATTTTATACCAGCATCGAACTAAAAATAGGATACTGCAAAATATTGGTGGGATTGGTAATGTTACAGTCATACCAAGTAAACGAAGTAATAAAAGTGTTATTGCTTTTGATACTGGTCCAGGAAATATGGTAATTGATGAATTGTGTCAAAGATTATTTCATTTACCATATGATCGAAAGGGTGAAATTGCAAAACAGGGGGTAGTTGTAGATGAAATATTAACATACTGTATGAACCATCCATTCTTAAAAATGAAACCACCAAAATCAACAGGTAGAGAACAATTTGGAAAAGAGTTTGTGAGTGAATTATTAAAGCGATTTGAAAAGTATAGTAAAGAAAGTATATTGACGACTGTCACGATGTTTACAGCAAGTTCAATTGTTCATCATTATAAGGAGTTTATTTTTCCATTGTATGAAATTGATGAGGTAGTTCTAGGTGGAGGCGGAAGCTATAATGACACACTTGTCGAAATGATACAGAATAAATTAAGAGAAGAAAGATGCAGAATATGTATTCAAGAAGATATTGGGTATTCTTCAGCGGCGAAAGAAGCAATCGCATTTGCAGTTTTAGCAAACGAAACGTACCATCGTAATCCGAGTAATGTGCCGAGTGCTACAGGTGCTAAGGAACCGGTTGTTTTAGGGAATATAACTTTCCATACGACTAGAAGATGAAAGTAGGGCAAGTAAATGAAGTATATGATTGGAGTAGATGGTGGGGGGACGAAGACAGAAGCAATTGCATTTGATCAAGACGGAAATGAGCTTGCGAGAGGTACGAGTGGATTTGGAAATATAGTAATAAATTATGAGAATGCACTCACACATATTATAGATGCGATTAATCAATGTTGGGAACGTTTAATAAATGAGCATTGCGTTTGTATTTGTTTAGGATTAGCAGGTATAAGTGGAGCAAATACAAATGAATTAACAATACGTCTAAAAAAGAAGTACGGAACACAAATTGAAGTTTTTAATGACGCAATGATTGCACATGCAGCTGCTTTAAAAGGGAAGGAAGGAATTTTAACAATTGGCGGTACAGGTGCGATTTGCCTAGGAAAGAAAGGGACAGTATACGAGTATAGCGGTGGATGGGGACATATTTTAGGGGATGAAGGAAGCGGATATTGGATTGCATTACAAGCTTTAAAGAAAATGGCATTACAATTCGATCAAGGAGTTAGCCTTTGTCCATTAAGCTTGAATATTCAAAGGCAGTTTCAACTTTTGACACCGTCTCATATAAAAAGCCTAGTATATACTTCTTCAAAAGATAAAGTTGCAGCAATCGCACCATTAGTTATTCAGGAAGCGAGAAATGGGAATGAGGGTGCACATGAAATTATGATGCAAGCTGGTAAGGAATTAGCGAGAATTACAGTAGATGTTTATAATAAGATGCAATGTAAGTTTTCAACTCCAATTGCAGTAAGTGGTAGCATATTACGTTTAGTTCCTGAAATATATGATGTATTTAAGAAGTGCTGTGAGGAAAGGATTGAAGAACTTACATTTGTATCACAATCAGAAATGGCAGTGAAAGGAACATATTATTTAATGAAGGATGTATATTTTAAAGTGTAAATAGATAAATGAGAATTTTTGTATGATTTGTAAAAATATGATGTTAAAATGTACAAAGGGATGTAGATTGAAAAATGTACAATATACGTAGTAATTGAATAGTGTATATGTATTCCCATGTAGAAAGTGAATGATTACATGATTAATAGTATGCAGTTTTTGTATTTGGTGGCTTCTTATTTATTTGGTAACATCTTGACCGCTTATATAGTAACAAAGTTGAGACATAACGTTGATATTAGGGATGAAGGAAGCGGAAATCCTGGCGCAAGAAATATGGGGCGTGTATATGGAAAATGGTATTTCGTCGCTACATTTTTAGGTGATGCGATTAAAGGTGCAATTGTAGTTTGTATAGCAAAATATCTTTTTGAAGATGCTACATTCGTAATGTTAACATTATTGACCGTTATTATTGGACATATTTACCCAATGTTGTTTAAAGGTAAGGGCGGAAAGGGAATTTCGACATTTATCGGAGGACTCATCGCATTTGATTATTTGATAGCGCTTACCCTCATAGGTATTTTTATTGTTTTTTATTTAATATTTAAAGGATTTACAAAGCCAGGGTTAATTACAATTGCTTGTTTACCAATTTGTATGGTTTTTTATTCTTACTCTATTGGTACGACTATATTAAGTGTACTTATTATTGTGCTTATTTTATATGTAAATCGAGAATAAAGTGAACCTTTTATCCCGCTATTTGCCGGGCAGTAAGACCCCCACCTCAAAATTCAGCGGAAGCAAAGAAGTTAGGTGGGGGGCGGGCTGCCCGTAAAAGCCCGATTGGTGAAGGCTAATAATCAGTGGAGGATGAACAAAACCCTCACTGATTAAAGTTTCACTTTATAAGTGGGGGTATCTCCACTTATAATTTTTATGAATTAAACAACGAGCAATAAGTAGAGAGAAAGGGGATAGGACATGGGGATAATTTATAAAATTGCTGATCAAGCTTGGGAATTTGAAAGTATACATAAATTGAACTATAAAACATTTGTAGAAGAAATTCCGCAACATGAAGAAACGGAGGAACGTTTTCGTATAGATCGATTTCATGAAGAAAATACATATTTAATTTGTTTAGACGGTGAGAAGTTAGTAGGTATGGTCGCGGTAAGAGGAAAACGCCCATTCTCATTACATAATAAAATCTCAAATTTAGATGTATATTTAAACAAACATGGTGAAAACGTATATGAAATTCGTTTGCTTTCAGTAGAACGTGAATATAGAAATGGTAGAGCGTTGTTAGGATTAATTCGCTTTTTACATCGTTATTTGCTTCTAAATGGATATGAATTGGCACTCATTTCAGCTACAACACGTGAGCTGCCTTTATATGAGCATATGGGGTTCAAATCTTTCCATACGTTAGTTGGAACAGAAGAAGCAGCTTTTCAGCCAATGTATGTTACACCTACTATGTTCGAAGAATCGAGTGTTGGAGGTATTATGACGAAAGAATTTACGTTTTTACCTGGTCCAGTAGACATGGAAGAGAATGTTCAAAAGGCGTTTTCTACTAAGCCTATTTCGCATCGTTCTAAGTCATTTCAAGTGACAATGGACAATGTAAAGAAACGATTACTTCAAATGACAAAAGCAAAACATGTACAAATTATGTTAGGAACAGGGACGTTAGCGAATGATGCGATTGCTTTACAGATACGTTCTTTAAAAGGTAAAGGGTTAGTTTTAGCGAATGGAGAGTTTGGTAATAGATTAATTGAGCAGGCAAAACGAGCACATTTAAATTTTGATACGTATAAAAAACAAATGGGAGAGCCGTTTAAACAAATCGAATTAGAAAAAATAATTGTAAGTGGAAATTATGAATGGCTTTGGTTTGTTCATCATGAAACATCAACTGGAATGTTAAATAATTTGGACGAGCTAAATGTTTTTTGTAAAAAATATCATATGAAACTATGTGTAGATTGTATTAGTTCAATTGGAGCAATACCGATAGATTTGAAGGATGTATATTTTGCAAGTGGCGTTAGCGGGAAAGCGATTAAATCATTTACAGGACTATCTTTCGTTTTTCATAATCACAATATAGAGAAAAACGAAGCAATACCTGCGTATATGGACATTGGTATGTATGAAATGAATGACAGTATTCCATATTCTCATTCATGGAATTTAATTTACGCACTGCAAGAAGCATTGAAGAAATTTGAGGATGAAACGGCGTTTGTAAAAATAAAAGAGACATATGCTTATATGGAAGAAGCTATTACTAATATGGGTTTAAAGCTTGTTTCACCTAAAGAGCACACCGCGCAAATTATACTCACCATTCAGTTAAATGAAGGGTATTCTTCTAAAGCAGTAGGCGATGCATTAGCATTGCAAGGATACATTGTTCATTATGAGTCATCTTATTTGCAAAAAAATAATTGGATCCAAATTGCATGTTTAAATCATTATAAAGAACGTGATAGGAAGAGGATGTTGAATTGTTTGCAGGTGTATGTTACAGAAAGTCCTTTTAGCGTAAATCATTATATATAAATTTTATAAAGTTATAATTTACACTTGCTAAGCGAATAGAAGTACATGTATTGACAACAGTCTAAAAGAGAGCGAAAGCCCTCTTTTAAACTTACTTAAATGGACTACTCACAGATTGGAATACCGAGAACTCTCAAAGCTAGTGCTACTTGAAGAGTAATTTCCAATCTAGCAATTTCGATGCCAGCAACTGTGAGTACTAAAAAAGGTTGGCCGTTTACGAACACAATACAACTTTCCATATATACGCCTCCTTTCTAGTAATCTACTACAGTATATGAATAAAACTATAATACGTTATAGTCAGATTCATGAATTTTATGAAAAATAATAGATTTAACCTATGTTCACGAAATAAATGGGCTCATAGTGTCAATCATATAATAAAAAGCATCTAAAATAAGATGCTTTTTATTATATGTACGTTTTCAGCGTGACAATAAATAAAGCGAATCAATAATCAATAGAGAGGGAAAAATATTGATAAATATTTGTATGAGGTAAACTAAGAAGGTTTTAGAAAAACAAAAAGGAATTTTTATACTTGTAACATAAAAATTCTAGGGGGATGTTAATATGGAAAAAACTATGATGGTAGAAACAACAAACATGATGATGTCTATGGAAAAAATGATGTGTGAAATGAAGTGTATGAAAATGATGATGAATAACATGATGCAAATGGATGTAGAAATGGATAAGGCAATGATGGTAAAAATGAACGAATGTGATGAAATGATGAAGACAACTATGTCTATGATGAAAGCGATGAAAGAGAAATGTTGTTGAAGTAACAAAGTATAGCGTAAAATGATGCGGATTTTGCAAATTTGAATTAGAAAAGAGCCTGTATTAGTTGGTACACTAAAATAGGCTCTTTTTAAAGATTTTTCAAAAATAAATTGATTTGATAAAAAAAGAACTAAAGATTATTTTAGTTCTTTTTTCTGTTTTAACACTGTTCAAATCATTGGATTAAAAGCTATAGAAGATGGATAAGTAGTGAACAAAGACAAGTGAGAGCCTATCTTTCTTCGTTAAATGTGTGCTGAAGTAAACAAGGACTCCATTTTAATTTTACTCTTTTCACGAATTTCAGCGTCTGCATGCCTCATAACGTATTTATGCGCTACAGCAATTGCTAAAACATCATCTAATAAGCCAATACCGATAATAGCAGCTATATCTGGAATGAAATCGATTGTTAATACGTAATAGGATAAAGCAGCTAATATTATGAGTTTTGCTTTAATAGGTAACGTTTTCTTTTTCATTGTGTAAAATAAAATAATACTTTCATATACGCTGGATTTTCCAAGGTTTGCGGAGCTTTTTTTGAATTTTTTCCAAAGCGTCTGTTTCTCCATATAAACACTCCTTTTACAAAAACATATATTTTTTAAAAGGATGGACAAAGAAGTGAGGGAATAATCCATTTTATTTTTGTTTCTTAATTTATAATTCCATAAGAATAGGAAATTACCTGTTCAAAATAATATAATGTTTATGATGCAACGACCTACAGTGTTTCATTACATAGTATGGATAATAAAATTTATGTAGTCAAAAATGGTGAGGTTGCTGATATTGTAAGAAAGGCTATTTTCCATGGGCATGGATTTGATCCGGTTCATTGTTTAGGAGAAGAGAACGGCAATACTTATAGGTTAGCTTTAGAATTGGGTGACATTATGTACTATAATCTCTATCACGGCTCATGAGGTGGAATATACGTTAGATGACATCGCTCAAATGAATATATCTAAATTAGCAATAAGATACCCAGACGGATTTAATCGAGAAGCTTGTCGGAAATCTGTTAATGGGAAGTGAGACCAAGTTTGAATTTTGTACAGAAACTAAAGAAGCCCATACTTCAATTCGTGATATGTATAGTAAAATGTATGTGGATGATGCAGTTATTATTAAACATTTAATAAACGGTATGGGGGAAGGGAAATGAAGATAATAGAATTACCAATTGAATTTGAATGTAACGGGCGAAAACAATGGATTTATCCGAGCTTAATTGTATTAAACAATGAATTAACTTTAGTAGATACAGGTTATAAAAATTTTTTACCTTTAATTGAAAATGAAATTTTAAAACATGGATATGAGATGAAAAACTTAAAAAATATAATTATTACTCATTATGATGATGATCATATAGGGTCTTTATACGATTTCAAAGTGAAATATCCTCAACTTCATGTTATTGCTAGTGAAATAGAATCCAACTACATTAATGGTGAAATAAAATCAGAGAGACTAGTTCAAGCTGAAGAAATGTTAGAACATATGCCAATTGAAGAGAAAGAATTTAGTGAATGGTTTATACAACAGTTAAAAAATATAAGACATATTTCCGTCGATGAAAAAGTATATGATGGTCAAATGATTTTGAATGATAAATGTCAAATAGTAGCGACGCCAGGACATACTTCGGGGCATATTTCATTATATTTTCCGGACTTAGACTGTGTAATTACAGGGGATGCGGCCGTTCAAGATAATAATGAATTAGTAATAGCTAATCCAAATTTTTGCTTAGATATAGAAAAAGCAGAAGAGTCATTAAAAAGGATTAAAAGCCTTAAAGCCGTAAAGTATTATTGCTATCATGGAGGAAAACTCATTATATAAAATATATAAAAAAACCGATCTTTCTTATATTGAAAAGATCGGTTTTTTAATTCATAGATTCCGCAATTCTTATTAAATCAGTAACATTGTATTTTCTTTTTATGTATAGTTTGTTACCAAGGGCGATTTTATATTGAAAACCGTCCTTCTGAAAGATAAGTTCGTATGCTAAATCAAAATGAGGATTATATACTGCCTTTATATTATGTTTTAAAATGTAAAATTTAGTGCCCTTATGTAAATATTGATCTAATTTATGTTGAACTGGTGAAACAGTGATTTTAAAAATCCCATTACTATCTTTATTGTAGTATCGTAGTTCTAAGTAATCGTTATAGATGTACCCTTGAAATTCATGAATTTCGAACGGGAATTTTGTAGGAGTAAGTATATGTTTCTTACACTTCATTTCATATTTTTTTACAATAGTAGCTTCTTTCATTAGAGGATTAGTTCCATCGTAAATTTGATTAATTTGAGATATTTTATTGTTTTTTGTTATTATTTCTAAAATGTAACCGATAGTAAATTCATCATCAGTGTCTTTGAAATAGGAAATAAGAATTGTAGTATCTTCTTTTGGAGATGGTATTATTTTAATTTCATGAATAGGTTTTTCCTTTTGGAATGTAGGTAGTTCAATCCCTTCTGTTACATATGACCGCATTAATTTTTTATCATTTTGGAGTAAAGCTTGTTTAAATTCACTTATCACATTTGTTTGAGATTTCGCCATAATAATTGAGGTCGATTGAAAATATAGTAAGAACAATATACAAAATATCTTTATGAATGTATTGGTCAATTTTATCACCTTGTACCTATGTTTCCTTAACATTGAAATATATATGTATAGGAGGGGAAAAGATGAGTTTATTGCTTGATGTAATAATGGCTATAATTACATTTTATCCTCGAAATGATATGAAATTAAAACATCACATTGCAAAGTTAAGTGAATTCGAGTGGTTTCGAAAGCTACACGAAGATACAAAGTATACAAGACTAATTTGGAGTAATAGAAAAATTAAAAAGTTCATTTTGTCTACTACTAACATGGAAGTATTAATAAATTCCGAGACAAAACAAAAAGAATTTGTCCACCTAGTACATGATGAATATAAAAAAAGAAGGTAAGAATTTTTTTATTTTTCATATTTGGCGAAACAAATGGTACAATGAAAGCTAATGTGAAAAATAAGGAAAAGAAGTGGTCTATTTGAAAAACTTTTTAGAATTAGGAATTAGTGAAACTTTTAATCATACATTACGTGAAAATGGAATTACGGAAGCAACACCAATTCAGGAAAAAGCAATTCCTGTTATTATGTCAGGAAAAGATATTATTGGGCAAGCGAAAACAGGAACGGGTAAAACATTAGCATTTGTTTTACCGATTTTAGAAAAAATCGATCCAGAGTCTAGTGATGTTCAGGCATTAATTGTTGCACCAACAAGGGAACTAGCATTGCAAATTACAACTGAAATTAAAAAAATGCTTGTTCAAAGAGAAGATATTAATGTACTAGCGATTTATGGCGGGCAAGATGTAGCACAACAATTGAGAAAGTTAAAAGGTAATACACATATTGTTGTAGCAACACCAGGACGATTATTAGATCATATACGACGTGAAACAATTGATCTAAGTAATCTTTCAACGATTGTACTAGATGAAGCGGATCAAATGCTTTATTTCGGTTTCTTATATGATATTGAAGATATTTTAGATGAGACACCTGGTAGCAAACAAACGATGTTATTCTCAGCAACGATGCCAAAAGATATTAAGAAATTGGCGAAACGTTATATGGATGAGCCGCAAATGATTCAAGTACAAAGTGAAGAAGTAACGGTAGATACAATTGAACAGCGTGTCATTGAGACGACAGATCGTGCAAAGCCAGATGCACTTCGTTTTGTTATGGATCGTGATCAGCCATTTTTAGCAGTTATTTTCTGTCGTACAAAGGTTAGAGCAAGTAAGCTTTATGATAATTTAAAAGGACTAGGTTATAATTGTGCTGAACTTCATGGTGATATACCTCAAGCGAAACGTGAAAGGGTTATGAAGAGTTTCCGCGAAGCTAAAATTCAGTACTTAATCGCAACGGATGTAGCAGCTCGTGGACTTGATGTAGATGGTGTAACGCACGTATTTAACTATGATATCCCTGAAGATGTAGAAAGTTATATTCACCGCATTGGCCGAACAGGACGTGCAGGTGGATCAGGTCTTGCAATTACGTTCGTTGCAGCGAAAGATGAAAAACATTTAGAAGAAATTGAAAAAATGCTTGGTGCACCAATACAAAGAGAAATAATCGAACAACCGAAGATAAAACGTGTAGATGAAAATGGAAAACCGGTACCAAAGCCGGCTCCAAAGAAATCAGGTCAAAATCGTCAAAGAGATAGCCGTGAAGGTTCCAGACGTGATTCGAGAAATGAAAATAATCGATCATTTAATAAGCCAAGCAATAAGAAAAGTAGTACAAATCAAGGTCAGAAAAGACGTGGGCGTTAAAATATGAAGTGGTAATTGGGATGAAGAGATATATTGTTTGTTAATAGAGAAATCGATATATAATAAAAAATCCTGATACAATTATGAATGCAGAAGGAGTCACAAATTTTTGTGGCTCTTTTTGTATTTTAAGATTAGGTTGGTATGCATTTGCTCAATGAGAGTAAAGTTGATAATTTCATTTACCGTATTTTAAGTGAATTGAAAAATAAAGAAAGAATAAAATGTGGAGTTTTATTTGTCTGAATGTTCAGTAGGTTATATAATAATTTTCTGACTATTAAAATATGGATGAGTGCAAATGAAAAATGAAACGTTACACACACAAGAAGACATTTTAAAAATGCTTGATTCATTATTAAGACCTGCAGAACCATTTTGGAATGAATTTTATGCCAATAGAGAAAAGGATGTTCCGTTTTTTGAAAATATTCCAGATGAGAATCTAGTTTCGTATATACAAAAAGAGAGAGTTTCAAAAGGGAAAGTATTAGAACTTGGATGTGGTCCAGGTAGAAATGCCATTTATTTAGCGAATGAAGGATTTGATGTTACAGCAGTGGATTTATCTGCAGAAGGCATTCAGTGGGCAAAAGAGAGGGCGTTGGCAAAAGGGGTACAAATTCACTTCATTTGTGATTCAATTTTCAATTTAGAGGTTCAAAATGAATTTGATTTTATATATGATTCTGGTTGCCTTCATCATATTCCACCACATAGAAGAATGAATTATATAGAGTTAATTGATAGATATTTAAAATCAGGTGGTTATTTCGGATTAACATGTTTTGCAGCAGGTGATTTGGATGAACGAAATGGATCAGAAATAACAGATTGGGACGTATATAGAGGATGGAGTCTACAAGGTGGTCTTGCATACTCGGAAGAAAAGTTAAGAGAGATATTTAAAGAATTTGAGGTAATTGAGATTAGAAGGATGAAACAAATGAAACAACCGAATGATATGTTTGGGGAATCATTTATTTGGACAGCATTGTTTAAGAAGAAATGAAAATTAGATAATTGACAAATTCATCGTTTTTATAGACAATACATTTATAAGAATGTACGTTCGGTTTCGTTGACCGATGTATGTTTTGCATAAATACATAACAAGGGGCTGTCTCTATATGAGTAACACAAATCAAAAAATTACTACATTTTTAATGTTTGAAGGAAAAGCTGAAGAAGCGATGAATTTTTACACATCCCTATTTGATCAATCAGAAATTGTAAGTATTTCTCGCTACGATGAAAATGGACCTGGTAAAGAGGGAACTGTAATTCATGCAACTTTTACGCTAAATGGCCAAGAGTTTATGTGTATTGATAGTTATGTAAATCATAATTTTACATTCACTCCAGCTATGTCTCTTTATGTAACTTGTGAGACAGAAGAAGAAATTGAAACGGTCTTTCATAAACTAGCGCAGGATGGAGCAATTCTTATGCCTTTAGGTGCCTATCCATTTAGTAAAAAGTTTGGTTGGTTAAATGATAAGTATGGTGTGTCTTGGCAGTTAACGCTTGCTGAATAAAAAAGAAGCATCGCTTATTTGTATAATGTGTTTAGTTAAGAGTTTGAAAAATTAAATAACTTTAAAAAGCGTTCCAACTGTCAACAGGTTTGGAACGCCTTTTTTGTTGGTATATCATTTTTGAGGAATTGTTAATTAATATCGTTTATTTTAAATGAATTGAATAGTTGTCTAATTTCATGTTTATTTAGAATTTTTTTATATTTACGGTCGATTATTTGTTAAGATAAATATATACAACTAAGTATTTACTATCTGGTAGGTTAATAAAAAAAGGAATGTATAAATAGTTAATAATCTTACAATTAAATTGCAACTAGGTAGTTAGGAGGAAAAATCGCAATGGATACTACACAACAAAACAGTAATGCATGGGATAAGAAGGTGGAAGAAGGTTCTAGATACACGCAGCCTGTAAGTAGCGAGGTTATTGAGAAAAGCAAATCAGGTGAATGGGAGATTACAGTCACTACGGAAAAATCAGTTCCTAGAGAGTGGTTTCCAAAGTCATTAGATGGATTAAAGATACTTTGCTTAGCATCAGGTGGCGGACAACAAGCACCAGTTCTAGCTGCTGCTGGAGCAGATGTAACAGTTACTGATATATCTAAGAAGCAATTGGAACAAGATGAAAAGGTAGCAAAACGGGATGGTTTGAATTTGAAAACAGTACAAGGAGATATGTCAGACCTTGGTGATTTTGAGGATGAATATTTTGATATTGTTATAAATCCTGTTTCTAATTTGTTTATAAAAAATGTTCATCTTGTATGGAATGAAGTTTCTAGGGTTTTAAAGAATAAAGGTATTCTTATTGCTGGATTTACAAATCCGTTACTATGGATTTTTGATGATAACCAAGAACAAAAAGGTATTCTTGATGTTAAACATTCAATTCCTTCATCAACATTGGATTATTTACCAGAGGATGAAGTTCAAGATTACATCGATTCAAATCAAACAATAGAATATGCGCATACTTTAGAAGACCAAATCCAAGGCCAAATTGAAGCTGGTTTTGTTATAACAGGTTTTTACGAGGATGGTTTTGGTGGAACAAGGATATTAGATAAGCATATTAAAACCTTTATTGCCACTAAAGCTATAAAGTTAAAGGTTGATTAAAAATTTTAGCTAGTTACACAGGGTGTTAGTCGAAGAAGGGGTTTATAAATAGTAAAAGTTCAATATATGTCAAAAAGGATGGCACTTACCATCCTTTTTGACATATATTTTGAGTGGCAAAACAAGTTTTACAACTTTTAGCTGAACCCGTTATGATTTATAGCGATGCTTTTACTTTTTAAGAATTTTGGCTGCCGAATCTTTTTCCAAGTTTAGCTAATAATTCAGGCTGATCCCCTTGGCTCATTACAACTTCAATAAAGATAAGTCGATTCATATTAAAACTTATTTTATTTAAGACTTCTGCTAACTCTATTTCATCTTTTACTTTAAATGTGAGACTTTTTTCTTCTGATCCGAATACATTTGGCAGTTTATTATAATCCCACATTTGTATGTCATTATATGGTTGGTCTCGTCCATGAATCGCTCGTTCAACAGTATATCCGTTGTTATTAATTAAAAATATGATTGGTTTTAAATTATGACGTAACATAGTGGATAATTCTTGAACAGTTAACTGGAAAGAACCATCACCAATAATTAAAATGTTACGCCGTGTTACATTAGCGAGTTGTGTTCCTAATAGAGCGGGAAGTGTATATCCGATAGATCCCCATAACGGTTGTCCTACATATGCAGTGTTATTAGGTAGAGGGATAGCAGCACTACCAAAGAAAGGTGTTCCTTGCTCTACAATTAAGACGTCGTTTTCTTGTAAGAAATGGTACATTTGCTGCCAAAAACGTTTTTGTGTGACCATTTGTGCTTTTGGATTGAACTCTTCAGTAAAAGGTGATGATTCTAAAATAAATGGCTTAACGTCAAGAGTATCTTTATTACGATGCTCAATTGAATCACTTAAATGTTGTAAAACATCCTGCATTACAACTGGACCGTATTTTTTATCTATAATTTTCACAGTGTAGGGATGGATTTCTATAACTTGTTCTTTCGTAAAACCTTGTGTAAAGCCACCGGTAATAGTATCAGTTAATTTCACACCGATACTAATGATACAGTCAGATTCATCAACTCTTTTTCGCAAGTATGGAGGACTAACATCGCCAGTGTAAATTCCTATAAATTGAGGATGTTTTTCTCGGAATATGCCCTTTCCCATACTTAGTGATGCGATAGGGAAGCCAGTTTTTTCTACGAATTGATGTAAATCTTCTTCAGCATAAAAACGATTCACTTCAAAATCAGCTAATATAACCGGTTTTTTGGCGCTATTTATTTTTGAAATGGCATGTAGAAGCATTTTATCTAATGCGTCTTTATTACTTACTATGGGATGATTTAAGATTGGCTCCGTAGGTTTATTAATTGGTTTATTATATACATCGATCGGTAAATTAATATGAACTGGACGTTTTTCATTCCAACATGTACGTAATACACGATCAATTTCATCAGCGGCATGCTCAGGGATTAAATTTGTTTGTGCTACCGTAATTTCTCGATACATATTGGAAAAGTGATCGAACTTTCCATCACCTAATGTATGATGAACGAGTCCTCCATTTTCCATTACAGTTGTTGTTGGTGTACCGGTGATTTTTATAACTGGTACGTTTTCGGCATATGAGCCGGCAATGCCGTTTATGGCGCTCAATTCCCCGACACCAAAAGTGGTAATAAGAGCAGCGACGCCTTTTATGCGAGCATATCCATCTGCTGCATATGCCGCATTTAATTCATTACAGTTACCAATCCATTCTAAATTTTCATGTGCAATCACATCATCTAAAAAGGCAAGATTATAATCACCAGGAACACCAAATATATGCTCAATTCCTAATTCATGTAATCGATCTAATAAATATGTACTTACAGTGTATTGCGTTTTCAAGAGAATCATCTCCTAATTATTTTAGTTCGTGTAGTGAATGCTTCAATGGACTACAGAAGTTCAAGTGCGTTGATTAAAATATTCATTACTGGATTGTGGTATAATTTACATACAGGGGGAAAGTAGATGACACGACATAAAGAAGAACAGATGAATGAGGCATTGGCATTATTTTATTTTGCATATAAAACATTTACTGAAAAGCCAGATGAAATTATAAAAGAGTATGGTATACAACGAGTACATCACCGAATTTTATTTTTTATCGCACGTTTTCCAGGGATAAGTGTAAATGAGTTACTATCGCTATTAGAAATAAGTAAACAAGCTCTTCACGGACCACTGCGTCAACTTGTTGAAAAAGGACTAATTGAAAGTAATGAAGCTACTCATGATCGTCGAGTAAAACAATTATCCTTAACAGAAGAAGGTACAGATTTAGAGAAAAAACTAAGTGATGTTCAAAGAAAGCAAATGGGTGCTATTTTTTCAAAATTTGGTGAATCATGTGAAGAGAATTGGCATCAAGTTATGAACGAAATGGCAAATAGCCGTTCAGGTCATGATGCATGGATAGCGAAAAGAGAAATTCCAGTTGATCAAAAATAATGAGAAATAGGCCTTTCTTTATAGTTTGAAAAAGAAAGAATTTTATCCATGCATGTGGCAACTATGGGTAAATCATAGAGTGAATGGATAAAAAAATACATTACTAGATACTTTATACGTGTACGCGATGGAACAATAAAATTCACATTTCCGAGAGGGGAATTATAATGATAAAACTTGTACTTATTCGTCACGGACAAAGTTTATGGAACCTTGAAAATCGCTTTACTGGATGGACGGATGTAGATCTATCAGAGAATGGATTAAGTGAAGCAAGAGAAGCAGGAGCAATATTAAAGGAAAACGGTTATACTTTCGATGTTGCTTACACATCGGTATTAAAACGAGCAATCCGGACTGTATGGATTGTTCTGCATGAAATGGATCTTACTTGGGTGCCTATACATAAATCATGGAAACTAAATGAAAGGCATTATGGAGCGCTACAAGGATTGAATAAAGAAGAAACTGCAAAAAAATACGGTGAAGAACAAGTTCATATTTGGAGAAGAAGTGTCAATGTAAGACCACCGGCTCTTACTGAAGAAGATCCTAGATATGAAGCGAACGATCCGAGATATAAAACGCTCAAAAAAGGTGAATTTCCATTGACAGAATGTTTAGAGGATACGGAGAAGAGAGTGCTGGAGTATTGGCATTCAGAAATTGCATCATCATTAAAAAGTGGTGAGAAAGTAATTATTTCATCACATGGTAATACAATTCGATCGCTAGTGAAATACTTAGACAACCTTTCAAATGATGGTGTGGTTTCATTAAATATTCCAACTAGCATTCCGCTCGTTTATGAATTAGACGAAAATTTACGTCCGATTCGCCATTATTACTTAAGTATGGATGGAGAAGTACCTGAAGGGGAAATTCCGAAACATATTTCTTTTTAACATGAAAATTTGAAATGCATGCTTGTCTACATATACAATGTAGACTCATGATAAAAGACATGGCCTCCTTCTAATGTATATGCGATGTAGCTAAATTTAGAAGCTTGTCCACGTCTTTTGTCATAAAGAGAACTACTTGCGCATGTAATGATATCGTGAGTAGTTTTTGAATGGAGGGTGATGTAATTGACGATCTCTAACATTCGAATTGGCTTATTTATTTTAGCAATCGTTTTTGTAGTTCTTGTTTTCTTTTATTGGAGAAATGAAGAGTTATATGAAGAGAAAAAGCAGCGAATTCGAAAAACTTGGTATGGATTATTCATAACATCAGTCACAGTTTATTTCATGATTAAAGGAATCGATTTAACCCTCTGGAAAAACTTATTAATGTTCACTGCGATGGTCATTTTTGTTGATATTTCATTTATTTTAACACCTAATATTTCCGAAATATGGGGAGCGAAATTTAGCGATATCGGTAAAACTGTTCAATCCATAAAGCGGTCATTAATCGCTTCAAAAGCAAGAGGAGAAATATATACGAACATTATCCAAAATATTAATCCAGCAGCATTTGGGACGATGGAATGGCATACGGAAGAGGAATATACAAAAAGCTTAAACGCATTTTTAGATTCATACGGGGAAAAAATTGGAGCGAAAATTGTTGTATTTGAAGCAGCGAATGAATTAAATACGGGCTTTCGTGGTATTCGTTCTCAATTTAGTATTACAATACCTATAGAGCATATAGAGCAATTGAATGAACAAAAAGCAGTGCAAGTAGAAAACGTGGGAATTATACCAGCAAAAATAATGAATGATGTTTTTATCGTGATTGATGGGAAGAAGAATAGCCTGCAGGATCGAGATTTTGAAAATGTATATAATTTAACAATACATCATAGTTATTTTAGTAAGTAGGACAGAATTGTTTTTCTGTCCTTTTCTTCTATACATAAATTCAAAACAAAATTCGACAAAGTTGAATAAAATGGGACAATCATTCCTACACTAGCACGTAGAGGTGATTGTAGTGATAAAAGATTATGACAATGATTTTTTCAAAGAAGAAAATGAAGATACAACAGATTTCTCTTTAATCAAAGGAGATACGTTGCAGCAAGTAGAAAAGTTAGAAGAAGAATTAAAAAGAAAATGATTCGTGTACACTCTGTCTTTATTTGCTATATAATATAAATAGAAGATTGTATCTTTTTGAAAAGGGGGAGAAGAGATGGCTGAAATAAATGTACAAAAGTCTTCGTTTTTTAAAGAAAAAAAAGAAGAATCAAATACAGATTTCTCTCTTGTGAAAGGTGCATTAACGGAAAATATAAATCGGTTAGAAAAACTTATGAATAATAGCAGTTCAAAATATATACGAGTACAAAAAACAAAAGAAAATGCATAGAGCATTTTCTTTTGTTTTTTATTCCGTTATTTTCCGATTAGTTTCAAATTAGTTAACATTTAATTTTTCTTTTACTTTTCCAGGTAAATCTACTTTTTGAATTTCTACATAGGACTTCATTTCAATAGATGATATTTCATTTTTATCTGTATCATCTTGATATACATAAAGGCGTAAAAACGCATTATCATTTCATTTATGGTCCTTTTCTTTTTTTGTACTTCTAAATGTAATTTGTTTTTTTACTCCGTCTTCATCATATGCGGGTCACGTATAGTTCCGTAAGCTTCTGCCTTCTACTTTTTCGATAGCGCCTTCACCTTTTATCTGTACGTAATATACACCCTTACCAATTCTATTTAGTGATGCTCTCTCACATCCAATAGTAATGCTTGAAAATAATAAACATAGTGTCATAACAGCAAAAAGCTTTTTCATATTATTTATCTCCTTCAATTTGTTTCTTTAAAAAGTATACAACTATTGTTAAATTAGAAAAATCGATATAGATTACAACATTCTAATAATGATGTAAGAGTATAAGGTATAGAGCGCAGAAGGATTAAATTGAACTGTTCATAATAAATTTTTAATATGTTTAAAGAAAGGTAAAATAATGAATCATGGTATAATGATAAAAGACTTACATACTATTTTTTCATTTTGAGAGGAGCTTGAAAAATGTATTCTACTTTAGAAAAATTAACAAAGCACCCTGTATTTTATCATTTTGCAGAAATTTCAAAGATTCCTAGAGGATCAGGTAATGAAAAGGAAATTAGTGATTATTTAGTGGGCTTTGCAAAAGAGCGTAACTTAGAAGTGATTCAAGATGAAGCATTAAATGTCATTATTAAAAAAGATGCAACTGCTGGCTATGAGAGTGTACCAGCTATTATCATTCAAGGTCACATGGATATGGTTTGTGAAAAAAATCAAGCAACAGTACATGATTTTGAAAAAGATCCAATCGAGTTACGAATTATTGGAGACATGCTATATGCGAATCAAACAACTTTAGGTGCTGATAACGGTATTGCTGTTGCATATGCATTAGCTTTATTAGATTCAAAAGATATTCCGCATCCAGCACTTGAAGTAGTAATCACTACTGAAGAAGAAACGACAATGGGCGGAGCTTTTGCTGTTGATGCAGACCACTTTGACGGAAAGATTTTTATAAATATTGATTCTGAAGAAGATCATAAATTACTTGTAAGTAGCGCAGGTGGTGCGAAAGCAGTTGAAACAATTCCAGTAATTTGGGATGAGGCACCAGTTGATATGGATACATACCGTCTATATGTTGGTGGACTTAAGGGCGGACATTCTGGTATGGAAATTGATAAACAACGTGGGAATGCGAACAAAGTACTAGGACGAGTTTTACGTGATTTATCAATAAATATTCAATTTGATATAAGTGAGGCTCATGGCGGATTAAAAACGAATGCAATTCCACGTGAAAGTATAGCTACAATTTTATTACGTCAAGAAGATGTAGAGAAAGTTGAAGAAAAGTTAAAATCATGGACACGAGTATTACAAGAAGAAATGCGTGCTGTTGATCCAGATGTTCATGTTACACTTACAAAATTAGATGAGAAAGTAGAAAAAGTATTTGCTAAAGAAACACAAAAACAGCTTATTTCATCATTATTCTTAATTCCAAATGGCATTCAAAGTATGAGCATGGATATTAAAGGACTTGTAGAAAGTTCAACAAATTTAGGAGTTATTGAAACGCTGCAAGATGAAATTAAATTGCGAAACGAAGTAAGAAGTTCTGTAAGTAGTTTAAAACGACATATTGCCGATGAAATTAAATATATTGCTGAATTAGTTGGAGCAACATTTGAATTAGAGTCAGAATATCCGGAGTGGCCATACAATCCAAACTCACAAATTCGTAATTTGTTTGAAAAAGTACATCAAGAAAAATACAATAAAAATGTTGAAATCTTTGCTGTACATGCAGGGATTGAATGCAGTGTATTCGTTCAAAAGATGCCTGAATTAGATGCAATTTCATTCGGGCCAGATATATTCAACGTTCACACTCCAGATGAGCATATTAGTATTTCTTCTGTTGTGAACAACTGGGGATTCTTCGTTGATGTAATGCAGGGAACGAAAGAATTAGCTAAGTAATAACGATAAAATGAAAAGTAGCCTATAAAAATTTATAGGCTACTTTTTTGTATTGGAATTTATCCCGATATTTGCCGGGCAGTAAGACCCCCACCTCAACATTCAGCGAGAGCAAAGAAGTTAGGTGGGGGTCGGGCTACCTGTAAAAGCCCGATTGGTTTAACTAATAATCAGTGGGGGATGAATAAAACCCCCACTGATTAAAGTTTCACTTTATGAGAAGTCTTTTTTCGTTAGTATGTAATATTAAGCTTGAACAATTAATAAGGATGAATTGTTGATGTTTTTTAGTACTTATGAAGGGGTGAAGAAATGAAGGGAAGAAAGCAATGTATTGTTTGTATATTTTTATTGTTCTTCACAATTAGTTTCACTGGTGTTCACAAAGTAATAGCAGAAGAAGTTGAATTTTCAGGAACAACTGCTCCATTGAATGTAAATGTTAGAGAAGAAAAAAGTTTGAATGCAAATATTATAGATGTGATTCCCGGAAATACAAAAGTATCTTTTAAAGGATGGGAGTATGGTGAAGCGGTTAAAGATTATTGGACAGGAAATTTAGATAATCGTTGGTTTTATTATTTTAAAGATGGGAAAAAAGTATATGTAACGTCAGCTTATATTAATGGAAATCCTCCAAATACATCAACAGATCGTAAATTATCTGTTCCTAACATATTACAAGAAAGATCAAATTGGTGTTGGGCGGGCACTTCGGTTTCAGTTTTAAATTATTTTGGGAAAACTCCTTCACAAGACCAGTATGTTAGATATGTCAAAGGTGGATCATATAATAATCCTGCAACTTCACGTGAAATACAATATGGATTATCGGGATATGGTGTTAGCTCAGCTATAAGTTCTGGAGCAAAATCGTATGATTGGTTCAAAAATCAAATTAATAGTAATCAACCGATGATTGCACTTATTATGTGGCAAAATGGAGCTAACATCGGACACTTTCTAGTACTTGATGGATTCTATAAAGGTACAAATGGAACAGACTATATAACTTACATGGACCCTTGGTATGGTGATCATTATAATCATAATTTCAGTACGTTCCATAACAATAATAATTTTTGGTGGAATGAAACTGTTTATAATATCCGTGCAAACTAATAATATTAAAAGTGTGGGGGTTCATGAATGGGAAAACTACTTAAGCTTGTGATACCATGCATTTGTTTAATGACTGTTATTATTTTCGCTAGTAAAATTAGTTATGCATCAAAAAATAAAAGTGAACCAGTACAATCGATCGCATTAAAAGATTATCAATATAGTAAGAGTAGTTCTTCTGAAAATGTAAGTTTTGAAAAAATAACAACCTCTTCATTTTCGTTACCAATCTATGAAACAATTCCAGCACAGCAAATTTTAAATAGCTCTGAATTTAAGCATATACTATTACCAACAAATGAAAAGCTGTGGTTTATTATGAAGGGTGAGCAGCCAGAAGGACTAATAGTTGCGAATGATGCTGAACCGATTCGAATGGGTGGAGAAAATAGAAGTAAAGATTTATATGAGTTATATAAAGCAATAACAAATAATACAAATGAAACAAAAAATCTTAGTTATTTTGAATTTGAAGGGCAAGGAATATTGATAGTAAATCAAAATAATGACCAAGAAATATACCTTAGTAAGGGGGCTGCTGCTATATTAAAACTTCCCGCTGGTCAAAAAATAGTAAGCAGTGAAGTAATACAGAAAATGAAAGAGAGAATCGTAACTGCTTTTGAATAGTTAATTATAAACTGAATAAATAAATACGTATGTAATATAAAATTTCATGTACTGTATTAGTTTTAGAAATGAATACATTCATAAAAAATACAGTAGAAAGAATAGAAAAGATAATAAGTGAAAAAAGCGCGAGATGTTATAGGGGTCAATGGTGATTATAGTAGGAATTGTTGATTCTTATTTGTTATTTATATGAGGTTGAACATGGAACAGGCAAAAGGATTGATGTTAGAGGTATAAACATAATAGTGCATATAAAAAGGTTAGAGAAGCTAATTCTCCAACCTTTTTATATGCATTCCAAAATTTTTATAAATGGTGGAGTTACACATGCTCATCAAGTTAACATTTCATACCACCCCCGGAGTGGATTTTTTGCATTTTGCACAGAAAGATATTGTTCGATTTAAATCGTGCTTCATACGTAATGATTTAATTAAAAAAGCTTGACCTTAACACTATGTAAAGGTTTACAGTGGAACAGAAAAGGAGGTTAAGAAATGCAAAAAATAACGAAATTTTGTATGAGTGCTGTACTAACCACATCTATTATTAGTGGTTATGCTCAAATTAAGGGAATTGAGAAAGTCCAGGCGAAGGAAATTGAAAAACCGCAGAGAGAAGATAGGAAGAAAGTAGAGGCGCAAAAAATAGTAGGAAAGTATACAATGCCAGATGAAAAAAGCAAACATGAAGGAACATGGCTACAATGGCCTCATGAACTTACATACGGGTCAAAATATCAGCAAGAAGTAGAACCGATTTGGATTCAAATGACAGAATCTTTAAGTAAAGGCGAAAAAATTCATATTGTTGCATATGATCAAGAAGAGAAAGAAAGAATTATTGAAGTTCTAACGGATCAAGGGGTAAATATGGAGAAAATTGATTTCTTTATCGCACCTACTGACGATGTATGGGCTAGAGATACTGGTCCAATTTTTGTTTACGATAATGACAAAAATTTAAAAATATTAGATCCAGGCTTTAACGGATGGGGAAAGAAAACGCCATATAAGAAAGATGCTCGTCTTCGTGAGAATCTTAGCAATCAGTTAGGCATTGAAAGAATAAATTGGAATAAATTTGTTCTTGAAGGTGGCGCATTTGAATTGGATGGTAATGGAACTGTTTTATTAACTAGAAGTGCTGTGACGAATCAAAATAGGAACGCTAAATTGTCAGAAAAGGATATTGAAAAATATTTTAGTGAACTTGGGGTAACAAATTTTATTTGGTTAGATGGAGCACCTAACTTAGATATTACTGATTTTCATATTGATGGATTTGCCAAATTCCACGATAAATCTACTATTATAACGTTAAAAGAAAAAGATTTGGCTGAATGGGGAGCGTCTGGCAAAGATATTAACAAGTTGCTGCAGGCAAAAGATGCTACAGGTAATAAGTACAAGTATGTATATCTACCGCTAAGTAAGAATAATGTTACATTAAAAAATGGGAAGAAGCTTGATTATAAAGGTTCCTATATTAATTATTATATAGCGAATGAAGTCATCTTAGTTCCAAACTATAATGATCCTAATGATAAAATAGCAAATGAGATGATTCAAAAACTTTATCCTGATCGTAAAGTGTTGGGGATAGATGTAAGAGAGCTGTATAAAAATGGTGGTATGATTCATTGTATTACTCAACAACAACCAATTAATTTAAAATAATATATTTATAATTCTTTGGGAAGTTGTCTATTTCTTATGAGAATCTGTTTATCCATAGGATAGGTAAAGACGCGATAGCATTTTTACCTATTTTATTGTATTTTTTTATGAGTTTAGTATAACTTTCCTATAAACTGAAGAAACCTACCCTTTTTGAAAAAATCTTAATCAAAATGGATAGGTTTTTTAAATGAAAAGCTATACTTGCTGTTGCGGAAGAAACATTGTTTAAAGGTATGTTTTCACCTTTTAAAAGTTTCTAGTACAATCATTCTTACTAAAATATCTATAAGAATAAGATTTATATGTTTTTTTAACAATCCATACATGCCCATCAACTTCAGAATGCAGAATTACCATAAATAATAAAAGTTCAGCGGTTTTTCTGTTTATATTTGTAACTTAAACGAATTATACTTGGCCAATTATTGTGCAATCTTTTCAAATAAATGACTTTCTTTATTTGAAAATAAGGGTGCATCTATAAACCCAAAATGATAAACTAAAATACCTAATTCCACTCTAGAATGAATACGCCATTTTTCTTTAATATGATTAATTATCGTTGAAATTCTTCTAGGGCTAATATATATCTTTTTGGAAATTTCTGCATCTGTTAATCCTTTTGCTACATAAATAGCCACTTCTAACTCTCTTTCGGTTAACATTCTTTTCATAAAATAAGCTCCTTCGAAATTATTCATATAAAAATCAAAAGAAACTATTATTTGAAATAAAGCTGAAAAATCATATCCAATACTCTTTATTCCCTTTAATTGTAATAATTTCTCTCATTTTAATACAAGTTTGTAAAAGAAACTATAAATCAATATAATTAGTAATTGTAACTATATTAATTTTACATCACATTAAAAGTTGGAAAATATTCTTATACTCATAAATTGTTACATTTGAGGGGGAGAAATGGAATTCTATAATCTCGGTATTATTATTAAAGAACTTAGAAAGAAAAAAAATATATCACAATCTGAACTATGTCGGGGAATATGTTCACAAAGTCAGATTAGTAAGATAGAAAAAGGTATTATTTATCCATCTAGCATATTGTTGTATCAATTATCTGAAAGACTTGGTGTTGATCCGAATTATATATTTGCGCTAACTCAAAATAAAAAATTAAAATATGTAGAAAACGTAAAATATGTAATAAGAGATTGCATAAAACAAAAACAATATGAAGAACTTTATGAAATAGTGAAAAAAGAGAAAAACGAAAATAATTTCGAGTCAAAAGAAAATAAACAATTTCTACTATGGCATGAAGCAATTGCTATATTTATGGTGAACAAATCAACAAAAACTGCTTTAAATCTTTTAAATCATGCATTAAAACTAACTGTAACCAATGCTGATTTTTTATCAGAAAGAGAAATAGATATTATGCATACAATGGCAGTAATCTATGCGGAAAATGGAGAATATGAAAAAAGTATAGGCATATTAAAGAAATGTTTAAGTAATTTTAATAAGATAGAATTTCCTAGAAATAAAGAAATTAAATTAAGAATTATTTATAACTTAACAAAATGTTTACATCTTACATATGAACATGTAGAAGCAATAAAGTACAGTGATATAGGTATTAAATTAGCCATTAATATAAATAGTTTATACTTATTAGGGGAACTAAATTTCGAAAAAGGTTCAAATTTATTAGAACTTCAGCAATCTAGTGAAGATGGTTTTAACTATATTAATAAGGCATTATTTATTTTTGAACTAACAGAAAGAAAACAATATATAAAGATAATCAAGGATAAATATTTTAAAAACCAGAAATAAACAAGAGAAAGCTTTAATATGAGCTATTCCTTATTGGAATTTCCTGTTAAAATAAGTGCTGTAATACGAACTATTCCTTATTGCTGTTTATTGCTAAAATAAGTCCTGTAATAGTAGATAAAAATAAAGGGTGACATTTTATGAAATCAAGAGGGAGTACTCGTAAAGCAGATAGTATGGGGCGTATTGTTATTCCAATGGAAATAAGACGGAGTTTAGGAATTGTAGAAAAAGATGCGCTAGAAATGTTTGTGGAAGATGATCAGATTATTTTGCGGAAATATCAATCTTCACAAGCTTGTGCAATTACAGGTGATATTTCAGATAAGAATATTTCGTTAGCGAATGGGAAGATTATTATAAGTCCAGAGGGAACAGAACTGTTAATAAAGAAGTTACAGCAATATCTTTTAAAATAAAAGATAAGTAAGAACTTTAAAATAAAATATACTTGTAAAGAAGGTCCTCTATCATTCAGGGGACTTTTTTTATTGCAAAGACAGGCTGTTTAATTGTTATAAATAAAATAGAGGGGAATAGCTGGTCCAATGAAATGCGAATTATCCTAAAAGTAGTCTGACTATTTTTTATAAAAAATCCTAACTATTTACATTTTTTGGTTTCGTGTTATATTTTTACTGTTAGTATGAAGAAAATTCTGATTTCGATTTTCGGAAAGTTTTAGAAAATGAATTAGATTTTTAAATTAAATATGCTAATTCAAGGGGAATTCGTTGGAGAAATGTAACTAAGAGGAAATCTCGTATCATTCACGTTTAGTATCTGTAAATTGGTGGTTCTAATAGTTCTGACGAAAAGCAAAGGAGCAAAAAAGAAGTGGGTAGTTCATTTAACAGGAGATATGGTGTAGAAAAATAAAATAACGGAGGTTTTATAATGAATAAAGGAATACTGCAGATTACGGAAATTGAAGAAATTACTATTCCTAATGTATTAAAGGATAAAATCAAGAATCTGATAGACAATGAATTAAAAACTCATAATCCTTATACTTGTGATCAAGAAATAGCTGCAAGCTTTTCAAAAGAGTGGCTCATTTGTTTGATTGACTATTCAAAGAAAACTCCGAATTCAGATGTAAAAAAACTACTTCATATGATAAAAGAAGCGAATTGTGGTGGAAACGTACCGCCTATCCTTATTAAAAATATTCCGTGTGATCCTATGGAAACCCTATTACCTGGAGAAAATCGCAAAGGCTTTAATTATGGTGAAAACGAACACGATAGAATGAAAAAATATTTTTATGCTGAATGGGTCACATGGCTTTTTGCCACACTTTTTAATTATGATGCTTTGATTCATCCGTCCGAACATGCAGGGAAAAATAGATTTCATCTCATTTCCCCTTTAAACAATGATGAAGTTTTGCGAAATGTCGGTGCAAGCACTGGTGGCGGAAACTTTTATCAACATAACGATGCGACAGTGTATACAGATATGAAAGATCAATTACATATTGAAGAAAGATTGAAATCGTTCAATACGAATTTAGACATTGTATCGAATAGACTTAATAAATCCGTCGAACTAATAGTTTCGGAAATTACTTGCGGCAAATTTACGAGGGTTGATGCTCTTTTATTAAAAGGAGTGTTAAATTTAAAAACCAATACTCATATTGGAACACCAAAATTACTTCAAAAGCATCTTGAAGAAAATCACTTCAGTAAAGATGATATATTGGCGATAAGTAAAATGCCTATTGCTCATATCGCAGGAATGGCGGATGGTGAAATATCGGGATTCGTAGGGGAAATAAACCAAATTATATTTTTGGATGATAATGGTGATATTATTGCAACTTGTTTGAATGGAGCAGAAAATAGATTGATTTATGTGGGAGGAAGTGAAGAAGAAAAGTTAAAATTCGACATGTTTTTGGAACTGTTACGGACAATGCCTACTTATAAAGTCCCGCTTACATCTGAAGATTTATTGATTATGCCAAATTCATACTATGGTAAGCAAACAAATGTAACCCATGGTAGAGAAAGGTTATCGGAGGAAGAATATAAAATTCCGATTGGTGATAATAAGTATGGACGTAGAATTGTTTGCAGGCAATACGTTTCCAGCCGATTACGCGACCAGAAAGAGAGTTACTTTACAGATATCATAAACTAGTTTAAAGAGAGGAGGGAGAATGGGAAGGTTTGGGCTGTAATAGCTCAAACCTTCCCATTTCCTTTATATGGATTTTACTATTGAATTACTCATATTACTATTTTTAGTAGCTATTTTAGCAGGATGGATAGATACAATTGCTGGGGGCGGTGGTATGATAACTATCCCAGTAATGTTATTAGTAGGTATGTCTCCTTCTGTAGCGATAGCAACTAATAAACTACAAGGGAGTAGCGGAACCCTCATGGCAACTGTGATTTTTATTAAGAAGAAAGAAATTAATCTCAAAGAAATGCGTTTGTCCATCTTAATGACCTTTTTTGGATCTATTTTGGGTGGATGGCTTATTTTACAGATACGAGCAGAATATTTAATCATGATATTACCTTTCTTACTTATTATTATTGGTCTTTATTTTCTATTATCTCCAAATATAGCAAACGAAGATCGACCGAGAAAAATAAGTATGTTGTTATTTGCGTTAACAGTGGCTCCATTCCTTGGATTTTATGATGGTTTCTTCGGCCCAGGAACAGGTAGCTTAATTGCTTTAGCTTTCATTCTTTTATGTGGATATAGTGCTACAAGAGCAACTGCAAATGCTAAGATTTTGAATTTTACTAGTAATTTCGCTGCTTTGTTATATTTTATTATTTTTGGCCAAATTGATTGGACAATTGGGCTGATTATGATGCTTGGTCAAATTATAGGGTCATATATTGGGGCAAAGATGGTGCTTACAAAAGGGACGTCATTAATACGACCAATAGTGGTTATTGTTTGCTTTGTCATGGCAATTAAAATTTTTTTACAAAATATGAACTAAATGTAATCAATATATTATTTGTATCAAAGTCAGAGTGTTTTAATGTTCTTCTTGCAGTATTACGCTGTTTAAGATGTGTTCAAAATTAAACAATTTGACTAGTGTAATTTATTGCGTTATGCTTTTTTTAGTATAAAAGAAAGGCTTGAAGATAATGATTCGTCGTTTGAAAAAGTTTAAAAATGTAGCTGTCGTATTAAGCTTCTAAGTAAATTATTAAATCTACCATACTTAGAAGCGAGGAATGTAATTATGAAGCATCCATTATATAATCATTGGTCTGAAACGAAGTATTTAAAAGATATAGTAACAAATCCACTTATTGAAGTAGGAGAGTACTCCTATTATTCAGGATATTATGGCGATCAAAATTTTGAAGATGGTTGCGTTAGATATTTATGGGGCGATGCTAAGTCTCGAGTACTTTTCAATCCAATTGAACAGATGGGTTGGCAACTTGATAAACTCATTATTGGAAATTATGTTTGTATTGCAAGTGGAGTTGTCATTTTAATGGGTGGGAATCATAATCATCACCCTGAATGGATTACAGTTTATCCATTCATTGAGCAAATAGAACAATCATATGAACCGAAGGGTGATACAGTCATTAAAAGCGATGCCTGGATTGGTATGAATGCTATTATAATGCCTGGCGTTACTATTGGTGAAGGTGCAATTATTGCAGCTGGATCTGTCGTATGTAAAGATGTTCCACCTTATACAATAGTAGGTGGAAATCCTGCTAAGGAAATAAAGAAACGGTTCACTGATACAGAAATTAATATGCTAATGGAAATGCGTTGGTTTGATTGGGATAGAGAATTGATTGAGAAGGCAATTCCTCTTTTATCTAGTCCAGCCATTGAACCATTGTTTGCTTTTTATAAAAATGAAGTGAAAAATAAATAAATCAGCTAGAAAAACTACATTCAATATAGGATGTAGTTTTTTTCTTATTTAGTATGAGTCTAGCAAATAGCTGCATTGAATAAGTAAAAACCTTGATAGCTAATAAACGAATGCTAAGCTACCAGTGTGTCTCGATATTTAATCGGAACACACTGTTTTTTTGTAAACATGGAACAAATGTATTACTTACACTGTCTATTAAGTGTAATCCTAAAAAATATGAAAGTACGGATCATTTTGAAAAATACGAAGGTATTAAAAAGAGGGATGTGTGTGGGAATACGAAGTGTCATTGTCCTAAAAGGGTTTGATGAGATGGTCTATATGAAAGTTATCCTAACGTCTTATATGTATATAGAATTTGATAACACTGTCTATTTTTTGAGGATTATGTTAGAAGAACGTTTTTTGAGTACAAAGATATTGGAGGTAACAGAAGTGAAAGGTATGTTTTGCAAGAGATTTATTGCAATAGTAACAGTGATTACACTATTTTGTAGCATTGTTGTTACATTTGGAAGAGCAGCAGCGGAAACAGTTTCTGCTATAGACGTTGAAGCGGGATCAGCAATTTTAATAGAAGAAAATTCCGGGAAAATTTTATATGAAAAAAATGCAGATGAATCATTGGCAATTGCTAGTATGACAAAAATGATGAGTGAATACTTAGTTCATGAAGCGATGGATAAAGGAAAACTTAAATGGGATCAAAAAGTTAATATCTCTGAATATGCACATAAGATTTCGCAAGATCGCTCATTATCAAACGTTCCATTAGAAAATGGTGGCTCTTATACGGTTAAAGAGTTATATGAGGCAATGGCAATTTACTCTGCAAACGGTGCAACAATTGCTTTAGTTGAAGAGATTGCTGGTAAAGAAGTCAATTTTGTAAAAATGATGAACGATAAGTCGAAAGAGTTTGGAATGAAACATTATAAATTTGTAAACGCTACAGGCTTAACAAACCAAGATTTAAAAGGATATCACCCAGAAGGGACAACTCTAGACGAGAAAAATAAAATGTCTGCAAGGGATTGTGCAATCTTAGCGCAACGTCTTATTCAAGATTTTCCTAAAATATTAGATACTGCAAAAATTCCTAAAAAAACATTCCAAGAGGGTGGTAAATATCCAATTGATATGGCGAATTTTAACTGGATGTTAAAAGGCTTAATTAAGCAATACGAAGGTGTAGATGGTTTGAAAACGGGAACTACTCCAGAAGCGGGAGATTGTTTCACTGGTACAGTAGAAAGAAACGGTATGCGCCTAATCTCTGTAGTGATAAAAGCAAACTCTCATACGGCACGTTTTGATGAAACAAAGAAATTATACGATTATGGATTTGCGAATTTTGAAGTGAAGAAAGTCTATGGGAAAGATGCAGTAGTAAAAGGGCATGAAACAGTGCGAGTAGCAAATGCAAAAGACAAAGATGTAGTTGTTCAAACGAAGCAAGCTGTTTCACTTCCAATGCCAAAAGGCAACAAAGACATTTATAAAAAAGAATTTAAAGTACCGAATACGGAACAAGAAGCGCCTATTAAAAAAGGTGTAACAATTAGTAAAATGATTATCTCGCCTAAAGATAATACAGATCCTGGGTTCTTATCAGGTAATTCATTACAAATAGACCTTGTAACAAAATCTGATGTTGAACAAGCAAATTGGTTTACACGTTTTATGCGCCAAATCGGAACTTTCTTTAGCGGTATGTGGGATAGTGTGGTTGGTATAGTAAAAAGCTAACTTCATAGGATAAAACTACATATTAATCTGAAACAAAAAGTTTCAAAGTATTATAGATTTTTATGTGGATAGCTTGGAATGGAAGATTGCATTAATTCTCAAATTGGGTTCTTCGAAACTTTTCGTATTGCTACCAAGGTAAATTAAATTTGTATCTATATAACCAAAAAACGCTATTCTTTTTGTAGAAAAATACAGAAAGGATGGCGTTTATTATGAATATTTCGATTCAAAGGATTTTGGTGCAGGATTCGTTTAATAAAGTTACATGATGAAAAAACATTTATTATTCCATCATGTGACAATAAAAAATATTTGGTAACTTATTTCTGTTATTAAGTTTTATAAAAATTTAATAAAATCTTTTCTTTGTATTAAATATTTTGTTTTAAATTATGTATATAAAGAAATGGAGGTCAAATTAACTTTATACTGCTTATATTAGGAATTTAAAGAAACAATATGTACAATTCTCCCACTACATTCGTATAGTGGCCTTTATGAACAGCAAAATTTATAATTTACAAGGAGAACATTTTATGAGTAAGAGAATAAAAGAATTAGATTCGATACGAGGGTTAGCGGCACTTACTGTGGTATTTGGACATTTTTGTTTAATGCTACCATCGTTGCCTAATTCTATTAAATTTTCCCCGCTTAGGTTTTTATGGGCGGGTGGGGAAGCTGTTATCGTTTTTTATGTACTAAGTGGTTTTGTGTTATCTATGGCACTTTATCATTCAAAAACAAATTATTGGGGATATTTAATTAAGAGATTTGTAAGAATCTATATCCCTTATTATTTTTGGATAATCGTTACCTTTGCTTTATTTATTTTATTTTCGCCGTATGAAGTGGTAGGGCTACGGGATTGGTTCTATGATAGATGGCAAGGGTCTATAACAAAATTAGATATTCTAAACCACTTTGTGCTTCTTAATAACTTTTTTACGGAAAATTATAATCCAGTTATTTGGTCATTGGCTCAAGAAATGCGTATATCTATTGTATTTCCTTTGTTATTCCTTCTGTTCTATAAACTGAATTGGAAGAAATCGATACTATTTGCTTTGAGCTTTTCTTTAATTAGTGTTTTTCTTAATATGTTGCATATTGGGAAAGCTGAAGGATTTTATAATGGTTATGCTGACACACTGCATTTTACATCTATGTTTATGGTTGGAATGTTACTTTTTAAGTATCAGGAAAAACTTATCTACTCATATAGGAATATGAAAAAATTTAAAAAAGGATTTCTTATTGCATTAGGGATTATTCTATATTTATATTCCATTTTAATTTATGGTCTTTCCCGTAATGATACTACTTTCTTATTAAAAGATTGGGGTGTCGTAATGGGGGTTAGTATATTTATTATAATGGCTATGAGTAACCTAAAAGTAAAAGCATTTTTAAATAAGAGTGTATTTGTATATTTAGGAGAAATTTCATACAGTATCTATTTGTGTCATTTTCCAATCATGATGGTACTATTTAAACTTTTGTATACAAAGATACCTATCTTTTTCCTTCTTACTTTGTGCATTGCAATGACACTACTTTTTTCTATAGTTTCGTATTATTTAATCGAAAAGAAATGTATCAACTGGGCAAAACAAAGAACAACAAATTTTTTGAAAAAAATATAATTCCTGGAGAGATTTTATTTCTTTAGTAAATATATGAATATGACCGATTCCTAAGTATACTTAGGAATCGGTCATATTTGGATTCTAAATGTAAATATAGTAAAGTGGAATATAATTGAAATTGAAAACCACTTAGAAATAACAATTACGGTGTGAGCTATTGTATAGTATAGATATGGTTAATAATAAAGGGGGAATACATATGTGGAAGCGATTTGTAGCAATTGGTGATAGTTTTACAGAGGGGATAGGGGATGAAGTTGAGGGAATTGCATTAAAAAGCTGGGTAGATCATTTTGTTCAACTATGTGTAAACGATATAGAATATGCTAATTTTGCAAAGCGTGGGTTAGTAACTAAAGAAATTCGCTCACAGCAATTGGAAAAGGCATTAACTTTTAATCCAGAGTTGGTTAGTCTCATTGCAGGTGCAAATGATGTTCTAAAAGGACGTTGGAATCATGATGCATATAAGAACGATATGGAATTTATGATAGATACATTAAGTAAAACAGGTGCTGATATTATGATAGCAAACCTTCCAGATTTTACTGTTAGGCTTCCATTTCCTTCTGAAAAAAAACAAGTAATAAAAGAACAATTATTAGAGGCAAATGAAGTTATACTTTCACTGAGTAGAGAGTATAAGCTTCATCATGTTGACTTTTGGAATCATCATTTAGTTAATGACAATACGCTTTGGTCTACGGATTTCATTCATCCAAACTCAAAAGGATATGTAAAAGTTGCTGAATTGATTTTTAGTAGTTTGCCTGTACAGAAGACAAAATAATAGTTTGCAATTTAACGAATATAATATTAATTGTATGAAGCTATGTTTTTTAGTAAATGGAAAGAACTAAAAATTTAGCAAACAAAGCGTATCTACGATATATTTCTACAGTAGTGCACAAATGCAGAATCACAAAGAAAGATCACTTATCGAAATAGGTGGTCTTTAAACGTTTTTATAACTAAATTAAAATATATACTGTATTACTAACAATTTCGTACTACATAAAGATTAAGTTCTCTTATAGAAAAACTGATTTTATATTATCTTAAAATATAATAACATGTTCAAATCATATTTTGGGTATGTATCCTAATTGTGAATAATGTGTAATTTTTTGAATTATAAATGTCCAATAAATAAAATAGATAGTAGGTACAGAAGTATTAATGCTATATTATTCAATTCTTGTTATGAGTACATTAGTGAAGAGAAGTTATTGCAATGGGAGGTACACCATCTGGGGTACTTCAATCAGAAGAATTAATGGAGATTTTTCTCCCTATTTTAAGAGCAGATTTTAAGATTGTCGAGACATATATTCATGATAATAATATACAACCATGTGATATTGATTTTCTTATATTTAATGGGAAAAATGATGAATTTACTACATACGATCAAGTAATAAAATGGAAGCAATATACAAGTAAAACGTGTACTTTTCATTCTTTTGAAGGTAGTCATTTTTTTTAAAATGAAAATATTGAAGAAATAGCAAAGAGTATTATAGGAAAGTTAGATTCTAAAAGATTATTAACTAGTTTTTAGAGGTTTTCTAAGTATACTCATGGCTAAGAAACAAAAATATTAAAGAGGAAGAATACAGGCACTGCTGAAATATCTTTGAATAGAGGCAGGGCATTTTAAACTAACTGTTCAAAGGTAGGTATTGATGGAATTTTAAGTAAAATATATGAAGTGACTTTAGTTTAAGTTGACTTTACCTGAAGGTGAGGTTTTCTTTCATCATCAGATAGTCGTTGGATAACTGGTGAGTTAATTGATGCAAGTGGTGGATCTTGCATATAATGTTAATTGTAAGTACTATGTACTTTAAAACCAAAAATTTCTCAATTTAATGTTGAGAAATTTTTGGTTTTATTATTCTAGTAGTAATCGCTTTTTTAAAATTATAGAAATTTAAAGATAAAGTATTGTATACATGTAAGTATGATTAAAAATGAAAAATTGTAAATGCTGAATTTGATTAAATACGCCTTGGTCTCTTTACTATTTGCCTGAATGAATAATTTATAGGAGATTACACTGGCTAAAGATGCGATAATTGTTCCAAGCCCTCCAATATTTACCCCGAGTAATAAAGGTTTCCAATCAGAAGTAAAGTTTGATAGAAGAATTGAAGTAGGAAAATTGCTAATCAGTTGACTCAAAAATATGGAACTAAAGAAGACTGAAGTATCTCCTCTTAAATTAGCACGAGCAAATGTATCCAGCGCATCGGAATGGGAAATGTTTCCGATAAAAATAAAAAAACAGACAAAGGTTATTAGAAGAAAATAATCGATCTTAAATAGTAATTTTCTATCTAAAGTAAATGCTGCCATCAATGTGACTATTAGCGCAATGTAATAATTAATGACACCAAAAATAGATGCAATGATAGTGATAAGTATCAAAATCCAGACGGTAGCTTTTTTTCGATTCTTCACGGTAATAACAGATAGTTCTATTTTCAAATCTGTTTTTTGAAGTTTTTGAGTAAATATAAATAACAAACTAATCCCAAGTACAGCTAAAAGCAGGATTGAACCTAAAAATGGGATGAGCTTAATTCCATAGTAAGAATATAGGTATAAATTTTGGGGGTTTCCCATAGGCATCAAGCTACTACCGATGTTTGCCGCAATTGTCTGCAGGATGATTGTATCCATCATGTTCATTTGTGTTTTTTTACTAATGACAAGTGTTATTGGTACAAAAGTGAGGAGAGCGACATCATTTGTTACAAACATGGAGCAAATAAAGCATAACAAAATTAGAATAATAGATATTGACCTGCTGTTATTGCATTTATTTAAAATCGCAACGGCAAGTTTGTCTAATATTTTTAGCTGTTCAAAGGCCTTAATGGCCACCATTAGATTAAATAAGCTAATTAACACTTCAAAGTTAATATATTCGATCTTTGGCGAATGTATTAAGCAGCTTACAATTGCTAGTATCAGTGAAATGGTAAGTACTAAATCCTTTTTTAAAAATTCGAATTTCATAAGAAGTCTTTTTTTATTTTGAACGAATACTATTTCTTTCACAATACACCACCTATAATCTATGTTAGTAAATATACATTTTTTGGATAACTCGATATTGCTAGAAAAGAGGATGGCATAAGGTCCTAAATAAGAGTTTTGTAATGTTTCATCCCTTCAACAAAATCCTTTTTTGCTTAGTGTCTTTAATGTTGTAAATATGTGCAATATAGATGAATCCAACTAGGGAGATTAATTGAGAAAACAAATGTTTTTTGTATGATACCATAAATAAATTAAAAGTATTATTTTTTTAATATTCTTACAACATTTTATTGATTCTTGATTTCAAATACTTTATATGAAGCTCTAAAAGAGAAAAAGTATGCATGATTATATGAAGAAAATAGAGGCTTGTCAAAGATTAGGTAGAAGAGAATCCGCGACGTTTGGATACTGTATAAAATTCACAAAATTTCAGTGTTTTTTTAGATGAAAAAACCTTAAAATATTTTTTGTTTTTATAAAAATCTGTACTTTTTCGTAACATTCTGTACTTTTAATTATAAATTAAAGACAAGGTTCTCTTAGTTGAAGATTGAAAGCGCTTTATAGATTTTTCGTGAAGTTTTTACCTAGCCTATTTTTGAGATTAGTAGTGAGAAAGGAGATATTTCCATGTTCTTGATAAAATTAACAAAAAACCAGTTAATCACTATTGATTATTATGATTTAAATGTAAATCACCAGTAAACGAAACAAACATAATAGTACAACAACATTAGTGGATAAGAATATTAGTTTTGCAGAAAGGGGTAGAGCATCCGTTTGTATAAGCGTTAAGTTCTTCAAAATTTCAGTTTTACGGTTACATGTTGTGATGTTTGCTTAAACAGGCCAATCCGATTAATATAGAAAATTTTTATCCTTGTTGTATTTGAATATGAAAGAGGTATTTATACCAGGAAATATAGGTGATTTTATATAAATTATGATATATAAATTTTGACATGGAGTGATGATATGGAAAGGTTTTTTGTAGAGTTAGTCGGATCAACAAATGATTTTTTATGGTCTAAATTGTTAATTATTATGCTTGTTATTTGCGGAATTTATTTTACATTTAAATTGAATTTTGTACAGTTTCGAATGTTAAAAGAGATGGTCCGTGTATTAATGGAGGGGAAAAGTGGTTCTAAAGATCAAATCTCTCCTTTTCAAGCGTTTTGTATTGGTATGGCAGCCCGCGTTGGAACAGGGAATATCACAGGAATTGCGATTGCAATTGCATTAGGTGGTCCTGGAGCTGTATTTTGGATGTGGATTATTTCTATTATTAGCTCGGCCTCCAGTTTTGTCGAAAGCACATTAGCACAGATATATAAAGTAAAAGATAAAACTGGTTTCCGCGGTGGTCCATCCTATTATATGGAAAAAGGGTTGAATAAACGTTGGATGGGAGTATTATTCTCTATTTTAATCACAATTACTTTTGGTCTTGTATTCAATTCAGTACAATCAAATACAGTTACAATTGCTTTTCAAAACTCATTTGGTACAGATCGTCTAACAGTTGGGATAATCATGGCCATTGCTTTCGCTGCGATTATCTTTGGTGGTGTACAACGTATTGCAAAAATGGCTGAATACAAGGTGGTATTTTTAGCGGTATTATACATTGGAGTTGCATTATTTGTTGTAGTTACCAACATATCAAAAATGCCGGAAGTGCTTTCTCTTATTGTTCAAAACGCATTTGGTTTTAAACAAATAGCAGGCGGTTCAATTGGTGCAGCACTTATGAATGGAGTTAAACGTGGTTTATTTTCAAATGAAGCTGGTATGGGAAGTGCACCAAACGTTGCCGCAACAGCAACAACAAGTCATCCGGTGAAACAAGGACTGATTCAAGCATTTGGTGTATTAACGGATACACTGATCATTTGTACTAGCACTGCCTTTATTATTTTGCTGTCTGATGCATATAAACAACCGGGGTTAAATGGTATTGCACTTACACAAGCAGCATTAAGTGAACACATAGGTCCTTGGGCATCGGGTTGTCTTGCTATCTTTGTTTTTTTATTTGGATTTGGTGCGTTAATTGGCAACTATTATTATGGTGAAACAAATATTCGCTTCTTACATACAAGTAAAGTGTGGTTAATGATATACAGAATAAGTGTGTTGGCTATGATTGTATTTGGTTCTGTTGCAAAGATTCAAATTGTATGGGATTTAGCGGACTTATTTATGGGCTTTATGGTTATTATTAATTTAATTGCTATTACCTTACTTTCAAAAGTAGCATTTGCGGCGTTACAAGATTATATAAACCAGAAAAAAGCTGGTAAAGATCCTATTTTTTATAAAGAAAACATTAAAGGGCTTGAAAATATTGAATGTTGGGATAGTTATGAGAAAACTTCAAAAAAGAAAAGTGTGTAATAAGAAGGATATTCAGACTGCAATATGTCTGAATATTTTTCTTGGTTCTAGTGCAAATATTATTGATTATAGTAAAGAAAAAATCATTCTATATAAAGTTAATAGTACGGGGGAATATTATTAAATGATAAAGGATTCTAGCGTTCAAGTTGAGGGTCAAGAAAAAGTTTGCTTAGATCAATGGGTAGCTCATTATCGAACGTATGCAGCTAAGGGACGAAGCGCCAGTTATATTCCCGCTTTGGGGGAAATAAATGTATCGCAGTTAGGTATTTGTATAGTAAAGCCAGATGGAACAATGATAAAATCAGGAGATTGGGAGATACCTTTCACATTACAAAGTATATCAAAAGTAATCGGTTTTATAGCTGCTTGTTTAAGTCGCGGTATTTCTTATGTATTAGAACGAGTTGACGTAGAGCCAACTGGAGATGCCTTTAATTCAATTATTCGTTTAGAGATACATAAACCAGGAAAACCTTTTAATCCTATGATTAATGCTGGAGCAATTACGATAGCTTCACTTTTGCCAGGGACATCGGTGCAAGAAAAATTAGAATCTCTATACGTATTAATTGAAAAAATGATAGAGAAGCGTCCCGCTATTAATGAAATAGTATTTCAATCAGAATGGGAAACAGCTCATCGTAATAGAGCATTAGCATACTATTTAAAGGAGAATGGTTTTCTAGAATCAGATGTGGAGGAGACACTAGAGGTTTACCTAAAACAATGTTCGATTGAAATAAATACAGAAGATATTGCCTTAATAGGGCTTATACTAGCACATGATGGATATCATCCTATTCGCAAAGAACAAGTACTCCCTAAAGAAGTAGCTAGGTTAACAAAAGCTTTAATGCTTACTTGTGGAATGTACAATGCTTCTGGAAAATTTGCTGCTTTCATTGGATTACCAGCTAAGAGTGGGGTATCCGGTGGAATTATGACACTTGTTCCCTCAAAATCTAGGAAGGATTTATCGTTCCAAGATGGATGTGGTATTGGTATTTACGGACCAGCCATTGATGAATATGGGAATAGTTTACCAGGAATTATGTTGTTAGAACATATTGCAAAAGAATGGGATTTAAGTATATTTTAAAAAGGAGCACAGATATTTTGGTGTTAGAGCGAGTCCAAAAGTGTTCAGACCTTATATTGTGTCTGAACATTTTTGAGTTCTAAAGTATCTTTCTAAAGTAGAAGAGTGTAATGAATACTCACAATCTATAATGCTTTCGTTTATATCTTATTTATCAGTTCTTGAAAAAAATAGAGTAAGTATTGTATTAATACAAATAGGTTTGTATACTGACTGTTAGGCGAAAGTGAGAAGTGATTATTTTGAATCTTAGTAATTTAGTAAAGAAAGACATCTATATTCTCGTTTTAATGATACTTACAGTACCCTTAGTAGGTGAAATAAAGTCATTTCCCTTAAATGAAACATTTAGAATGAGCTTTGGTGCACCAACATTTTTCTTTTTTTTGTTGTTATTTCGACGAGTTCCAGCATTTTTACCGGGTTTTTTAACAGCAATAGTCGTGGTAGTATTTCGTATCTCAATGGATGTCATTATAAAGGAAAATATGGATTGGCTAGCCGCTTTTCATACTCACTATCCTAGTTTTTTCTTTTATTTTACTTATTCGTATCTTTTTCATTTAGCAAAAATCAAACGTTTTTATCATCAACCACTAATGATTGGTTTTATTGGTTGCATGATTGAAATACTGTCAGACTGTGTGGAATTAATGGTTCAATATTTCGTATTAAAAACATCAATCACATCCGAGGCAATAAATGAGATCATTGTTATCGCATGTTCCCATAGTTTTATAGTTCTAAGCTTTTTCAATATGATGAAATTGTATGAAGCGCAATCAAGGGAGAGACACATAAAGAAACAAAATGAACACATGCTCATGCTCATCTCTAATTTATATGAAGATGCTGTTCATTTAAAAAAAACCTTACAAGATGCTGAGAATATAACAAAAAAATCCTATGATTTATATAAAACCTTAGACTCTTTTGAGCACAAACAGATGGATTTTCAGTTTGGGGATTTAAGGCAACAGGCATTACAAATTGCTGGTGAGGTCCATGACGTTAAAAAGGATAACCAACGTATTTTTGCGGGACTTTCAAAACTAATTTCTGATGAAAGTTTTACAGATTATATGTCTGTACATGAACTAGTAAATATCATTATGCGGGCAAATACGAAATATGCACGGTTGCTAGAGAAAGACATCCAATTTGTGTATAAAATTGAGGGTGTGCATCCTCATTATCATATTTACACAATCTTATCTATTATAAATAATATCGTTACAAACGCTGTAGAAGCTATCCAAGGTATGGGAACCATCACAATTGACATTAATAAAGACCACCATTTTGTTGAATTTCAAATAGGCGATAATGGTCCCGGTATTTCTTCAAAATATAAAGATTCAATTTTTGAGCCTGGGTTTACTTCTAAATATGATGATTTAGGCAACCCATCGACAGGTATCGGATTATCGTATGTTAAAGAAATGGTCGAACAACTTGAAGGTGATGTTACGCTTGAGGACAGAACCGAAGGAAAAGGATCAATTTTTATAATTAGATTAGGGATTGATCATATAATTTCGAAAGGGTGATTCTATGTATTTTTATATAGTAGATGATGAAAAAGCGGTTCGCTCAATGTTGGCTCAAATTATCGAGGATGAAGATCTTGGAGAGGTTATAGGAGAAGCTGAGGATGGTTTATCTTTAGAGCAACAAATGGTAATCCTTAAAAATATAGACATTTTATTTATCGATTTGTTAATGCCGATTCAAGATGGAATAAAAACAATTCGTCAAATAAAACCTTCGTTTAAAGGGAAAATCATCATGGTCTCTCAAGTAGAATCAAAAGAATTAATTGCTGAAGCTTATTCGCTTGGTGTTGAATACTATATTATTAAGCCGATTAACCGGATTGAAGTATTAACAGTTGTTCGGAAAGTCATTGAACGAATTCGTTTGGAAAAATCGATAAAAAACATTCAAGAATCGCTTAATATGGTCCTAAAATTGGATAGTAATTCAAGTGTGCAAGAAAAATACCGTAATGAAAAACATTTAAATACTTTCAATCATTTTCAAAATTCCATTCATTTTCTTTTGTCTGAATTAGGAATAGCCAGTGAAAGTGGAAGTAAAGATTTAATGGATATGCTGGATTATTTATATAAATATGAACAAGATAACACGTTGGAACAAGGCTTTCCCTCACTAAAAGAGATTTTTATGAATTTGGCTCAAAAAAAACTTGGGGATTCAGCTGAAGATGCCGAATTAAAAAGGTTCATAGAAGCTTCCAAACAAAGGATTCGGAGAGCTATTTATCAATCATTAAACCATTTAGCATCCCTTGGACTTACTGATTTTTTAAACCCGAAGTTCGAAAATTATGCTTCTAGATTTTTTGATTTTACTACCGTAAGGAGAAAGATGACAGAATTGAATAATGAACCAACATTACCTGCTCGTATCGATACGAAAAAATTTATTCAAGTTCTTTATTTTGAAGCAAAACGAATACACTTGGAGTTAAGATGATAAACTTTTGCTAATTATTATTTTCAATTGATAGATTGATAATTGTTTTCATGTTATTTGTTTTATATAGTTTTTCTAAGAGAGGACTTTCCTTTATTTCATATTGGTTTTAAAGTCAGAAAATTCCGTATCGATTCGGTAGAAGTGTATGAACTTAGAACAAAAGAATATGTATTTTTTATTTTTTAAACATTAATATTCATTAAAAAAAACGAGTATTTTCAAAATAAAATATAAATACATAATAAGTTGAATTTAAAAAAGATGCTATCTTCTAGCATCTTTTTTTCTTTAAGAGGAAATATCATCGATCCTTATATTATTTAAAATTCAAATGTGGGCATATAAATAAGGGAAAAGGAGATAATATCTAACAAATTATAATTGGAAATGGTATTTTAGGTCAGAAATGTTTTTATACTAACTGGTTATTGGTACTAAATAAGCATAATGTCTCGCTTTTCTGCTCTTTAATCTTATCGTTATTTTTTATTAAGTACATATCGTTTTTTAGAAATCTCAATCCTAGCAGAGTATATAAATTGGGTGATAAAAATGTGGAACATAATTACTTCTTATCTTCCAGATTGGAAAGTCTTTGTACAAGCTTTTATCTTGTTTTTAATTCCGTATACTATCTCAAGATTTTTTCATTGGGTTCGTATGTCAGAGAAAGAGTGGGAAGAATGAGTTGGTGGAAGTCAAGAGACAAACAAGTGAAAAAAAATAATATTCAAAGTAAAACGAAACAAGAATATAAACCTTCTCAAAATACAATCGTTCATTTCACAAATGATTTTGCCTCTAACTTAGAACTTATAAAGCAACAAATCGGACATAATTCTGATGTTCGCTTTCGGAAGTTTAATATTGGACGCACAGATATTCAGGCTGGGATCGTTTTTGTTGATGGTCTATCAGATAAAGAGATAATTGACAAACATATTATGAAATTACTAATGGATGATTTTTCTGATGAATATAAAAATGAATCTTCTTATGTGGAGGGGACTGTTTCAAAAGAATATATTAAAAATAAAGTTCTTACAATTAGTGAAGTAGCAGAAGTCCATTACATAAAAGATTTAATACCCAAAGTATTGATAGGTTCAACAGCTCTTTTAATTGATGGTTTAGCAGATGTGTTTATTCTTGGTACAACAAAAGCAAATAAACGAAACATTGAAGAACCAGTATCGGAGGCATTAGTCAGAGGGCCACGGGTCGGTTTTACTGAAGTATTAAGTGATAATACCTCACTTTTGCGACGACATTGTGCGGATGAGAGCTTATCATTAGTAAAGCTACCAGTAGGAGAACGTGCAAAGAAAGAGTTAGTTGTCGCATTTATTAACGATCTTGCTAGTACAGAATTGGTGGAAGAAATAAAAAATAGAATTCAGAAAATTGACATAGACAGTGTACTCGAATCTGGTTATATAGAGCAACTTATTGAAGATAATTATCTCAGTCCTTTTCCGCAGATTCAAAATACAGAACGACCTGATCGTGTTATTAGTGCTTTGATGGAAGGTCGAGTAGCTATTTTGTTAGATGGAACACCATTTGTTTTAATTGCTCCAGTTACATTTAGTATGCTGCTGCAATCACCAGAAGATTATTATGAAAGGTGGCTTCCTGGTACGCTTCTCCGCTTATTACGCTTCATGACAGCTTTTGTTTCATTATTTGCTCCAGCATTGTATATTTCTTTCATTTCATTTCATCCAGGATTAATTCCCACTAAGCTCGCTATTTCTATTCTCGGATCGCGAGAAGGAGTTCCTTTTCCCGCTTTAATAGAAGCGTTAATTATGGAAGTAGCTATCGAAGTTTTGCGAGAAGCAGGTTTACGTCTGCCTAAACCGATTGGACCTGCAATGGGAATTGTGGGCGGTTTAATAATTGGTCAGGCTGCCGTAGAAGCAGGAATTGTTAGTCCAATAATGGTTATCGTTGTTGCGGTAACAGCTATTTCTTCTTTTACTATTCCGCAATATAGTGTGGGAATTACGTTACGCATTCTTCGTTTTGTAGCTATGTTTTGTGCTGCGATATTTGGATTGTATGGAGTTATTCTCTTCTTTCTTTTACTTTGCAGTCATTTAGTGAAACTGAAAAGTTTTGGCGTTCCTTATACTAGCCCTGCTGTTCCATATCGATTCAGTGACTGGAAAGATTTTATGGTTCGCATGCCATTAAAAATAATGAGACGTCGACCGAAAATAATGCATACCAAAAAAACTATCCGCAAAAGGTAGCTGATGACGAAAGGAAGTGGCCTTCAGTGATTACTATACCTAAAGACCGAATAACAACTTCACAAGCAGTTGTTATTATTGTAAATTACATACTTGGGACAGGAATTCTCACTTTGCCCAGAGCATCTGTGGAAAAAGTGAAAACACCAGATGTATGGTTAAGTGTGATATTAGGTGGGATACTCGCAATGGTTTCAGGAGTAATTATGGTCAAATTAAGTCAGCAGTTTCCAGAAAAAACATTTTACCAATACAGTCAAGATATTGTAGGGAAATGGATAGGCAGATTGCTTAGTTTTCTTATTATAGGGTATTTTCTTACAACTTCAGCATTTCAAATTCGTTCAATGGCAGAAGTAATAAGCTTTTTTTTGCTAGAAGGAACTCCTACATGGGCTATTGTTATGCCTTTTATGTGGATAGGTCTCTATTTGATTATGGGTGGTATTAATTCAATTGCACGGATGTTTGAAATAATATTTCCTATTACTGTTTTTATTTTTTTAATCATTTCCTTTATGAGTATCGGAATATTCGAGATAGATAATCTCCGTCCCGTATTAGGTTTGGGAATTAAACCAGTGCTAGATGGGATAAAAACAACGTCTCTCGCATATACAGGTCCTGAAATTATGTTAATTCTTTTGGTATTTATGGAACAACGAAAGAAAGCAGTAAAAGCTATTTTAGTTGGAATTTCTATTCCGTTAATCTTTTATGTAATAACTGTTGTAATGGTCATTGGTGCATTATCAATTGATGGGGTTGTAACAAGAACATGGCCGACAATTGACCTTATGCGCAGTTTTGAAATTTCTGGTTTGATATTTGAACGTTTTGAATCTTTACTGCTTGTAATATGGATTATGCAAATATTTGCTACCTATACGATTAGTTACTATGCAGCTGCATTAGGATTAGCGCAACTCTTTAAAAAGAGTATTCATCCGTTTATTTTTGCTTTGATTCCAATCATTTACATCATTGCTATGACTTCGAAAAATATAAATGATTTGCTTAAATTGGGGGATATGCTCGGTAATGCTGCTTTATTTTTGTTTGCTTTACTGCCACTGCTTCTTCTTATTATTACGCGATTAAAAGGAGGAGTAGTGTGAAAAATAAATTTTATTATATGCGGCTCTATTTGGCTTTGTTATGGACGCTTTTGCTTCTATTTTTAACAGGATGTTGGAGCAGTAAAGAAGTAGAAGAGTTGAGCTTAACTGCAGGTATAGCACTAGATAAAGGGAAGGATTCAACAATTGAGAAAGAGGATGAGGAAGGAGGTTATCCTAAAAGAAATCTTATAAAAGCAACTTATCAAATTGTCAGTTCGCAAGCACAAAGTAAAGGAAACGGACAACAAAAACGTTATATAAATGTTTCTGAGACCGGTGATTCCATTCATCAAATTGTTCGTGAGTTTTCATTGAAAAGAGAGAGCGCAATGTTCAGCCCACATTTAAAAAACATTGTTATTAGTGATAGTCTTGTACGTACATACAGTTTAGAACAATTACTTGAACAGTATCTCCGCGACAATGAAGTTCGGCTTAGCTGTATGATCTTAATTAGCAAGGGTCTAGCGAAGGAGGTACTGGAATCAAACAAAAAAGGAGAAATCCCAGCATTTCGTTTGTCTGGAATTGCAGATAATCGAAATAGAACAACAAGGATTTTACCTCCTGTATCGCTCGCTAAATTGGAAGGAAAGATGCGGTCAGGTTCCAGTTTTCTTTTGCAAAATGTAATCTCGATAAATGGGGAAACAAAATTTGCAGGAGCTGCTGTAATTAAAGGGAAAACAAAAAAGTTGATGGGCTTTTTAAATGAGCAGGAATTGGAAGGAGTAGTATGGATAAACGGAAAAAGGAATGGTGGTGTGGTAAAAACTTTTGATAAAGAATCAAAGAAACTCATTATATACGAAATAAAGTCAATAAAAAGCAAAATCATACCACATGTTAAAGGAAATAATATTTCCTTTGATGTAAACATTGAATCAGAAGGGCGTTTGTCTGAAAATTGGATGCAATCAGGAAAGGATTTTGAAAATGAATTTTTAAAAAGAGAAGAAAAAGCTATTGAAAAAGAAGTAAAGCACTTAGTACATCATGTTACAAAAAAAATACAAAAAGAATATCAAGTCGATATTGCGGGTTTTGGCAACCAATTAAGAATTAAACACCCGAGAACATGGGAGAAAGTCAAAAAAGATTGGGATCAAACATTTAGTAAGGTACCGATTAAATATCATATAAATGTAACTATACAAGATTATGGAGCATCAAGTTTAAAACGGTGAGACGTCTCAATTGACCTTATATTTACACAAAAACAAAAAGTTACAAAAATTTTAATTTAAAAATTTTTGTAACTTTTTGTTTTTTTATGTCCTTCTTATTATAGATTAAAGAAATGATTTTATCCCGCTATTTGCCGGGCAGTAAAACCCCCACCTCAAAATTCAGCGAAAGCAAAGAAGTTATTAGAGGTATATGTAAGCTTTAAATAGGAAGGAGAATGTTTAAATTCTATTGATAAACCCAGTAATTGTAATAGCCCTTATTTAGAATAATAATTTCAAAATTAATAAAACTTAGAGTAGAAGGAGCAAGAGCAAATTATTATGAATAAACAAATAGGATTCATCGGATGTGGAAACATGGGTATTGCTATGATAGGTGGGATGATTAAAAAAAATATAGTTCCTCCAGATCAAATAATTTGTTCAGATTTAAACGTCATTAATTTAAAAAATGCTAGTAATGAATATGGCATAACTATAACTACTAACAACAATGAAGTCGCTAACAGTGCTGACATTTTAATTTTATCAATCAAACCAGATTTATACTCATCAGTAATTAACCAAATAAAAGATCAAATAAAAAATGATGTAATCGTTGTAACTATTGCTGCAGGAAAAAGTATTAAGAGCACTGAGAATGAATTTGGTAGAAAGTTAAAAGTTGTTAGAGTAATGCCTAATACACCGGCACTTGTTGGAGAAGGAATGTCTGCGTTATGTTTTAATGAAATGGTTACAGAAAAAGATATAAAAGAGGTACTGAACATATTTAATATTTTCGGCCAGACGGAGGTCGTAAATGAAAAACTAATGGATGTTGTTACATCTATTAGTGGTTCTTCTCCAGCATATGTGTATATGTTTATAGAAGCCATGGCAGATGCTGCTGTACTTGGCGGTATGCCGAGAAAACAAGCTTATAAATTTGCGGCTCAGGCTGTATTAGGTTCTGCAAAAATGGTATTGGAAACAGGAATACATCCAGGTGAATTGAAGGATATGGTTTGTTCTCCAGGTGGAACGACGATAGAAGCTGTAGTAACGCTAGAAGAAAAAGGTTTAAGAACAGCTATCATTTCAGCTATGAAACGTTGTACGCAAAAATCTATGGAAATGTCTAGTTTAACTAGTAAGTGAGAAGCGAATTTATATAATATTTCAAATCTATTTAATGTAAAAGAAATATTATGAGGCTAGTTAATAACTAAGTAAATTTATATACAACACTAACGAGAAGAACAAACCTTATTTTAAAGGGGATACAGAAAATATGAGTAATTTACTAAAAAAGAAATCCGTTACACAATTGTTAGAGCATAATCAAAGCAAGACCTTAACGAAAACATTAGGAGCATTTGATTTAATTATGTTAGGGGTAGGCTCGATAATTGGAACGGGGGTTCTTGTGTTAACTGGATTAGTAGCAGCAAGAGATGCTGGTCCAGCAGTTATCTTTTCATTTGTACTTGCAGCAATTATATGTGGATTTATAGCATTATGTTACGCAGAAATTTCTTCTGCGCTCCCGGCATCTGGTAGTGTATATACGTACTCATATGCAACAATTGGTGAGTTTGTTGCTCATCTAGTAGGTTGGTCTTTACTGTTAATATATATTGTGGCAACAGCGGCTGTCGCTGCTGGATGGACAGGCTATTTCCACAATTTAATAAAAGGATTTGGATTAGAGATACCTAAAGCTCTAGTAACGATTCCTTCGCATGGTGGTATTGTGAATCTACCAGCAGTAATCATTACATTGATATTAGCATGGATGTTATCCCGTGGTACGAGGGAAAGTAAACGAATCAATAATACAATGGTATTGATTAAAATTGGAATGATTTTGTTGTTTATTACAGTTGGTATATTCTATGTAAAACCAATGAACTGGGTACCAATTGCACCATACGGCTTAAGTGGAGTTTTTACGGGTGGAGCAGCTATTTTATTCGCTTTTACGGGTTTTGATATATTAGCAACTTCAGCAGAAGAAGTAAAAGATCCGAAACGTAATCTTCCCATCGGTATTATCGCATCATTAATCATATGTACAATTATTTATGTTATGGTATGTCTTGTTATGACAGGAATGGTTTCCTATAAAGAATTAAATGTTCCTGAGGCGATGGCTTATGTAATGGAAGTTGTAGGACAAGGAAAAGTCGCTGGTGCAATTGCTGCAGGTGCTGTAATTGGCCTTATGGCTGTTATTTTTTCCAATATGTATGCGGCAACACGAGTATTCTTTGCAATGAGTCGTGATGGATTGTTACCGAAATCATTTGCGAAAGTTAATAAGAAAACTGGAGCACCCACTTTTATCACTGGATTGGCAGGAATAGGGAGCTCTATAATAGCTGGGTTTATTGACTTGAAAGAATTAGTTAATTTAGTTAATATCGGTAGTTTGGTGACGTTTGCGTTAGTTTGTCTATCAGTTATTATCCTCCGTAAATCACACCCAAATTTAAAACGTGGATTTATGGTACCTTTTGTACCTGTATTACCAAGCGTTTCAATTGTATGTTGTGTGTTTTTAATGCTAAATTTACCGTTAAGGACATGGGTGTACTTTAGTATTTGGATTACTATTGGGGTAGTAATATATTTCCTTTACTCAATAAAACACAGTAATTTAAATGAGGAAACGATCTCGAAATTACATGATAAAATTGCGAGATAATAACGATCGAAAATTTTATTAATAATCATATTGATAGTTGAGTAACATAGAAACAGTTTTTTGAAATTTAGCAAGAGATAAAATAAGAGATGCTAGGGCAGCTAAGTACTTTTTTAGAAACCTTGCTTGTTTTTTACGATTTAAAACTGCTAAGGAGAGGGAGAAGTATGAGTGAATTGCATTTTATGAGTCTAGAAGAACTGGATAATGAATTGAAAAAATCTGACAGTGGTATTTATTTCATTAAAGATTATAATGACAATATTATTTATGTAGGCAAGGCTTTTAGTATAAAAAGTAGAGTGTTAGCTCATTTTAATAGTTATTCCAATATTAAGGAATATGTACATTTATTTAATAAAGTAGCGTATCTCATTGAAGATAGTTTGTTAAAACGCTCATTGTTACAAGTTACGTATATGATTAAATATAAACCAGTATTAAACAAAGAAGTCCAAAAAGAATTCCCAGAGTTATATAATCAATATATTAAGCAAACAAATAAAAAATCTATGTTGTTAGAAATTGATGAAGCTAAAGAAAAAAGGGATGAGTTAAAGAATAGATTAGTAAAATTAGTGGGTGGAAAAACTATGTTTTATGACATAATTTCTCTGTTAAACAATGGATATAACTATCATGTTCTCGCAAAAGTATTGAGCATAGAACTTCAAACTTTAATTATAATGAAAGAACGCCAAAATAAATTCCCGATACCACATAATTATAAGAGGACAATAAAACATCAAGATATAATGTATGCTTTATCTGGAAAAAAGAATTTAAGTACTTCAAGGTTAAACACTTAAATTTAAAATAGTAAATTCGTTGCTTTTAGCACTTCAACTAGACTGTGCCCCCGAAAGTTAGAGGAGTCGGTTTATTAGATAGCCTCTGGGATATGAGCCTAGTACAATGCTGGGTTCATACCTTTTAATTTTCCCTTGATTCTTTCATGCTTATAGCACTCTATATACTTTGCTAGTTCTTGTTTGAAATCTGTTATACTTTCAAATTCTTTCGATACAGAAATAGACATACAAAAACGCCATCCTTTCCTATGAATCTACAGAAAGAATAGCGATTTTTTCAAAAATGAGTTCTTTTATTGAAAAGCTTTGGTTCTATATGACAGATAAAAGGGCAAGCAGCGCTAAAATAGCGGGGAGTCCTTGTTTCACGATAATTGATTTATTGGATGTGAAACCTCCGAAAATAGCTGCTACCACCACACAAATGATGAAAAATAATTGAATCATATAACCAATGGGATTGTTTCCAAGTATAAGTCCCCAAATGAGGCCAGCTGCTAAGAACCCATTATATAAACCTTGATTTGCAAACATAATGGCTACGTTTCGATCTCCTTCTAAATGCTTCGGCAATTTGAAAGCGCGTTGTGCTACTTTTGAATTAATAAAAAACATTTCGAGAATCATGATAAATAAATGCTCTAATGCTACGATTCCTACTAAAAGAGCTGCGATTATTTCCATGCTATTCTGTCTCCTTTAATCCTTAATATAAATTTTATACTATTTCCATTTTGCAATTCTATCAACAGGGAGAAGATATGAAGCATATCCTTCGTCGGCTACTATATCAAAAGATAGAAGTAGAACTGATGCATAGCGCTCTTTTTCCAAACGAAAGAATGCATTGCTATTTTCCTTGTCATGTCCTCTGATTGGATTTGGATTATACATATGTGCACGTGCTGCCAGCATGAACTGCATGGAGAGAAGTACTAGATCAATCAGTGTAGTTCCGCGATTTTTCTTGGCATGGAAGTTTTTGGGGAAGAATATTTTTCATATGTAAAATAATAAAATGTAATTTATAAATATGAAGTTGATAAAATGAATTCGGATTAATAATATTCCCCAAGCTAATCCTATATAAACCGTTTACAAATTAATTATCTAAGTATTTCTAAGTTTAAAGAGTGCAGTGTCTTCGTTCTTTATTTAATCAATTTTCAAATGTTGATTCAATATTTTCTATTCTCTTGGAACTTAGTTCTCGTTTACTTCTCACAAAAGCAATAAAATCAATTATCTCTTCTGTTGAAAGTACTTCTCCATCTATTAAAAGTGTTGAATCTGGATCGTTTAGGAGTCTTGTAATATCAATTACATCTTTGTTTTGATGTGAATGTTCAATTCGACCTAATATATAATCTACAGACGTATCAAATAAATCTGCTATTTTAGATAAAGATTGTAATGAAGGTAATCTATAACCATTTTCATAACCAGCATAGGTGCTTTTCGCAATCCCAAGTCGATCTGCTGTCTCTTGTAAGGACCATCTTTGATTTTTTCTTAATTCAGATAAACGTTCCAGCATTCGTCTCATACCCCATCTAATTTTATTAAATTAATTATAACATAGAAAAAGAATCAAGAACAGAAAAAAAGTACGCGTATTGAATACGAAAACTTGATTAATTCAAATTAAGTTCTATAATGATAAGTATAAATACGCATTTCGCGAACGATATATCGTTGTTTATTTTATGGAGGGGTTGTGTATGAAGAGAATTTTATTACTTGCAACTGGTGGGACAATTGCATCTGTGGAGGGGAATGAAGGGCTTGTTCCAGGATTGTCCGCTGAGGAATTATTGAATTATTTTTCGAGGTCATCCCGAAACTTAGAAATAGATTGCAAAATCTTAATGAATATTGATAGTACCAATATGCAACCTGAGCATTGGAAAGAAATAGCTAATGCTGTTTTTAATCACTATGATGACTATGACGGGTTTGTGATTACACATGGAACGGATACGTTAGCTTATACATCTTCTGCGTTATCTTATATGCTTCAAGGTTTAAGAAAACCAGTTGTTTTAACAGGCTCACAAGTACCTATTAGTTTTAAAAAGACAGATGCAAAGAAAAATGTAGCTGATGCTCTTAGATTTGCCTGTGAGGATGTTGGCGGTGTGTTTATTGTTTTTGATAGTAGGGTGATTATTGGAACGAGAGCAGTAAAAATGCGAACAAAAAGTTATGATGCATTTGAAAGTGTGAATTATCCATATGTTGCTGAGGTAAATGAAGATGAAGTGAAATATCATTGGAAGCCAACTTCCTCACATAATGAACTTTCAATAGATACTAATTTATGTACGGACGTTTTTCTTATGAAATTGTATCCAGGTACAAAGTTAGAGATATTTGATTGTTTAAAATATTTGTATAAAGGGATTATTATTGAAAGTTTTGGTAACGGTGGATTACCTTTTGAAGGAAGGAACTTGCTTTCGAAAATTCAAGAGTTGACTGAAATGGGGATTGCTGTAGTGATTACTACTCAATGCCTGGAAGAAGGAGAAGACATACTTCTCTATGAAGTAGGACGGAAAGTGGCGCAACATCAAGTAATATTATCTGGAGATATGAATACGGAAGCCATCATAGCAAAGTTGATGTGGACGCTTGGAAAAACTAATAAATTAGAAGAGATTAAAAAAATTATTGAAGAGCCTTTAGCCTACGATTTAACAATAAAATCTGATAAGGATTGGTAATAACTTCATATGATTTATTTAGGTTTTACATTTAATATGGGGGAGAAATTAAAATGTCAATAACAAACAAGAACATGCGAGTGGAGAAGGATTTTTTGGGAGCAAAGGAATTACCCATTAAGGCATATTACGGAATTCAAACTTTACGCGCTGTTGAAAATTTCCCGATTACAGGGTACAAAATTCATGAAAGTTTAATTAGAGCATTCGCAATTGTAAAAAAAGCAGCAGCGCTTGCAAATACAGATGTAGGTAGATTGGAATTGAATAAAGGCGGCGCGATCGCAGAAGCTGCTCAAGAAATTCTAGATGGAAAATGGCACGATCATTTCATCGTCGACCCAATTCAGGGCGGTGCAGGTACTTCAATGAACATGAATGCAAATGAAGTCATTGCCAATCGTGCTCTTGAATTATTAGGAATGGAAAAGGGAGACTATCATTATATTAGTCCAAATAGCCATGTGAATATGGCACAATCAACAAACGATGCATTCCCAACGGCGATTCATATCGCGACATTAAATGCATTAGAAGGCTTATTACAAACGATGGGTTATATGCATGATGTATTTGAATTAAAAGCAGAACAATTCGACCATGTTATTAAAATGGGTCGTACGCATTTACAAGATGCTGTACCAATTCGTCTTGGACAAGAGTTTAAAGCGTATTCTCGCGTACTTGAACGTGATATGAAACGTATTAAGCAATCACGTCAACATTTATATGAAGTAAATATGGGGGCAACTGCAGTTGGTACAGGCCTAAATGCAGATCCAGAGTATATTGAAGCAGTTGTAAAACATCTTGCTACAATTAGTGAATTACCGCTTGTTGGTGCAGAAGACTTAGTAGATGCAACGCAAAATACGGATGCATACACAGAAGTATCAGCAGCACTAAAAGTATGTATGATGAACATGTCTAAAATTGCGAATGACCTTCGCTTAATGGCATCAGGTCCACGTGTTGGTTTAGCAGAAATTATGTTACCAGCTCGTCAACCAGGTTCTTCTATTATGCCAGGGAAAGTAAACCCTGTTATGCCAGAAGTTATTAACCAAATTGCGTTCCAAGTTATTGGTAACGATCATACAATTTGCCTTGCTTCAGAAGCAGGACAATTAGAATTAAATGTTATGGAACCAGTACTTGTTTTCAACTTACTTCAATCTATTAGCATTATGAATAACGGTTTCCGTGCCTTTACAGATAATTGCTTAAAAGGAATTGAAGCGAATGAAGATCGTTTAAAAGAGTACGTTGAGAAAAGTGTAGGAATTATTACAGCCGTGAACCCTCATATCGGTTATGAAGCAGCAGCTCGTGTTGCGAAAGAAGCAATTGCAACAGGTCAATCCGTTCGAGAACTTTGTGTGAAAAATGGTGTATTGTCACAAGAAGACTTAGAGTTAATTCTAGATCCATTCGAAATGACACACCCAGGGATTGCAGGAGCAACTCTTTTAAAGAAAAAATAAATAATGAAGAAACGAAAAGAATCAAAAAAAATCAAAAAAGGATTAGAAATGGTCTTATATGTTGCTCGTTTAGAAACATTTGAACAGGATTTTCATGTGGACAGATTGCAGTTATTTGGAATGATTGATTCTGCTATTCATGAAAATAAACATCTATTTATACGTAGTTATGTGTATCCAGAGGTAAAAGTAGAGCCGAATCTTATTGTAGAAACAGATAAGAAATGGTTTTGATTTATACTCAATCAAGTACTGTCAAATGCAATTAAATATTCATCAAGTAAGAAAGAAAAAGTATTAGTATCGGCGTGTTCAAAAGGACGAGCAATTATTTTGGAAATAAAAGATTATGGGGGTGGTATTCCTACTGCTGATTTACCACGTGTTTTCAATCCATTTTATACTGGAGAAAATGGTAGGAAATTTAAAGAGTCTACGGGAATGGGATTATATCTTGTTAAAGAAGTATGTGAAAAATTAAATCATAAGATTGAGCTAGAATCTGAGGTAGGTAAGGGAACAAAAGTTAGAATCATATTCCCGTATGCATCTCGTTAACCGATGAAAGGTATACTTTTCATCGGTTTTTCTTTTGAATCTTACAAACTTCTCTCTTCAAATGCAACTTAAGCGTAAATTAATTTTTTTGTAAATATGGAACAATGTCATTACTTACACTGTCTATTAAGCGTTGAAACATTTTTTATTTAATAAATTAAGAAAGGAATCATCATTTTTAACTAAGGGAGAAGATTGAATTGAAAAAATTATGGATGCTGTTTTTCATTTGTTTCGCGGTTATGTTAGTAGGGTGTAATAAAAACGAACCGCCCAAACAAGCATTTGAAGAATATGTTAATTTATGGAATGATAAAAAGTTTGCAAATATGTATGATCATTTATCAGATCATGCCAAAAAAACGATTTCTAAAAAAGAATTCACAGAAAAATATCAAAAAATCTATGAGGGGATTGGAGCTAAGAATTTAAAAGTTAAAACGAAAGGAGAGAATACGAAAGATAAAGAACGTTTTCTTTTTGAAGTTAAAATGGATACGGATGGAGGAACAGTTTCATTCATCCATGAAGTAAAACTTGTGAAAGAAAAGGAATCTTGGAAAATAGATTGGACGCCAGACTTCATTTTCCCAGGTATGAAAAAAGATTACAAAGTACGTATGCAAATAGAACAAGGAAAACGCGGAGAAATATACGATCGAAATGGAAAAGGGCTTGCAACGAACGGTAAAGCGTCTGAGGTTGGAATTATTCCAGAGAAACTAGGTGAAACAGCAGCGCAAACGAAAGAAATAGTAGCACAATTACTTGATATGTCTACAGAAGAGGTTGAACAAAAGCTCACAGCGAAATGGATAAAACCAGACTCCTTTGTACCAATTGGCATTTTAAAAGAGGGAACCAGACAGAATGATTATATTGAATTAGAAGGAGTTTCATCTCGCCCAATAAATATTCGTACGTATCCATTAGGAGAAGCAGCGGCACACTTAACAGGATATATAGGAAAGGTGAACGCAGAGGAGTTAAAATCGCTTCAAAAAAAAGGATATCAAGCAGATGATTTAGTGGGTAAGACAGGTTTAGAAAAAGTATTAGAGAATAAATTGCGTGGTGAAAAGGGTGGACGCGTATTTATGGAAGATGAAAACGGGAAAGAGATTAAAAACGTAGCAAAAAAAGAAGCAAAAGAAGGGGAAAATGTTACGTTAACAATTGATGCTGCAATTCAAGAAAAAATCTTTAATGAGATGAAAAATGAAGCAGGATCTAGTGCAGCGGTCAATCCTAAAACGGGTGAAACAATCGCACTTGTAAGTAGCCCTGCTTATAATCCAAATATAATAGTTAGAGGAGCGTCAAAAGTCCAAAGAGAAGCATGGAATAACGACTCTAAACTGCCAATGATGAATCGCTTCACAAAAGCATTTGTACCAGGTTCTGTATTTAAAACGATTACAGGTGCAATTGGTTTGGAAACGAAAACATTAAATCCTAAAGAAGAATTTAAAATTCAAGGATTGAAGTGGACAAAAGATTCATCGTGGGGAAATTATTATGTAACACGTGTGAAGGAAGCTAGTCCAATTGATTTTGAAAAGGCAATGAAGTACTCTGATAATATTTATTTTGCTCAACAAGCTTTGAAAATGGGGAAAGAACAGTATGTAAATGAATTTAAGAAGTACGGATTTCATGAAAAATTACCAATCGAATACGAATTTCCTATTTCAACAATTGCAAAAGATGGGATAAAAAATGATATTCAACTAGCAGACACGGGATATGGACAAGGACAAGTATTAATGACGCCACTTCATTTAGCATTAACATATGCACCGATTGTGAATGAAGGGAATATTCCGTTGCCTCATCTGTTAAAAGAAGCAAAAGTAGCGGGGAATTGGAAAGAAAACGTGGTCTCTAAAAAGAATCAAGAGATAGTAAAGAGTGCATTAATAAAAGTTATTAATGACCCTGACGGCGCTGGGAGAATTGCTAAGGTTGATGGTGTAACTCTTGCTGGTAAAACCGGTACAGCAGAACTGAAGGAGTCGAAAGAAGCAGACGGAAAAGAACTTGGATGGTTTGCAGCGTTTGATGCAAATGCGCCAGACATGATTGTTACCATGATGATTGAAGATGTAAAAGGAAGAGGGGGCAGTAATGTTCCAGGTGAAAAAGTAAAACATGTTTTTCAGAAATAACACTAGATTATAAGGTGAAATCTTTTACTATATATATTATATGTATGCTTAACTCAATAGTATAAATTGGGCAAAACAAAGAACAATTAAGTTTTAAAAAAAGCATTCTCCCTACTTGAGAATGCTTTTTCTATGTTATTGTGGTTCTAAAAAGTTGATATCTTATCATTTTCATTATTTAAATCAAATTCTATTGTTTCAAAAGTGATTTTTGAAATAGTATTTGCAAGTACGGGCTGAATATAGAGTCTGTCATCGAAGAGAATGTAAAGGTGATTATGTAATAAAATGTATTGCATACCTTTACATTTTTCAGGAGAATTCTTCTATCAAAAAAAGATAAACAATGGAACAAATGAAACTTGTATCATGTCTATATATTGAAACCATATTAAAAGTGAGGGCAGTTTTATGTTTATTCAAATAAGTTTGAGGTGTGGAAATGGAACAGAAGTTTATTGAAAAATGTAATCATGATGAGCTTGACTACGTTATTAAAGACTATTGGCAAGATGTATGGAATTATTCATTTATTATTACGAAAGATCCACACTTATCAGATGACATCACACAAGATGTCTTTATAAAGGTTTTTAAACATTGGCATTCGTTTCGAAAGGAGTCATCTATTAAAACGTGGATATTAAAAATTACAAGAAATACAGCGATAAACTATTTGAAATCCTCTTATTTTAAAAGGATATCTTTAGTGGGATTTTTTAGTGACGACAAGCAGTCTTCCTCGGCAGAACAAGAGTTTTTTAAGCAAGAGGAACTAAATGAACTGTGGGATGTTGTATTAAAATTACCTAAAAAACACCGTGAAATACTAATACTGGACGCGAAATATGAATTATCTTATGAAGAAATGGCTGAAACATTAGGTGTATCAATTGGAACAGTCAAATCTAGATTAAGCCGAGCGAGAAGCAAAGTTTCAAAACTAATAGGGGAGGGTAGTAGTGATGAACAGTAAAAAAAATCCTGACTGGTATAGTAAATTGAAAAAAGGCCCAATGGAGCATCGGAAAGATGAAGAAGAATTTATTTATAAAATAAAGCAATCGGTATATCAAAATAGTGAAGTAGATTCTGTAAAAAATAAGAGACCATTTCGTAAAAAAGCATTGCCTGTTGCAGTTGTTTTGGTTTGTACTATGTTATTTTTTATTGTTCAACAACCTTGGCTTGATGACAATAAATCACCGGTACAAAGTAGTACTCAAATTAAGCCGAAAACAAAAGATGAGTCTGCTCAAGATCCATCATTAAAACAATTTATGAATGATTTATATCAAAGCACAAATTCAAAAAATGAAAATGATTTGTATAGAGCATTAAATGATGAAGTTCTATTTAAAGGGAAGCGTTATAAGAAGGATGAATTGAAGTTTGATGAAGACATTTTTCATGAGTTGCAAGTCGCTCTTACAATGGGGGGAGAATTTGCAAATGATACAAAAAAAGTATACAAAGTACCAAGTGGTTTGACAGAAAGTAACCAACCAAAGCAAACGCATTTTATATATGCAACGGTTACTGGAAATAAAACAAAAATTTTAGCTGAACCAAAACGAGAATCACAGGTTGTATATGAAGTATCTAATGAAATGGTAAAAGCTTGGATTCCAGAAAAAGTGCAAAATGATGGATATATAAAAATATCGACAATTAACGGTAATACTGGATATGTACAAAAGGAGTATGTTTTAACTGATATTAAGTATTCATTCATGTTCGAAAAAAATGATAATGGTGAATGGAAAATAATAAATATAGATTCTATATGGTAAAAGAGGAAGGTTCACTTTAATGAACCTTCCTCTTTATTATTATTTTCTTTTTGAAGTGTATGCCAAGACTCTAAAATTTCTGATGTAACGAGAGCAGCGATGTTTTTTTCTGAATTACTACCAGGAATAACGACAGAAATGGCTATTTGTGGATCTTCGGTAGGAGCATATGCAATGAAAAGAGAATGATTTATCATTCTTTCTTGCTCGTTGGGAGAGCCTGTTATACCTGTTTTACCTGCGACTTGAAAGGGCAAGTTTTTAATCTCCTCTATATTTTGACTCATTCCACCTTGCACGACACTCCAAAACTTCATAGGATAACGATTTGAACTTTCTAAAATTGGTTTAAACGTTTTTGTTTCCTTACCGTCAGGACTCATAATAGCACTTACGATTTGAGGTTTATATTTATCACCTTTACTTGCCAAAGTTGCTGCATATTGAGCGAGTTGAAGAGGGGTATGCACTTCATTTCCTCCCCAAGAGGCATTTAATAAAGCGGAGATTCCATTTTCAAACTTATTAGATGGATGGAATTCATATTGTCCGTCTTCTTCAAAGGGTAAATCAATCCCGGTTTTAGAACGTAGACCGAATTGCATTAAATAATCTGTCCATATATGTGCCACTTTTTCTATATTCCCATTATTTTGGTTGAATAAAGGCAGAGCTACTTTTGCTGTCATAAATGTATTAGATGAATTAATGATAGCCTGCCTCGGTGTAATCTCACCTGTTGGCGTTCCAGGTGCATTCGTAATGTTATTTTGATTATCATATTGAAAAGTACCCTTATCTAAATAAGTATCTTCAGGTTGAAAAAGCTTTTCATTTAATCCAATTAAAATAGTAAGTGGCTTTATAGTAGAGGCCATATTTACATAAGATTCGCCATACTTTAATTTTTGAATTGCTTTATTTTGCGAAAGTGATTTAATGTTTTCATTTTTAGATGATACATGTGTATGTAATGTATTTGGATTAAAAACTGCCGAGTTGGCCATAGTTAAAATTGCGCCAGTTTTTATATCAGTCACTACGACATAACCAGCTTTAGCATCATGTATTTTCTTAATTTGAGATCGTAATGCTTCCTCTGTTTTTTGCTGCAATTTCGAGTCTAAAGCTAGCCGGACATCTTTTCCTCTTTGTACTTTTTGAATGTTCCATGAGAACTTTTTATTATTCATTTTAAAAATCAGAGTTTTTCCGGGTTTTCCTTTTAAATCATTTTCATATTGAAGCTCAACCCCACTTTTTCCCACAGGTCCATACTTAGAATTAAGGTCATTTTCTACATATCCAATTAGCTGTGAACCAATTTCGTGTTTTGGATAATATCGAATCCATTCATCTTTAATTATTACATTATTGGGTTTGTTCTTGTTTATGAATGTAAGTTCACTCTCATTTATGTCAGAGTATAACGGTATATCATTCATAGTCTGCTTTTTACAAGATTGTTGTAATTGTGATTTTATGTCCTCTGCAGAAATGTCATGTTGAAACTCGTTTGAAAATTGATTGAAAAAAGCTAATGTGTTTGATGTATCTTGATTCGATAGCTTTTCATCATTAGAAGTGCAATATATAGAATTAACTTTCTTATTTGTAGCTAGTATTACACCATTTTGATCGAAAATTTTTCCTCTTTCAGCTGAAGAAGTTGCGATAGTAATTGAAATGAAGTTGATTTTTACTAAAAGTAGTAAAATCAAACCTACAATAGAAAGAACCGCAAAAAATCTCCATCTTTTTATATGTAACATATAACCCTCCCTTATGTAGCCTATTTCATCTTATAGTTAATTATTTTTTTTGTAAATGTGGAACAACTTTATTACTTAGGTTGTCTATTAAGTATTACAGCATGAGGAAAGGAATAACCAGCATGAAAAGTTACTAGCAAGTCTATGTGTAAGCTTAATATGAGTCATTATACAGTTTAGCATTTCTAATGCAAGCAACAAAAAAATAGAGAGAAAGACAGGAAAGGAGATGTATCAGTTACGCGGCTAAACGAAAAGAAATTGACGCTTACAAGGATGTAGAAAAAAGATAAGACACTATTTATAACTGAATGGTGGTTTCTAATATATAGGGAACGTATTTATTTACTAAGTATTAGTGAGGAGTTCCGGAAGAATTATATGGAGGATTTATGAAAAAACAAAAAGAAAAGAAGCAGCAGACATATATATCTATTCGATTAAATATAATGTTCCTTTGCATATTTCTACTGTTTTCAGCTATTATTATGCAGCTAGGAAAAGTACAAATCGTTGAAGGAGAGGCTTATAAGAACCAAGTGGAAAGCAGTCAAAATGAAACAACTAGTATACCAGTTCCACGTGGACAAATTCTAGATCGAGAAGGAAAAGCAGTCGTTAATAATAAATCTCTTCGCACAATTACGTATACAAGGGTGAAGGGGATTACGAGTGAAGATATTTTAAAAACAGCAAAAGACTTGGCGAAAGTACTTGAAATGCCCGAACAAGATATAAATAAGTTAACCGATATCGATAAAAAAGATTTCTGGATGCAGTTGAATAAGAAACGTGCAGAGACAAAGATAACTAAAAAAGATATAGAAAAGTTTAAAGAAAAGGGAATTGAGGGAAAAGAGTTAGATAAAAAAATTGATGACTTAAGACGAAGTCGCGTTACAGAAGTAGAATTGGCAGAATTAACAGCACAAGATTTAAAGGTGTTAGCTATTAAAAGTAAAATGAGTGCAGGTTATCAACTGACACCACAAATTATCAAAAAAGACGTAACAGATGAAGAGTATGCGCGGATAAGTGAAAAGCTTGAGGAGTTTCCGGGAGTAGATGCAACGGTTGATTGGGAACGTAATTATGTAAATGGTAATTTATTTCGTTCCGTGTTAGGTAATATTACAAGCAGTGAAGAAGGATTACCGAAAGAAAACTTAGATTCTTATTTGGTACGTGGATATAACCGTAATGATCGTGTAGGAAAAAGTTATATTGAACAACGATATGAAGATGCATTACACGGTACAAAAGAAGAAGTGAAAAACATTACTGATAAATCCGGAAATATTGTTAGCACAGAAATAATCTCTAAAGGAAAAAGTGGTAATAGTTTAACATTAACGATTGATATGGAATTACAAAAAAAAGTGGAAGAAAGTATAGAGAAAAACTTGAGAGCTTTTAAGAGTTCAGAGCCACTGTTGGACCGAGCTTTTGTCGTCATGACGAATCCAAATAATGGACAGATTTTATCTATGGCAGGCAAAAAGATTGTAGAAAAAGAAGGGAAAATAGAGATTGAGGATTTGGCTTTAGGTAACATGACAACTTCGTATGAGCTAGGGTCAGCTGTAAAAGGTGCTACTTTATTAACTGGATATGAGACAGGGGCAATACATCCAGGAGATCAATTTTATGACGCGCCTATGAAATTTAAAGGTACACAAGCTAAGAAATCATGGAATGTATCTGGATTTGGTAATATTAATGATTTAAGAGCTTTACAAGTATCTTCGAATGTATACATGTTCCAAACGGCCTTACAAATCGCAGGGGTTAATTACGTACCAAATGGTACGTTGGATATTAAACAAGAAGCATTTGATACGATGCGCTATTATTTTAAACAATTTGGTTTAGGTGTCCCAACAGGTATTGATTTACCGAATGAAATAACCGGACAAACGAGAACGGTAGATAGTCAACCTGGGTTTTTACTAGATTTTTCTATCGGTCAGTATGATACGTATACGCCATTGCAATTGGCACAATATATTTCAACGATTGCGAATGGCGGTTATAGAATGCAACCTCAAATTGTACAAGAAATACGAGAACAATCAATAAAAGAAGAAGAGGTTGGCAAAGTTATACGCTCTATAGAGCCTGTCGTATTAAATCGAGTTGATATGAAGACAGAACATATTGATCGGATAAAAGAGGGGTTTAGATGGGTATTCCAAGAAGGTGATGGAACTGGCGTGAAACATTTCAAAAATGCTCCATATAAACCAGCAGGAAAGACAGGGACAGCTCAAACTGTATATGGAGGAGATGATCCAATTGGTAGAAATGCAAAAGGAGAACGTATGGAATGTTACAATTTAACATTAGTTGGATATGCTCCATATGATAATCCAGAAGTAGCATTTTCTATAGTAGTCCCATGGCTTCATGATGATAAAAGTGGAATTAATTCTATAATTGGAAAGGAAGTTTTAGATGTATACTTTGATTTAAAAAAGCAACGTATACATGGTGAAGCTACTAATACAGATAGTTCTAAGCAAAATTAGAGTACTTTTCTCAGGGAAGAGACCCTGTGTATATAAAAGTCTTTATAAGTTAAAGGAAGATTTAAAATAAGAGATAGCAACTATCACAGTTGCTATCTCTTACTTTTGTTAATATTTTGGCTACTAATTAAAAAGGTTTTAAATTTATGGAACAAACTTGTTTCTTAGATGGTCTATTATGTGTACGTATAAAAACAGGTTTTTAAATAGGATACAGTGTATTGAATTTACTACTTGTTTTCAGTATTGAAAATTTGAAAGGAATGATGATTTTGAAAAACAAGAGGATGCTAAAAATAGGAATATGCGTTGGTATATTAGGTTTAAGTGTTACAAGCCTAGAAGCTTTTACAGGAGGGTCACTGCAAGTTGAAGCGAAAGAAAAGACTGGACAAGTGAAACATAAAAATCAGGCGACGCATAAAGAGTTCTCTCAACTTGAGAAAAAATTTGATGCTCGATTAGGTGTATATGCGATTGATACTGGTACAAATCAAACAATCTCTTATCGACATAACGAAAGATTTGCCTTCGCATCAACCTACAAGGCTTTAGCGGCAGGAGTATTACTACAGCAAAACTCAATTGATACATTAAATGAAGTCATAAAATTTACGAAAGAAGACTTAGTGGATTATTCACCTGTTACAGAGAAACATGTAGATACTGGAATGAAACTAGGAGAAATTGCTGAGGCTGCTGTTCGTTCAAGTGATAATACTGCAGGGAACATTTTATTTCATAAAATAGGCGGACCTAAAGGATATGAAAAAGCGCTTAGACAGATCGGGGATCGGGTTACTATGTCTGATCGCTTTGAAACAGAATTAAACGAAGCTATTCCAGGAGACATTCGTGACACTAGTACAGCGAAAGCAATTGCTACGAATCTTAAAGCTTTTACGGTCGGAAATGCACTTCCTGCTGAAAAACGTAAAATTCTTACAGAGTGGATGAAAGGAAATGCTACAGGGGACAAACTTATTCGTGCAGGCGTACCAACTAACTGGGTAGTTGGAGATAAATCAGGTGCTGGCAGTTACGGGACAAGAAATGATATTGCTATCGTTTGGCCTCCAAATAGAGCACCAATTATCATCGCAATTTTATCTAGTAAAGATGAGAAAGAGGCTACCTATGATAATCAACTCATTGCAGAGGCAACTGAGGTTATAGTTAAGGCTCTTAGGTAATAGTATTTTAGTTTTCGCATTTTTAACATGAAAGTATTAAAAGTATAACGTTAGAAAACGACTTTTTTCGTGTGATAAGAGTCGTTTTTGTATTCTTATTATTAAAAAGGTAAAAGTAAAAATATAACGAATATATATGACGTATCTCATATGAAATTTCATGTACTGTATTATTTTATTAATTTAAATAAATTTCAAGAAAGTATAATATAATTCAGTTAGCATATAGAAGGGTTTGATGAGAATGTAAAGGAGAAAATATGAAAAAGAAGATCAATAGAATCGTAATGATTATTTGTATATTAGTAGGTTTTACAATCTTTTTATATTTACAGAACAATTTAATAAGTATAACTGAGGTTAAAATAACCTCTAGTAAAATACCATCCTCTTTTAAAGGGTATAAAATTCTACAAATTTCAGACTTACACAATAAGCAATTTGGCGATAATCAAGATGTGTTAATTCAAAAAATAAAAAGCATAGACCCAGATATTATTGCGATTACGGGTGATTTAATTGACAGTAAATCATACGATGCAGAAGTTAGTATGCAATTAATACGAGAAATGGTAAAGAAGTATCCTGTATATTTTGTGACAGGAAACCATGAACAATGGTCTGGAAAGTATAACAGTTTAGAAAAAGAGTTGAAGAAATATGATGTCAATGTTTTAAGGAATGAACATGTAGGCATTCGAAAGGGTGAGCAAGAAATAAACTTGCTAGGTATTGATGATCCAGAGTTTGTTACTGGAAACCGTGATGAAGGAAATATTATAATAGGTGAAATTAAAAAAGCGAAAATTGAAATGCAGCCAGATAGATATAATGTATTATTATCCCATAGGCCTGAATTTATTAAGGAATATACGAATGAGAGATTGGATTTGGTTTTATCGGGACATGCTCATGGAGGGCAAGTTAGATTGCCATTTATCGGAGGATTAGTTGCGCCAAATCAAGGTGTTTTACCTAAATATACAGCGGGTTTATATGTAGAACAAAATACATCAATGGTAGTTAGTAGAGGGTTAGGAAATAGTATCATTCCGCAAAGAATTTTGAATAGGCCAGAAATTGTAGTCGTGCAGCTAAATTAAGTTGTACGATTTTTTTATACAAAAATGAGTAAAGGGGCTTTATGTATTTTGCAGGAGTTAACATTACAATTTTGTTAAAAATTTTCTACGTTACATAAAGTAACAAAATTTGACCTGAAGAGTTTGTTATAGTGTAAATAATCAAAAAACTTAAAAATTAGTCGAGTGAAAAGTGTGATAAAGAATTTATGTAAAAAAACTTAAAGGGGTGTACACATGCATAAAGAATATGAAATTGAAGAGTATACGGCGATTGAGGAACAAATACATTATTATTGTCAATGTTTATTAGTGAGCCATCCTGAGCAAATTATAAAATACTTAGAAAAAAGATTAGAAAAATATGCAGAAACATTACAATATGCACATTTATATCCCGATACAGTTATTTTACCGTTACAGCAATTAGTTATCGAATATTCTTTAGATCTTGCTAGAATTAGGAAGTATATGAATTTAGAAACATAAAGTAAAATGCATAGTTTAAATGAAACAGAGTCGACTTTAAGAAATTATATTCTAATGTCGACTCTGTTTCATTGTTTAATATTGTTGATTGAAAATAAATACTAATCAATGAAGATTGACATATAATGACGCAAGAGTAAAATAAAAGTGAGTACTCACTCATTTTATAGAAAAGAGGGATAATACGTGCAAAAACCTTCAATTGTTTTACAGAATGTATCGAAAAGTTTTGGGAAAAAAGAAGTTTTACACGATCTTTCATTACAAATTGAAAAAGCAGAGATATTTGGTTTAGTTGGGCCTTCAGGATCAGGGAAAACGACGCTTATTAAATTGATTGCAGGTATTAATCAAGCAACTAAAGGTAATGTATTTGTATACAACATTAACATGCCAAATTTAAATGAGATGAAAAGAATTGGCTATATGGCTCAAGCTGATGCATTATACGAAGAACTATCAGCATATGAAAATGCAGATTTTATTGCAACGATGTATGGATTAAAGGGAAAACATAAAAAGGAAAGAATCAAAGAGGTTTTTGACCTTGTACAATTATCACAACATATGAAAAAGCAAGTACAGCATTTTTCAGGTGGGATGAAAAAGCGTCTATCATTAGCGATAGCACTTCTTCATGAACCTGAAATATTAATTTTAGATGAGCCAACAGTGGGGATAGATCCGTTGCTTAGAAAAACAATATGGGGGGAATTTTATGAACTTAAAAAGAAAGGAACAACTATTATTATAACGACGCACATTATGGATGAAGCAGAGTTTTGTGAGCGTCTAGGATTGATTAGAGAAGGGAACTTAGTTGCGGTTGGAACGCCAGAGGAATTGAAAAAACGTGTATCATCAAGACGAATTGAAGATGTCTTTTTGTTAGTAGAGGGGGTTGAATCGTGAGAGTTAATGGTGTAATCATTCGTATTATTCGTCAATTTTTCCGAGATAAACGTTCGTTAGCCATGATGTTTGGGGCACCAATGTTATTACTTTGGCTATTGTCTTTAATATTTACACAAAAAGATTATATACCACATATTGCTGTAGTGGATGTGCCCGCTCCTATAGTAAAAGTGATGAAAAATCAAGAAGCCTCAATTTATGAATATAGCAAAGAGAAAGCGATTTCTGAGTTGGAAAAACAAAAGATCGATGCAGTAATTCATTTAGAGAATGGAAAAATAAATCTTTTGTTAGAGGGCAGTGATTCGTCGAAAAACCGTGCTGTACTCCAAATATTGCAAAAGAGCACAGAGAAGAATGATGTATCGATAATGAAACCTGAAGTGAATTATTTACATGGCTCTAAAGACTTTACGATGTTTGATGGGCTCGGTCCCGTGTTAATTGGATTCTTTACATTTTTCTTTGTATTCATTTTGTCGGGAGTTTCTTTCGTAAGAGAACGTTTAAGTGGTACATTAGAGCGATTATTGTCCACACCAGTTAGACGATGGGAAATAGTTGTTGGGTATATAATTGGTTTTGGAATTTTTGCATTCATACAATCTGTTATAATTGTAAGTTTTTCAGTCTATGTTTTAGGTTTATATGTAGCAGGTTCTATATGGCTAACGCTACTTATTACATGTATGCTCTCTTTAACGGCACTAACATTAGGGACGTTTTTATCAGCATACGCAAATAATGAATTTCAAATGATCCAGTTTATACCACTTGTTATTGTGCCACAAATTTTCTTTTCTGGGTTGTTTCCAATTGAATCTATGAATAAGTGGCTCCAAATGTTAGGGAAATTATTTCCACTCACGTACGGCGCTGATGCAATGAGGCAAGTGATGATTCGAAATCAAGGATTTACAGAAATTGCATTGGATCTTACTGTATTACTACTTTTTTCACTATTATTTGCAGTAGGAAATGTATTTGCTTTAAAGAAACATCGCAAAATATAATAATGACAAAAAGGAGCTTTGTACATGAAGAAGGATTGGCTTGAGGAATTAATTGCTGCAACTAATACTGATAAACGAAATGAACGTCAAATGCGTATTTTAGAAGCAGCTGTTGATATGTTTGGAGAAAAAGGATATGCTTCAACTTCAACAAGTGAAATTGCAAAGCGTGCTGGTGTAGCGGAAGGAACAATCTTCCGCTACTATAAGACGAAAAAAGATTTATTGTTAGCGGTCGTAATGCCAACTTTAACAAAGTTTGCTGCACCATTTTTCGTACAAGCTTTTGCGAAAGAGATATTTAAAACTGATTATGAATCGTATGAAGGGCTTTTAAGAGTAGTCATTCATAATCGATTTGAATTTGCCAAAAAGCACTTTCCAATGATTAAAATATTAATTCAAGAAGTTCCGTTTCAGCCAGAGCTAAAAAGTGAAATACAACAATTAGTAGAAACAGAACTGCTTTCACATTTTAAAAAGTTAATTGTAAAGTTTCAAGAAGAAGGAGAAATTATTGAGATGCCACCACCTTCCGTATTACGGCTTACATTATCAGCTGTTTTAGGATTTCTATTAACTCGATTTTTATTATTGCCTGAAGAAAAATGGGATGATGAAGCGGAAATTGAAAATACGATTCAATTTATACTGTATGGATTAACACCACGAATTTAATCATAAGTAAAAATATGTTGAAGTGTAAAGTACATATATTACTTTTAAACAAATAATAAATCGCCTTTAAAAAGGCGATTTATATTCATTATATATTTTTGATAAATAAGTACTTGTTTACTAAAAACATTATAAATTAGCGTGTTTCTTTGTCTCTTCTTCTAAGACCTAATAATCCTGCTAGTCCTAATAAACCAAGCCAAGCCCAATTATTATTTTTATCACGATTATCATTAAAATCATTTGTCGTATTTACATTTCGAGTTCTCACATCATTATTAACTCTGTCTAAGTTATTGTCATTAACTCGAGTTGAAATGTCAGTGTTATTAACTCTATTCATATTATTTCCATCGTATTCAGCTTGCGCCGATGTACCTAAAAACATAATAGATAGTGCTAAAACACTTAAAATAGATGATAATTTCTTTTTCATAACAATCCCTCCTTTCTTAATCATTAATTTCTCCGAAGCATGTGTGTATTATTCATTTCACAATATCTAAACCCTCATTAATAGGGCGCACATTTATAGAAAATAGAGTTGAATGATTGTTAATATATCATTGGATATATATTTCTCATAAAAATAACTGAATCAAACTTTGCTTAAAATGTTAATCTTAGTACAATTTATATTATACGGACTAGCACTAAGGAGGTAATGAAATGCGACAATTTGCAAAACCTACAATCGTCGTAAGTAAATGTTTAGAATTTGATGCTTGTCGTTATAATGGAGAAATGATTCCGGATGTAACAATACGAAATTTGCAGCCATTTGTTACATTTATACCTGTTTGTCCAGAAGTCGAGATTGGATTGGGAATTCCTCGTGAAACGATACGAATCGTAGAAGAAAATGGTGTGAATAAACTTGTGCAACCGTCGACAAGAGAAGACGTTACTGAAAAAATGGAGCAGTTTTCAAATGACTTTTTACAAACGATATCGGATGTGGATGGTTTTATTTTAAAGAATCGTTCACCAAGTTGTGGTACGCGTGATGTGAAAATTTATTCTGGTTTTGAAAAAGCGCCAGCAAAGGGAAAAGGAGCTGGCTTATTTGGCGGAGCAGTAGTAAAAAAATTTTCGCATCTTCCTATTGAAGAGGAAGGTAGATTGTCGAATTTTATTATTAGAGAGCATTTCTTTACAAGGCTATTTACAATCGCATATTACAAAATGATTAAACACAATAAAAATATGAAAGAACTTGTATCGTTTCAGTCGGATAATAAATATTTATTTATGGCATATAATCAGGTGAAACAAAAGGAATTAGGGCGTATAATTGCAAATCACAAAAAAGAAAAGATTGAAGTGGTATTTGAAAACTATGAGAAGACTTTATATGAATTATTTATGCGCACACCCCGTTATACATCGAATGTAAATGTATGCGAGCACATTTTTGGATATTTTAAAACAAAGCTAAAAAAACAAGAAAAAGATCATTTTATAGAACTGTTACAAAAGTATGCAGAAAAGAAAATACCGCTTAGTAGTTTACTTACAATTTTAAAATCATGGGCCATTCGATTTGATGAAAAGTATTTATTAAGACAAACGTATTTCGAACCATACCCTGAAGCGTTAGTAGAAATTTCTGATTCGGGAAAAGGTAGAGATTATTAAACAATAAATTACATAATTCGACACAAAACCTCCTATGTTGTTGTAGAACAATGTAGGAATTTTTTTGTGCATTAGTACAGAATCTGTTTTAAAATTAAGTTATGACAGAATTGTAGCAATTGTCTAACTAATATTATTGTCTTTTAAGTTGTTATGTTTGTAGTAGAAACTCGCACGCTGTCGAAACTCAATATTCGATAAGGGGTGTGTAGCGGAATGGAATTTACTCTAACTCGCGAAAAACAAATGATTAAAGAAATGGTACGTGACTTTGCTGAAAAGGAAATCGCACCGAAAGCTGTGTATTATGACAAAACTGCAGAGTTTCCATATGAAACATTTCAAAAAATGGGCGAACTAGGATTATTAGGCATCCCATTCCCAGAAGAGTATGGAGGTTCAGGTGGCGATACAGTATCGTACGCGCTAGCAGTTGAAGAAATTGGTCGTGCTTGTGGTGGTACAGGATTAAGCTACGCTGCAACAATTTCATTAGGTGCTTCTCCAATTTATTATTTCGGTACAGAAGAACAAAAACAAAAATATTTAGTTCCAATGGCATCAGGTAAAACGTTAGGCGCTTTCGGATTAACGGAGCCAAACGCTGGATCAGATGCAGGAGGTACACAAACGAAAGCTGTATTAGATGGTGATGAGTATGTAATCAGTGGTGAAAAGTGCTGGATTACAAACGCAGAGTATGCAAATACAATTATTGTAACCGCTATCAACGGTGTTGAAGAGAATGGTAGAAAACGTATTTCTGCATTTATCGTACCGACTACAAGTGAAGGATTAACGATCTCAAGTCCTTACGATAAGATGGGTGTTCGCGCTTCTAATACTTGTGAAATCGTACTTGATGGTGTCCGTGTACCGAAAGAAAATATTCTTGGTGATGTTAATAAAGGATTTAAACAATTCTTATATACACTTGATGGAGGACGTATTTCAATTGCAGCATTAGCAGTAGGTATTGCACAATCTGCATTTGAACGTGCATTGCAATATGCGAAAGAACGTCAACAATTTGGAAAAACAATTTCTAATTTCCAAGCGATTCAATTTAAATTAGCGGATATGGCGACTGAAGTAGAGTTAGCACGTAATTTAGTACATAAAGCAGCTTGGTTAAAAGATAACGATAAACCTTTCGGTAAAGAAGCGGCTATGGCAAAACTATTTGCATCTGAAGCAGCTAGTCGTATTGCGAATCATGCAGTACAAATTCATGGTGGTTATGGCTATATGCGTGAATATGAAGTTGAAAGACATATTCGTGATGCAAAACTGTTAGAAATTGGTGAAGGAACTTCTGAAATTCAACGTCTCGTAATTGCTAGACATTTAGGATGTAGATAAAAAGGAGGAATCACTATGTTTCAAAAAATATTAATTGCCAATCGCGGGGAAATCGCAGTTCGCATTATGAAAACTTGTCAAAAACTTGGAATTCGTACCGTCGCTATTTATTCTGAGGCTGATGAAAATGCCCTTCATGTAAAAATGGCAAATGAAGCTTATCTAGTAGGTGGTCCACGAGTTCAAGAAAGCTATTTAAACCTTGAAAAAATTATTGAAATAGCTAAGAAGACAAATGTTGAAGCAATCCATCCGGGGTACGGATTATTATCAGAGAATCCATCTTTTCCGATTCGCTGTAAAGAAGAAGGAATCGTATTTATTGGTCCTTCAGAAGAAATCATTACGAAGATGGGAAGTAAAATTGAGTCACGTATAGCAATGCAAGCAGCAGATGTACCAGTAGTTCCAGGTATTACTACAAATATTGAAACTGTTGAAGAGGCAATTGAAATTGCAAAACAAATTGGTTATCCATTAATGCTTAAGGCATCCGCGGGCGGCGGAGGCATTGGAATGCAGTTGATGGAAACTGAGCAAACGCTCACCAAAGCATTTGAAAGTAACAAAACAAGGGCACAAAATTTCTTCGGTAATGGAGAAATGTATTTAGAGCGTTATATTGCAGACGCGCATCATATTGAAATTCAGCTTTTAGCAGATACACATGGTAACACAGTGTACTTATGGGAACGTGAATGTTCCGTACAGCGCCGAAATCAAAAAGTAATCGAAGAAGCACCTTCACCTTTTTTAGATGAAGGTACACGAAAAGCAATGGGAGAAGTGGCTGTACAAGCTGCTAAAGCTCTTGGGTATACAAATGCAGGTACAGTTGAGTTTCTTGTAGATGATCAGAAAAATTTCTATTTCTTAGAAATGAATACGAGATTACAAGTAGAGCATCCCGTTACAGAAGAAATTACGGGGTTAGATCTTGTAGAACAACAACTTCTTATCGCAAGTGGAGAGAAACTATCATTTACTCAGGATGATGTAAAACGTAGTGGTCATGCCATTGAAGCACGTATTTATGCAGAAGATCCGAAAACATTCTTCCCGTCACCTGGGAAAATTACAGATTTAACATTACCATCAAATATACGTATGGATCACTTTTTAGAGAATCATGTAACAATTACACCGTTTTATGATCCAATGATTGCAAAAGTCATTGCTCATGGTGAAACTCGTGAAGAGGCAATTTCAAAATTAGAAAATGCTCTAGAGGAGTTGAAAATTGAAGGTATTAAAACAAATACACCGATGCTACTGCAAGTGCTCGGAGACGATGTGTTCAAAAGTGGTATTTATACAACGGGTTTCGTAACGAAACAGCTTGTTAAAAAATAAGATTTATGAATATTAAGGGGGAAAAAATGATGACGAAAGTATATGCATCGATGGCAGGAAATGTTTGGAAGATAGTTGTAGGAGTAGGAGATACAGTAGAGGAAGAGCAGGATGTCGTCATTTTGGAATCTATGAAAATGGAAATTCCAATCATTTCAGAAGAAGCTGGCACAGTTATGAAAATTAATGTGCAAGAAGGCGATTTTGTAAATGAAGGAGATGTATTACTAGAAATTGAATAGGGAGATATAGGGGGAAGCGAATTGAAACTACCTAATTTTGCTGTCATTAAAGAAGTAGGGCCACGTGATGGCTTACAGAATGAAAAAAAGATTGTTGGCACAAAAGATAAAGTAAAATGGATTCAACTACTTACAGAAGCCGGATTGTCGTACGTTGAAGTTTCCTCATTCGTTCACCCAAAATGGGTTCCTGCCTTAGCGGATGCAAATGATGTCTTTTCTGAGCTAAAAAGGGATCCCAATGTTACATATGCTGCGCTTGTTCCAAATCAAAATGGTTTGGAACGAGCTTTTTTGCAAAATGTAGATGAGGTGAATGTTTTTTTATCAGCGAGTGAATCTCATAATAAAAGTAATATTAATAAATCAATTAAAGAAGCATTAACTGTTATTGAAGATATAACAAAACAGGCAATATTCGAAGGGAAAAAGGTTAGAGGTTATGTTTCTACTGTATTTGGATGTCCGTATGAGGGAGATATAAGTGCCACAGCAGTTGATGAAATATGTAATCAACTATTTTCATACGGCATTTATGAAGTTTCTCTCGGTGACACGATTGGTGTAGCGAATCCATTACAAGTAGAACAAGTATTAGAACATCTATTAAAGAAATATGATGCTTCGCAGTTTGCAATGCATTTTCATAATACGTATGGGATGGCACTTGCAAATGTAGTGAAGTCTTTAGAACACGGTATTACAACGTTTGATAGTTCTTGTGGTGGACTCGGGGGATGTCCATATGCACCGGGAGCATCAGGAAATGTTGCAACTGATGATTTAGTGCATATGCTCCATAAGTTAGGTGTCCAAACAAATATAGACGAAGAAAAGTTATGGAGAGCTAGTCAATTTATTCAAAGTAAGTTAAATATCCAATTACCCAGTCATGTGTATAGAGCGCTTCAACATAAAACGATAAGTAGGTGAGAAGATGCTACAATTACAAAATATTTCAGTTGACTATGTAACACCGCATGTTGTAAAGATTTCGTTATATCGTGAAAGACAAGCAAATTCTTTATCTTTAGCGTTATTAGAAGAATTGCAAACAATATTAACGGAAATAAGTGAAGAGTCAAATACACGTGTAGTTATTTTAACAGGGGCTGGTGAAAAAGCGTTTTGTGCTGGCGCAGATTTAAAAGAACGAGCTGGTATGAATGAAGAGCAAGTTCGCCATGCGGTTGGTATGATTCGTACTACTATGGAAATGGTGGAACAATTACCACAACCAGTTATTGCAGCTATTAATGGAATTGCTCTTGGTGGTGGTACGGAATTGAGTTTAGCCTGTGACTTTAGAATTGCTTCTGAAAATGCAAGCCTTGGTCTGACTGAAACTACCCTTGCAATTATACCTGGAGCAGGTGGTACGCAGCGTTTACCGAGATTAATTGGTGTTGGTAGAGCGAAAGAATTAATTTATACAGGAAGACGTATTTCGGCGCAAGAAGCGAAAGAATATGGTTTAGTAGAATTCGTCGTACCAGCTGATTTACTAGAAGAGAAAGCGATTGAAATTGCAAATCAAATTGCTAGTAATGGTCCTATTGCAGTTCGATTAGCAAAAGAAGCAATTTCTAATGGTGTTCAAGTAGATTTACATACCGGATTACAAATGGAAAAACAGGCGTACGAGGGTGTAATCCATACGGAAGATAGATTAGAAGGATTACAGGCATTTAAGGAAAAACGCAAACCGATGTATAAGGGGGAGTAAATGTGTTAGATCAAAAACAACAATCAAATAATTTTGAAGAACGAGTTGAAACGATTAAACAAGGTGGAGCACCGAAATATCATGAACAAAACAAAGCAAAAGGAAAACTATTTGTTCGAGATCGTTTAGCTCTTCTATTTGATAATGGCGAATATGTAGAAGATGCATTATTTGCAAATTGTGAGCAAACAGGGTTACCGGCTGATGGTGTTGTAACTGCAACTGGTAAAATACATGGGCGTACTGCGTGCGTAATGGCAAATGATTCAACTGTGAAAGCCGGATCATGGGGAGCTCGTACAGTTGAAAAGATTTTACGTATTCAAGAAACGGCTGAAAAGTTACGTGTTCCATTATTTTATTTAGTTGACTCTGCTGGAGCGCGTATTACAGATCAAGTAGAAATGTTCCCAGGGCGCCGCGGTGCGGGAAGAATCTTTTATAACCAAGTGAAATTATCAGGTAAAGTTCCGCAAATTTGTTTATTATTTGGTCCTTCTGCTGCTGGTGGTGCATATATTCCAGCTTTTTGTGACGTTGTTATGATGGTGGAAGGTAATGCATCTATGTATTTAGGATCTCCACGTATGGCTGAAATGGTTATCGGTGAGAAGGTAACTTTAGAAGAAATGGGCGGGGCTCGTATGCATTGCTCAGTATCAGGATGCGGAGACGTTTTATGTAAGACAGAAGAAGATGCAATTACACAGGCTAGACAATACATTTCATATTTTCCAAGCAACTACTTAGAAAAGACTCCATTGATGACACCTCAAGAACCGAAACAGTTCGATAAAACGTTAGAACAAATCATTCCAGAAAATCAAAATGCTCCTTTCAATATGAAAGATCTGATTAACAGAATTATAGATGACGGCTCATTCTTTGAAGTGAAAAAATTATTTGCTCAAGAACTCATTACAGGTTTAGCACGCATTGATGGTAAGCCAATAGGTATTATTGCAAATCAGCCGCGTATGAAAGGTGGCGTTTTATTCCACGATTCAGCTGATAAAGCAGCGAAGTTTATTAATTTATGCGATGCATACCATATTCCATTATTATTCCTTGCAGATGTACCAGGATTTATGATTGGTACGAAAGTAGAGCGCGCTGGTATTATTCGTCACGGTGCAAAAATGATTTCTGCAATGAGTGAAGCAACTGTACCGAAAATTTCTATCATTGTTCGAAAAGCATATGGAGCTGGTTTATATGCAATGGCAGGTCCGGCATTTGAACCAGATTGCTGCTTAGCATTACCGACAGCTTCTATTGCTGTAATGGGTCCAGAAGCAGCGGTCAATGCTGTATATGCAAATAAAATTGCGGCTTTACCAGAAGAAGAGCGTGCAAGCTTCATTGCTGAAAAACGTGAAGAGTATAAGAAAGATATTGATATTTATCATTTAGCATCAGAGATGGTGATTGATGGTATTGTTCATCCAAACAATTTACGTGAAGAGTTAAAAGGGCGTTTCGAAATGTATATGAGTAAATATCAAGTATTCACGGATCGTAAGCATCCTGTATATCCAGTTTAAAAGCCCTATTTAGGGCTTTCTTGCTCAAAAATTCAAGGAGGGGAAAACATTGAAACAAGCAGTTTGGTTTCCAACAGAAGAGTATAAGGAAAAAACACGTTTATATGGTTGGATGAAATCATTGGGATATGAAGACTATGAAACTTTTTATAATAAATCTATTGAGGAAACAGCTTGGTTTTGGGGAGAGGCAGAAAAAGCAGTTGGCTATCAATGGATGAAACCTTATACAGAAGTGTTAGATTTAGAAAATGGTACGCCATTTGCACAGTGGTATAATGGTGGAACATGTAACGTTGTAGAATCAGCTTTATCCCGCTGGATTGCGGATGAAGTGACAAGAAAACAGCCAGCACTTCAGTACGAAGGGGAAAATGGAACTTCAAAATCATTTACATATGAAGAGCTTGACAATTGGGTAAGCCGTGTTGCCAATGGTTTGAAACAAGCGGGTATTGAGAAGGGCGATCGTGTAACAATTTATATGCCGATGATTCCGGAAACAGTTGTTGCGATGCTAGCTGTAATGAAAATCGGAGCAATTATTTCACCAATATTTTCGGGATTTGCTTCGGATGCAGTTATGACACGCGTACAAGCAGCTGGTTCAAAAATGATTATTACCGCAGATGGATTTTCACGCCGCGGGAAAATTGTTTCTTTAAAGGATGAAGTAGATAAAGCTTGTGAACATTGCCCGACTGTTGAAAAGGTGGTAATTGTTCGTCATGCAGGAAATGATTTTACACCGCATCATTATGACTTTTCATGGAGTACGCTAGAAAAAGAAAAACCATTCATACATGCCGAAGAAATGCATAGTGATGATCCTTTAATGCTCATATATACATCAGGAACGACTGGTAAGCCGAAAGGAACGGTACACACGCATGCAGGATTTCCTTTGAAAGCAGCTTTTGATGCAGGATTTGGAATGAATATTAAACAAGGTGATCGTGTATTATGGGTAACTGATATGGGCTGGATGATGGGGCCATTTTTATTATTCGGTTCACTCATAAATGGTGCAACGATGGTTATGTACGAAGGTGTTCCAGACTTTCCAGAAGCAGATCGCTTATGGGAGACGGTTGATAAATATGAAATTACTCATCTCGGTATTTCGCCAACGTTAATCCGTGCATTAATGGCAAAAGGTGATGAGTATGTGAATAAACATTCTTTAAAGAGTTTAGAAGTATTCGCATCAACAGGAGAGCCTTGGAATCCTGATCCATGGATGTGGCTGTTTGAAACAGTTGGAAAAGGAAAAGTGCCAATCTGTAACTATTCAGGCGGAACTGAAATTTCTGGTGGGATTTTCGGTAATGTTCTGATTAAGCCAATCGCACCAATTAGTTTTAACGCATCGTTACCAGGTATGGCTGCGGTTGTACTTGATGATCAAGGTAAACCAATCCGTGATGAAGTTGGAGAATTATGTTTAGAGAAACCTTGGGTTGGAATGACGAAAAGTTTCTGGGAAGACGATGAGCGTTATGTGAACACATATTGGTCACGATTTGAAAATAAATGGGTTCATGGTGACTGGGTTATTTATGATGGTGAACAATATATCATTACAGGGCGTTCAGATGATACGCTAAATATTGCTGGTAAACGTATTGGGCCTGCTGAATATGAGTCTATTCTTGTGAAACATATTAATGTAATAGAAGCAGCTTCCATTGGTGTACCTGACGATGTAAAAGGTGAGGTTTGTCATTGCTTTGTAGTATTACGAGATGGTGTAATATTTACAGCAGAATTAAAGAAAGAATTAATGAGTTTAGTAAATTCTCATATCGGAAAAGCATTATGTCCAAAGGATATCCACGTTGTAGAGGATTTGCCAAAAACACGTAATTCTAAAGTAATGCGACGCGTCATCAAAGCGGCTTACTTAGGAAAAGAATTAGGAGATTTATCATCACTTGTAAATCCAGAAGTAGTTCCACATATTCAGGGTCTACAGTCTAGTAAATTATAAATGTAGGAATGAGCTCTATGTAAATGGAGCTCATTTTTCATGTTTATAAAAAGAGAAGAAGTAAATTTGAAGTAGTAAAATTCTACTTGTATTATTACGACGTATGTTTGTTTTATAGTTTTTATCAAAATAGGATTGTGGCATGTCTATTCATTGGAGTGATTGAATTGTGTTAAGGATGAAAATTTAGTGAAGCGAAAAGTAATGAATAAAAGGAGAAATCCCTGGGGGACAGGGATTCACTAAGGGAGATAGTATTGTCGTGCAATGTCGAAATTTGGCGTATTCGACAAATTAATATTATCACGAATTTTCAGGAGATTGTGATAGGGAATGTGTCAAAAATGTGTACGTATTTCCTATTAAAGTGTTATGTAATAGGAAAAGGGAAAAAATTAAGTTCACTCGTTCTTAAGAATTTTTCCCCTTAAAATTTAGTATTTGTTCGTTATTCTATATACGTCTTAATTTGGTAAATCTTCAACATGTAAAGATTGAGTATTGCCCTTTTTGTTTGAATTATGTGCCTGCTGAGATGTTTCTTGCATTTGCTCTTGGGCTTTACTAGGAGTATTCAGCGCATCAGATGATACATGATCAAGTTGTTGACTTAATAAATCTTTTTTATCCATGTTATGTAGCTCCTTTTTGAACTTTGATATAAAAACGAAGTGTTTTTAAATAGTTACGTGGGTATTATGCATCTTTGAATGGAATTATATACACAAACTACATTGAGAAGTTAACTACTTATAAAAATTCCCTGTGATGTCAAACGGTTGTATTTTAATGAAGTAAACAAAATAGTTATTTGATAGAAAGAGAGAGTAGTATGATTCCTTTAGAAATTAAATATAAAAAGGCGATTATCTTCAAATCGCCTTTTGGGTAATGCAGTGTAATTTTATTCAGTTATTTGAAATATAGTTTCATTCGGTTTAGAAAATCCATACAATTTCCTTGCGAATTTTAAAATTTCTTCTTCACTACTTGTTAAAGCTTTAACATCATTCTTAAGGGAATGGCCATCCTTCTTTACAGAAGATAATTTTTGTTGTTCCGTATTCAGCGTGATTTGTTTTTCTTTAATCATTTCTTGTTGGTTATTCAGAGAATATTGAAGGACAAAAATTATAGGTACCATAATAGCCAAAGTAGTTATAATACGGCGTCTTGTTTTTTTTCTATTACCTTGTTGTGTATTAGGGTTCACTTGCTGTGAGGGTATATTAGAATTTGATTGGTGTGATGATACTTTTGGGATGTTTCCCATTAAAATGCCTCCATTACTGATTGTAGAATTTAAACCGTTTAAAAGTATTATAAATGTTTAATGGGAATTTTAGAAGATATTTTAATATAGTTGCATATCGTAAAGTTTAAACAAAATCCTTATTTACATAAAAGAAACACCGATTGTCTGCGAGGCTCCTAAGGATAATCATCAAGTAATGAAGTACTCGACTAATTAACGATATCACGAATTTTTGGGTAAAAACATTGAAAAATCCGTTTAAATTAATAGGAGTATCATTTGAAATAAAAACGCTATTTTAAAAGGGAAGGGAATAATGATGATTCCATGGGATAAGCGAGTATACATTGTATCAAGGTGATCATTTTATTACAGAGGGGACAATTGTAGAGGTTAGTGAAAAGGCAAATAAATCATTATATTGGCTCCAGTGCATGATAGCTCCAAGTTATGAAAAAGTGTGCGGGAATAGTACAAAGCGACTTCGGTTGATTCGGATAGATAATGACGAAGAATGAGATGATTAAGGATAGGTATTGAATATGCCATATTTGTATGAATAAAGAGCAAAATATAGCCAATATATAGGTGTTGAAATTGTTCTAAAGGTAGCAATATCTGAAATATAAATAATTGAGGGGAGTGAACTAAAAATGGAAATTAGCACTTTTTTAGGATTATTTTGGGGATGGATCACGGTTATCGTATCGGGAATACTTTTCGTACGCCCATCGGTATTACGTGAATTGAAAAAATTAGTGGTTGAAGACAGAGGGTTTGGTATTATGTACGGTTTTTTATCGATTTTCCTAGGGCTAGGCACTGTAATCCTACATAATGTATGGGCATTCAACTGGCAGGGGTTCCTAACGGTTATTGCATGGCTTGCATTATTAAAGGGAATTTACATAATTGTATATCCTGAACCCTCCAAGAAAACTGATTTTGAATTAAGGATACTAACTACACGTATAGCGCTCGCTATCATTGGCGCTTTGGCTTTATGGATGCTTATAGTAATCTATATAAAATAATCTTTTTCTAATGAGAAATATACTAAAATATGAGAAAAGGCTATAATACTAATTATAAATTTAGTCCTACTGGAAGAATCCGTGGACATCAAACTAAAAAGGGCGTTATTATAGTGCTCTGTAGTTTGGTGTCCACTTTTTTATTTTTAATTAACAAAATAAATCAGTGGTGTTTTTATAAATGACGCAATTAACTTCCGAATTAAAATTGACCGAAAAGAAACGTATGTTTGTTCGGAAGGGGTGTTAAAGAAATTATTACAACTGTGTAAGGTTAATGTAATATTAATCGATAGTAAATCAAGATACTTAAGTGTATTTTTAATAGGATTTGAAAGTACTGTTTTTAACATATTGGGTTAAATAAAATTTAATTAGGAAGTGTAATACAATGATTGAGATTAAATCTATGATTTATTCGTACAAACTAAAAAGAAGAATAGCTAAAGATTTATATGGCAGCAGAGATGAGTTGACGATGTTATTAAATGAATTTAATAATATGAAAAGTAAAGTGAAGTCTGACAAAAAGAAAAATAATATGTTATCTCGTTTACAATTAATGTACCAAAATATGAAATTAGACAAGCAGTATTCTCTTCCGTTTGCTCTTAATAGTAGGTTATTGGAGCGATTAGAAGATGAATCTATTCAAACAACTGAAGAATGTGTATCATGTCTACACGTAATGTTAGAAATAAATTATGAGAAAATAAAACATTATGGATCTAATACAAGTAGGTCATTTGTTCCGTTATCACAGTCTTCCATTTGTCTTGCTGATTTTGTTTGTTTGACAGGATTTGTTTTATTAGGCTTACTAGGAACAATTACATTTGGAGGGATAATGTAATCTTTTTATTCACTTACATAAAGGACCACTCATTTAAGGTGTATTTTTTAGTTACATGGAAGAGCTCATGCGATAGACAGAGAAGAATGACACGGATGCTAATTTCTAGTTGCTCATTGTTAATGCATGTGTAACTAGAAAGATAAAATGTTATGATGCTAGGAATAACAAGGGATTTAGCGTTTGGGCTAGTTACACAAAATATAAGATATGGGTAACTCATAGTAAACGTGAAATGATAAACCCTATGTTGTCGCAGTGATTAAGTGAGTATGTTGAGGGTTTGTTATTGATGCAAAATTAAGTGTTACAGGACTTAATGCACCATAGCAAAAAGGAAAACTTACTACTGTAAATAAAGTGTATGTGAAATAATTACAAAGTCGATTTATAAGAGTCAGCTTATATTTCGACACTCCACTCAACTTGTAACTATAGATGCCAGTCTAAATCTCTACGTGTTAATATACAAAAAGCCGACTATACTCAGTCAGCTTTTTGTATATTATATTCTAGTATTTATCGATCCCAAAAGACATATTCTTTCCGTTAAGTTAACATTAAAATCTTACCAATGTTTTCTTTTACAATGACAACAAATAAAGAAACATTTACAACGACACTTATTTCGTTTAGAACTCCAATCATCATCACAATGATGCTTTTCTTTAGACTTCCACCAATCATCATTACAATGCTTTTCCTTAGAACTCCAATCATCATCACAATGATGCTTTTCTTTAGACTTCCACCAGTCATCACAACAATGCCGTTTCTTCGAACTCCAGCAATCATTATTCCAGGACATTTTTTTATACCTCCCTTCAAATAGGATTACTATCATTCTATGTTTTAGTGAAGAAATGGCTTGTTTATAAACCTATTATTTTATCTTTATATGATAGAGTGCTTTCTACTACATATAGAATTCATAAAAACTATGCTAATTTCCAAGAGATAGTGGAGAGAATTACTGGTTATGACATTTATCAATAAACACATGTTGAAGAAAACATTCTGATTATAAATAATATCTAATTTTGGAGTACGTTTTTCTGAATGTATATTTCAAAACAGCAGAGAAAAAATATATTATATTACTGCAAACAAAGCCTATGTATATGTAAAGTAATAGGAAAAACAGCTAACTCTTAAAGGAGCTGGCTTATTAAAAGAAAAAAAGATTCATTTGATAAAGAGGTTATCTAAACTTTAAATTCAGCAGAATTAAATCCAAGTCCCCTCATTAAACAAGCCGCTAACTGTTAAAGAATTGTTTTTATAATTAATAAAGAAAAAATGTTTAGTACAATTGTTTGTTTTTTTCTTTCTATGTGTTTGCCTCGTACACTTTTAAGCTAGTGGACATACTTTACTAATAGAAAGGATTAGGGGGTGAGGTTTTGGGTTCTCGATTTAATAATTGTAAAAAGAAGTGTACATGTAAACAGGATGATTGTTGGGAGATATTCGAAGAGTGTAACAAAGAAAAGCATGAGAAATGTGATAATTCTTGTGTGCAAGGAATTAGAGATGAGCTTAAGAAATTAATTAATCGCACAGTTCAAATTAATACAGAGGGACGTACTTATGTAGGTACTGTTTCGTCTGTAAGTTGTGATGTAGTTAAGCTTGCAGCTATTCCTGGATCTGTTGCAGTAATTATCTCCATTTGCAAAATTGAAGCAATTTTCCCTCCTGTTACAACGGTTACTGCAGAGTTTGATTTTAATGGTGTTGACGTAGCAAATAAAGCATAATTATGCTTTGTTTGTAAAGCCATTCTGATGAATGGCTTTATTTTAATTTCGTATAAAAGGAGAATATATTCTTTATATAGAAATAAGTTTGAGGCTATAAAGAGTGATGTACGAAAGGAGAATGAGAGTGATTAAATTAGTGCCCTTTAAAAGATCTGATTTCAAACAATTAATAAATTGGATTCATTCCGAACAATTTTTAATACAGTGGTCAGGAAATGCATTTACATATCCTTTAAACGAACAGCAATTAGAGAAATATATAGAAAGTGCAAATACACTCGCTTTCAAAGTAATAGATGAAAAGACTGAAGAAGTACTTGGTCATATTTCACTTGGTCAAATAGACGATATAAATAAGTCTGCGAGAATTGGAAAAGTGTTAGTTGGTAATACGAAAATGAGAGGACGTTCAATAGGAAAACATATGATGAAAGCAGTACTTCATATTGCGTTTGAAGAATTAAAACTACATAGAGTAACTCTTGGCGTGTATGATTTTAATACGTCGGCCATTTCTTGTTATGAAAAAATAGGATTTGTAAAAGAAGGTTTATTAAGAGATTCAAAAAAAGTAGGAGAAACGTATTGGAATTTATGGGAAATGAGTATGCTAGAATATGAATGGAATAATAAAAAATAATAGTTTCTTATAATTTTATTATGTTAATTAAAAGGGATTGGTGGGAAATTATGAATAGAAAGACTATAGTAATCACAATTGCAGCTGTTTCAGGGGGAGGTAAAACTACTATTACAGAAAGTTTAACTCATGAGTTAACAAATTCAAAAGCGCTATTTTTTGATAGTTATAACTTTGATAACTGTCCTGCTGATATTTGTAAATGGATTGATGATGGAGCGAATTATGACGAGTGGATACTTACACCATTAATTCATGATATTCAGCATCTTATACGAGATAGTAAATTAGACTATATTATTGTAGATTATCCTTTTGCATACTTAAATAGAGAAATGGGGCAGTTCATTGATGTAACTATATTTATTGACACACCTTTAGATATTGCAATGGCTAGAAGAATTTTACGAGATTTTAAAGAAGATACTATGAGTGAAATACATAATGATTTAAAACATTACATGGCACATGCGAGAAAAGCTTATTTAGAGGCAATTCATACTGTTAAACCGAATTCAGATATCGTATTGGATGGATCTTTTTCTGTAAGTGAAATAATTAATCATGTTGTTGAGGAACTTGACCGAAGAGAAGTGATTGTCGATGGTTAAATGTATAGAGGAATATGTACAAGTTGATGATTTTAAAATGTATACGAAAGTATTCCAAGGAAAGAAGTGGCAGCCTGTTATTATAATGGAATCAGGCTACGGGGATTATTCAAAGGCATGGGATTATATTGCTGAAAGACTGACGGAATTTGGGACGATACTTACATATGATCGAGCTGGATTAGGGAAAAGTGGGAAGAGTTCCAAGCAACGTATTAGTTCTGAAATGGTAAAAGATTTAAGAACATGTTTAAATCTTTTACAACTGAAGCCACCTTATATTTTTGTAGGGCATTCTTTTGGTGGTATAAATGCACGGTTATTTACGGTTTTTTATCCCGAGGAAATGTTGGGAACAGTTTTGGTTGATTCGACACCAGAAAATTATAAAGAAGTATTTTTGCCAATCATGTCTCCAGAATTTCAAGAAGCTTACTATAAACAATTTGCATATGAAAGTTCATATGAAGAGTTTATGTTTAGTCTAGGTGAAGCAGATAGACATTGTAAATCAATGAGCGATATTCCCCTTGTCGTGCTAGCTGCTGGTAAAAAAGCTTTTTATTCGCAAGCTGCACAACTGAAATGGTTACAATTACAAAGAGAATTATTACAATTATCCAGTAAAAATAAATTTATAATTTCAGAACATAGCGGTCACTATATACAAAAGGATGAGCCACATTATATTATAGGTGCTGTTAAGTGGATACTTGGGGTAGGGGAGAGATAAATGTGTACACTGTATTTCAATATAACTGGCAAGTAAGAGAAGATTGGTTTAAGTGGTGTGAACAACTTACAGTGGAAGAATTACTTCGCAAACGTGTTGGTGGTGTTGGAAGTATATTAGAAACATTATTTCATATTGTAGATGTTGAGTATAGCTGGATTTGTGATTTGAAAGGAAAAGAAGTAGATGAGCAGCAATTTAAGGATTATCAATCTATTCAAAAAGTGAAAGCATTATCTCATTTGTATAATAAGGATTTAGAGGGATTTTTACAATCGTGGACAGAAGACTTAGAGAATAAAATATTAAAAGTTTCATGGACGGATAAAGAGTACAAGTATGGTGAAGTGTTACGACATGTTATCGTACATGAAATTCATCATATAGGTCAGCTATCAATATGGGCAAGAGAGTTAAATCTTCAGCCCGTTTCAGCGAATTTAATTGGAAGAGGATTATAGACGTAAAAACCGACTTGTACTGTAAACGCAAGTCGGTTTTTATATGTAAGAAGATTTCTTAGTTGAAATCCTCGGATTTTCTTTGACGTAAATGTAAAAACATTAAAATTGTAATAATGAAAAAGATCATCATTGTTTGTATGATTAAATTTTTAAACTGTAGCAATATTGCCCAAGATGTAAGAGTATCTTTAAAAGCTTGGAGTGCAGAGTACGAGGAAGGTTCAAAACCGTACTGAAGTAATTTTTTTGTTTCAATAAAAGTAGTGTTTTCTTCATCGGATTCTAATATTACTGAAATAAGCCTAGTATCTCCTAGTTTTGCAGTACCGACAAAACTATTATTACCGTTAGTTGAAAAACTAGTTTGCAAGCCATCAACACCTTGGAGTTTAATGTTTTCATTGAGGGAATAAATCATTTTATTTGTGTTGAAAACTTGAAAATTTTTGAAGGTAAATTGGTAAGAGGTTAGTTTCGTCATATTCAGTACATTAGGGAAATCTTTTACTAAATGCGTTGCTAGTTTAGCTGCATCTTTCGCTGTTGTATTCGATTGTTTATTTGTATCTTGATTAGCTCCAGTAGAGTTTAGAAAAGGAGATGGCTGTGATAACTGTAGCTGTTTTGCTTTTTCATTCATTAACGTTGTAAAGTTATCTTCATTTCCACCAATGTGTTCTGCCAGTGCGAGTGCAGAACGATTATTTCCTGTTAAAAGCAATGCATGAAGTAAATCACGAACCGTCGTTTTATCCTTTGCTGTTACTTGTATAGGAGTCGTTTCCGCTTGGAATAATTCGTTACTTATTTTTACGGATTCGTCTAACTGTATTTTGCCGTCATTCAGTTGTTCCAATACGATATACTCTGTCATTAATTTAGACAAAGTAGCTGATTGTATAGGGGTTTCTTCATTTTTTTATAAATAACTTCACCTGAATTAGCATCTATTAAAATAGCTGATTTAGCTTGAATAATTGGACCATTTACATAAAGATAAAAATATAAAACGATAAGTGCAGTAATAATAAAAGATAATAATAAAATTGTGAATTTTTTCAAGAATTGCATAAGCGATCCTCCTACTATGACATCAATAATAATATTGTAAAAAGGAATGCTTAATTAGGAAGAAAGAAAAGGTAAAGAATTTCTAAAGAATTATAAAAGATTATTAAATTTTGGATATTAATGGAAAATAAAAGGTTCAATTTCTTATCATATTAGAAATTGAACCTAAAATTATGGTGTATTAATTTTTATATGGTAGTAGTTTTACAGTGAAAGTTGTTTTCTTGTCATCACTATATACTTCAATCGTTCCTTTATGCAGTTCGACAATACTTTTTGCAATTGCTAATCCGAGTCCTGATCCACCAGTGTTTGTTGAACGTGATTTTTCAACACGATAAAAACGTTCAAAAATATGAGGTAAATCTGTACTAGGAATAGGTTGTCCATAATTTGTTATATCAATTGTAATCATATTATTGCTTTCATAAGCGGTAAGGTCAATATAACCACCTTCGTTTCCATAAGCGATAGCGTTTATAATAAGATTTTCAAATACACGCACTAATTTGTCTCCATCAGCTAATACCATGAGTTTTTGAGAGGGGAAAGAAGGGCGGCATTCGATATTTGCTTCTTGCACTTGTATTCGGAATTGAACAGTTAATTGTCCAAGTAGCTCTACAATATCAATGGGAGCAGAATATAAACTTAACTCTTTATTTTGAACACGGGTGTATTCAAACAAGTCATTCATTAATGCATTTAGACGTGTTACTTTACCATAAATGACTTGTATGTAATGACGTAATTCCACTTCATCTCTATAATTATCATGATGGATTAAATTCACGTATCCAACTATTGATGTAAGGGGAGTACGTAAATCATGTGATACATTTGTAATTAGTTCGCTTTTTGCTTGTTCTGCCTGTCTTTCTTCGTCAATTGACTCTTTTAATTGTTCAACAATTTGATTGACCCCAGTCGCTAACTCTTCTAAATAATTATGATTTACGATGGAAACTTTATGATTGAAATTTCCATTTGCAATATAACGAATCTCTTCTATCATTTTTTTAATACAAGTTTCATAGTAAAGCTTTCTCTCGTGACGATAAAAAATATATAGATAGGATGAAAAAATAGAAAATAAAAATAAATAAGAAACAATCATCATCCATAAAGATTCTTTAATCCCTTTATACTTTTCATAACCAAAAATCCGAATGAATTCTTTACCGAGTTCGGTTAGAGTAAGTGAACTCTCGATTACACTCGTAATGAGGCGATATATAATTAATTCAGTAATAGGTGTAAGAGTGATAGCTAATAAAAACCAAAAAATTATCTTCCATTTTGGGATATCTTTTAAAATATCAAATGCTTCATTTCTCAATTTTATAGCCTACTCCCCAAACAGTATGAATAAATTTTTCTCCATTCATTACTGTTTCAAGTTTATCCCGTAAATTACTAATATGAACCATTACAGTTTTATTTGAGCCATAACCATCTTCATTCCAAACACGTTCGAATATTTCTTCGGAACTAAATACTCTTCCTGTATTGCTCGCTAGTAAATATAAAATATCAAATTCAATAGATGTAAGTTTAATATATTCATTATTTACTTTAACAGTATGATTATGCTTATGGATTTCAGCTGTTCGAATACGGATGATACCATCGTCTTTCTTTTGAGTAGCAGCGTTTTGGAAAGTGGATCTTCTCAGCAAAGCTTTCACTCTAGCGACTAATTCTAGTGGATTAAACGGTTTAATCATATAATCATCTGCACCTGTCATAAGCCCTAATATTTTGTCCATGTCTTCAGCCTTTGCACTCAGCATAAGGATAGGTACAGTATTATTTTCACGCACTTCCTGACAAACTTCTAATCCATTTCGCTTTGGCATCATAATGTCCAAAATCATGAGGTCAACTTCATATGCAGATATCATTTGTATTGCTTCATCACCGTCATAAGCTTTAAAAATGTTATATCCTTCATTTCGTAAATAAACAGCGAGTAACTCTACAATATCTTTATCATCATCAATAATTAATATGCTTTTATTCATTATATAGTTAGTTCCTTTCCTTACAAATCATCAACACTACTATAATAACAAACATTTATGTACTTTGTAGCAATGATTTTACATAAAATTTCATGTAACGTATTAAAAAGGAATTAAAGCATTCATAACGAATTAACAATAGAAGAATTATTTGAATTTCCTATTATATTGAAGGGACGTAATAAGGAGGAGATTAACGTGTTATATAATAAAATATGTTCATTTACTCCAACTGGGAAAATAGAACACTCTATAAAAGAGTTTCTATTAAAGTACGATAAAGAATTTACATATCATCATTCAATTCGTGTGGCAAATGAAGCGCGAAAAATAGCGATAATGTTTCATGAAAATGAAGAAAAAGCAGAAATTGCAGGGTATTTACATGATATAAGTGCAATCTTTCCGAATGAGGACCGGATTAAAGTTGCCGAAGCAGTTGGAATCGAAATATTACAAGAAGAACGGAAATTTCCAATGATTATTCATCAAAAACTATCGAAAGTAATCGCAAGAGAGATATTTAAAGTGGAAGATGAAGAGATTTTAGGTGCAATTTGTTGCCATACAACATTGCGTAAACATGCAACGAAGATGGATTTAGTGTTATTTGTTGCAGATAAAATAGAGTGGGATCAAAATGGGACACCATCATACTTAGTAGATATAAAAAATGGATTAGAAAAATCTTTAGAACATGCTGCTTTTGTATATATTTCATATTTGTGGGAAAGAAAAGATACATTGAAAGTTATACATCCGTGGCTAGAAGAAGCTTATTGGTATTTAAAAGAACTTGTAGAGTAGAAAGGATATGAAAATGCAGTTAAAAGAATATATGAATCAAACATTTCCAGGAGTTACGTTAGTACCGTCCATATACTCTCAGTGGGAAAATCATCTACATTTTGATTTTGGGAAAGATAAATATCAAATTGTAGAAGGAACCGACGATTTAAATATGGAATACTTCTCTCAACTATATACATATAATAAATACTTATTTGAAGATATATTTTTAAAAGAAGATGTAGTGTTTGTAGTAGCAAATGTTTATCGGTTTAAAAAGGAAAATATAAAAACTCCACAGAAAATAAATATATACAATAAATATATTAAAAAGAGAGATTTAAAGTTTCGTATAAGACAAGAAACGTTACCTTTTCTATTTAAAGATGAAGAAGCAGATTTATATTGTACATCTCAATTTTCTTTAAAATGTCTTGCGGAAGATATTAAATATGAACCACTTATTCAAGCTGTTAATCATGAGGATTTTCCAAATCTTTATCCTCGTTTTGGAAGCAAAAAAGAGATTTTTTATCCAGACGTATTTCTCATTAACGCAACGAAAGATATTGTCATGTTTATTTATGATGATAGAGGATGTGAAGTCATTGCGAAGAATAAAGAAATAATACGAGGCTTATATGAAAAATACAAAGAGTGGATTCCAGATTATGAACGAGAAAGTATAGATAGCTTATTTAAATGACAGTAGGGGAAGTGAAGTGTGTAATGAAACGTATCGCAATCGTATCCGCATGGGAACCAGAACTTACGTATTTGCATCAACATTATCCGAGTGAACGCATCGAAAAAAGAGCAGCTTGGGAATTTCATTTTCATTATATAAATGACCTGGAAATTATTTCAGCAATAACTGGTGTTGGCAAAGTAAGTTGTGCTAGTTGTGTACAATTATTAATAAGTGAGTTTCAGCCGGACGAGCTATTTATGACAGGAATATGCGGAAGTTTATCAAATAAGGTAAAAAATGGTCACATTGTAGTAGCACTTAATGCAATACAACACGATGTTACTGCTGCTGGTTCAGGGGAAGATGTTTTTAATTTATATGATGGTAGAACAACACCTATTGAAACAACAAAGTCAATTGTAAGAAAAATAAAAAAAATACGATCTTATGATCCAGTTCACTTCGGTACGTTCTTATCTGGAGATCAGCGTATTCGTAGTTCCGAAATGAGATATTTACTGCATACTGTATACGGAGCATTGGCGGTTGATCAAGAAGTCGCTGCTTTCGCTTACGTATGTCATATAAATAAAAAACCATTTTTATGTTTAAAAGCTGCTTCAGATCAAGCGAATGATAAAACGAAAGAAGAACAAAAGGTTTTTAAAATGTTAGCATGTGAACGAGCATGTGAGCATTTAATTGCTTTTTTACGTGTTTATGAGATTACTGTAGTAAATAATAAATAGTTAAAAGATCCTGGTGAAAGGAATTCATTTCATGTATTTGAATGTAGTATATAACAAGCCAAAGTGGAGGATTATATTTATATGATTCAATATAAAAGATGTAGTGAAGTAAGTATAGATTTAGTGTATGGAGCTTTTAAGGATGGATTTTCAGATTACATCATTAAAATGGATGTTTCAAAAGAAGATTTTATACAAAGATTTTTTGGACCAGAAGGTAACTCGCTAGAACACTCTTTTCTTGCTTTAGATGGTGACAAATCTGTTGGCATAATACTTGGTGGTATAAAGGTTTATGAAACTATAAAAACAATGCGTTGTGGAACATTAGCTGTTCATCCAGAGTTTCGCGGCATTGGAGTAAGTCAAAAGTTATTTGAGCTACATAAAGAAGAAGCGATACAAAATGAATGCCAGCAACTTTTTCTTGAAGTTATTGTAGGTAATGATAGGGCGATTCAATTTTATAACAAATTAGGTTATGAAAAAGTGTATGATCTTTCTTATTATAATTTAAATGATGTAACTAAATTAACAAATAAAGATAATAAAAATATTGAAGTACAAAGATTAGAATTTCAAACATTTAAACTTGAAATTCAGAAATGGCTTAACTTCCATATAAATTGGCAAAATGATATTGATTACATTGAAAAAACAAATAATACGTATTACGGTGCATATGTTGATAATGATTTAAAAGGCTCTGTATGTGTAAATGAACAAGGTAAAATTAGTTATATTTTCGTAGATAAAGATTATAGAAATATTGGGATTGGGATGAAATTATTACAAGTAGCAAGAGTAGAATCGAATTTATCAAGTTTATCTATTAGTTTTCCAAACAACAGTTTACTGGAAGGGTTTTTAAAGAAATCTGGGTTTAAAAAGAATTCTTTAGCACAATATGAAATGTATTTATTGTTATAAAAAGCGGAAGGAATTATTCTTTGCGCTTTTTATTTTTTCACTATGAGCGTAAAATATTTCTCATATATAATCCGTGAATAAGTCCCAACATACTATATGTGGAGGTCTTTTTATTAGAAGGTTATTTATAAAGTGACAGTAAAATAACGAGAGATTACATATTGAATTAGAAACGAGGAAGCAGGTTAGAAATTATAAAACTGTTCCAGAAAGCAGTGGATAGTTTTTTGGAAATTAGATTTTTTTGAAAATAAAAAGGCGGTTGTTTCCGCAACCACCTTTCAGTAAAACAAAGCACTTTTTCAGAAATAAATTATGGATGATTCTAAAAAAAATTATAGGATATAATCCCATTTTTATAACCGAAGTGACGAGCTTAATTTATAAGAAAGGAATGACTATATTATATGAAAATTTGTGTATAATGGTTAGAAAGAAAAGAGCAGCTAGCAAAAGGTAGCTGCTCCATTAAAGACATATGCTTAAGAAATGAGTTGTTTACAGTATTGATTGAATAGTAAGGTTTATCGAGAGGAGAGGGATTATATAAATTAAATTATGATAGTCGATATTCTCCATATTGACCAGAAAAAAACTAAAAATTCTAGTGAAATTCCAAGCGTTCTTTTCTTAGGTTTTTGAATTTCTTTTATTAGATAACCTACAGCACTAATTGCTATAAGTATGAAAAGAATGAGTTCTAATGTTTCTGGCATTATATCTACTCCTAATTATATATTTAATTTATTATATAACAATTAAAAGATTATTTGAAGATTAAAAGTAAGGATTGAAAAGTTTGAATTTGTTTCTTCTTTCGTTATCTTTTTAAATGTCACTTTCATAATAATATTTTATTTTGTAAAATATTATTATTTTATGTAGAATAGATAGGATGGGAGGGAATGAAATGAATTATGGTTTAAAGTTTAAGATTCTTGAATTACAATGTTTTATTCAAAAGACTTATTCTGATATTAAAACAGCATGTGATATTGCTATTTATCAAGAAAACACTTCTAAATATTTAATTTCATTAGGATTTTTAAATAAATCATATATGACTTATATAGAAGCAAAAAGATTTTATCGTGAAAATGACGAGCTTGTAAGTGTAGAATTTGATAATTTCTTTGATGCGTATGATAAATTAGAGCACGAATTAAAACAAGTTATTTCAAGAGAAGATAAAAATCCTTCATTGCTACATAGCAAATTTGATCAGTTTCAACAGAAAATTGAAAATATAAATGACCTAATAAAAGTTTTGGAAAATGCTCGTTAATAAATTATTTTTCTTTGTTACATAGAAATTATACATTATAAACATTTTTGGGATAATATGTATTGCGAATCTATTGTAAGAAGGTGACTTTTGTTGATTACAGAAGTCACCTTTTTATAATATGCTTTATATCTGTAATTAATATATTGTGTTACACAATTCACTTTTATATGACTTCATTTATTGATGAAAATTAAAATAGAAAGATCTGAAAATAGAAACCTACTAGGGCTTATTTGCTATGATAACCTTAGAAAACTCAAACTGGATCTTTAAAAAAAAGAGAATTTACACGTGAAATTTAATTTATCGAACCTTATATATATCTATAAAAAAGTTCATTAAAAGCAGTGATTTTCTCTAGAATAATTATATTTAAATAATGAATTAACGTCATTAAATTATGCGATTTTGTTTAATTTTATATGCTTTTTATTTTCTTTTTTTGATACGAATGAATAGTATAATTTTTAACAGTTTTATATTTTAGGAAATTATAAGAGGTAAATATCATGAAAAATAAAAAAGAAATAGCTATAGTTGCATTAACAACAGGATTGGCTTTAACAGCTGTAGCGCCATACGGAATAGGTCATGCAGAGGAAACAGATCAACTACAAGTTCAAATGAAGGAGGAATCGTTCCGCTCAGGTGAACTTACTCAACCGTCACAAAAGACACCAGAAAATGTAGTAAAGGATGCACTTAAGGAGAAAACAGAACAAGCGCTTTCTCCAAAGCAAGTCAATGGAGAAACAGGAGTAGATTATAAAGTCTTTCAAAAACGTGGTTCGTATGATGGGACTACACTCGTACGTATGCAGCAAACATACGAAGGAAAAGAAGTATATGGCCATCAATTAACTGCACACGTAGATAATAAGGGTGTTATTAAAAGTGTTTCAGGCGATAGCGCGCAAAATTTAAAACAAGAAGATTTGAAAAAGCCTATTAAGCTATCAAAAGAAGAAGCCAAACAATATATTTATACGAAGTACGGGAGCGATATCAAGTTCATTTCTGAACCAGAAGTTAAGGAAGTTATTTTTGTGGATGAAAATAATGGACAAGCTTCAAATGCATATCAAGTTACATTTGCTGCTGCAACACCAAGCTATGTATCTGGAACTTATTTAGTGAATGCCGATAATGGTGAAATGTTGAAAAATATGGTACAAGAATCAGGTTTAAAAGTAAGTGAAGAGCATGTTGAACCTTTAAAGGAAAGTAGAAAAAACAATTTCGTATCACTAACTGGAACAGGAAAAGATGATTTAGGTATAACTCGCACTTTTGGTATTTCTGAACAAAGTAATGGGAAATATGCTCTTGCTGATTACACAAGAGGGCAAGGAATTGAGACATATGATGTAAATTATAGAGATATTACAAATGAAGAAAAATATTATCCTGGTATATTAGTAACTAGCACTTCACCAACATTTACTGATCCAAAGGCGGTAAGTGCTCATTTTTTAGCAACAAAGGTATATGATTTTTATAAAGATAAATACAAGCGTAATAGTTTTGATAATAAGGGAAAAAAAGTAGTATCAGTTGTACATGCATGGGATTCTGGAGGAACAAATAACCCTAAAAATTGGGAGAATGCATTTAGTGCAAATATTAATAATATTAGTATGCTTATATATGGTGACCCCATGGTGAAAGCGTTCGATATAGTGGGCCATGAATTTACACATGCGGTTACCTCTAGCGAATCTAACCTTGAATTTTTCGGAGAATCTGGTGCAATTAACGAAGCGTTATCTGATATTATGGGAACGGCTATTGAGAAATACATAAATAACGGGGAATTTAACTGGACAACAGGAGAACAAACTGGATCGGTTTTCCGTAATATGAAAAATCCATCTTCAATCAATTATTCAAATGGAGTACCATATCCAGATGATTATAGTAAATATAATGATTTAAATGGAGAGGATAATGGAGGCATTCATTTCAACTCAAGTATTATTAATAAAGTTGCGTATTTAATTGCTCAAGGTGGTACTCATAATGGTGTAACTGTAAATGGTATTGGTGAAGATAAAATGTTTGATATTTTCTACTATGCAAATACTGATGAATTGAACATGACTTCTAATTTCTCAGAATTGAGATTAGCGTGCCTTAAAGTTGCAACAAACAAATATGGAGCGAACTCAATTGAGGTTCAAGCGGTCCAAAAAGCTTTTGATTCAGCAAAAATTAAGGGAGCAGTGAAAGAAAACGAAAAAACTGCCGAAAACCAAGTCCCAGAGTTAACTGTACCGTCTACAATTACACTACGTGTAGGTGATACGTTTGACCCGATGAGAAATGTAACAGCTGCTGATAAAGAAGATGGTGATTTAACAAATAGAGTACAGCATAAAGGCGATGTAGATACATCTAAACCAGGTAAATACATTGTGAACTACTTGGTTGTCGATTCCCAAGGGGGGAATGCAACGGATACGCAGACTGTAATTGTAGAGAAAAATGAAGAAATATTAGATATAGAGCCTAAATTAACAGCGCCTATTGGAGTGACTATTAATGTAGGAGATTCATTTGTTCCGATGACAGAAGTATTAGCTATTGATAAAGAAGATGGCGATCTTACTTCTAAAGTAAAAGTTGATGGTAAAGTAGATACATCTAAAGCTGGTACTTACGCATTAACATACACAGTTACAGACTCTAAAGGTCATGAAGTAACTGCGAAACAAACTGTAACGGTTAAAGTTAGAGAAGAAGTTAAAAATGACAACCCAATACTAAAAGTACCTGCTACAACTACAATTAATGAGAATGATCAATTTGACCCAATGGTAGGAGTATCAGCTACTAATAAAAAGAACGATGACCTTACTTCTAAAGTAAAAGTTGATGGTAAAGTAGATACATCTAAAGCTGATACTTATGAAATAATATATAGTGTCAAAGATTCCGTAGGTAATGAGGTAAAGGCAATACAAAAAGTACTAGTGAAAGATAAAGAGACTAGCAAAGCTAATGGTCTTGCTAGTAATAGTAATATATCAAACAATAGTAATTATGATAAAAAAGAATATACATATAAAGAGCTTCCAAAAACGGGTGCAAGTACAACTAACAGTGCAATAATGGGCATGTTGATGGTTATTGCAGCAACAGTACTCACTTTGGTTCGTAAATGTAGAAAGATACAAAAATAATGGCAGGCATAGGCATCATTCGTTTGAAGAAAAGAATTCATAATCCAGAAAAAATAAAGTGAAAAATAAGTAAAACAAAAAAGGCAGTTTGTCTTAAGTGTAAATTATATTATCGGTACCGAAGGGCGAATGTCACTAACTGAAAAATAGTTTGGCTTTTTTTTACACACAATAATGTTTAGATGAAGTTATTACTTACTAAGATGTTAGTAGTTAAGTGGTACATTTGGCTTCCATAAAACTTTGCACTTGGATGTGATTCTGTCTACAGAAATATATTACGTAAAAAACACGTTACTATTCTCATTAAAAATAGTAACGTGTTTTTGTTGTTTAAAAATAGCCTGAATCGTAAAGTTCATGAATGTTAGAGTAGTTTTAAATAGCCATTCATTAATTACTGAAAACACTTTGTATTCTCCTGATTTACCACTTACTGAGCTATACGGGAAAGTGATTTTGTTTTTTCCTAATGCGAAAGAAATTACAACAGAGGGGTATGGTGTTGTTGGAAGTGTATTACACATTAAATTAATATTTAGCTGCCATATAGATTTCTTTTATGCATAAATTCGTGTAAAATAAGAACATACATTCTACGCGAGAGTGAGGGGAATAAATATGTTAGCTGAGATAGAGAAACAATCTAATGGGTATATTGTAAAATTTCAACGCCAATTTCCTTATACGATAGAGGAAGTTTGGTCTGTGTTAACTGAAAACAGTAAGCTTAAAAAATGGATGTCTAATTTGCAGATTGAAAACCTTAAAACAGGTGGAATGATAAAGTTCGATATGATGGATGGTTCATTTTTAAATATCGATATTTTAGAGTGTCAACTAAATGCAGTACTTGAATTCAAATGGGATAAAGATCGTGTCCGATTTGAAATACATAAAGCAGGAAATGGATCCCTATTACTTCTTAAAGAATTCATTCATGAATTAACAGATCATACACCGAAAGATATTGCTGGTTGGCATATTTGTTTAGAACTTTTTTCTTCCGTGTTAGAAGGAAAAGAGAAAGAATTTCCAAAAGATGAGTGGCAACAATGGTTTGAAAAATACAAGGTTAAGATTCATGAACTGAAAGGATAATTACATAATAGGTAATATTCATTATGTAATTATTATATTATGAAAATGATTTTTCAAGAAAATAAGAATAGAGGTTAATATGAAAGTAAATCAATTAATTGCAAATAACATAAATAAATTAGATGCTATCATTCCGTTTAATAAATCACTTGGTATTGCTGGTTTATCTGGATCTGGAAAAACAACTCTTTGTCAAACAATTGGTGAAGAATCAAAGAAGCGTCTAGTTTCCTTATTGCCAAAGGCTGAATATCAATATTTATTTCCTAATATAATGGAGACTAATTTTAGTGCTATTAAGATGGAAGAAATGCCTTTAGTCCTTTTTCTAGGGAAATCATCGATTTCTTCCAATCCGCGCTCGACAATTGGTACTCATACAGGTGTTTTTAAAGAGATTCGTGAAAAACTTGCTGAAGAATTTAATCTATCTCCTGAGGTTTTTTCATTTAATAATCCGCTAGGTTGGTGTGCTGCTTGTAAAGGGCGTGGTACTACTAAAAATATTGAGTGTAAAAAATGTAAAGGAAAACGTTTTAGTGAAGAAGTTGAACAACATACTATTGAGTTATTTGCTACACCACATACAATTTCGGATATTAACGATTTAAGTGTTGAATCTATTCTTTCATTAGCAGAAGAATTAAATATTAGTGAAGCAAAACAACACATTTTACAAAATATTATTAATATGAACATTAGCTATTTAACATTAAATCGAATTATGGGTACGTTGTCAGGTGGAGAATTAACACGACTTTACTTAGCTGAATTCATGGCAGTAAGTGAAAATGCAGTAATTATTATTGATGAGATTTCTGTGGGGCTTGATCACGTAACATTATTACAAATATTAGAAGAAATCAAAAAATTAGGGTGCAAAAATCAAATTTGGCTCATTGATCATTCAGATACAGTACTGGATACAACTGATGAGCAATTATTCTTTGGACCTGGTAGTGGAAAATATGGCGGGAAAATTGTGAAAGAATCACCAAGGCCAAAGCCATTACTATCAGAACGAAATAACGAAATGCCAACAGAATATTATACATTCCATGAATTATATTGTCGAAATATCCAAATGACTAAGTTTCAGATTCCTAAAAATAGACTTGTAACTGTTACAGGGGAATCAGGATGTGGAAAATCTACACTTGTTAATGAATGTATCGCTAAAGATTTTCAAAAGCGATATCCAAAAGACAAACTTGTTATGGTAGGACAAGATCGCAATCAGTCAATTACAAGTCGATCAACCGTTGCTACTTTCCTTGATATTAAAAAGAAACTGACAAAGTATAGTGAAGAAATTGATGATATTTTTGAACGTTCAATTGAGGATATTATTGATGACCTTCCAAATGAAGATATCGCATATAAGCGCTTGAGTTTACTAATCAAATTAGGACTCGGCTATTTAACATTAGAAAGAAAAACACAAACATTATCAACAGGTGAGTTTCAATGTGTTCATTTAGTGTCGGAGTTATTTGCCAACACAAGAAACCCACATACTTTATTTATTTTTGATGAGCCTTCAAAAGGTTTATCACAAAATATTTTAAATCAATTTATAGATAGTGTCAGAGGGATTTTACAAGATGAATCAGTCTCAATCATAATGATTGAACATAATAGTTACATGCTAGAAAGTTCGGATTATATTGTTGATTTTGGGAAAAGACAGCTTGAATCTGTAGAACATCTTGATGTTATTAGTCATAATGATTATTATCGTCAAAAGAGTAGTGTGAAAAAGGCTGCGCAAATACATATTTCTTCAACGCTAAAGCGTAAAGAAGGAATTCACTATGTAAAAGAAAATCATATTAACTATTTTAAAAATGCTGAAAACGTTTATAAGGGTGGTATTTTAAAAAGTTTATCATCAATGGCCCGATTAATTTATGGCGAATATGAATCTGATACAATTGCACCAATAATTGCTATTGATCTTGAAAGACATTTGTATAGTCAATATAGTTTTTTATATGAGATTGGTGGATTAATTAATCAAATTATAGCTTCCCATCCAACCAATAAAGATACGAGAAGTTTTGATTTTTATTCACAGGATAATCACTGTCCGTCTTGTTCAGGTCGCCTTAAGATTGAAATCTTTAATAAAGACATTACAATACAAGATAAAAATGTTCCATTTTGGGATGGTTTATTCGATCCGGAAATCATGAAAGTATTGAAATTTTATCAATATGAAAAAATAGAATTTTTATTTGAAGAAATTAAAAATGAACTCGGTCATGATTTATCAAAGAGCTATAATGATATGTCAGAAGAGGAAAAACATACATTTTGGTACGGGTATTTTGAAAAATCATTTTATGATAAGAAAGGTAAGACACGTAGAACATGGGTAGGATTTAATACGATCATTGGTGGATATATTGTGATTTCTAAAGCAGCTATTAAAGAACAAATTAAGGAATCTAAAGAAATCATGACATGTCCAATTTGTGAGGGGACGGTTTTAAATCATCATAAATCGCTTAAGTTTGGAAACTCAGATATTCGTGAAATAATTAATCAGCCTATGGATGAAGTGTTGAACACAGTTGGTAATTTACCGGCACTCGTTAAATTGAAGTCTATAATAGGGGGAGATATGAGATTGACGGAAGATGTTTCTTTATTGCCAAGAAAAGTACAAGTTGCACTGAAAATGTTCGAATTAGGACAAGCAAGTTTTTCAAATTATGAAATAGTGTTACAAAATGTTTTACCATTCTGGGACGAAATTAAAGGGAATATAGAATCCATTAGTGCCAATAATCAAGTAACTATTTGTGATTTTTCTAATGTTTATGAAACAAGAGAAACCATTATAGATCAGTATTTCACAAATGGAAAATATAAAAAACTAACATATGTTTACGAAGCATTTGGTTACAAAAAATTAGTTACACAAATTAATAAAATTAAAAAAAGCAACCCATGTCCATTCTGTAACGGAAAGAAAGTTATAACTGAAGATAACCTACATGATGGCGTGTTTAAATTAACAATTCCATGTGTCACTTGTAATGCAAGTGGTATTAATGATGAAGGGCTTAAAGAAATTGTTGATGGCATAGATGTGCAAACATGGTTAACTGGAACAGTTAGTGATGTTGTGGATGAAAGTTTATTAACGGAGGCTGTTGCAGAAATACCGATTTTTAATCGTATTCGTGAGTTGGATAAACGAGATATGATGGCTGTTTATGAATGTTTAGAGATTAATAAGTAAACTTTTATTAGTTTATGTGTTATTAAAACCACTAACTCAATTAATATTTAGCGTGTATTCTTAATGGTAAATGTAATAGCACAGTATGATTATTACGAAATAACGAAAGAAGATCCAACTTCTTAATGTCAAAATTAAGAAGTTGGATTTTTTAGTATTTTTATGTCCCACATACAATATTTCTCACTATGGAAAGAAGTATAAGTGGAAGGGAGAATGAAAACTAAAAGGGATAAAAGGTTGATATATTATGTAATAATTATGTTATAAAAATGAAAATTAGAGATAAATATAGGTCATGAGTGCTAATTTTGGGTGTTTATAAACCTTTTTGTTTTATTGTCTGATTTTTTAAATTTAACAGAAATATATACTTGAATGAAGTATATATTTCTGTTAAATTTATCCTATGGACAGAACGAGTTTAATTAAAGGTCATTTAGAAATGTGTGTATTATCGATTTTATCGAGAAAGAAAAGTTATGGATATGAAATTATGAAAGAGCTTGAAGTACACAATTTAAAATTGAAAGGAGTAGGAAGTATTTATCCCATTTTAACTAAGTTGAAAAATCAAGAATGGGTTAATACATATCAAGAAGTAACAGCCAGTGGCAAAGTTAGAATTTATTATGAAATTAATGACAGCGGGAAAATACGACTTGAGAAGAAAATTAATGAGTGGCTAGAATTGCAATCTGATATTCAAACATTATTAAAAAGCGGTTTGAAAGGAGACCTTTTGAAATGAGGAATGAACTAAAAGGTAAAGAACAGCAATTTTTAACTGACGTACTTAAAGAATTAAAGCAATACGATATAAGTATAGAAGAAAGGGAAAATATTAAACGACAATTATTAGAACATTTTCAGGAATGTCATGAAGATGGTGAGGATAGTCTAAACGATCTAGGAACTCCTCAATTATTTGTTCAAGATTTTTTGGAAATAAATGAAATTGATATACGAGTAAAAATGAAACAATTTCAAAATGAAAATGGAAAATCAAATTCACTACTATTAAGTGGCATATTCATCGCATTTATTACTTACCTCATCTCACAAACTACACTTTCAATATTTTTAGCTGAATCATATAATTCAACTCATAGTAAAAATTCATTTAATTATAATCTTTTATATCGTATAGCAGAGAATCAGTGGTGGAACTATGTATTAATAATGATTAGTTTTACACTCTCTGTATTAGTATTTATTAGCCTAGTAATTTATAAAAAAAGAAAGCTATCTAAAGTATAATGAAGAAAATTATCTATAAATTATTTCAAATTTGTATTCTTTGTAATGTATTAATATTATGTATCGTACATCCAAAAGTTTATGCTGAGCAAAATATTAAAGTTACTTTAGATAAGTACATTGAAAAATTTATAAAGGAGCAGAACATTCCAGGAGCTTCTGTTGCAATTGTACATCATAAAGATGTATTCTTCGCAAAATCGTGGGGAATTACTGGAGAGTCTGAAAAAAAGGTAACTAGTAAAACACCGTTTGCAATCGGTTCAATAAGTAAATCTTTAACAGCTTTAGCTATAGTAAAGTTAATAGAAGACAAAAAGATAAAATTAGAGGATTCAGTTCAACAACATCTCCCTTGGCTTAAACTAAAAAATCCTCAATTAACCTCGAATATAACAATTCAACATCTACTAACTCATACGAGTGGAATAAATACATATGAAGGTTTAGCGCTATCAGATAAGCAATTAAAAAGTTCTACATCAATAAAAGATAATGTAATGAAACTTTCAAATGTAAAATTAACTGCTCCACCAGGGGAAATATATCAATATAGTAATGCGAATTATATTGTTTTAGGTGCACTTATTGAGGAAGTAACAAATGAAACATATTCTTCATATATGGAAAAGCATGTTTTTCAGCCATTAGAAATGAATGGTGCGGCAGCAAATAAAGATAGTGCATATGAAAAAGGATATTTAACAGGCTATCAATCTTGGTTTGGTATACCAAGAAAAAGTGTAGTGTCCTATGATAATGCTGGGGCACCATATGGTTATATTACCGCGAATTTGGAAGACATGATTCAATATATTATGTTTTTAACTCGCCAAGAGCACAATCAATTTTTAAAGAGAGAAAATATTGACCTTTATTTATCACCACTTTATAAAATAAATCCAGAAAAAAGTTATGGGTTTGGATTAAGAACAACGAATTTAAATGACAACGAAACGATGATTTGGCATTCAGGATCTACCCCCGATGCTCATGCAGAAATGTTTACTTTCAATAATAGCGGCTGGGGTGGTGTGATTTTAACGAATAAAAATCATGTATTAGAAGAGGCGGCACTAGTGGTGTTGAAAAAGGGGATTATTAGTATTTTGAATGGTGAAGAACCTAATGAAGTCCCTAAAAATATCCCAATCACACAAATTGTAATGTCGTTAATTATACTCATACTTTTCATTACATCGATTATGTTAATTAAAAAATATAAACATAAGAAAAATCGTAAAAAATCCAATTGGTTTTTCGTAGGGAGTCTATTTCTAATATTATCAATTATTTTAATCCCACTTCTTACTTATAGTACAAATTCACCGTGGCATACGATTGAAGTATTTTCAGCAGATGTAGCTTTACTAACTAGAATTATAATAATCTTATTTGCTGTAAACGGACTAATATCAATCTTAATTGCCTTAAGAAGGCAGAAAGAAGGTAATTAATTAAAGAATTATAATTCAAGTTGTTATAAACAGTTGACTCTCACACGATGTCATTGTTTAAAATAAAGTTGAGCTTCGAAGTAGACAGAATTTTTAGGGGGAAACCATGTTTAAAATTGGAGATTTTTCAAAATTATCTTCCATTAGTATACGTATGTTGAGACACTACGATAAAGTGGAGCTATTACAGCCAGTAAAAGTCGATGAGCAAAGTGGTTATCGATATTATTCAGCGGCTCAACTAAAGAAAGTAAATCAAATTCAAACGTTTAAAGATATGGGGTTTAATATCGCTACCATTAAAAAAATAATAGAATGCGATAATATAGATAGTATAAAGGAGCAATTTCTAAATCGTAGTACTCAAATTAAAGAAGAATAACCTTCAAAAACAATTACGTCTCCTCGAAAACTCAATGAAAACGATGAGAGAGGATGTTGTTGAGATGAACTATCATGTTTCAATAAAAGAAATTCCAGAAAGAAATGTAGCTACTGTTAGAAAGGTTATTCCATCGTATAATTGTGAAGGCGATTTATGGAGTATATTAATGCAAGAAATTCATATGAAAAATATTAGTATGGCTCACCCGAGTTATAGTATCGCTGTCTTCCATGATCAAGAATACAAAGAAAATGATGTGGATATAGAAATACAGCTAAATATCTTAGGAAAGCATGAAAATACAAAAGATGTTCATTTTCAAAAAATAGAGCCAATCAAAGTAGCTTCTATAACAGTAAGCGGAAGTTATGAACAAATGACAAACGTAAATGAAGCAGCCGCAAAATGGATTGAGACGGAAGGTTACGAATTAGCAGGCCCGATGTTTAATATTTATCATGTGAGCCCAGCGATGGAACCGGATCCTAATAAGTGGGTTACAGAGGTTTGTTATCCAATCAACAAATAAGCAAAAAAAGGCATATTTTATGCCTTTTTTATTTTATTGTACTCAAAAGTGTATAGAAAAATGGTGTGTCTGTTGGATTCATTCACTATAAGTTTGAATGTGAGAATAAATGAGGTACTTAAAATTTTTTTTCATCTAATTGAAATTGTGTTTTAAGTAAAGCCCTTAAGATAATATACAGGTGAATAAAATTAATTTAATGATATGTGTATCCTCCATCAGGAAATAATACACTACCCGTAGTAAACTCATTTTGCATTAAAAACAGGACAGTATGTGCAATTTCATCATTATGCCCAGGCCTTTTTACAAGAGAAAGAGACTTATAATCTTCATAAGCAGCTAGTCTTTTTTCGTTTTGTTCATTCTCTCTTTGTATCGTTCCAGGAGAAACAACATTAACTCTAATCGAAGCTAATTCAACAGCTAAAGCTTTTCCTAAACTTTCAATAGCACCATTACAAGCTCCATAAGCAGGAGCACCTTTAAGTGGCCTTTGGCTAAATGCACCAGACATTAACACGATAGATCCTGATTTTGAAAGAAAAGGAATGGCATATTTCACGGCATAATATTGAGGCCAAAACTTTCCGATAAAGCTACTTTCAGCAATTTCCTCTGTAGTGGTTATTGGTCCAAGTGTGTAAGAAGCCCCCGGTGTAAATAAATGATCAAATTTCCCGACATCTTTGAAAAAATTTTGTAATTGCTCTTTATTTTGATTATCCAATACATAAGTTTGAAGGTGATTGTTATTTATTAATTCTTGAGCAGCCTTTAGCTTTTCTTCCGAGCGTCCGGCAATAATAACATGTGCGCCTTGTTCAACTGCTTGTGTTGCTGTCGCTAATCCAATACCAGAACTTCCACCAATAATAACGATTTGTTTATCTTTTAATGTAGTAAAAGACATGATTAAGCCTCTCCCTTAATATAAAATTAAAAATAAATATGTGTTGCTTTTATTATTCGTTAAAAAATGGTTATTGAAAAGTAGGCACTTTACTTGTACCTAGTCGCAACTTTCGTACTAATGAAGTAGTGAACGGAGAAATAACATGAAAAATGATTTATTATGATCTATGATGGGATGGGAGAGGTGAGGAGATGGATTTACAAGAACCTAAATTAAAAGAGGTAATAGCGACATTACAAATAATCGGTGGGAAATGGAAGCCATTGCTTTTATTTATTTTGCTAACAGATGGAACGAAACGGTTTGGTGAATTAAAGAGATTAATACCCGACATATCTCAAGGAACATTAGCGAAGCAGCTTCGTGAATTAGAGCAAGATCAACTAATAAAACGTGAAATGTATCAAGAAATACCACCTAAAGTGGAATATAGTTTATCTGAGCATGGAAAAACGGTAAGCGCGGTGTTGGATAGTATGTGTGGTTGGGGTAGAGGACATTTAGAATTTATTGATAAAAATAGACTATAAAATTATTATGTAAACTAAATAGTTTTGCAGAAAGGTACTTTTTTGATAATTTATATTTTATTATATATAATTAAATTATATTATTATACATAGAATCTTCCAATTTAGATGGGGTAGATGCAATCCTATATTATACGAAGTAACTAGTTGTTCGGGGCTGAAAAAATGCATACTAGATATAAAAGAAGCTTTACGAAAATATACACTATGAGTTTACTTTGAGAATCATCCGTATTAAACATTTCAGGCATTTTACAAAGGGGAAATAATAAAATGAACGAATTAGAGTACAAAAACTTTTATGATAAAGTAGGAAGATTAAATGGGTGGGATTTCAGTAAGCTGAAATGTGAAACGGTAGGAGGCACTTGGGATTTTTATGGCGAAGTGAAAGAAAGATGCAAACCATCAGACATGCTACTTGATGTAGGTACAGGTGGAGGAGAGAATGTACTTAACATAGCATCTTCAGCTAAATTGTTAATTGGAATAGATAATTCTAATGGCATGATTGAAACAGCACATTCCAACTTGAAAAAAGCAGGTGTACAAAATGTTAAGTTTCTCCAAATGGGTTCTGAAGCTTTAACGTTTCCGCATGCTTATTTTGATATTGCTTCTAGTTGTCATGCACCTTTTCTAGCATCTGAGTTAGCAAAAGTAATAAAAAAAGGTGCTTTTTTCTTAACGCAACAAGTTTGTGAACATGATAAATTAAACCTTAAAGAAGCATTTGGCAGAGGACAATGTTTAGGTGAAAGAGATGGCACTTTAAAAGAAAAGTATATGAGTGAACTTATTAGTGCAGGATTTGAACTCGTGCAAGTACGTGAATATGATGTTACCGATTATTACAGTACACCTGAAGATCTCATTTTTTTATTAAAACATACGCCTATTATTCCTAATTTTGGAGAAGAGGAAGAGGATTTTACTATTTTACAAAAGTTCATCGACGCGAATAGTTCTGAAAAGGGGATTCGTACGAATTCAAAGAGGTTTATGATTATTGCTGTTAAATAATATACATTAGCGTAAAGGCAGATTTTCTTTTAAAGAAAATTTGCTTTTTTGTATGGAAAAAAGCAGGGTGAAATTGAAAAAAATAGAAATAATCATAATGTAAATTTGAAAATTAAAATATGGAGGATAACTGTTTTGAAACGTTACTATATTAACAATGAAAAATTAAACGTACATATTACTGAGTGGGCAGAAAATGATAAGCCCGTTATTTTTTGTTTACATGGATTAGGTAGTACCAGTTTAAGTTTTATAGAAATCGCAGAAAAACTAAAGGAAGAGTATAGACTTATATCCATTGATGCACCTGGGTATGGTAAAACACCGCCCTTTGAGAGAACAGAAGATTATGAGATGCAAAACTTAGCAAATTGGTTAAATGAAATAATAAATGAACTAAAAATTGAACATTTTTATTTTCTATCACATTCGTGGGGAAGTTTTGTAGCGCTATTTTATTTGTTACATAATCCAGAAAAGGTATTAGGGAGTATTCTCATTGATGGAGGGTACCAAACGAAAAGGCTTCAAGAAGAAACGTTGGAAGAAGAAATTGCTTATTATGAAAAGGACTTTGAAGAGTATGTATTTAATAGTTGGGATGATTTCTTTAAAAGTGAAAAAGAAGTGTATACAAGATGGTCTCCATTATTAGAACTTGCAGTTAAGGATCTTGGTATAGAAATAGATAATAAAGTATGTTGGCATGCGAGGGGTACAACAGCTGGTAATATCGTAAAGGGTATGCATAAGGATGAAACAATGGATATATATGAGGAGTTACCATCTAATATAATATTACTTCGTGCTACAGTACCAGAAATTTGGGATGAGTATAGAGGGAAGACAGCGAGTATTTTTAGTGAGAGAACAAAAGCGACATTAAAACTAATCCCGAATTCTACCCATCTGTTACATTGGGATTATCCGGAGGTTATAGTAGAAGAAATTAGAAAACATTGGTAAAGTCCAATATAATTTAAAAAGGTTGATTCTTGTAATGTATTAGAAACAACCTTTTTGAAGTGGATGTAATAAAACGTATTGAGTAAGTTGTTTGCTTAAAGTGTTATTTTTTTGCCGGTGTATTTCCCATCGCGATAGAAATTCTATTCCAACTATTAATTTGATTAATAATCAAGACAAGGTCAATATATTGTTTTTCATCATAATGTTCACATACTCGTTTGTATAGGGAATCAGGAACTCTTTTAGTAGGAATAAGTGTAATATGCTCAGCTAATTCAATTGCGACTTTTTCCTCCGCTGTATAAAAATTACATTCACCCCAAGTACTTAAGCAATAAATTCTTTGTTCAGTCTCTCCCATTTTTCGTGCATCAGATGTATGTAAATCTATGCAGTAAGCACAGCCATTGATTTGAGAAACTCTAATTTTAATAAGTTCTCTAGTCGTTCGATTAATCGTGGATTGTTTTGTGTACTTTTCCATGTCCATCATAATTTTCATAGCATCAGGTGCAGCATCATAGTAAGAAATTCTTTGCGTCACAACACAACACTCCTTTTAGCTTAAAATATTATTCATTATATCTTGAAGTGGTCGTTCATACTAATTATTTGTACTAAAACGCAAACTGCTTAAAGCTTAGATTGTATTAGCTGAAATGTTAACGCAACAGTTCTAATACAAAAGTAGTAGTTTGTTAATTAAAGTTTCAATCTCCAGATGGATTTTTCCTGTTAGTTTTTGAAATACAATACTAATAGAAATAATGAATTTGGAGGTTTATTATAATGATTACACACTTTTCAGATATTAAACTACAAACTGTTTCTATAGAAGGAGTAAAACAAGTATACAGAGATATATTATCTTTTCCGATAAAAAAAGAAACAGCATCATTTATTCAATTTGAAGTAACGCCATACACAACAATTAGTTTTCAGGAAGTGTATGAACCAATTGCACCTGCGCATTTCGCTTTTGAGATTCCATATTCAAAATTTCAAGAAACAGCAAACTGGCTTGAAGGATCTGGTTTACTCATTGTGAAATGGAAAGATGGTCATACAATTGACGAGGAGAGCGGTCGATTCAATTTATACTTTAAAGACGGTGATGGAAATCTTCTTGAAATTATCGCACATAGTTATATTAATGAAGAGGTATTAGTTTCACATTCACCGTTAAACGTTTTATACGTAAGGGAAATTGGTCTTCCTGTTAAAAGTGTACCTGTATTTACGGAGTGGTTGAAATCAAATCTAAATATGAAAACGATGGAAGATGGGGACATTTTTAACTTTGTTATAGGTGGCACTGCATACATTGTTGCAACTTGGTGGCAGCGAGCTTGGATTCCAATTGCTATGAAAGCTTTACCACCAAAAGTACACGTTTCTTTCGGAACACCAGATCAAGCATTTTTACAACGAATACAAAATAATTTGAAGAAAAATAGTGTTCCATATGAATGTAAACATAATGAAGTATTATTTATTGAGCAGGGATATACGTTTACTGTCTTGTATACACCAGAGTTCCGTTCTGATATTGCTAGTAAATTAAACTTACCACTTTCTATTTAGTTATAGAGAGCGGTAAGTTTATATTGTTTTAAAGAATATAAAATCTAGTTATTATGTTGATGTAACATTTGAGCTATTCCTTGACCAAATGACCAGTTCTCAATTGATGTCTCATGTAAAGTAATGAAAACATCAGCACTAGAGATGTGTAATATAGTAGCTGTGGTAGTTGCTATAGCATTATACAAATCCTTTTTTTGATTCATTGTTCTTCCTGGTCCACACGTAATTGAAACATAAATCATATTATTAGATCGTTTTGTTGAATCCTCTAATAGATAAGAAGAATCATAAAACAGCTGATGAGATGGATAAGGTAAAAACATTTGGAAATAATCGTTTTCGGGGATATTAAAATGTTCCATTAATGAATGATGGATTTTGATACTTACATTTTTTAATAACTTATTATCGGATAATTCTTCAGGATGATAAACAGTAACAAATGGCATATTAGAGCACTTCCTTTCTTTTGAATTCATTTTACTTCCAATCATTTCATTTGTATAATTGAAAATATATTAACTTATTATCAATAAAATCGATAAAGATGGTGTATCAAATGGAAATAAAAGAATTAATTACATTTAAAAAAATTATTGAAGAAGGAACGTTTTCACAAGCTGCTAAACAATTAAACTATGCCCAATCAACTGTAACAGCACATATAAAAAAGCTAGAGAATGAAATAGGTTTTCTATTATTTGAAAGAGGATGGGATGCGAGATTAACAGAAGAGGGAAAACTCTTTGCAGAGGAAGTAGAAAACTTATTAACACATTGGGAGTATTCCAAATCTCAAGCACAACGTATTAGTAATGAAGAGAGAGGGAGTTTAAGAATTGGTCTATTAGAATCTTTTGCTAAAAGGTTAATTCCAATAATATTAAAGTTTTTAAACGATGAAAAACCATATATACATTGTGATTTTGTAGTGGGAAATACTGCACTTTTAGCAGAGATGATTAAACAAAATAAGGTCGATTTTGCGGTGTGTGGACATAATAATAGTTCGAATATAAAATTCACTCCAATAAGTGATGAACAAATTGAATTTATAGTAAACCATCCGAATCATCCTTTACTACAAAAAGATTTTGTTGAAATATTTGATATTATAGATTACCCCATAATTGTAGGTGAAAATAGTTGTTTTTCATATCAATCTGTAAGTTCTTTATTAGCGGAAAATAATTTGTCTTTTAAGAGAGTATACAATTGTAGTGCTTTGAACCTTATTCCACAAATGCTCTTTGAGAATGCTATAGGAATTATACCCAAAGGTACAATTTTGAATGAAGAAGTACTATCTTTTAAGATTAAGGGTTTTAATTCTAACATTCCGATTGGTATTTTAATATCTACTAAAAATAACAATTATTTAAGTCAAACGAAACAAAAAATTATGAACATCATTAAAGTAGCCCTATAATTATGCAGAAAATAATTATAAGGCTATTTTTAATACGTATTTTTCATTTATTATTTCAAAGGTTTTATAATGACAGGATTTATATGAGTAGAAGGATTCCCTAACATTACAGTGAATTTAAAATAAAGGTGTAGTAATAATACTATATAGTTTAAGGAGGAGAAGACTTGAATTTAGGTGAGCTGATAGCCAAAGGAAATACAGCGAAGATATATCTTCATGAAAATAAAGTTATTAAATTATTTGAGGAATACCTTCCAAACACAGAGTCTACAAATGAAGCAAAAAAACAAAAATATGCTTATTCATGTGGACTACCAGTTCCGAACGTATTTGAAGTGACAAAGATACAAAATAGACAGGCAATTATTATGGAATATGTAAAAGGAGAAAATATTGGCGAACTCTTGCTTAATAATCTAAATAAGGCAGAACATTACATCAATATTTGTGTTAATGAACAAAAAAAGATTCATTCTATACGTGTGAATATAGATGAAATGGAACCAATGAGAGAAAGGTTAGAGTGTCAAATTAAATCTGTTCATAAATTGGATGAAAACAAAAAGAAAAATATTTTACAAAAATTAGATTCAATTGTATTTGATTCTAGGCTATGTCATGGAGATTTTCATCCGTTTAATCTGATTTTGAGTAACGATAACGTAAAAATTATAGACTGGATAGATGCAAGTTCAGGTGATATCCGTGCAGATGTATTTCGTACATACTTATTGTACGCTCAGGCCTCAGTAGAATTAGCTGAAATGTATTTACATATGTATTGTAGAAATACTGGCTTATCAAGAGATGAGATTTTTCAATGGGCTCCGATTATTATTACAGCTAGATTTGCTGAGAAGATATCTCCGCATAACGCAGTTTATTTAAATGGAGTGTTAGATCAGTATGTATAATTAAAAAATAAATAAAATCCAGTAAGTAATTATCCTTATATAGGATGTGGTTTAACTATTGTAGCTAAACCACATTTGCTTTACATTTTGATTAATGAATCTTTATTTTCAAGTTTCATTCTATAAAGATTCATTATCCGTACTTGATTCTCAGTTAATTCTTCTTTATTCCAATACATGTGCATTAAACTATATTCAAATATCTCTTTTAATTTGATAAACAACGGAAGCTTGTCTATCATTTCTTTAGGTAGTTCTCTTTTTTCTTGATACCCGTCAAGTATCGCTTTTGTAATAGAATTCTCATAGTCAACAATATTTCCATTTCCAGCAAATGAATATTCTATTGCACTATAAATTGGAACTGCTAAATCGAATATGTAAAAGTGTTTTTCACAGTCTTGAAAATCAATCATGGATAAGTTTGAATCGCTATCAACTAAAATGTTTTCTAACCATAAATCTCCATGGATCAGGCCGTAGTTCGTAGATGTTTTTGGAAGGTTTTTAATGGAAGATAAAACATCGCATGCAATTTCTCTAATAATAGTCTCTTCTTTAGGGATATATTTAAGGAAATTATATTCTTCATTTTCATACCAAGCGTTAATATGTTTAACTCGTTCAATACTTTCAAAGTCTTTAGATATCAGATGTAATTTGCCAATTTCTTGACCCAATTGTTTAAATACATCGGGATTCCATTCACTTCTTGGTAAGTGAATGCCAGGAGCAGCTTTATAAACTACAGCAAATACCTCCTTGTCTAATGTTAAATTTTCTACTAAATTCCCCTGTAAAGAAGGTATGATTGGTGGAACACCTAATCCAGTTTGATATAAAAAGTTTGTATATTTAACTTCTTCTAACTGTTCTTCATATGTTTTATAGTTTGTGATTCTAATGAAGTAATTCCCTTGTACTGTATTACATTGATACATTTCGTTTGTTATAGGTTTAATGTTAATAAAATGTAATGGATAACGTTCGTTTACTAATGTGAGTATTTCTTTTTCTAATTCCTTCATTTTGAATTCCTCTCTATATTTAAATTTTTTCAACCTAAAAACTAAAAGTTCCTTAATTTACAAAATTCGTGTTTTATTTTATGAAATCCTTTAAAAAGATATATCCTGCAATTTGCGTGTTAATAATTAGTAGGGTAGGAACACTCCACAATGATTAAAGTTAAATTGAAAAGTGAATAGAATATATGACAAAATAAGATAGCTGAAAAAATATAAAACAAAGTATTTAAGGATTTTAGAGAATGGTTCGTGTTATAAACCACAAGAAACATCAAAAGAAAGAAACGTATCCCTCTTATAATTTTTAGTGAGGAGTGAAGTAAATGAATGAGTATATACAGCAAATGATTGATTGGATTGAGAAGAATTTGAGGAAGGCATTCTCATTGGAAAAATTATCGCATTACATGGGATATTCCTCTTATTATTGTTCTTTCAAATTTCATCAAGCAACAGGTGTCAGCATTAGGCGTTATGTTCTTCTTAGAAGATTGTATTTATCTACGGAGGACTTGACGAAAGGTAGAAAGATAATAGATATCGCAATGGATTACGATTACTCTTCGCAAGAGGCTTATGGTAGAGCTTTTAAAACTGTTTTTGGTATAACCCCAAAAGATTTCCAACTTAGCAAGATGCCAGTTCAATCATTTGTTAAACTCAATATAAATAAAGAAGAGGAGTTTAAAATGAATATTTCTAGAAAAATAGAGGTTGAGCAGTTACGAAATAGGAAATGTGAACTGTTCGATAAAGACGTACTAAATATATTAAATGGCCAATTTATGTATGAAGAATTTAAAAACGAAAAATTAATGGGAGAGTCTGATTATGCCCCATTTAATGAAGCAATGTGTGTAAATGCTACTAGTACACAAGTTTTCGATGAAGAATTCATTGAAGTAAGAGCAAGGGGGCATAATAGTTCAGTAGAGAATTATATAAAAAAGGTTATAGATCCATTAGAAAAGTTTTTTAAGAATAATTATGAATGTATTGTTTTATGGTTTGGTGAAGATATGTTTTGCCAAATGAACCTAGTAACAATACTTTCTTATCTTGAGCAGTCAGGCTATGAGGGTAGAGTGATTTTAAATAGCTTTAGGGAAGATGAATTCAAAGTCAGTCAAACTGAACTTAAGTTAGGTAACTATTGTTCTGTATACAAAGAGGTATTGGTAAACCATAGAAAACCATCTGTGGATTTACTCCCAGTGATGTATCAGGCTATAAAGTTATATTTAGAAATGTTAAAAGAAGATAATGCTGTAACAAAATTTATCTACAAAAATAAAGAATTATCAAACCAAGAATTATTAATACAGTTGTTCCATCTTTTTCACGCAATCGGATATGGAGATTCTCAGTACATAAAACTTATTAATAAAATAAAGAAGAAAGCTGCACCTAAAATATAGGTGCAGCTTTCTTCTTATATACGTTCAAGTGAATCTAACTCTGCTTCTACAAATGTCATTAATTCTTTAATAGTTTCACCAGAGAAATCAAAACGAATACCAGCTGCTTCATACACTTCTTTTATAGATTTTGAGCTTCCTAGTGATAATGCCTTTCTATAATTATTTAGTGCTTGTTTAGGATCTTCTTTATATTGTTTATACATTTGCAGTGCGCCAAGTTGTGCGATTGCATATTCGATATAATAGAATGGTACTTCAAAAATATGAAGTACTGGCAACCAACTCGTTGCTATCCAGTTTTCGTAACCATCGATATGTATGACGCTAGACTGATAAACTTTTTGAAGTTGTAAGTATTTTTCATTTCTTTCCTCAGCAGTATGATTAGGGTTTTCATACAACCAGTGTTGGAACTGATCTACGATAAGCATACTTGGTAAATATGAAATAACATCTTTAAAGTAGTTTATTTTTGCTTGTTTTAAATCTTCTTTGTCTGTATAGAAAGTATCCCAATGGTCTATTGTGAATACTTCCATTGTCATACTAGCTAGTTCAGCCGTTTCAGCAGGAATTTCTATATACTGTCGTAATTCTAATGGTTTTACGCACTCGTTATGAATGCTATGACCCATTTCATGTATGAAAGTAATAATATCATCTTGTGTATAGTTTAGATTCATAAAAATAAAAGATAATTGAGAAGCAGGTAAATACTCACAAAAACCACCAGCTGCTTTTCCTTTACGACTTCCTAAATCTAAGCAATCATGATTATACATTCGGTTTAATAACGCTGAAAATTCAACATCTAGTTGATTGAAGATGTAAGTGCATTTTTCAATTAAATCTTTTTCATTTACAATTGGTTTAAGCACTTTTTGATCAGGGGCTACAGCTGTTACATCCCATGGGCGAAGCGTATCTACTTTTAGTTTCTCTTTTTTCTCTTGTAATATTTTATCTTTAAGTGGTACAACATACTCTCGTATTGATTTGGCTAGTTCATAGCAATCTGCTGCTGTATAATCAAAACGCTCATATTTTTTAAACATATAATCACGATAATTCTCGACTTGAATGTTTTTTGCCTTTTGGTGGCGAATGTTAATTAATGTATTTAAGATGCTTTGGAGTTCTTTTTCAACAGATAAAAATTGTTCAGAAATAATCATTTTTGCTTTTTTACGGATCTCACGATTCGGATTTTGTAAATAGGATTGTAATTCCGTTATCGTTTTTTCTTCGCCGTCCCAATTTCCACTTAGTCCTCCTGTAATTTCAAAGTACGCTGTTACTAATTGGTCTTCTTTAATTTCTAATTCGATATTTTCCTCGCAAAATAAAGTTTGAGCATTTTTTATTTTTACATCTAATAAACCATATACTTTAGAATCTAATTCCATTCGAAATGGTGACTGTAAGTATTTATTATTAAATAAATTTTGATAACGTTTTAAAAGTGGCTTTACAAATTGTTGATCATGTTCAAAAGTATCTTTTATTTCTTTATTATCTGTATTACTTTGAAAGGCGATATAGTGTAATCGTAATTGTTCTTCGATTTCCCAAATTAAAGTAGATTGTTCTTTTAACCAGTGTTCAAGGTCTAGTTTTGAAGAAATATTTTTATTTATTAAAGTCGAAAGAGCTTGTTCCAATTCAAGTATATTACTAATATCGATCGTATTTACACGCTGCATTATATATCCCTCGCTTTTTATTTACTTATGGAAGTATTCTTTTTCTTTATTGCAATCCCTTTTTTTCCTAAAAAGTTTGTGCCCACTACTCCAAGAACGATTAGAATTGTGCCGATGATATGGTAGTATGCGATTTGTTCATGTAAGAATGCAACGCCTGCGATAATGGTAATAAGTGTAGATAAATTGCTGAAGACACTTATTTTTGCTGCTTCAATATAAGATAATGAATAGTTTAATAACAATGCGGTCAGTAAAGAAGATAGTAATCCTAAATATAAAATGGAAATAAGAAATGTTCCATTCATAAATGGCTTAAAGAATATAGTTAATGTACCTTTGTTTATATGGCTAGTGATAGCAATTACATTAAAACTAATAAAACCAATCGCTGTCATTGTGTAAGTTAGATCCATTAGCCTGAAATTCTTTGTCATTTTTCGAGCTAACACATTATAGCAAGCAGATGATAATGCCGATAACAGAATAAGAATAACACCGATGAGACTAGTTTCATGTGCCCCTAAACCATTCATGATAAATATATAAATAACACCGATGACAGAAACGAGAACAGAGGTTTTTTGCCATATATTCGTATATTCTTTTAAAAAATAGGAAGCTAATATCATCGTAAATATAGGAATTGCCGCTTGGATAATTCCAGCTTCAGATGAACTTGTATACACTAAGCCAAACGCTTGGAAAGCAAAAAATAGTGCTGGATAAAATATTGCAATTGGTAAAAGGTCAAGTATGTTTTTAAATGATATATTTAACTTTACAAAACCGAAAATAACGGGAATGCTTGCAGCTACGAAAGCAATTGTAAAACGATGAGCAAGAGTATCGAGGGGGCTCGTAACTGTTAATGCTAATTTCACAAACATAAAGGAGAATCCAATAATAAATGAATAGAGTAATGCTGATAAATATGCCTTTGTTGTATGTTTCATAATTTCACCTCATAGTAGTTGATTTCTTACTGGCCAGTATACGTACATAGTAATCTTTCTGATCTAGTGCTACAATGTGAACAAATACAAACTGTACCGGTACAAATTAAATGTTGAGGTGGTAATAATGTATAAGTATTTACATGTTTTAAACGACTTAGAAAATATGATTCAAAATGGAGAGGTAAAAGAAGGAAAGAAATTACCGTCTATAAGGTCACTCGTTACACAATATGAATGTAATAAGGCGACAGTTATACGTGCGCTTCATGAATTAGAAAAGCGTCATATTATTTATTCCGTTCCTCAAAGTGGATACTACGTTGTTAAGAAATCCGGAAGTATCATAGAAACTAACGAGATAATTGATTTTGCTTCCTCAGCACCAGATCCAGATGTGTTTCCATATTTAGATTTTCAACATTGTATTAATAAGGCCATTGATACATATAAAAACGACTTGTTCGTATATGGAACGCCGAAAGGTTTACCATCTCTAATTCCAGTTATTCAAAAACAGCTGACAAACTATCAAGTTTTCACAAAAGAAGAAAATATTTTTATAACGTCAGGTGTGCAGCAAGCGCTTGCTATATTAACATCTATACCATTTCCGAATGAAAATGAAACGATATTAATTGAACAGCCAACCTATCATCTATATATTGAATATCTAGAAATAAATAAAATTCCTGTAATCGGTATTAAACGTACGAATGAAGGTATCGACTTAAATGAATTGGAACGTATATTTCGAACAGAAAAAATAAAATTCTTTTATACGATACCGAGATATCATCATCCGCTTGGAACTTCTTATTCTAAAGATGAGAAAGAAAAAATAGTGCTATTGGCTAAGAAGTATAATGTATTTATAGTAGAAGATGATTATTTAGCAGATTTAGAAACTGATTCAAAAGCAGATCCGTTATATAGCTTGGATAATTGTAATCATGTCATATATTTGAAAAGTTACTCGAAGATTATATTTCCTGGTTTACGAGTCGGTGTGGCGGTTATTCCACCAGCTATTGCAAATGCTTTTCATAAATATAAAAAGATTTTAGATATCGATAGTCCAATGATATCTCAAGCTGCTTTAGAGATTTATATAAAGAGTGGCATGTTCGAACGCCATAAAAATAAAATTAAATCTTCCTATTACGATAGATCAAAAAAACTAGTTGAAACATTAGAAAAAGTACATAATGAAAACCCACTTTTATTTACATATAAAAAGCATAATACAATAGGAATACATACTTGTTTAGAAATGCATAAAACAAGTATTTCGGAAATGTTTGTTGAGAAATTGAGTGACATTCAATTAAATATTGATTCTATTGATAAAAATTACGTCAAAGGTTTTCCTAAAGAGAGATTGTTAAAGTTAAACGTATCGAATGTCAAAGAAGATAAGATTGAAGAAGGAATTCGCAAAGTAATCGAGGAAGTAAAACAATCGGCACGTCTAGATTTTCAATTTAAAAAAGAATAATACGAATAAGGAGGTTTATTGTGAGAGGGAAAATAATAACATTGTATGTATTGTTGTGAAGTTACTATCAAATTGTTGAATTTCGAATGACATCAGAAACTTCTACAATGAAGGTGCTTAAACATCTCAGCTGTAATATGTCACTAAAGGGTCATTTTCTGGAATAAGAGATAGTAATAAGAAAATCGAAATTAATTCAGAAGATGTTATTTCGTTAAGCATTGAGAAGTGATACTCAACAGTATGGAGGGAATCGATTATGAACGACACAAAGACATTACGAGGATTAACCACCGTTAGTTTTTGGGCAGATAATCTAGAAGCAGCAAAGGAATGGTATGCTGAATTATTAGGTAGCAAACCATATTTCGAACGCCCGGGATATGCCGAATTTCGCCTTGGCGACTACCAACACGAGCTAGGTTTAATCGATAGTCGTTATGCGCCATCTGATGCAGTGACCGGACCATCTGGTGCTATAGTATACTGGCATGTTGATGATGTAACAGAAACTTTCAATAAGCTGCTATCTATGGGTGCGAAAGAGTATGAGGCACCTACAGAGCGCGGTGAGGGATTCATCACCGCTTCCATAGTCGATCCCTTCGGAAACATATTAGGTATTATGTATAATCAACACTATTTAGATGTGCTCATTTCGAACAGGAAAGTGTGAATCACGCTTCTGCGCAACAAGGTATAAGGTTTTAAAACTAAATAACTGTACTATCATTTTACAGCGGATAATTAATATGATTAAAATTATTACGAAAAAATATGATGGTGAGAGTACGTGGGAAATAATTTAAATTAATTATAAAAAGTAAGAAGAAGTACATGAAACCATTACAAGGAAAAGTAGCAGTTATAACCAGAATGACAAGAGTTGCTGGAAGAGGCATTGCGATGATGCTCGGCGAATCTAGAGCAACTGTATATGTAAAAGGAAGACGTAGAGAAGGAAATCTATCGTATATGGGAAGAGCTGGAACGATTGAAGAAACTGCAGAGCTTGTTACGAAACAAGGTGGTAAAGGAATTTTTTAATTAGACAGCTGTATAATCTTTTTAAGAGCGCTCTTAGCAAAGAGTGCTCTTTTTCATTAAGATAAATATTTATTTAGCATCTTTTTAAAGTGGTTTTTATCGTAATTTATATATTGGATAGCTGTATTCCGTATGGGGTCTCCTGCATAAAACCTTTCATACAATTCGTGTCTGGATGCTAGCGGGCTTCCGACGATATCCCATGCTAATTTAAATAGTTTTGTACGTTGTTTGGCATCGATGTTTGTTCCTTTAAAATGTTTTTTCAACAAATCGGATATCGGACTTTGGAAATCTTGCATGCTGGAAGGTAGTTGAATAAAGCCACCTGCTCCAATCAACTGCAAAATCTTTATTGCGCGGGGATAATATTTCGAACCAAGATTTCTTGCCGTTTCAATATATTTAAAGTTTGGCAAATATGTTTGATTTTCGTAAATAGTACCTTCAACTTCTGCGGCAATTAAGAGAGCGCGGATTGTTTCAATTTGCATAATTAATTCTCCAAGTTTCTCTTGGACATGCAAATAAGTAGTAGTACCGATTGCTTCAGCAATTTCACAAGCAATTGCCGTTATAAATTCCAGCTTTACTACTAATCGTACAATTTCTTGGTGATAAGCTAAACTGCTAGAAGCTATATCTGATTTTAAGGTCCATAATGCTTCAGGGTTGTTACACAGTAAGACACGTTCCCATGGCACAAATACATTATCAAAGATTAATAGTGCATCCATTTCATCGTACTGTGAGCTAATAGGGGAATCAACTGTATTTGAATGTGTATTCGCAAATGGTTCTCTACAAATCATATGTAATCCAGGGGAATTGGCTGCCACAATGAGGAAATGAGCTAAATCTTTTTGAGCGTCAGTCAGCTTTGTTAATGGATAGATTAATAAATCATTTGAATAAGGCGAAGCGGTTCCTATCATTTTTGCACCATTTAAATAAATTCCGTCAGAAGTTTTCTTCGTAACTCTTAGTAATCCTAAATCATCTGCATTTAACATCGATTCTGTAGAGCGATTTATCTGTGGATCACGTTGGACTACACTTAAAAACAAGTGCTTATCTCTCGCTTCTTCATAATAAGATGTGATTTTATCTGGAAACTGCGCATCAAATTTTTTATAAAAATCTCTTGATACGTACCAGCCAGTAAGTCTCGACCTTGCGTAATCAGATAATCTACTCATTACGCCGTCTGTAGCATAACTCCACGTTTCAAAAGCGCTTCTCCTCATTAATAATTCGTTATAGGAATTTGGAACTAAAAATGCTGTATGGACAAAGTCTTTCGTTTTTGGACTTACGTATCCAACAGAATCTCTTCGTATTGGATCATCAAACAATGAAAATAAATTGGAAATGGTACTTAGTGTTCCTGCAAAATGTTTGTCTGTAGTTACATCTACTTTTTTTCCATAGAGCCAAACGTTACGACCGTCTTGTAAGCTCTTTATATAAGAATCCTTCAAATTATGCATATTTCCTCCTCCTAAAGACTATTCATATATTTGGACATCTTTTAATGGTGGGGAATATACGTGGAAAGTTATTGCTGTTGAATCTGTAGCATTATACATTTTATGCACAGTATCTTTTTTTACGGTGAAAATATTTCCCTCTGAAAATTCTTCAATCCGCTCGCTATTGTTTTCGTACGTTATATTTTGTAAGGTACCATCGACTATTAGTATACAACCTAAAGATATTCCGTGATCATGAACAAAAGTCTTTGCTTTGCTGGGAAAATTTAATACTAAAATCTCCACAAATTCAGACTGATAGATAACGTTTCTTCCGTATTCGTGGTTAACTGGTGAGGTAATAAAAGGAGATATTTTATGAAGTGAAATATTTAATGATTGAATAGCGTGTATTAAATTCTCCGTATCGTAGCTACATAGGTTATAAAACGCTTTACTTATGTTATGAATCAAATGCATGTACAACTTCCTCCTAAGCATTTGCAGTGAAAGAAAGTAATCTCCTATTATATCGTGTGTAGTTGATTACATAACATTGTATTGAAGAAATTCAAAAAGGTGACTGGTTTTAATTAGGGAATATCTGTTTTATGTAATATGGTAATTAGTTCCATTTTTATGATATGCTTGAACTATAGCCTATTTTCTATTGGAAAGGTGATGAAATAAATGGCAGTTCTTTTAGTGGAAAATTTATATCAATTATCCATTTTTTTATTACTTTTATGTTCATTTTGTTTTTATAGATATTTAAAGAAAATGAAAAGAGAAAGAAAGCTTACTGGTTTTGAAATTACGATGTATATCATGACGCAACTTGCTTATTTCATTTGGGCGACAACAACTCTTCTTAAAATGTTATCAGAATAGTAATCTTAATATTAGATGTTGAAAAGAAATGTATAGAAACATAAACGGCACAAACATGGGCAAGGATAATTTATCTATTAGGTAAATAAATATAGGCGGTATCTAGACTTATAACGTCTTTATAAAAAGAATGGGGAATACGTTCATAATTATGTCGAACACAAAATAAATCGATGAAACCATCATTAGAAATTTCTTCATGTTTTACATTCAAATACATCCTTTGTAATTTCGTAATTGAGATGTATTGTCCAATTACATACTCATTAATTCCATATCCATCAAATTCAATTATCATATTATCACTGTTGATTACTAACCGACTTTATAGTCTAAATTTTGAATGAAACATTCACATTAATGATTATAAATAGTTCAAAAGCTATTTTGAATATATTTTTATAAAAAGAGAGGATATAAATGGAACAATATAAGTTAATTTTAAAAGGACCTAAACAACTTGAGTGGGAAACGAATGAAATTAGGTCCATACAAGATGATGAAATTATCGTTAAAACAATCGCGGGAGCAATAAGTATTGGGGCAGAGTTACCGCAGTATAACGGATCCGATGTTACAGATACGAATCCTTTTTATCCAAGAAAAACCGGATATGAAAGTTATGGTGAAGTGATTCGAGTTGGGAATAAAGTAACAAATTTAAAAGTAGGTGATAAAGTAGTTTCTTTTTATGGACATGAAACGATAGGAATAGTTAAGGTGCATAAAGTAATTCGAGTGCTTAGTTCTATACAACCTAAAGTTGCTTTATTATCTATTCTTTCGTGTGATGCCGCTAAAGGAGTATTAAAATTAAATCCAAGTAAAAATAAAAAAGTACTTATAACTGGATTGGGAGTTATCGGTTTACTCGCTTGTTATTACTTGAAAAACAATGTAGGTGTTGAATATGTGGATGTTGTTGAACCTGATGGGACTAGAAGAGAATTTGCAAAGAAATTTGGTGTAAAAAACACATTTGATTCAGAAGAACAGATAATAGAAACATATGATTATGGTTTCGAATGTTCTGCTACAAATAGCGGATTCCATGTATTGCAAAAAGCTCTTAAAACTAATGGACAAATATGTATACTTTCTGATGGTAATATTGAAGAACTAACATTAACCGCCAACTTTTATCAGAAAGAATTGCAAATCATTGGATCAAGTGATGGATACGATTATCAAAAACATGCAGCTTGGTTTTTTAAAGAAATAAGAAAAACACCATTTATAGAAGAAATCTTTCAACATGAAATACAGTATACTTCACTCATACAATGCTTTGAAGAATTGAGTTTAGGGATAATTAAACCATTAAAAGTATATGTTTCATATGAATAACGAAAAAATAGAGAAAATATTTGTCACAAACCTCACATCTGTTTCGTCACATTTATGATTTCTAAATGAGGAGGAACATATATGAAAATATTTGTAGCAGGTGCAACGGGTGTTATAGGACGTTCTTTATTACCTATGTTAATAAAAGAGGGGCATACGGTATTTGCAATGATTCGTAATGAATTACAAGTAGAAGCAATGAAGAAAATTGGTGCTATACCAGTAATAGCCGATGTGTTTAATCGACAGGCTGTATTTTCTGTATTGGAAGAAACAACTCCCGATGTAGTTATACATCAATTAACGTCATTGTCTACATGGAATTTTGAGGATAATGCAAAAATTAGAACAAAAGGCACTCGTAACCTTGTCGATGCCGCAAAAAATGTAGGGGTAAAGAAAATAATCGCTCAAAGTATTTCATGGGCGTATGAAGCAGGGGATACATTTGCGACAGAAAAAGATTCACTACATATTACTGCTCCTATGCCTCGGCAAATCACTGTTAATGGCATATTAAAATTAGAATCAGCTGTTTCTGAGTTACCAGAATCGATTATTCTTCGTTACGGTACACTATACGGACCGGGAACATGGTATGCGGAAAACGGCTTAATTGCAAATCAAGTTCGTAATAATGAAATGATTGCAACAGATGGGATAAGCTCTTTTATACATGTCGAAGATGCCGCTAGAGCAACTATGTTAGCTCTTAATTGGCCTCCAGGAATCGTAAATATTGTTGATGATTCCCCAGCAACGAGTAAAGAATGGTTACCAATATACGCAGCTGCAATTGGGGCACCGGCTCCTAAAGCTCAAGCTGGGAAAAATAGTTGGGAAAGAGGAGCCTCAAATTATAAGGCACGTAAAGAGTATGGATGGACACCTTTATTTCCATTATGGTCTGAAGGATTTAAAAATTTGATAAGTATGTAAAATAATCCTTTAATGGGAATGCTAATAACATTCACCGTTAAAGGATTGGGCTATTATGAATATAATTTGGGAAAGTATTATTTTAACCCTTACTGGAATTATTGTTTTAAAAATGACAGGTAGTACATCTGTTAGCCAAATGACGAGAGCTGAAATAATTATAGTTGTATCAATTGGACGTATTATTGTAGAACCTGTATTAAGTAGGAAATTAGTTCCATCTATCTTTGCCGCTATCATATTTTCGGGCATACTACTTATCATTCATTTCTTTGAATTGAAATCACGGAAGGTGGAGCAATTCCTAAATGGAAGTAGCATTGTAATTGTTGAAAACGGAAAGATTGTAAAAGCAAATTTGATACGGGCAAAAATGTCAGAACAACAACTTTATATGCAATTAAGAGAAAAAGGGATTCATGATGTAAAGCGTTTACAGCAAGTTACAGCGGAACCGAATGGGCGTATTGGCTATCAATTAATAAAACAAGCACAACCAATAACTTTAGAAATGTTAGAAAAAGTATTAGATCAGTACAATATAAAAAGATAATTTTTCATGAGAAACAGCCAATACTACAATAAAAATATTGGCTGTTTTTTTATTTTCTATAAACGTAAGGATTAATAAAATAGGGGAGATTTTTAACCAATCTTTATAATAGATATAGGCTTATTATTATGCTATATTCAATGGGGCTACGATGACTAAGGTAAGTCGTATGAATAGAAGAAAAAACTATATACCAACAACACAAAAAATTTGCCTTTACTTTGATACTAAAAATGGATTGAAAATAAGGAGATAGATACATAATGGAATTTTGGGAATCAAGTTTTATTGAAAAACAAACGATGTGGGGATTTGAACCTACAGAATCCGCAATTATGACGAAAGATTTTTTTCTTGAAAAGAACGTTAAGGATATATTAGTTCCGGGTATTGGATATGGAAGAAATGCAAAGGTTTTTATTGATAATAGGATAAATGTAACAGGTATTGAAATTTCAAAAACAGCCATCGATTTAGCAAAGCAAAACGGACTAGAAAATATTAGTATGTATCACGGTTCAGTAAATGATATGCCTTTTGATAACAATCTTTATGATGGGATATTTAGTCATGCACTTCTTCATTTGTTGAATAAGCATGAGCGTGAGAAATTTATTAAAGATTGTTATAATCAGTTAAAACCAAGCGGATATATGGTTTTTACAACGGTTTCTAAAAAAGCGCCAATGTACGGAAAAGGGAAACAGTTGGACCAAGATTATTTTGAGATAATGGAAGGTGTAAAAATGTTCTTCTATGATTCTGAATCTATAAAACATGATTTTAATGAATATGGACTAGTACAAGTTTCGGAAATTGACGAACCAAATAAGAACATGGAAAATAAGCCTTCAATCAATTTTCTAATGATAAAATGTAAGAAAGAACAATAAATAAAGAATTGTAAGCATTACTAACAATCTCTATATGTTGAATATGAACCAATAAAGAGGACGAGCATATATTATAAATACCTCTTAACTTTAAGTAACCTTAACTTTCGTTAATAGGATATCTCAAAATCCCCGAAAAGAGCACTTGCGGAAACGAGTGCTCTTTTATTTATGTGATAATAGATTTTTATGGGTATTCTATTTGGAATTTTAAACCATAAATATAGAATATAATGTTAAACTTAATGTAGCACTTGTTGAAATTAATAGTTGTGCTGTAATAGAGAATAAAGTACTTGAACGGAGTGTTATTGAATGCAAACAAGAAAAGCTTATTTATATGTATTTCATACGATGTCAGATTGGGAATACGGACATTTAATTGCTGAACTGAATACAGGAAGATATTTCAAAAAAGGTTTAGCGCCTTTAAAAGTAATTACAGTAGGAGTAAATAAAGAAACGGTTATTTCAATGGGAGGCTTGAATATAAAGCCAGATATTTCCCTAGATGAATGTGTGTTTGAGAGTAACGATCTATTAATTTTACCTGGAGGAAATACTTGGAGTGAAAATATACATAAACCTATTTTGCAAAAAGTTGATGAAGCTTTAAAGATGGGCGTAATTGTTGCTGCAATTTGTGGTGCAACTGTAGGGCTTGCAAATTACGAATTCTTAGATGATAGAAAGCATACAAGTAATAGTTTAGAGTATATGAAAATGGTTTGCCCGAATTATAATGGAGAAAATTTGTATGAAATGGGACCTGTAGCATCTGACCAAAATCTCATTACTGCATCTGGAGTAGCCCCTCTGGAGTTCGCAATGGAAGTACTGAAAAAATTAGATGTACTTGCGCCGGATACACTTCATTCATGGTATAACTTACATAAGACTCATGAACCTGATTATTTCTTCCAGTTAATGAATTCTCTTAATAATTGAGTAGTTTTATAGTATCTCGAATAGGAACCATGCTTTAGATAGACAACGTCAAAGCATGGTTTTTTTGTTTTATTTCATAAATATAAAAATTTAGTATAATAAAAATGAGTCCGAGAGAAATATTTTTCTCTTTTTATACGATTATTGCTGAACGACAAAAGTAATAGCATTTGTTTTTAATTGAATGCGTCTTTCATTTCGAACTATATCAAAAGCTAATTCTTTTATTTCAACTTTTACTTCTTTCCATCCTTTATAAATACTTTTTAATAGACGTATCATTTCTTCGGTTGGGAGATTAATTTCAATTAAAGCTTCTAATTCTTCATTCGTTTTTAAATCAATTTCTTGTATGTTAGAGTTAATAATTAAACAATTAATACCGCCGTTTTTTGTCCCTTTTTTCATAGAATGGAGCACGTTTGTTAAATCTTCTTCTGATTTAACATGCTCTAAACTTGATACTGCAACGATATAGTCATAAGTGTTAGGAGGAATATCGTAGTTTTCAATTGCTATTTGTTCCGTTTTTATTACTCCAAATACTCCATGTACTTTGCTATAAACTTGTAACTTTGTTAAAGCAGAATGAAGTAAATCGACACAAGTAACAGTGCCGCTACAATTTTTTATCTTTTGTGCAATTGGAATACTATTTCTTCCAACGCCAGATCCGAGGTCAAGTACTTGCAAGTTGTTTTGTCTTTCGAAATAGTCCATCATGTCCATAACTGTTTTAACTGGTTTGTAAAGCCAAGATCCAGTCTCAAATAGTTTATATTGTTCATAACAAAGGTCATGATATTTCTTTTCTTCTTGTCTTATGTAATCGATACGATTCATATTGTTTTAGCTCCAATATGTTCACTGCAAAATGAATAGGTAGGACAGCCTTTTATATTCGTTTGAATTCGAAAGATACCACCAGCATGTGGGTACTTTTTTAATTCTTCATCCGTCATTCTTGTTCTGGCTGTCGTAACATATAAGTCAGTTGAATTAGGGCCTCCAAATGTACACGACGTTACATATAAGGCAGGAATTGGAACACTTAATATTTGTTCTCCAGTCAAAGGATTCCATCTAGTAATCTTCGAACCACCCCAATGTGCAATCCATAAGCAACCTTCTTCATCGATTGTCATCCCATCAGGTAAACCATCATTTTCAGGAAAAAGGATAACATCAGTTGGATTACTAATTTCTCCAGTACGTATATCATAATGAAAACGAACTACTTTTTTAGTAGGTGTATCAATAAAATAAAGGTATGTATGATCAGGTGACCAAGCGATTCCATTTGATGTATTTACATATGAAACTTTTTTCTCAACGCTCAAATTATTATATAAACAATATAAGGAACCTGCAGCATTTATTCCATTTAAATCAGTAGTACCCGCCCAGAAGCGACCAGCTGGATCACATTTCCCATCATTAAAACGATTTTCTACTAAATGTGGTTCAGGATCATAAATATGTGTCAGTTTTTCTGTTTTCAGGTTAAGAGAGTAAAATCCGTTTTCCATTGCTAAAAGTACTACATCCTCTACATATGGAACAACACAGCCGATTTGCTGATTAAGGGCAATTACCCGGTTTGTATTGTTAGTAGGATTATAGATGCATAATGTTTTCTCCATAATATCAACCCAATATAAAAGTTGCTTTTTTTCATTCCAACATGGTCCTTCAGCTAAAGTTGCTTTAGCATCTAAAACTAATTCTATATTACTAAACAAGATGTTCACCTCGCATTATAAGATATTTATATAATTCGATAAAAATAGAGGTAAACCTTTTAGCGAGAGAATCTTAAGATTTGCAATGTAGAAAACAGACCTTCTCATATTAAAAAAGTGTATAAACACAGAGAGGAAAATGCATATGATGTTTTATGAGGTTGTTTGCTTTTCTTGTAAAAATATATTCCGAGTATATGAAGGTAGTGAACAATATAAGCGGTTTAAAGAGAAATCGAAAGGGATATATTGTTGTGATGAATGTAGCCACAAGATTCAATTAGAAGCGATAAAACATTTTTTTAGATAATTATATGTAATGTATTAACGTTCAGAAAAATTTGACAATAAACGTGTAATAAATTATCATATGTAAAAATCAATATTTAAAATGGCATGGAAGAGAAGAGTAGTTAAGAAAGAATACGTACAGAGAGCTCTGGTAGCTGAGAAAGAGCGGTATACATCTTAATGAAAAAAGACTTGGAGCTGCGCAAGGAACTAATTTATTTAGGGATGATGCGACGGGTTCTCCCGTTATAGAGATAGGGTATAAGCATATTTTGCCGTACCTGAAAAGGTTAATATGGTGACGTATTAACAAACTGAGGTGGTACCGCGAAGCTAATAACTCTCGTCCTCAAGATGAATAATCTTGGGGGTGGGAGTTTTTTTGTTGTATAAAACTGAAAATGTGAAAACAAAAAATAATTGAGGTGAGTGACATATGCATTGGGCGTATGAAGTAGCACATGAATTAATTAGAAAACATCCAAATAAAGAAACTTTTGTTTGTGCATCTGGAATTAGTTCATCTGGTTCTGTTCACATTGGAAACTTCCGTGAAATAGTAACGACTTATTTTGTTGTAAGAGCTCTGCAAAATTTAGGGAAAAAGACTCGTTTTATCTTTTCATGGGATGATTATGACAGGTTTAGAAAAGTTCCTAAAAATATTGATCCATTTTTTGCAAGATACATTGGTATGCCGTACTGTGATATCCCTGATCCGCATGGGTGTCATAACTCATATGCAGAGCATTTTGAAAAAGAGTTTGAGAAATCGCTTCAAGCATTTGGGATTGAAGTGGAATTCATATATCAACATGCTGAATATAGAAGCGGAAGGTATAATGGCAATATATTAGAGGCTTTGCATAAAAGAAAAGAAATATATGATATTTTAATGCGTTTTAAAACAGGAGTTCACTTTGAAGAAGATAGAGAAAACTTTTATCCAGTTACGTTATATTGCGAGGGGTGCGGGAAAGATGCAACAACGATTACACAATTTGATGAAGTATTAGAAACAGTACGGTATGCATGTGAATGCGGAAATGAAAATGAATTATCGGTAGTAAATACAAATAAAATGAAACTGAATTGGAAAATTGATTGGCCGATGAGATGGATGATAGAGGATGTTATTTTTGAACCAGGCGGAAGAGATCATTCATCGGAAACAGGTAGTTACAATGTATCAAAAGAAATTGTAAGGGAAATATTCAATCGTGAAGCGCCTCATTACGTTGCTTATGATTTCATTGGTCTTAAAGGTAATCATGAAAAAATGTCTAGTTCTTCAGGAAATAGCATTACACCTAGCGACTTATTAAAAGTGTATGTACCAGAAGTAATTCTTTTTATGTTTGCAAAATATAGGCCAGGCGCAGCTTTTCATATTGGCCTTGATGAAGATGTGATCCGAAATTATACAGAGTATGAACGATTGAAAGATAGTTATGAAAATGAAGCACTAAAAAATGAAGATTTATTTGATGCAATTAAACTTTCTAGAGTTGATAACCGATTTAAAGAATATCCAAAGTTTAATCAAGTTGCAAGTACTTTACCACTATTAAATTTTGATTCCTCTATTTTACAAAATATATTAGAGAAAATAGATAGGAGTTATGCATTACCTGAAATGATTGCGATAAGTAATCGTGCAGAGTATTGGATAAGAAATTTTCAATCTGAAAAATTGATTACGGTAAATAAAGAGAAGAATACGGAGTTTTATAACACATTAGAAGATAGACAGAAAAACTGGGTGGAAGAAGTTTGTAAAACACTTCGTTCTAATAAAGAATATTCTAATTTAATGGAGCAACTGTATACGATTTGTCATCATGAAAATAAAAAAATAATGAAAGGAAATCAAAAGCAATTATTCACCATTATATATAGGCTCGTTATGAATCAATCAAGTGGCCCACGTATACCGTTATTAATACATGTGGTAGGCATCAAAAAAATCATCACATTATTAGATTTCTAATATATAGCTAAAAGCAACGCAAGTACTCAAAGATCTAAGTGCTTGCGTTGTAAATTTTACTACCGTGTATACAGTTTTGGACATTCATCACCACTTGGCTCATAAAAACAATGGCTTTTAAATTGCCCTACAAACGGCTGATTATACCATTCAGGTGGGCAAGCTCCAACTGGACGGAAATACCAAAGAGCCCATCGTGCTGGCCAGCGCCATTCACCTTGTAAAACCTTTCTTGCAATTTCTTTTTCTGACTCACGAGCTCGTTGGTAAAAATATCCATATCGTACCGCTTCAAATCCACCGGGGCTTTGATATACAGCATCACGAACGGTACGGAGTTGTTTGAAATCTAAGCAATCGCAAAATACACGATTCACAACAACGCAGCCAACAAGCTGTTCACCTTGTCGACCTTCTCCTTCAGCTTCAGCACGAATTAAACGAGCTAGTAATTCAACATCGCTTTCGTTATATGGAATAAGGGGCATAGTGATACCACCTTTCTGTTATAGTAAAGAGTGTATGTTATAAAATAAGCTACGTGCTTTTTTACATAAAAATAACATTTGATTTTAATAGGAGTTTGTATAAAAAAAGTTAATTAGTAATAGTAGATAAATAGAAAAGGGGAGAGGTATTATGTATCGAATTCATAAAGATGACATTATTTACGCAATGTCACCAGAAAATAAGCCGTGTATGGAAGTAGAAATTGGGAGCCGTCTTGTATTTGAAACATATGATTGCTTTGAAAACCAAATTGATTCTGAAGATGTTGTGTTCCAAGAATTAGATTGGAACCGAATTAATCCAGCGACTGGGCCTGTATATATTACAGGTGCAGAACCGGATGATATATTGGCCGTAACGATTGAAAAGATTAAAATTGCAGAGCAGGGTGTTTTAACTACAGGTGCGAACCTCGGTGTAATGGGTGAAGTGCTAAATGAAAATACAGTGAAAATCCTCCCAATACATAATAAACATGTTTTGTTTTCAAATGAACTGCAAATTCCGATTAATCCAATGATCGGTGTGATTGGTACTGCGCCGAAAGAGGAGAGTATTTCCTGTGGAACACCGCATGACCATGGCGGAAATATGGACTGTAAAGAGATAAAAGAAGGGACAACATTGTTATTACCTGTAAATGTTCCTGGTGCTCTATTAGCATTAGGCGATTTACATGCAGCGATGGGTGATGGTGAAATTGGTGTTAGTGGAGTAGAGGTTGCTGGTGAGGTGACGGTAACAGTTCAGATTATAAAAGGAAAGAAATGGCCACTACCAATGGCTATCCAAAAAGAAAAAGTAATGACAATTGCTTCAGAGAAATTGTTAGACGATGCAGCGAATCGTGCTGTACATAATATGGTGACATTTTTACATGAGGAATTAGAAATGTCTAAAGCAGATGCAACTCTATTATTATCAGCAGTGGGTAATTTAAAAGTTTGCCAAGTTGTGGATCCACTAAAAACGACGCGGATGGAACTAGGAATGGAATATGCGGAAAAGCTAGGTTTTAATTGGAGTAAATTTAATATTAAATAAGAATACTAGAAGAAGGATGCTGTTTTTTAAAAGTATCCTTTTTTAATTTACGGATGAAATAAAAAGAGGTAGTATTTATTTTATATAAGTATATTTGAGATTGTGAATTAAAAGGAGTTTAAGAATGGTCAAAATTATGATTGTTGAAGATGATATGAAAATTGCGGAGCTATTATCAACTTATGTTGCGAAATACGGTTACCAAGGAATTGTAATATCGGATTTTCAAAATGTGTTAGACATATTTTTAGAAGAACAACCAGAGTTAGTTTTATTAGATATTAATTTACCAAGCTTTGACGGTTACTATTGGTGTCGTCAAATTCGTGGAGTTTCCACATGTCCAATTTTATTTATCTCGGCCCGTGAAGGTACGATGGATCAGGTTATGGCGTTAGAAAATGGTGGCGATGATTTTATTCCGAAGCCTTTTCATTATGAAGTTGTAATGGCAAAAATTCGTAGCCATTTAAGACGTGCTTACGGTGATTATGCACCGAAACTAGAAGAACGAATGGTTGAGCAACAAGGACTTAGTTTATATCCCGAAAGGCTTGTTTTGAAGTTGCGGAATCAAGAGATTGATATAACGAGAAACGAAGCCATTTTATTAGAAATGTTAATGAAAAATTATCCACGTGTTGTGAGTAGAGAAGTGTTGCTTAATAAGTTATGGGATAGTGAATCTTATGTTGATGATAATACATTAAGTGTAAATACAACACGTGTGCGTAAAAAGTTAAAAACATTACATATTGAGGATGCGATTGAAACAATTCGTAGTGTTGGATATAGGTTGCATATTACTTGGGAAAATGGTGTGGAAAAATGATAAGGCTGTTTATACGTGACCATATACCACTTATTTGTTTTACAGTGCTCCAACTACTAGCCATATTCCTTGTATATTGGTTTGATGGACATAATCATATTACAACAGCATTATATGCAATGTTTTTAGGTGCTTTTTTTATGGTAAGCTACTTAATATTTCGTTATTTTACACATCGTTCTTTTTATGAGCGTTTAGCCAATCCATTGCAATCTTTGGATGAATCCGTTCAAAAATCTGATTTTGCAGTTGTATCTACTGCTCTCCAAGATTTGCTTGATGCACAATATCGTCATTATCAAAATCAACTGCAATTACAAGAAAGAAAAAATAATGATCATTTAACCTTTATGAATCAGTGGATTCATCAAATGAAAACACCTCTATCTGTAATAGAATTAATTACACAGGATGAAGTGGATTCGCGTTTTGAAAGTATTAATGAGGAAACAGATCGCTTGAAAAAGGGATTAGAGATGGCATTATATGTCGCGCGTTTAGAAGCATTTACACAAGATTTTTATGTAGAAAGAGTCCAACTACATAAAGTAGTAAATGATTCCGTGCATGAACATAAACGCTTCTTTATCCGGAATTTTGTATATCCAGAGCTTGAAATTGATAAAGGTATTACTGTAGAAAGTGATGCGAAATGGTTGCAATTTTTAATAGGACAAATTATATCGAATGCGATTAAATACTCATCAGGTAGTAGAGAAAAGATTAAAGTGAAAGCATGTAAGGAAGGTAATACTGTTGTACTTGAAATAGCCGATAGTGGCGTCGGGATACCGAAGCAAGATTTACCAAGAGTATTTAAACCGTTCTTTACAGGAGAAAATGGTAGAGATTTTAAAGAATCAACTGGAATGGGGTTATATCTTGTATATGAAATTACGAAACAATTAGGGCATCGTGTAGAAATTCATTCAGAAGTTGGTAAAGGTACCGTTGTACGAATTATATTTTTTAATGTGTAAATAAGTGATTTAGGCTAAAGAATTTTGAAGATAAGTTTTTTAGCCTTATTTTATAGCGATTAAATGAAACGATAATAAATACGACTATTAAATTAGAAGGATTTAATAATAAATTAATTGATAGATAATTTTTTGTAAGAAAAAAGCTACTCCTTTGAAAGAGCTAGCTTTATGAATTGTAATTAAGTAAACAAACTTAATAATTTATATCCAATTAATCCTAAAATAGTGATAGGAATCATCATTAAGAAAGAAGAAATTCGATTAGCATTAGAGCGTTCTAATACAAGAATCAAGATAATCCCAACTATGACTTCGGTATATCCAACAGGTAACATGTGACTATAGTCTTCAAAATTTAAAAGAATGTGAAGTCCATCCGTTACAAAAACTCCACTTATAAGTGCGCTTCCGAATTTATGAAGTGGATTTGTAGTATCCTTCCATAGAAAACCTGCAATTCCGAAGATGGTTCCTCCTATACATGCACATACAATCCATACAGATATAAAATAAATAGAGTGAGCTACATTTTTAATAATTATTGCATAACCATAATAGCCTAAAACCATACCTAGCAGCGCAAGTATACCGGAAAGCATAGCTGTACGCTTAGAATAACTAAGACTAGCCACAAAAAAGGATGGAACTAACCAAACACTTCCTAGGTTAGCTAATGAATTCCAATTTCCTGGAAGTATACCTTGGCCCAATTTAGTTAGTATACCAACAATAATCCCTACTATAATCGGGATGAGAAAACTTCTTAAAACCATATTTGATTTTATGATTTTTAATGTCTTTTCCATAAATTCAATCCTTACTTTAATATTTTCTGTAAACTTATAATAGCTTATTAAGGAAAAATAATCAATTAAATTTTATCGAAAAACAATAAAAAAATATTGAATAACGAACCGTCCTTTGTTTTTATAATTAGGTGAATAAAATATCAAAACTAGTTACTCAACCAAAATGGTAAATGAAATAATATATGCAAGTAATAAAATTGCTGAAAACACATAATTCAACTTATCATAAGCATGCTCTTGAGGATAAAATTCACTGTTATACTTGTAATTTAGAATTTTTAATGATTTTCATCTCGTATTTACAATGAAATGATTTATGATAAAAAAGAAAAGGGATTGATATAGTTTCCTCCTGTTTTTATTTACAATTTATTTGAAGAAGGGATTTTTTACTAGTTGTGAATGTTAGGGGGATTGCAATGGATATTCGGAAAATGAGATATTTTATAACGGTGGCAGAAGAATTAAACTTTAGTCGTGCAGCAGAACGTCTTATGATGGCACAACCGCCTTTAAGTCAAGAAATTCGTAAATTAGAAGAAGAATTAGGAGTTCAACTTTTTCATCGAACGAAAAGAATGGTTGAACTTACCGATGCTGGAAAAATATTTTTAGAAGGTGCACGGCAAACGTTGCTTCAAGTAGATAGAACGATTAAAGAAACACAGCTTGCGGATGAAGGGAAGATAGGCCATTTAATAATTGGGTTTGTCGATTCTACAGAAACCGTTATAAATGTATTAAAAAAATTTCGAGAACGGTTTCCTAAAATTCAACTCATATTACGCGAAATGACAACTGATCAACAAATCAAAGCGCTCTATGAAAAATAAATTCATATTGGATTTATTCGTTCCAAGCAGAATAATAAAATTTTAACTTCCGAAGTTTGTTCTGTAGAATATTTAAAATTGGTTTTGTATGAAGATCACCCTTTCGTTATGTTACGTAACATTCCAATTAAATCATTAGTGGATGAACCATTTATTTTATTTCCACGTCATTTTGGTACAAACTTTTATGATGTAATTATTAGTTACTTTTGGGAACATGGAGTAAGTTTAAATATTGTTCAAGAAGCGATTCAAATGCAAACGATTGTGAATTTAGTTGCAGCAGGAATGGGGATTTCTGTCGTTCCGTCATCAGTGGAAAGTTATAAAAAAACGGGAGTTATATATAAAGAAATTCAAGAAAATACCCCAAAAATAAATTTATATGCTGGATGGAGACTAGATGAACAGTCTGTTGTGTTAGAGAACTTTTTAACTGTTGTTAGAGAGGTTTATACAACTTCACAATGTGAATGTAAAAGATAATAACCCATCTGTATAGGATGGGCAGTGTAGATTTGAAAAGGAAAGCTTCTTTATAGGTAGAACAAAAAGGTGTTTTAACCTGTTTTGCTCGGATCATACTCAATGAAATCTTTTAGTACACCATCAATTTGATCCATAATCTCAGGTTGTAATTTAACGCTAGAAGCAATTACGTTTTCTCTTATTTGCTCTGGATTTGATGCACCAATAATTGCAGAGGAAACAGCTGGATTTTGTAATACCCAAGCAACTGCAAGTTGAGGTAAGGTAAGATTAGTTTCTTGCGCGATGGGATTAAGTTTCTGAATTGCATTGAGTACATCATCGCTCATCCAGCGTTGCACGAGTTTTTGGGAAAATGGTTTACTAGCATCAGAGTTAGCACATGATTGATTCGGCAATGGTTTACCAGGTTGATATTTTCCTGTGAGAATACCTTGTACAAGGGGAGACCAAACAACTTGACCAAGTCCCTCACGTTGACATGTTGGTATTACATCAGTTTCAATAACTCGCCACAACATCGAATATTGAGGTTGGCTAGCGATAAGTGGAATGCTTAATTCTCGTGCAAGTGCTGCACCGCGGGTGATTTGTTCTGATGTCCACTCACTTATGCCTAAGTAAAGGACTTTACCTTGTCTTACAAGATCAGCAAAAGCTAATATCGTTTCTTCAAGGGGAGTTGTTGTATCAAATCTATGTGCATAATAGACATCAATGTAGTCTGTCTGCAACCGTTTTAATGATGCATTACAATTTTCAATAATATGTTTTCGCGACAATCCACGATCATTTTTTCCAGGTCCGGTCGGATGACATACTTTTGTACATAGTTCTATACTTTCTCTCCGTATGCCTTTTAAAGACCGGCCTAGTACTTCTTCGGCTATCGTGTCCGAATAAACATCAGCAGTATCAAACGTTGTAATTCCGACATCTAGTGCGGTTTTCACACAATTATTTGCAGTATCTTCATTTACCTTTCCGCCATGGTTTATCCAGTTCCCGTATGCAATCTTACTTACTGTAAACCCACTGTTTCCGAGTTTGCTAAATTCCATTGTAGAATCCCCCCTTAAAAATGATACCCTTATTATAAGAACTGAAATTTAGTATGTATAATATATGATTTATGATGAATTTATATAAAAATTATATAAGAGGGGGATGTTTAGAATTTTATTACTAGGGGAATCTAATGCAAGTAGTACAACAAATGTGGTGTATGCTTGTTCAATATAAAGTTTAGAATTGATAAATAGACCTTAAGGAAAGCAATCTTTTTAAAAGCACATATAATTACATTTACTCATACAGTACTATTATGGTACAATATGGTTACTAACGACGGAAAGGAATGATGGGTGGACGATGATTAACTAATCTTATTTTTAAATGTTGAAATTAAATAAATTTCAATTTGTAAAAAATAGGATTAGTCTGCCCAATTCCATTCAACGGTATTGCTATTTGATTTGCGTAATAGCTTATTTGGGTATAAATAATGTAATGACTAATCCTGCCAAAATTACTTTGGGAGGATTTTTTTGTTCTCCCTTTATGAAAGGGATCGGTAATATGAAAGAGCTTTTAAAATTAAATGATGTGTATGTTGATATAAAGGAAAATACTTTGTTAGAAAAAATGAATGTAGTAGTAAAACAAGGGGATGTAATCGGATTAATTGGTAAAAATGGTGCTGGTAAATCAACGTTACTTCAATTAATAAATGGGAAGATTGAGCCATCAAAAGGAATTGTTGAGTGGCAGCAAATGAATATGACAACAGCATATGTTGAACAAGAAATAGAATCTTTTATTAGTAAGGATGTGATTGCAAAAGAAGCAGAGCTTCTTGCAAAATGGGGCGTGCCAACGAACGATTTTCATACTTTAAGTGGTGGTGAAAAGCTGAAAGTTCGCTTAGCAAAAGGATTTGCGGAAAATCCTAATGTCTTAATATTAGACGAACCGACAAATCATTTAGATGAGATGAGTACGGAATTTCTCATTAAACAAATAAAAAATATGAAAGTTACAGTTATCGTTGTATCGCATGATCGATATTTTTTAGATGTTGTCGCAACAAAAATATGGTCAATTGAGGATAAAAAATTAATTGAGCATAGCGGTAATTATACGAGTTATATGAAAGCACGTGAGCAAAAAAGACTGACGCAACAACGTGAATATGAAAAGCAGCAAAAAAAGATTGAACAAGTAGAAACACATATAAAAGAATTAAGTTCATGGTCACAAAAGGCACACGCACAGTCTACAAAACAAGAAGGTGTTAAAGAATTTTATCGTGTAAAAGCGAAGCGAATGGATGCGCAAGTTAAGTCAAAACGAAAACGTCTCGAAAAAGAGCTAGAGAAAACGAAAGTAGAACGTGTGAAAGAGGAGTACGCAGTTGAGTTCTCTATTCAAGCGAGTAAAAAAGTAGGAAAACGCTTTTTAGAAGTAAAACAATTAAAAAAAGACTTTCATGGAAAAATATTATTTGAAAACGTTAATTTTACAATTCAGCACGGTGAGAAGGTTGCGATTGTTGGACCAAACGGTAGTGGGAAAACAACATTACTAAAGATGATTATGGGAACGGAAACTGTGGAAGGAGAAGTATGGGTTTCACCATCTGCAAACATCGGTTATTTAACACAAGAAGTATTTGATTTACCACTTGATAAAACGCCAGAAGATTTATTTTTTAAAGATTCATTTGAAGAAAGAGGGAAAGTCCAAAATTTAATGAAACATTTAGGGTTCCAAGCTTCTCAATGGAAAGAGCCGATTGAACATATGAGCATGGGAGAACGAGTGAAATGTAAGCTAATGGCTTATATTTTAGATGAAAAAGACGTACTCATTTTAGATGAACCGACAAATCACCTTGATCTGCCTTCACGTGAACAGCTTGAAAATACATTAGCGGAGTATAATGGAACACTAGTTATCGTTTCTCACGATCGATATTTTCTAGAGAAAACAACTAACACAAAACTCGTGTTTTCAAATCATACGATACAAAAACAGCTAGAAGAACCTCCTAAAACAAGAGATGAAATTGAAGAGTTACGTTTAACGTTAGAAACAGAGAGACAAGAAGTATTAGGAAAATTAAGCTTTTTAACTTCTAATGATAAAGAATATAAAGAACTTGATGAACGATTTATAGAACTTACGAAACAGATTAAGGCGCTATAATTATTTAGGGGGATTAACATGGGAGCAGAGAGTTCAACTAAGTTATTTAGAATAGACTGTGGAGATATATATCTACAAGAGTTTACTATGAAAGATGCTGAGAGTATTTATAAAATATCGAATCAACCGGAAATAGAAAAATTTTTGCCAGACTGGAAATCAACGAAAGAACAGAGGGTTAATTGGATTATCAATGATGAAATACCAGCAAATAAAGCATTTCTTGAGGCAGTGAAAACTACGAATAACATAGATAATCATATGTTAAAGCTAGGAATATTTAAGCAAGCTACAAATGAATTCATTGGATGGTGCTGCACAGGTATTAAAGAAGAACTCCCTTCACCAAACAGAGAGATAATGTATGCTATCTCAAGTGAATATCAAAATAATGGCTATGCTACAAAAGCGACTAAAGGCTTAATTGACTATTTGTTTAAAAAAACAAATGTAAATGTCCTCAACGCAATTGCTTTAATTAAAAATGTACCATCAAATAAAGTTATTGAAAAATGCGGATTTATTTATATGAGCCAACAGACGATAGAAAATCGACTATTTAATCATTATGTATTGAGTAAATCAGAGTGGATAAAAAATATAGCTCTTTGAAGGGAGCTATATTGCATATGAAATCAGTAAAAAAGCTTAGAGCTAAAACTCTGAGCTTTTTTTCGTACTATATGATAAGTTGTTATTCATTGTTTTGAAGTTGTATAGTTATTCTTTATAATATATTGCATGTTGCTAATAAAGAATACAAGGTGTTTCAGCGACTAGAAGTAAGAAGCATTGTATTCCATACCACTATATAAATATTATAAGATAGATATACGTTGATTATATATTGGAAATAGATTTGTTATCAGTTTTTTTAGAAATCTTACAAGCGTGTAAGATAAATGAAAGATGAATCAATATGTGCTATAAGACAATTCATTTACACTTTATAGTGAGCAGTGGAAATGAAGGGAGAATATAAATGGAAATTTTACATGCAAAAAGTATTAGTAAAGTATATAAAGGGAAAATACCTTTTAAAGCATTGGTAGATATTGATTTATCAATTCAAGAAGGTGAATTTGTAGGAATTATGGGACCATCAGGTAGCGGGAAAACAACATTATTAAATATGGTATCTACTATTGATTCTCCTACATCGGGAGAAATATTAATAAATGGTACAAATCCTTTTCAGTTATCATCAGACAGTTTAGCTTTATTTCGTAGGAAACAATTAGGATTTGTTTTTCAATCATTTAATTTACTTAGCACACTTACAGTGAAAGAAAACATTGTATTGCCGATGACACTAGATGGTGTATCTGTACAAGAAATGAACAAACGAGTGGAAGATATTGCAGAGAAATTAAATATTGCAGATATATTGAGTAAAAGAACGTTTGAAATATCAGGGGGGCAAGCTCAAAGAACTGCAATCGCTCGTGCTATCGTTCATAAACCACAATTATTACTTGCAGATGAACCAACAGGGAATTTAGACTCTAAATCTTCAAATGATGTAATGGAGATGCTAGATACTCTTAATAAAGAAGAAAAAGCAACGATGATGTTAGTTACACATGATCCGTATGCAGCGAGCTTTTGCAGCAGAGTTATATTTATTAAAGATGGTCAATTATATAATGAAATTTATTGTGGTGAAAGCAGGCAAGCCTTTTATCAAAAGATTATGGATGTCCTTTCTTTGTTAGGAGGGAAAAGGCATGACTTTTCGTCAGTTCGCGTTTAATAATATTTTTCGTAATAAGCGTACATATGCTGCTCATTTTTTAAGTTGTACATTTTCTATTATGATTTTCTTTACGTATGCCCTTTTGTTATTTCATCCTGATTTACAAGGGGAGTTGAAATCGACAAGTGCAACAATAAGTGCATTTGGTACATTAGGATTTACAGTTTCGCAAGGCTTGATATTTGTTTTTTCATTTTTCTTTATTCTATATTCAGTAAGTTCATTTTTAAAAACGCGTAAGAAAGAATTTGGCATTTTAATGATGCAAGGTATGTCAATGAGGCAGCTAAAGAAATTATTATTAATTGAAAATATGTTAATTGGACTTGGGTCAATTTGTATAGGTATTTTCATCGGTCTCATATTTTCTAAACTAGTATTATTGATTAGTGCAAGTGTATTAATGATTAGTAATGGCTTACCTTTTTATATACCAGTGAAGGCCGTACTATTAACAGTCATCACATTTCTTTTCTTATTTTTAATCGTTTCGCTTGTTACTTTTAAAATGATAAAAGTAACGGAACTTGTGGAACTTATTCAAGCGGAGGAAAAGCCAAAGCCTGAACCGAAATTTTCCATTTTATTATCGCTACTTTCTTTAATTAGTATAGGCTATGGATATATTTCAGTATTTCGCTTTATCCCAAGTATTAATTTTATTACGCTCGGAATAGGTGTACTTCTAGTCATTATTGGAACGTACTTTTTATATACACAGTGTAGCGTGTATATATTGTATCTTGCTAAAAGGAGAGAATCTTTCTTTTTAAAGAGAACAAATATATTAACATTTTCAGAATTGATTTACCGTATGAAAGATAATGCAACGATGTTTTTTATAGTATCTATTATTTCAGCAGTTGCATTTACAGCAATAGGTACAACAGCCGCTCTTGGTAATAGGAATTTAGTGTGGATGACAAACCCATATACATTTCTGTATGAAAGCTCTGAAAACAACAAATTAGTAGATAAACATCTCTCTATTATAAAAAAACATCTCTCTGATGCAAATATTCCGTACCGAATGGCTTCATCTTCAAGTAAATTTACAGAAAGTAACGTAAATGTATTGAAATTAAGTGAATATAACGAACTTACGAGAGCACTAGGGTACCAACAAGAAACAATTGAAAAAGAAGATGAAATTTTACTAATTCCTGGGAGGGTGTCACAAAAACAAGAATTTAAAAATGGTGACTATAAAAAAAATATTGAAGTTATTCAAGGTGATTGGACAAAGACATTTCGTGTGAAAAAAACTGTGGGGGATTTAGTTTTACCACATGATTCTAGTAGTATTTATATTGCTGTTCAAGATCATGTGTATGATGAAATTCCTCTGACGAGTAATCCAAAAGATGAAAATATTCAACATCGTACTTATGGATTTGTTGTAGATGATTGGATAAAAACGAAAGAGATTTCAAATCAATTAAAGAGTATACTCGATAAAGATCTTAGGGACAGAGATTTCTACTTTGAAGCTTTAACATTAAACTTGTTGGAGGCAAAGCAAAAGAATGGTTTATTACTTATGGCAAGTGTTTTAGTCGGAATCGTTTTCTTTACATTTGCTGCTAGTTTTATTTATTTCCGATTATATACTGATTTGGACCGTGATCAACAACAATATAAAATGATTTCGAAAATGGGATTAAGTAAACGAGAGTTAAAAAAAGTTGTAACGAGACAGTTAGTATTAATGTTCTTCTTACCGATTGTTGTTGCGGTGATTCATACTGTAGTTGCGTATACGGCACTGCAACAATTAGTCAGTTTTTCTATTTTAAATAGCTCAATCGTTATTTTAATTTCATTTATATGTATACAAGTTTTATATTTCTTTATCACTCGTTGGCGTTACCTACAAAAGCTTTATAAGACTATGGAGCAATAGAGGATATTAACTAATAAAATTACAGAAAAGCATGTAAAAAATGATATGAATTATGAAAGGAACTGTGATGAAAAGAATTTTAACTATTTTTATGTTAAATATAATAATTTTAATAAGCTTTAGTGCATGCTCTAAAAAGGACAACGCATTTCCTGCAAACGGTGTATTAATTATTGGAGATGATAATAATATTTTACCAATTATTAATCGTTATCAGGAAATTACGAAAGAAAATGAAGTGTTTTCTGTGAAAAAAAGTGAAGTTGGAAATGGACATGTATTAATTATAAATGAATCTACAGCACAAGCATTGATTAAAGAAAAAGTTTTTCGTAAACGAGATAATGACTCCGATTATATTATAGATACGTTACCGAAATTCCCAAAAGAGGGATCGTTACTGTTTACAAGTGAAGACGAAAAGACTATGAAAAGTATTAAAATAGAAGGAAAAGAGATTCCTGTAACATACGATAGTGACGCTTGGATAGGTAACAATCGTAAATATCCAACGCAATCGTATGTGATCGTAGCAAAAAATAGCGTATATAAGGAAATAAAAGCAAATGAAACGAAAATACATCTTCTTCAATTAAAGAAATCTCTAGGTGACGAAAGACCTAAAATGTCGACAGATAATACAATGGTTAATGAAAATGTCAAAGTAAAAAAGCTAATTAAAGGTTTGGAAGGAGAAGTATCTTTTCAGTTTGTAACGATTGGAGAAAAAACTTAAAAAAGAGTTCGAGGTTGATAGAAACTATATCAACCTCGAACTCTTTTTAGTTATATGTCATTTAGATTACATTACTTCATTTAATCGAGTCTCGTTTGTTTCCTCGATCACATTTGTGTTTTGAACCGGATTACTTTGAGCTTCTTTTTCTTTACGAGACTTTTGTAGCATTTCAAGGATGATCCATATTGGAACACCTTTATCCTTTAGCATCTTCCATAAATCTAATTCGTTAAATTTATGCTCAGGCTGTTTCATTTCTTTTTCAGATGAACGAATATCGAACTTGATAGGATCATTTGCTTTCTTACCTTCAAGTTTAGTAGAAGAGATAGTATTATGCTCAAGGTTAGATGGAGTTATTTTAGTAGGTTGAGCTAATGTATGAATGTTTGATCCGATTTGCATGCTTTTTCCTCCTTTTCAAGCAATAAAATTAGTTTTCTTATGATTTTTAAATCCACGTAACATGAGGAAACTACATTCAATTATAAATTCAAATAATCAGATTTACAAGTTATATTGTGAAAAGCAAATGTTTACTTGAATTAATATTTATCAACATTTGTGTATGTTTTCTATATATACAACGTATATAAAATACTTTACATTATGTGTAAGTTAAAAACTGAATGTGTCAATATTTTTTATGGAAAAATGAAAGCGTTTAATTAGGGGGAGAAAGTATGGGGAAGTTATTTTTAAAAGTATGTTTTTTCACATTAGTGACTGTTTGTTCATTCATAGCGAAAACAACTTACGCTGAAGAGAGGCAACAAAATAATTATCCTATCATTTTAGTGAATGGATTTGCTGGATGGGGTAGGGAAGAAATGTTAGGGGTAAAATATTGGGGTGGTGTTCATGATATACAGGAAGATTTAAAAAGAAATGGTTATACAGTACATACGGCTGCTGTTGGTCCTGTTTCTAGTAACTGGGACCGTGCATGTGAATTATATGCACAAATTAACGGTGGAATTGTAGACTATGGTGCGGCACACGCTGAGAAACATGGACATAATCGTTTTGGTAGAACTTATAGTGGATTTGCACCGAATTGGAGTGAAACAAATAAAGTTCATTTAGTTGGGCATAGCATGGGTGGACAAACGACAAGAACATTAGTGCAGTTATTAAAAGAAGGCAGTTATGAAGAAAAAGACTATGTGAAAAATCATCCGAACGCAAAGATATCACCACTATTTGAAGGCGGTAAATCGTATGTTCATAGTGTTACAACTTTAGCAACTCCTCATAATGGCACAACACTCGCGGACGGAAGTCTTCTATTGCCGTTCGTTAAAGATTTACTCATTACAGCTGCGAGTTTAGGAGGAAACAATAATTTATCATTATATGATTTTAAATTGGACCAATGGGGTATGAAAAAAAACGCTGGAGAGTCCTTCTTCCAATATACTGATCGGATTTTAAATAGTTCAATTTGGGAAAATACAAAAGATATTAGTCAATGGGATTTAAGTACTGATGGAGCAAGGGAGTTAAATAGTTGGGTAAAGACGCAATCGGATGTGTATTACTTATCGTATAGTGGACATGCATCACAAGCAGCACCTATAACCGGTTTACAACTACCTCATATTACAATGAACAAAGTGTTAATGGGGAATGCATTTTTCTTAGGTTCCTATGCAAGATTTGAAGAAAATCGCCCATTAATTGATACATCTTGGTGGCAAAATGACGGTGTAGTAAATACAAATTCTATGATTGCGCCTTCAACTAGTATTGCTGTAAATCATAATGAGTTTTTACAGGTTGGAAAATGGAATCATATTGAAACGAAAGAAAATTGGGATCATTTAGATATGGTAGGACTAAGCGTTTCAGACACGTTAGGTTTTTCTAATATTCAAGAGTTTTATAGAACAGTTGCAGAAAAGTTATCACGGTTACCGCAATAGTTAATAATAAAGCGCTCTCGATGGAATTCGGGAGCGCTTTATATTATATTGAAAGAGGGATATGGAAGAAAAATATGGGGGGATATTATGAAAATACAAGTTGTTTTATCAGGATACGGGACAGTAGGAAGAGAGTTTATAAAATTGGTAAACGAAAAATATTTATATATATACGAAACATATGGAATCCATTTAGTTGTAAGTGGCGTATTAGGTAGAAATATTGCAATACATAATGAGGAAGGTTTGTCTATTCATCATTTATTAATGTATGGTAGCGGTACTGCATCAATTGAAAAGTATATAGAACATCACCCGAAAGACCGTGCAACAAGTGGGATAAGTGGTACTGTATTGGTAGAATCAACAGTTACAAATCTTAAAGATGGAAATCCGGGAAAAAAATATATAAAACAAGCGATTGAGAAACATATGGATATTGTTGCAATTTCAAAAGGTGCACTCGTTACTAACTGGAGAGAAATAAAGGCAGCAGCAAAAGAAGCGAATGTACGAATTCGCTATAGTGGCGCAACTGCTGCAGCACTACCGACATTTGATATTGGACAATTTAGTTTGGCTGGCTGCAATATTGAAAAAATAGAAGGAATATTAAACGGGACAACTAATTATATTCTTACAAAAATGTATGAAGAAGATGTTACGTTTGAAGAAGCACTGAAAGAAGCGCAAAATAAAGGAATTGCTGAGACGAACCCAATATTAGATGTAAGTGGTTCGGATAGTGCGTGTAAATTATTACTTTTGGCAAACAGCTTGATGGGTGTTGAGAATATGCTTACTGATATGCATATAAAAGGAATCGAAAATGTTACAAAACAACAAATTCGACATGCTAAGGAACAAAACAATTATATTAAATTAATAGCTTCAGCATATAAGGATATGGATGGTAAAGTGAATCTTAATGTAGAACCGCTTGAAATAGAAAAAGACCATCCACTAGCAAAAGTAAATGGAACTGAAAAAGGAATAACATTCTTTACAGATACAATGGGACAAGTTACTACAATTGGTGGAGCTTCTAATCCACGCGGAGCCGCAGCAGCTGCTTTAAAAGATGTAATTAACTTATATCGTAGAGATTTATAGAAGTAAAACTCACACCTTCAAAATTCGGATGGAGAAAAAAAGTTAGGTGGGAGCCTTTTTGCCCATATATGTCCGATTCGGGCTAAAAATCGGTGGGGGATGAATAAAATTCCCACGGATTAAAGTTTCACTTTATAAGACCGTACCGCTGTTAATAAAAAATACATATGTAGTGGACCTTTTGAGAATGAAATAAATATGCAAAAATAATTGCAGGGGGTAAGAAATTGTTTAAAGATTTTAAAGTTGTAAAAGATCGTCCCGTTTATATTCAATTAAAGGATTATTTTAAAAAGATGATTATGAAAGGGCATTTGCTCGGTGATCAAAAGATCCCATCAACAAGGGAACTGAGTGAATTATTATCAGTGAGCAGAAATACAGTACTCTCTGCTTATGCGGATTTAGAACAAGAAGGACTCATTTATGCAGTAAAAGGAAAAGGGAATTTCGTTGCGAAGGTGGATATATCTAACACCTCGTCTGTTGAAATAGATTGGAAAAATAAACTGAATACAGTTACCACATTAGCGGATGAATTAGACTTAATGAAGCATGGAGTTCGCTGGGAAAAAGGAATGGTTGTTTTTAATAGTATAGCCCCGGACGAAAAGCTATTTGATGTTGAAAATTTCAAAAGAGCTTTTCTTACTCGTATGTCCATTGAAGGGGATATCGTATTGAACTACGGATATGCAAAAGGTTACCGACCGTTAATGAAATATCTACTTCATTACATGGAAATGAAAGGTGTAGATATTTCGAACAAAGATATTTTAATTACAAATGGATTTACAGAAGGATTAGATATTGTACTATCTTCCTTAGCGAAAAAATCAGGGCGTGTGATTTGTGAGAATCCAACTCACCATGCTGCATTGAAACTTTTTCGCTTACATGGACTTGAAGTTCATGGGATAGATATGAATGATGATGGTATTGATACGACTCAAGTAGAAAAAAGTTTACGTGAAAAGGATTTTGATTTTGCGTATTTAATTCCTTCTTATCATAATCCAACTGGTATTGTTACAAGTTCGGAGAAAAGAACGGAATTGATGAGGTTATTTTCGAAATATAAGGTTCCTATTATAGAGGACGGATTTAATGAAGAATTACGTTATTCAGGTTCACATTTATCGCCACTATTAACTTTTGCTGGGGCTGGTAATAATGTGATTTATATTAGTAGCTTTTCGAAGGTACTTTTCCCTGGTTTACGTGTAGGTTGGATTATTGCCGATAAAGAACTGATTCATTATTTAGAAAGTGTTAAAAGAGCAAGAACCATTCACACATCTACGTTAGATCAAGCTGTTTTGTTTCAATATTTACATGAAGGATATTTTGAAAAATATTTAAAAAAGGCAAGATCTGTTTACAAGAAAAAATATGAGTTAGCCGTTGGGGCTTGCAATCAGTACATTCCGTTTAAAAGGATGACTGGAGATGGCGGACTTCATTTGTTTATAGAGTTGGAAGAGAAAATTCACGCTCGCACACTTTTACAAAAGTGTTATGAGAAAGGTGTAACGTTTTCTCCTGGAGATGTTTTTTATTCTGATGGAGGGGGAGCGAATACATTCCGCTTAGGTTTTTCACGTTTGAAGGAGAAAGAAATAGTTAGTGGGATTCAAATAATTGGTGAAACTTTAAAAAATGAAACTTGGAGTTGAGAAAATGAGAATTGGCGTTATTATGGGAGGAGTATCCTCTGAAAAACAAGTATCAATTATGACTGGAAATGAAATGATTGCACATTTAGATAAAAATAAGTATGAAATCGTTCCAATTACGTTAAATGAAAAAATGGATTTAATTGAAAAGGCGAAAGACATTGATTTTGCATTGCTAGCATTACACGGAAAATACGGAGAAGATGGTACGGTTCAAGGGACGCTTGAGAGTTTAGGTATTCCATATAGTGGCAGCAATATGTTATCTAGCGGTATATGTATGGATAAAAATATTTCGAAAAAGATTTTGCGTTATGAAGGAGTAGAAACACCAGATTGGATTGAACTTACAAAAATGGCAGATCTAAAGCTTGAGGATTTAGATAAGTTAGGATTTCCGTTAGTGGTAAAACCAAACTCTGGCGGCTCGAGTGTTGGCGTAAAGATCGTCAATGATAAAAATGAATTGATCTCAATGCTGGAAACTGTATTCGAATGGGATTCTGAAGTAGTAATTGAGAAGTATATAAAGGGTGACGAGATTACATGTTCAATTTTTGATGGTAAACAGTTACCTATCGTTTCAATTCGACATGCAGCTGAGTTTTTCGACTACAATGCAAAATACGATGATGTTAGTACAATTGAAGAAGTTATTGAACTTCCAACTGAAATTAAGGAGCGTGTAAATAAAGCGTCATTGGCTTGTTATAAAGCATTAAAATGTAGTGTTTATGCAAGGGTTGATATGATGGTGAAGGACGGAATTCCATATGTAATGGAGGTTAATACATTACCAGGGATGACCCAATCAAGTTTACTGCCAAAAAGTGCAGATGCCGCGGGGATTAATTATAGTAAACTATTAGATATGATAATTGAAACTTCATTAAGAGTGAGGAAAGAAGAAGGTTTTTAAGATAATTATAGAATTAAAACTTTTGATAGTTCCACGAAGTATGCTATGATAATTACAATACGACAACTAAATATTTATCCACTAGGGGGGCCTTTTGTAGGCTGAGATCAAACATAATTTTGAGACTCTTAGTACCTGATCTGGTTAATACCAGCGTAGGGAAGTGGGAAGACGATTATATTTAAAGAATACATTAATATTGTCTATTTCACTTTCTTTACGCCTGTAAAGAAAGTTTTTTTTGTTTTACAGATTTAATAACTGTGGATAAATGCATATATTTTATACATTATTGGAGGAATTTAAATGACTTTTTCACAAACATTACGTAAAGAAGTAGATTCTATTTGGGAGGCAAGTTTTCATCATCCTTTTGTAAAAAAACTTGGTGAAGGTACGTTAGATTTGGCAAGTTTTCGTTATTACGTACTTCAAGATTCATATTATTTAAGTCATTTTGCTAGAGTACAAACTTTAGGAGCTGCAAAGGCTCTTGAATTAGAAACGACAGCTCGCATGGCACACCATGCTCAAAATACATACGAGGCAGAATTATCATTACATGAGAATTTCGCAAAGAAATTGGGAATTACGGAAGAAGAAAAAGGTCATTTTATCCCTGCCCCAACTGCATATGCGTATACTTCACATATGTACCGTGCGGCGTATGAAGGGCATTTAGGGGATATTATCGCAGCAATTTTACCTTGCTACTGGCTATATTATGAAATTGGTGAACGTTTAAAAGAATGTCAGCCAGAAGAGCCGATTTATAAAGAGTGGATTTCTGCTTATGGATCTGATTGGTTCCGTACTTTAGTTGAAGAGCAAATTACACGATTAGATACTATCGCTGAACAAGTGACAGAGTCTGATCGGAAGCGTATGAAACAGCATTTCATTATTAGTAGTCAATATGAATATTCATTTTGGGAAATGGCTTACACTTTAGAGAAGTGGCCAGTGAATACAGAAGTAAAAGATGTAATTGGATAAAGAGTAGAGGTATTGTTATACATATGTATGGATAATACCTCTTTATATGATTTCAAAAAAGGGGTATCGCAAAAAAGACGTATCAATCTAAGTGCGTCTTTTTTTCAATTTTCTTCAATTAGCAATTTCATGGAGAGCTTGCTGGAAAAGTAGAATGAAAAGCCCTAATCAGGGCTTTTTTTGTAGGAATTTCTTAACCGTCATTGAGTCCTGTCACTAGTAGGTGTTTTGACGCTACGACGGACTAAGAAAGTATATGAAAGTGTTATTACGAGAGGCATTTACAGTACAGAAAAATTTAAGCGGCATACGGGAATACATAGGATACGGCATGATGGTTATTGAGAAATGAATTGAACTTAGTAAGCATGAAGATATGACGCAAGAATTCACATTTTATAATTTCTATTTATAAAAATGAGCCCATAGTAAAAATAGGTATATGAACAAGGTGCATTGTCTAGTGATAGGTCATATTTTAAAGGTGTACGCATTGAACTTAGTTTATACCGCTATTTCTACTTAGATTTAACGAACAGAAATATAGGAAAGCATCGATGAAGTTAAAGCTTATAAACGGAGGTCATGAAAATGAATAAGTTTCAACAAGAACTACAAGCGTTAAGCCTTAATGATTACCAGTCTGGAAATATTGTGTATTGGGACCAGCAAAACCAATATCCATACTACTATTTTGAAGATGCTGCTCGTCGCTGTGGCGGTTGCGGTCGTTGTGGCGGTTGTGGCGGTCGTTGTGGTGGTGGATTCCGTTGTGGTGGATTCCGTTGTATTGGTTGCTTTGGTTGTTTTGGTTGTGGTGGCTGTGGCGGTTGTGGTGGTTGTTCTAATTGTTTTAATGGTTTTAATGGTACCACTGATACTACTGGTACTATTGTAACATATGAATATTGATAAGAGAAAAAAGGAATCTACTTTGTAAAGCGTTATACAATTTTATAAAAGAGATAAATCAAAACAGACGTAGCATCTTTTAATTTAGAGAAATAATTTATCCAACCTTTTATAAACATTGTGACTTTATTTCAAATCAAAAATTGAATGTTTTTTATGTTCAATACCCTTGACGCAATCTTTGACTTTCGTAAGTAGATTTATTGCACCAGAACCAAAAAGAAGAGCTGCTATCAGCCCTTCTTTCTCTTTTCTTTTTAAGATTGTAATTCTTATAGTCTGTATAATATCTGTCCATAAATGCAACCATGTCACCAAAGAATCCCCATTTACCTACATTTATCCAACCTTTAACAACTGCCGATTTTAATGCTTTTCTCCCCGCATCTTTACGATCTTTTGCTGTTATATCTGATTTTCTGCTGATTCTCATACTTGATATGAAATATGTGAAAGTCAGTATGAATGGTGGAAGTGAGCGCAACTTTAAATGCTATTTATTGGGATGAACAAATTTAATAATCTATTTTTTTACTATTGATTAATTTTGAAACGTAACAAAACTACGTAACTGTTTGTATAAAATGCACTGCTCTAGTATTCAAAATTGAGAACATGGAATAAGGTGCTTTGTTTCTACAAGCTGCTTTTGTTTTACTTTATATTACGATTTATAGACCGGAAATTACACTTTAAATGTTTATTACTGTAGCAGTTATGTTTCTTTCACTAATAGTGTTAGTGGATGTACCAATTCCCGTGGCATTCAGAGATAGACTGTATACATAAGTACCAGGGGGAGGGGTATCTATCCAGACTATTGAAACGTAGTGTGTTAAATTTGTTGAAACATTTACTGGTTTTTGAATATCTTCTTGAAGCTCCATCTGAACCGCAATAGTAAAGACGCCTCTTTTTAGAGCGAGAATTGAAGATACAGTAAATTCTGTAAGGGGACTTAGGGAAACATAATCAGATCTGAAAACTCCTTCTAACTTTACTATTTGATTAACGCCTACACTAATAGCTGGTAATACGAGGTTAGTTGGGCTAGTTGCAGGAATATGACTTTGGTTAAATGTAACTGAAACAATGCCAGGTGGTCCAGTATTACCAGTAGGTCCAGTATCGCCGGTCGGCCCAGTGGCACCAGTAGCACCTGTTGAACCAGTGGGACCTGTAGGGAATTGAAAAGGTTGCATAGGTGGGAGTGTTGGTCCAATCGAACCCTGGTTTAATGCAGCAGAAGATAAAAACTCGTCCAATATAATTCACCTCTAAAAAAATTGTATTACTAATAGTAAATGTAGGAGTTGAGCAAAGTGACATGGACAAGCGGTTGTATGTTAAAAATTAAACAAAATAGTTATTTTATTAAAGAAAAAACATGCACAAAAATTGCGCATGTATAATAAAAAGCTATGTCTTGTCTATGTAAATATATGATTGGCTTATACAAACCGTGAGTGTGTTTGAGAAAAATGGTTATTTATTAACAAATATAAAGAGCGCTTTTTAAGGCGCTCTTTAACCAAAACTAATATTAAAAAAGAATACCACATGATATTTTATGTATGTTCTTAATAAATGTGCGGTTTTTAAACAAAATCCTTATTTTATCTTAAATAAAAAGAGCACACATATAAGCGTGCTCTCAAATAAGAAAGGTAGAATGCTATGAATGGAAAGCCTCGATAGAATAACATATGCTTGTCCGGTTTAAATGTGAGAAGTTTTTAATAAAAACGCTATTTTAGTAAAGGACAAGTTTAAAAGGCCCTGATTGACACAGGACTTTTTAAAAGGGAACAACACTTGACATGTTATAAATTATGACTGAAAGTACCTTTTATATTAGCATTATTGGGATTTTAATTCCAATAATGCTTGTTGAGAAATAAAAACTTTATTTTGCACAACAGAGCAGCTAGCTGAAGTAGCTAACTGCTCTATTGTACAATTTTAGAAGTTCACTGGATACAGATATATGTTTTAACAAAAAGTTACATCTATATTATAAACGAATATCAAAATATTATGCAGGAAAGAAAACTAAATTAAAACTTCATTTTGTACAACAAAGCAGTCAGCCTAATTGGCTAACTACTTGTTGTATAAAGGAAAATTAGGCCCTACAAGTAAATGATATGTAACTTTAAGTTACAGCTATAGTATAAGCAGAATTTAAAATATTATGTGGAAGTGAAAATGATCTTAAATTTTAGAGCGAAGGGGAGTTGGATAATAGAGTTAACGGAGTACGCCATTTATAAGGGTGAATCGCTAATATGTATTGCAACTGTACAGGAGTGTGCTCAACATTTGGGTGTACTTCCCAAGACAATCCTCTTTTATAAAACACCAGTTTATAGGAAAAGAGTGGCCGGTAGACAGAAAGCTTGTATTTATTTAACTGTTACCGCGCTAGATGAAGATTAATATAAAAATTTCATTTTGTATTAGTTTAAAACCAAAAAAGAGCACTTAATAAAGTGCTCTCTTGCCGAAATCCATTTTGTAAAGACTACTTCATTTTATAAAGAGAGGAACACAAAATATTATATGTGTATCCAGTCAATTGAGTGCGTTTTTACAAACAAAGAGCAGCTAGCAAAAACTAACTGCTCGGTTCTCCAAGGGGGAACAAGGAGAAAGTAACTTAATGGGTTGTCTACAGTATTGACGGAATCTGGAGACTTATTCGATCAAATAAAAAAGGTACTGTATATAAGTGCACTTCGGACCAAGTTTTTTTATGGTAACAGTTATTGGTATTATGTGTAAGAACTAACGTGTATCTTGAAAATAATCATTATTTATTTAAATGTAAATTTACAACTAGAGTAGAATCGCATCAATACGCTCGCAGTTAACTACAGTGATATCTCCGTTTTCACCTATAAATGTAGCAAGACATGATTTATTATGGAATCCTACAAATATAGAAGCTTTTAATACTGTGCCATTAACTAAAAGTTGTTTTATTTTTTTCCCTAAGTAAAATGTTTCTAAAAGATAGCAAATATCTTTAAAACTCTCTTTTCGGGTTGGGATAAAAGAAGGTCGGTTATTTGGAAGAGATGTTAGAATGGGATTAAATACTTTGGGATTAATAGCATAGTTGATGAAAACTGACATTTTTCCGGCTCCTCTATTTTATAATTTATATTGAAATATGCTGTGTGAAATAGGGCTTTTTTCAAAGCCCCATCTTTACTCTACTCAGCTTCAATTCTAAGCGCTTGAATATCACGACAGTCCAAAACAATTATAGAGCCAGGTTCTGTTGTGTTATCCACAAATGTTACACAAAAATTATCTGGATTAAAGTTAGTAAAAATAAGATCCTCTAGTGTTGTTCCTGTAAGGAAGACATCTACTTCTGTACCTAACTGTAATCTTTCTAATTGTTCGCAAACACATTTTGTATGCTCAGCCATATAAAAACACCTCCTTTTCTCAAATTACTATTAATATATGTATAAATTAAATAGAACGATTGGAGTAATAGCTTAGTAATATTAATTATTTTGCTAGTTAATATTTTTATAAAATAATCCTTTGAAATGAATATCGTCCGGCTAGAAAACTAGAGGACACCAATTCATTAAAGCAGCAATTAAAGCTGTTTTAGGAATAGGTGTCCTTTTTATTTTGAAAAGGGAGATGGGGAAATGAATGTGTTAAGAGATCAATTAAGTGAATGGAAAAAGTAATCGAAACAAACAAGGAAGAAAAAAGATATAGAGTTCAAGTGGTTGTGAGATAAATTGAAAATAGAAATTAATAATTAAAAAGATAATTAATTAAAAATTTGGATGTAGTTAATGCAAATGAAATTAAAATTAAAAAGGTATAATTTTAATTTTTAAGTTAAGTATAGAAAAGAAATGAATCATCTAGATATAAAGAAAGGATGGATTTTTGCAATGAGCTCAAATGAATCAAATTTCAGTTTTACCAGTAACAAAGATATTGTAAAGTACCTTAATGTAAGAAAAGACCCTGTTGATTTAAGAGACAAAATATTTCGGAGTTACTTGTTTAGTAATGAGGCGGATTTGCCAACGCAAGTCGATCTTCGTCCTAAAATGTCAGGTATAGTAAACCAATGGAATATAGGTTCTTGTACGGCAAATGCAATTGTTTCAGGCTTAAGAGAATACCTATTATTACAATCAGGTCGTCCATTTACTTGCTTATCTCGTTTGTTTTTATATTATCATGAGCGAGAAATAGAAGGACATATTCAGGAAGATAGCGGAGCGAATGTTCGTGATGGTATGGATGTTCTTAAAAAAATTGGGGTATGTCCTGAAGAGGATTTTCCTTATACTGAGAATTTTAGAAATAAGCCATCACCAAAGGCTGAATCAGATGCAGCGCTTTATAAAATTGGAACCTACCATCGTATTCAAGATTTATCGGGATTAAAGGCTGCACTTGTCCATGGATTAGTTGTTGTACTTGGATTTGCTGTGCCAAAATCTTTTATGTCAGAAGAAGTTAAAAAGACTGGTATAGTTCCGGTATCAGGAACAGATGATGTAATTGTTGAAGATGGTCAACAGGCAGGACATGCTGTTTGTGCTGCTGGATATGATGATAATAAGAAAACTGTTATTATTCGAAACAGCTGGGGAGAAGACTGGGGAGATAAAGGATATTGTTATTTCCCATATGAATTATTTGAAAATGGAATTGTACAAGATATGTGGACAGGTCGTTAATTAGATAAAGAAGTGGAAGTATGGAAACAATAAAACACGTTATACATGTTACAGGTAGTATAAAAGAGCTTGAAAAAGATGTGGAAATAAAGGGAGTCAGGTTTGTTACCTACAACGGAAAAAGATATGAGTAATATTTTTATACAAGCTGGTATTTTAAGTGAACGAAAAACAAATACAGTCCGGCTAGAAAACTAGAGGACACCAATTCATTAAAGCAGCCATTAAAGCTGTTTTAGGAATAAGGTGTCCTCTTTATTTTGAAAAGGGTGATGGGAAAATGAAGGTGCTAAGAAATCAGCTACGTGAATGGAAAAAGCAATCAAAACAAGCAAAGAAGAAAAACAAGAAAAAAAGAAAAGCGAAATTTAGTACTCGTGAAATTGAGGATTTAATGGGGATGCATAGACCTTGTTATGAGCGCAGACGTGGTGCGTTAAGACAAAAATAATTAAAAAATAAAAAGGAGTGGTCTTATATGACTAAACAATTATCTTTCTTACCAAAAATCGATAGATCAGCAACGCAAGAGAAGTTAGAAGGTGTGTTGGAAAGTGTACGTATACATAGACAATTTGGGATGATGCGTAAAGAAATGAAAGTCACTCCTTCTTATGAAATACGTGAGCACAGTCCTACACATACAGTTGGTAAGCCATTAGAAGATGTTGCTATAGCAAATATTCAACAAAGCAAACGAGAAGAGTGGCTTGAAAGAATGTCAGTACGTATTGATCAGTTTCTAAATCGATTAGGGAACGGACGTGCAGGAAGCATTCAAAGAGATATTATTTATAAACGTTATTTAGAAGAAGAGGACGTATGTGATTACAGGGTTTATAACGAAATAGGGATGTCTGAGCGTACTTATCGACGTTGGAAGTCTAAAGCATTTTATAAACTTGCTTTTGCACTTGGATTAGAAGTTTACGAGACAGAAGAAACGGGAGGTATTGAATAATTAATTGCGTTCAACCAATACGTGATCCGGAGCAAATACAACAGATTAAAGAATATCTGAAGGAAAACAATGAACGTAATAATATTTTGTAAGAAATCATTTTGGAGTTATCTATTTAGTAAATAAATTAAATTTTCATAATAAAAAAGCTCACTACTTATATAAAAATAGATAAGTAGTGACTTTTTTTATTATGAATAATGATAGATTATGATAATTAGAATTATATGAAATATGATTTTTATTATATTTTTATCTGTTGGTGTATATAAGTTGTTCTTATTCTTCTTGGATTTCAAATGAAATTTCTTTAGCTGCTTCTAAAGCTATTTTTTTAGCTTTTGCTTTAAAATCGGCTGCTGCTAAAACGTATCCACATCGATGTCCCATTGATGTAGGTGGTTTTAAGGTAGTTCCTTTTTTAGGTTTTATAAAAACTTTCTCTACACCAGGATATTTAGAACTACGATTTTTTCCTGTAACTCGAATTAGTTTTCCTGTAGATTTAACTGTTAGGTAATGAGCGTACACATATTTATAATGTTTTTTTACTAGTGAAGGTTTATTTCCTAACATTAACCGAATAGTCTCTTGCACTAAGTTAATTCCATGCCCAATTTCAATTATGTCATTCATTGCTCCACCTGATATTCTGGGATTTATCTCAATTAATTTCCAAACATTATCTATTCTCCGGAGTTCTAGATGACACGCTCCATTTTTCATATTAAAAGCCTGAATAACAGAATTAATTGCATTGAAGAGACTATTATATAGTCTTTTTTCTACCCTTCCTAGTAAAGAATAACCAGTAACAATAAAGCGTTCAAAAAATGTAATTTCTTGTTCAATTACTGCTATAATATGGACTTTTCCATCTTGAACTAAAATTTCAACTAAGTACTGAGGTCCATCTATATATTCTTCAAGTAAAATCTCTTCATTAGGTAGTTTGTTTAAAAGACTTTGTATAGATAAAATTAATTGATCTTTATTTTTTACTAATAATACATCTTTTGATCCTGTTGATTTAGGGGATTTCACAATAAGAGGGAAATTTATCTTATTATTTTTTTTAAAAAAAGATGATAATGATTCTGTTGGTTTGTAAATTGAATAGTTGAGTGAGATTGGTAAATCTTTAAGTACATTACGAGTTAATATTTTGTTTTCCATATGATGGATAGCTTTAGTAGATACAATATTTGAGCAAAATTTTTCTGATAAACGTGCAGCCATATAAACATAAGGGTCAATAAAACTAAAAATCCCTTTTATGTTTTTTCCTGATTTATTCAATTTTTCAATTGTTGTAATTATATTATCATAGTCATTTATATCAGTGAAAATCATCTGATGTACATCAGGGAATATAGTGCGTTCATTAATAAATTTTGTTTTTTTAGTTAATAAAACAGTAAAGAAATTAAGTTTTTCAGCTGCTTTGATTGCTTCCCTACTTGATCCTGATTTATTTGTTTCAATGAAAACGATAGTATCCATTTTATGTCACCTTAACCTTTATCATTTATCATTTATTATTTTATAAAACCTCAGGTTTATTATTTCTATAGGTAGAATATTAAAATGAGGTTAAGCTTGTTCCGGATATTTCGAAAAATGGTTGAATGAGGGAGAACATGAATATATATATAATGAATTTGATATTTGTTTTGAAAAAGATTTTTAGAAAGAAGGGAAGAAGAACTAACATGACTATAATTGGTATGCTTCATCATCGGAAAGATCCGAATGACGTAAAGAAAGCATATACTTACGCTGCTGTAGCTAAAGCTGAAGGTGTGGACTTTTTTTATTTCACTTTAGGGAAAGTAAATTTAGAAACGAAGAAGATTTTAGGTAAAACTTATGAAAATGGTAAATGGATTGAAAAAGAATTTTCTTTTCCAGATGTTATTTATAATGCAAGTGTTCATATTAGTGATAAAACTCAGCAAATCTATGATTATCTGCATGACAAAGTTCCTTTTACAAGTCATTCAATTGGAAATAAATTAAGTGTATATAACAGAATAAATAGAGCAAAAAAATTTAAGCAATATCTTATTCCTTTTTATGAATTAAATGATGTTAATAAGTTTTTTGACTTGATTAATTGTTATGAAAAAATTATTATTAAACCTATTTCTGGACATCAAGGTAGTGGTATTGTTTTCATTGAAAAAAATGGAATAGATTACAGTATGAATGAGTCAGAACAAATTTCAACTATTAATAAAAAACAATTACGGAGCTTTATATTGGATAAGATTCAAGAGCAAGGATACATAGTTCAGCAGTTTATCTCATGTCAAATGAAATCTGGTCATGTTTATGATTTTCGATTGCATGTTCAAAGAAATGGGGAAGGTAGGTGGGTTGTTACTTCTATATTCCCGAGAATAGGTCCATTAGGAAGTATTGTATCAAATATGGCTAAGGGTGGTTATAGTACTTATTTAGATGTTTTTTTAAAATCGGAGTTTGATAACGATTGGTATAATATTAAAAGGTATTTAGAACGATTCGCAGTAACTTTTTCTAACCATTTTAATTCTTTATTTAGGGATGTATTATTTGATGAGTTAGGAATTGACGTAGGGATTGATAAAGACCAAAAATTGTGGTTATTTGAGGTGAATTGGAGACCAGGGGTACCTAATATATTTAATCTTGAATTAGATGTAGCTAGAAATTTAATTCACTACGCTAGATATTTGGCTGATAGATCTAAATAAGAAAAGGAAAGTAGAAAAATAAAATGAAACCTTTATATACCAATGTTTCTACTAGTCTCTTTCTATATCTCTTATAATATTATTCTCTATGCATCCCGAAATTTGGCGGATGTTGGACTGTCGTCAAGTCGACGTACCTCATACGAGCAAAATACCGGAATCTGATAATACATCCTTCATTGTGAGCGGGGGCACATATTTATAAAAAAATACGCTTGTCCAATCCATTATCATTCTCCAGTCATTTAATATTACAAAGGGGGGAGAACATGGAAAACAATGAAGAAATCACGTTTCGATTTGTAAAAAAAGATGGAGAAGAAATTAATTTGGGAAATCTTGCTGGTAAACGAAAAATTGTCATTGTCATTAATAATCAGATTACATTTGCACCGAATACAACACAAATTGCCAGTGGAGCCGGACAAAATAGTGCAGCAGGAAGTAATGCAGCAATCGATTCATCGAATACCCGACAGCAACAAACGGTGGGCGCTGGAGGCGAAGCCATAAATAAGGGAATTAGTGGGGACCAGATTGAGCCGCATAAAATGAAAAAAGAAACTTTGAATGAAGAGGAAGAATTTGTAATTGTCATCAATAATCAAATTAATAAAACCCGTAAGGAACAGGCTAGTGCTACTCAAGTGGCAAGTGGTGGTGGAGATGACAGTGCAGCTGGAACCAACGCTGCTATCGAAAGTTCTAATACTAAACAGCAACATGCAGTGGGAGGAGGAACGGATAGTTCGGCAGTAAATGCAGGCGAAGAAGGCGACCAAATAGAAAAATGCGATTAAAAAAAGAAGCTGTAGTTATTTTACAGCTTCTTTTTTTATTAAGGAAATCCAAGTTTTAGATAGGAGATGAACAAGATTATTGCTTCATAGTTACCCATGTTTATCGTACTGTGTAATTCAAAAAGGTAAGTATTATGAAACAATTAATATCACGGGCTGTAGCGATTGGCTTAGTTACACACAATATAAGATATGGGTAAGTGAAGAAACGGCATAAAAAGAAGCGTAGTTCGTCAAATGGAAGTAATGCTCCATTACCATTAAGTTAAGAAATTCATTGTATCCGATTAATAGTATCCGTTTTTATGTGATTGTTATTGATTTTAAAAAATAAAAAATCGCCTTATTAAAGGCGATTCATAATGTATTCATTTTGCATTCTTTTGATAAATAAATATCTTTTAAAATTAAATACAATGTTCTACATTAACGTGTTTCTGGATCTTTGTCTTTTTTTCTAAGACCAAATAATCCTAGTAGTCCCAATAAACCAAGCCAAGTCCAATTATTATTTTTATTACGATTATCATTTAAATCATTTGTCGTATTTACATTTCGAGTTCTCACATCATTATTAACTCTATTCATGTTATAGTCATTAACTCTATTCGTGTTATAGTCATTAACTCGAGTTGTAATATTATTATCGTTAACTCTATTCGTATTATATCCATCGTATTCAGCATGGACGCTTGTACCAAAAACCGTAATAGTTAGTAAAAGGGCACCTAAAATAGATGAAAGTTTTTTCTTCATGATTTTCCCTCCTTTCGTATTTAATAATGTCTCCAGTTCCTTTAGACAATATTCGGTTGAAAATATATAAAACCATGTACATGTTCTACAATCAGATCAAGCATAATACCTAAATAAATTTCAATCGATTCTTTATGGCTGTTGTATTAAAGTAGTCTAGGGAAATAAAGGTTATTAGCGAATTAAAATAAGTGGCAGATTCATGACTGCTTTTTGGCAGTAAATGTGCCGGTTGTTTTGAAATCAAAGTGATATATTTGTATTGTGAGAAATGATGGAAAACATTGCTCGCAAAATTCCTTATAACTGAAAATGGATCGTCATAACCGGTGGCGATGGGTGTAGATTGGATGAACAGTTGTTTCTTGTTTTCACATTCAATTGCAATTCACGTTGTGTAAACGGAGAAGGTCTTTTGCTCTTCTTCCAGGGACTTAATAATGTTTGTGTAGATAAATGTAAACAACATTAGGTGGTTGGAAGAAGAATAAAATTTCATTTACCGGATTTATAGTTATCAAATTACTATGAAAGGGAAGTTGGTGCACAGTTGCCCTTTCATAATGAAAAAATAGTATATTACCTTTCTTAATGTACATATTAAGTAAAGTGTTTAATATCACACATAAAAGGCGGGGTAATATGAGTGAAAATAAGAAGAATGAAGAATTGAATAAGATAAAGAAGTATTATTTTAATGAGGATAATCAACCAGTAGCTGGTATAGAGTTAACTTTGCCGCCTGATATAGGAAGCATGTTAGACCCGAAATCAGTTAATGATGAAAGTAAAGATATTGATAATGAATAAGTTTAATTTAAGCATCCATTCGGGTGCTTTTTATTATGTAAAAAGATAAGGGCTGAGGGTAGATGGATAACGATTTACAAAATAAGATTGATGTACTCGGTCTTCAAGCTGTGGATGAAACAGCTTATAACAAAGATCTAAAACCCCATGAGGAAACATACAAGCGAGCGAAGATAGATATTAATCGTTTTAAAAATTACATACTGGATGGTGGGGAACACATGCTTTATTCTATTGAATATATCGAACGAACGCCAATAGAAGAGTTATTAAAGCTCATAAGGCTAATGCAATATTGATAGGTAAAGGATAATGAAAGAATATAAAACCAAACAACAGAAGCGTAAGTTTTATGACAGTGGTGAATAGAAAAGTACACGTGAACAAGTGAAGAAGCGTGACAACTATGCATGCCAAGAGTGCAAGCGCAACGATTAGTAGCAACGGTATTATCTCAACCATCACCTTTAGATGGACAAAAAACCGCTCAAGTGGGAACTTTAGTACGGAGAGCCTTCCTTTTTTATATTTGTTTTTTGTAAAATTATTGTAAATCATAAATACATCATATAACTATATATTATATAATGTGTACGTAATATATTTGAGATGTTAGGGGTGATGTATTCGATAATTACGTGTAACTTTTAAAAGTATTATTTTAATAACGTATTATTGTAATAAATTGTTTTAAATTCTTCTTTTAGACTTTTAATTTTAAATTGTTTAGATTCAGTAATTGGTGTTTCTCGTTTTTTGATAATCAAGATAAATGAAGAGAGGAAGTACTCAATACATGGAAAAATTACGGTTATTAACATTTAAAAATATAGTAGAGCCACTTTTAAAGGAACATGTATCATTTATATATTTTCCGATTGAATGGCTAGACATTGTAGAGATACATTATAAGACATTTTTATTAACTAATAAGTTAAAGCGTTTAAATGAAAGATTGTATGATATGTTTTCTGATATATTGTTTATTCAGCATAATCCGTATGTATTAAATGAAAATACGCCATGGATTGTGTCAAAAGAACCAATTAGGCAAGAACAACTTGATTATATATTTCAAAGTTGGTATGAGGTCATTCATGATTGGAAACCGAATCAATTAATGGAACCGCCAAAATATGAATGGCATGACGATTTGATTTCGAATGTAACAGTATTACATGATAGTGAAACGTTTTCTAAATGGGTACCCGCATTAATTTCACATGTTTTTTGTGTACAACCTATACGAATTGAGAATAAAAATGAAGAAATCTATTTTTCTCCACTTCGATCACAAAATATTTGTGAGGCAATGTCAGAGCCGATTAAAGATGAAAAAACACAAGACTTTTTCGCCTATGTATACCGATTTGAATGTATAACTCGTGGTGGTGAGAATATTCCATTATTAAAGGTTACAGTAGGTATTCGGAGATTCTACCAAGAATATAACCATCCGGATATCCCTTTACTTTTGCGACGAAAACGAGGCATGATATTGATTTCTACTTCAGAATTTGCATCAGATAATAAAAAAATGCGGTTTGTAAAGTTAAAAGTACAACAAGCTACAAACGGTATGAAATGGATTAAGTTATTTAGAACATTAAAAGATGATTTTCAAATAGGTGGAGAAATTGAATTAGACCATATTATCCAATATCCGAAAGATTATATTGTCGGAACAAACAGAAGAGTATTACTTCCGTATAATGAGAGAATATATAAAGTGCAAGGTACTAAAAAAAAGCTAGGTATAAAAGTAAAGGAGAAAGGATATCTATTTAAAGAATTTCAGCGGAAATTTTCACATTTCACATTACTGCCAGAATGCAAAAGGGTAGCAACAAATAATGAAAATGAATTATTTCCTTTAGTTGCACCAAAAGGATTAGAGACCATAATATTAGAAATTTGGTCCGAAAATATAGTATTGGAAATAGAACAAGCATTATTTGATAGTGAAATAGTTTTAGCTAAAATAGGAGCAACATCTTATGTAGTAAATGCAGATTCACCAGTATTATTAAAGATTGTAAGATTTAATATGGAAAAAGTGTTACAAAATCCATATAAAATGCAGTATTGCCAAAAATATAAAACAAATCTTGTAGATGATGTTGTAAAAGCAGTTCATGCTACGGCAGGTAAGCGAAGTGATACGACATTAGCATTAATCGCAATGAAGAAGTGTGATGGAAGAGAGAAGATTGATCCGAAACAAATTATTCGTGAAGGATTTGCACGAACAAAACGTATTTCAACATTTATTAATTTATTTATAGGTCAAAGTGTATCTCGTGAAACAATTGTAACTAGTATTTTTAATTTATTAGAACAAAAAGGATTTTTGAAAGGCAATTGGAATAAGAGGAATTTGCCTTGTACATATGTCAATTTATCAGTTGAACGAATCTCGAAGTTTGATTTCTTGCCTATTATTTCAAAAATAAAAGGTAAAGAAATATCATATAAATTATATGGGAATACGGAGTGGCAACCAATCGACTATATGTTATTACATATAAATAAACATAATGTATTTTTACCACAACCATCAAAAAGAAATGATGTGGGTGCCCGTTTTAAGGAATTTGTATCTGAAACATTAATGGGAATGTTACAACATACGCAAAAGGAAAATGAACAAGTTTATTTCATTGTAGATGCGAATTTGAGAAAATATTGGATTAAAGAGTTGCAAAATGAAAAAATTAATATAGATATTGTACCTGAGATTATTCCAGATATGTTAAAGGTTCCGAATTTAAATGTTATAAGAATAAATACTGCTTTTGATGTACCAAGCTTTGTTGTAATAGAGCGTGAAAATGATATGGATAGAACTGGATTATATGCGGATCAAACAGGGATGTATTATAGCACTGGTGAATATCCATTAAATTGTAGTGACACAATTCAACAATATATACTTGAAATTCTACCATTAGGTGTAAAACATTTAGAAAGGGAATATATCGCTAAAATGATACATTTCATGTGTTGTAATTCAAGTATACTTTCGGAAAAAAATGTGCATATGCCATATTCTATGCATATGGCTAAAGTAATAAAGAGTTATGCCACTGATATAGATGCAAGAGAGTTTAAAGAATTCGATGATGAATTAGATGTTGATGTAATAAAGAGAGAAAAGAAAGATTCAATAGTGCTAATTTAAATAATAGTAAACAAATCCTGTTCATTATACCGATCAGGATTTGTCATTTGTTCATGTAAATATAGCTATCCTTTGTCATGTATCTTTTCTATTTTGTATTTACTTTATAAACATTCAGGATTAAGATGTTTTTTAGAAATACAAAAACTGAATCACATGGAAAATTAATTTTAAAACTTAATAGAAATTTGAAAGGAATGGGGAATTGTGAAGAAATTAGATGTATTATTAATGCTACTGAGCGGCCTCTTTCCAATTGCAGGAATGTTAAAGCAAATCCCTCTTGAACAATCTTTATATATTGGAGGACTTTTATTTTTTACTAGTTTCGGTAGTTACTTTGCAAAAAAGATATATTCACGTATATGTAGCTGGATAGCATATGCACCATTTATAACACTACTGTTAGTTATTTGGAATCAGGATATTTCAACAAGTGCTATAATAGCAAATGCCAAAATTGCCGCCTGTATCGCTTTAATACCTTGTATATTTCGCTTTCGTACATACGGGCTTACTTTAGGTTTATTCTCATTATGGGCCGCTTTATTATGGGATATAAAAGAAGTACAGTCGTTAGTCATACTTGAGCGTATGACGAGTTTAATGACAAGCAATTACGTATATCTTCTACTCTTAGCTGGAGGACTTATATTAGGTGGATTACTTGCGACGTTAATACACCGTAAAGAGAAGGATGATAATAAAGAAAATATAAATCTATTTCAACAAAAAAAGAAACGCAAAAAACTATCATTTAAGATGCCACTTCCAAGATTACCGAAATTTAAGATGAAATTATTTAAGTTTGGTGGAAAAGGTTCTAAACGTAAAACGCCAGAAAAAATACGTAAGCATAATTACGAAGAATCAGCTCCAGCTGCAACATATGAAATGTCGGAGCAAATAGATCAATATAAAGAAGATACTGTTCAAGGACAAACGAGGATGGAACGTCGTAAAAATAGGTATAATGCATAATAAATTTCAGTAAACCTTTAATGATTTATCGTTAAATTGATAAATTATTAAAGGTTTTTTATGTAATTAAATATAGATTGCCAATGAGAAATTCATAGCATATTCTAAAGTTGAGGACTTAAATAAAATAATGGGAGGACAAAATGCTTATTATTGCATATATTTCTGTCTGTATATTATTTTCAGTTAGTTTTTTACATATTTATTGGGCTTTCGGGGGTAAGTGGGCGACAAATAGTGTCATTCCAACTAAAGCTGGAGAAAAGGCGTTTACACCAGGTGTAGGAATGACATTGTTCATTGCGTTATTATTAAGTATGGCAGCAATGATTTTATTACAACAAACAAATATTGTTCATTTCAAAGTTCCCAATATTTTTATTCAAATGGGATCCTGGGTTTGTATGGTTGTTTTTTTCATAAGAGTAATTGGTGAGTTTCATTATTTTGGTATCTTTAAACGAAAAAAAGGTACGCAGTTTGCTAGAATGGATACTGTTTTATATATACCAATTTGTGCATTTTTATCATTATCCTTTTTATTATCAATTATAAAGTGAACTTAGGAAAGATAATCATGTAATGTATTTAGTAAATAAAGATGCGGATATTAAATAAGAGGTTTCTGTGCAATCAGAAACCTCTTATTTTTTGTGATTGTAAACATCGGTTATTAGGGAGCTTATTTATTTAATTAAGATAATAGAATGTTTATATTTGAAAGAAATGAATTGGGATTTAGTTATTACTTCTATGAATGATGCATTTTCTTCATTTTTTTGGTCCCTAAAATACAACTAATAATTGCGAGTAATGCATTTGAAGAAATAAAGTTTACGGTCCAATAAATTCCTGTTCCAGCGATTATATCGATAATTATAAATCTTTTAATTGCCGAACTTTTGACTACATGAAAAACAAATTGATTGTTATCCAATGTTATCACATCCCTTATCTAATATATGACAAGGCATGCTTGTTCTAGTCTCCATGATAGATAATACACAAAAGAGTAATTAGCAGAAGCATATAAAGTAGTTATATATAAAGGATAACTTATTGGAAGTTAAATTCTTAAATTCAGTGAAAAAAATAAAAATCATAATTTATCCTGTGTTATTGATGGAATATTATGTTTTACTTAAGAGGTTATGCGGAAAGTTTGAAGAAGAATTCTTTCATTAAAAGTACGATTCCCAGCAGAAACAAGACTTCAATTGAGAACCAAAACATACTTTTTTGAGGTTTTTTAAACTCCATAATAATTGATGAAAATAAAAAAATTGCAATCAGTATGATGATTAAGAGTCGGATTATATCAACCATTCATAACACTCCTATTATTTAATCAATACTATTATATAATCTTTTCCAAAGATATAGAATGCTAGAAACATTTTATTATAATTTCAATAAATAGAACAGACGGTGTATAGTATCTGTTTTTCTGCAAATTATTTCAAACGTGTAGTGGAAAGTAATAAAAGTGATAAATCCACGTTTTAATAAAAGGATGTAAGCGTATTCTTAGCGAAGTATAGATAATTAAGAGAGGCGGTGACACTATGAAATATGTAAAAGTTAGCATGAATGGTGGAAGTGAGCACAAGTTCTCAATGACTTTAGAACGATTTGAAGAGCTTATTACTACAGAGAATGGATTATTAGAAAATAAATTAGTTTGTATTGAAAATGTATTGATTAACCCTACTAATATATCTTCCGTAGTTGAAAAAATTGGTGTACCTGCTAAATTTATGGAAGTTTAAAGGTAATTAGATAAAAAACATCCATGGGGATGTTTTTTGTTTATAAATAAAGTAATTGTACAATGAATATATGAGCAGATTTTAATAGTAATCATGTAGGCTATCAAGAATGAATGGATATAGAAAGGTCTTTTCTAGCGCTCCAATGTGTATGTATCTCTTTGGCATCTAGATATTGTGCTTTTTCATGCACAATGTAATACGTACAAGCATATAGTATGTAATAGAACAAGATCTTCGTGTCCTACTAAATACTCAGAAAAAACCTCTAATCACAATAGAGCATCCAATAGCAGGGTGCTCTTATTTTTTATGAAAAATGTAGCTACATAAAGGTTTCGTTACAATTATAGTTTTCATTAACTTTTGATTTTAAACTTATCTTTAACGTTAATAAATATTATGGTTAATATAATAGCAATAATTAAATTAGACAAATAGAAATTTTGGTGAATCAGTAGTTCGAAGATGACATCGAATGTATACAATAAAGCGAAAGCAGGTAATATACAAATAAATATAAATCTCCAATTTTTTAAATAATGTTTATAATTAGTAAGTACTTTCTCCATTCATATTGCTCCTGTATTTTTTATTTTCTATATAATTATACATTTAAATAAAAAGATTTACAAAGTATTTAAAAAATATTTAGCAACTAATGTGATTTGGGGAGATAGATAAGGAGAAAGCAAAAAACATTATAGATCTATAGATTGAGAGAAATATAGAGAAAGCTTTTGTTAAAAACTTAGATGGTTGCAGCAATATGTGTAATAAACGATTTGGCTTTAAAAAGACTTTTAAACATCTAGACTAAAATGATACACTATAATCTACGTTATTTTAGAAATGAATAGAGGGATTTATATGATAGATAAAATTAAAAATGTTGTTGAGGATATGTATGAAGATGAAGCAAAACATTTACTTCAAAGTATTCTCATACAGTTAGATGTATTAGACGGGAATTATAGCGAAGATATGCTAAAAAATTTAACGAATATCCCTAAGCAATTGACGAGTCATACAACTCAGGAAAAGAATTTAGAAGAAAGTACACACATTCATATTGCCTTTGATGATTCAACAGCTGGATGTTTAAAATATATGTTGAAACAAGAAGGATTACACGAGGAGAATGTGGTTTCATACTCTGAATTCTTTTCAATTGGTCCCATACATCAATTACATACGAATGAAGGTCAATTAGCAAGGTCACAGTGGTTATTAAATAACTTAACTTCTTATGATTGTTATTTTGAAGAAGAGTATTTACCAAGATTTAAGGAGACTTTAGAAGAGCTACATTCAATTCCGAATGAAACACCGATTACCATTTGGAAGGCGGATAATGCCCATGAGCATGTAGGACTTTGTTTTGCAATTGCTCAATTAAAAGATAAGAAAAATATTCGTGTTATAAATACTTCTGAAGCGAGTAGAGAAATATTAAAACAAGATTATGATATTCGTGGAACTGGAGAATTATCTCCTGAAATTTTAGCTCTTTTCCAAAAAAGTTTTGTGGAATTTCCGTATTTAACTGAAGAGAAGCGGATGAAGTTTGCACATAAGTGGGATAGATTATCGCAAAGCATGGAGTTTTTAAGAGTTTGGAAAGACGATGAAGTGCATTCTGTACAAGAAGGTTATTTTGATCAATTCATTATTGAGTGTGCAAAAAATGTAGGAGCAGATAAAGAATTTCATAAAGCTCCGAGAGTAATAGGTGAAGCACTTGGTCTTGCGGATCAATTGGTTGGGGATACGTTTTTGGAATATCGCTTGAAAGAATTAATTAAGCAAGAAGTATTTGAATATGAAGGTTCATTAGATCAAATGCGTTTTTATAGTGTGAAGTTAAAAAAAATAATAAATATATCCAGTGTATGAAAAAGTTCGTATTTTTAAAATGGGAACTTTTTTCAATTGAATTTAGGCTATACATAAGCTTCCTATAGTTAACGAATTACATATGAATGTTAAAGGAAATGAAAAGAAGGTGATTTGTTAATATGTATAACCAACAAAACTATCCATATGATCAAGGGATGTATTATAATCCACAAAACTACGGTTATGAATCTGCAAATGAAGTGAGAGATATTGAACAAGAAGATTACAGGCCAGATGATGCGGAAGATGCTCCAACGTCACCACCACCGTCACAAGCTCCGTCGTTACCATCCACATTTGCTTCTCCAGCACAAGCAGGTAATATGAAATCATGGATGTGTAACTGTCTAGGAAGATGGGGCTATTTACGTTTACATCGACCTGGTCCTTTCGGAAGAGATTTATGGTTCTTTCCAACTGAGGTAAGAAGAAATGGGGTTTCAGGTTATACTTGGCAAGGTGGTCGCCGTCGTAAAGTAAGTTACCGATATCAACAAATTAGTAACTTTATGTGCTTCGCATAAAGAAAAGTGAGCGAGTAGAATACTTTTACTCGCTCACTTTTTTATTTTTCAATATACGAAGTAAGATTTTAATTAAAAATTTACAATTTTCAAGTTTTTATTAGAGTATAATGCATATGTTGGTTGATTTTCAAAAACAAGTGAGAGTGAGGGAATGCAATGTCAATGAAAAATAAAGTGGGCCTAAGAATAGAGGATGGCATTAATTTAGCTTCAGCTCAGTTTAAAAAAGATGCGTATGAAATTTATAAAGAATCGAGAAAAGTCCAGCCTATATTATTTGTAAATCAAATTGAAATCGGTAAAGAATGGCTCATTACAAGATATGAAGATGCTCTGCCGCTTTTAAAAGATAATCGCTTAAAAAAAGATCAGGCAAATGTGTTTCCTCAAGATACAAAGAACATGTATCTTTCCGTTGACAATAGTGATCATTTAACAACGCACATGTTAAATTCAGACCCACCTAACCACAGTCGTTTACGATCTTTAGTTCAAAAAGCTTTTACACCGAAGATGATTTCACAATTAGACGGAAGAATTCAGAGAATAGCGGATGATTTAATAAGTGAAATAGAGCGGAAAGGTACATTAAATCTTGTGGATGATTATTCATTCCCATTACCGATTATTGTAATAAGTGAGATGCTTGGCATTCCAAAAGAGGATCAAGCGAAATTTAGAATTTGGTCTCATGCGGTCATTGCATCGCCAGAAACACCTGAAGAAATAAAAGAAACCGAAAAACAACTATCTGAGTTTATTACATATCTTCAATATATAGTTGATGTAAAACGAAAAAATCCAAAAGAAGATTTGGTTAGTGCGTTAATACTTGCAGAAAATGAAGGGCAGAAACTTAGTGCTCGAGAGCTATATTCAATGATCATGTTATTAATTGTAGCCGGACACGAGACAACAGTGAATTTAATAACAAATACGGTATTAGCACTTCTTGAAAATCCGAAGCAATTACAGTTATTAAAAGATAATCCGAAATTAATTGATTCAGCTATTGAGGAAGGATTGCGTTATTATTCTCCAGTTGAGGTGACAACTGCAAGATGGGCGGCTGAGCCGTTTCAAATTCATGACCAAACAATCCAAAAAGGAGATATGGTTATTATCGCATTAGCTTCCGCAAACCGTGATGAAACAGTATTTGAAAACCCAGAAGTATTTGATATTATGCGTGAGAATAACCGTCACATTGCTTTCGGACATGGTAGTCATTTCTGTTTAGGAGCTCCACTTGCTAGGCTAGAAGCAAAGATTGCTATTACTACTCTGTTTAAAAGAATGCCTGAACTACAAATAAAGGGCGATCGTGAAGATATTAAATGGCAAGGAAATTATTTAATGCGTTCTTTAGAGGAATTGCCTTTGACTTTCTAGAATAGTTAAAATGAGACATGCATACATTGAAAATGTTTTACATAGAGTATGTATGTGTAATTTAAATTCGAAACGGAAGGGTGAAACTATCCCAATGATCAACTAATTCTATTTTTAAGAGATCTTCGTTAAAAAACGAAATATTCTTCTGAATAGGATTAGTATGTACATATATAGAAAAGGGATGTGTTTCGCACTGCGAAAAATATAGTCTTTTCATATGATTTGTGCTGCCTCCTGTTCAGAACATGAAATAGGAGGCTTTTTTATGTCGACGACTATAGAACCGAAACAAAATCATGGGGTATCACAAGTATTGAAAAATCGATTTGTACAGGGAATTCTTGCATCAGCATTATTTTTACAAATAGGAATATGGGTTCGAAACTTTGCGGTATTATTGTATGTTATGGAAATGACGAAAGGTGATGCTTTCGCTATATCAATGATTTCAGTTGCTGAATTCGCCCCGATTTTTATATTCTCATTCATTGGTGGAACTTTTGCTGATAGGTGGAAGCCGAAGAGGACAATGATATGGTGTGAAACGTTAAGTTCTATTTCAGTATTCGCTGTATTAATTACACTTATGTTTGGAACGTGGAAAATTGTGTTTTTTGTGACGCTAATCTCTGCAATCCTTTCGCAGTTTTCTCAACCATCTGGAATGAAGTTGTTTAAACAACACTTATCGACGGAACAAATTCAATTAGCAATGTCGATATATCAAACGATTTTTGCGATATTTATGGTGTTAGGACCAATTCTCGGAACATTTATTTTTCATAGTTTTGGAATTTATATTGCAATCATTATAACAGGTATCGCGTTTTTACTTGCTGCAGGTGTATTGTTATTTCTTCCGAAAGATCTTGAAAACGAAGCAGAAAAGAAAGACATCACGCTGTTGCAGGAAATGAAGGATGGTATTAAATACGTCAAAAAGAAAAAAGCATTAACTTTACTTGGATTATGTTTTATGGCAGCAGGACTAGGAATAGGCTTAATTCAGCCACTAGGCATATTTATTGTAACTGAGCAGTTAGGGTTATCAAAAGAGAGTTTACAATGGTTACTAACAGTAAATGGCGCAGGGATGATTGTTGGCGGAGCTTTAGCGATGGTATTCGCAAAAAACGTTGCGCCGCAAAAAATGTTAATCGTAGGTATGCTTGGTCAGGCTATTGGAATTGGTATAATTGGTTACTCCACAAATTTATGGGTGACACTTACGGCACAACTTTTTAGTGGGTTAGCTCTACCGTGTATTCAAATAGGTATTAATACACTTATTATACAAAATAGCGATACGGATTTTATTGGTAGAGTAAATGGCATTTTAAGTCCACTGTTCACCGGTTCAATGGTAGTAACGATGAGTATTGCTGGTTCATTAAAGGAGATGTTTTCGTTAAGTATGATGTACGAGGGGACGGCTCTACTATTTGTTATTGGATTATTGTTTATTTTACCTATATACAATTTAAAGCCAGTAATAGCAGTAGAAAGTGAAATGAATGGTAAAGGAAGTGCTGTGCAACATGAATCCTAATCCAAACGTTAAATACCCAATTGAAGGAAATCAAAACGTTCATTTTATAAAAAATACAATAACGAAATCTAATATACTTGTTGGTGACTATTCTTATTATGATGCGAAACATGGGGAAACATTAGAAGATCGAGTATTATATCATTATGAATTTATCGGAGATCGTCTCTTCATTGGCAAGTTTTGCTGTATTGCATCTGGAGTTACCTTTATTATGAACGGAGCGAATCATCGAATGGATGGATTTTCAGCTTATCCGTTTAATATTTTTGGGAATGGATGGGAGAAGTTTACACCAGATTTGTCTGATTTACCGTATAAAGGAGATACAGTTATAGGAAATGACGTTTGGATTGGTATGGATACAACGATTATGCCCGGAATTAAAATAGGAGATGGTGCAATCATTGCAGCGAAATCTGTTGTGACTAAAGATGTCGCACCATATACAATTGTTGGTGGAAACCCTGCAAATAAAATAAAAGAGAGATTTTCAAATGAAATAATAGAAGAATTATTGCAAATTCAATGGTGGCATTTTGACATTGAAAAGATAACTGAAAATATCGATGCTATTGTACGAGGGCATATAGAAACATTAAGAAAGCTAAAAAGGTAATAAAAAATAGATGACAAAGAGTATCATACCTCCGAATTTTGTTAATGATAATAGAACAAGGAGGTGTGATACTATGGCACAAGACGTTTTATGTGAAGTAAACAATTGTAAATTTTGGGCTAACGGTAATAAATGTAGTGCAGATGCAATTTATGTAGTTAGTCATAAAGGGAAACAAGCATCTACAACGGAAGAAACAGATTGCAAAACTTTCGATCCAGAATTGTAAATTTTTGAAGGGTAGCCAAATCGTGGTTGCCCTTTTATTAATACTAGTATTGATAATAAATCTCATTTTCATTCATTATTTTTAACTTTTTCTGTTATTTTTTTATATTTTCTTCATAAGTGATGTAATCCAACGTAGTTCATGCTCAATACGTGATTTAGTAAATTCAACAACTTCTGTAATAAAAGGTGAGACAACGTCAAGGGATTGGATGGCTGTAAGTTGTTTTTGAAGAACGTTTTGGCGCGTAGTTAAAATTTCTATTCTAGCCTCGTAATCAAGTTTGTCGAAAAGCGCGATACGTACAAGGACCTCAGTGTTGTTTGTCGCAATCTTTTCGGGGAATTCTCTTAACATTTCATAAAAAATTTCTTCTCCTGTTTCTGTTATATTGTACATATTTCGGTTTGGTTTTCCGACTTGTTTCTGTACATTTTTCATTATGGCTCCCATGTTTTCAAAACGCCGAAGAGTAGGGTAAAGCATGTTATGATTTAAGTCAAAATTATTGCCTAACCGATTTTGAATATTTTTCTTTATTTCATAGCCATGTTTTGGCCCTGTTGTTAATTCTGCAAGTAATAAAATATCAACATACATAAAAAAGCCTCCTCATATATTTCTCAAGTTTTCATTTGAAAAGTTTTGCTATGTATATGTTAAAATAACATATGTTAGTTTATACAACTTTGAATTACCTACCTATCACTTTTATTGTAAAAGAAAAGGGAGGAAAGAACTATGGATTCACCTGAAAATGTTATTTTAGTTCATGAAATTTCAAAGCTAAAAACAAAAGAAGAGCTGTGGAACCCGTATGGATGGTATCAATTTATGAGGGATAATCACCAAGTACATTATGATGAAGAGCAAGATGTTTGGAATGTTTTTTTATATGAGGACGTGAATCGTGTTTTATCAGACTATCGCTTATTTTCAAGTAGAAGGGAGCGGAGACAATTCGCAATCCCTCCTTTAGAAACTAGAATAAATATAAACTCTACAGATCCGCCAGAACACCGTAACGTACGTTCAATTGTTTCTAAAGCATTTACTCCAAGAAGTTTAGAACAGTGGAAACCTCGTATACAAGCTATTGCAGACGAACTTGTAAAAAATATAAAAAAGTATGATGAAGTTAATATTGTTAATCAATTTGCTGCACCTTTACCTGTTACCGTTATATCAGACCTATTGGGAGTACCTACTACAGACCGTAAACAAATTAAAGAATGGTCTGATATTTTATTTATGCCGTATAGTAAAGAAAGGTTTAATGATCTGGATGCCGAGAAAGGGATCGCATTAAATGAATTTAAAGCATATCTTTTACCGATCGTTCAAGAAAAAAGATATCATTTAACCGATGATATTATTTCAGATTTAATACGAGCTGAATATGAAGGTGAAAGATTAACCGATGAAGAAATTGTAACTTTTTCATTAGGTTTATTAGCAGCTGGTAATGAAACGACTACAAATTTAATTATTAATAGTTTTTATTGCTTTTTAGTGGATTCACCTGGAATTTATCAAGAATTAAGAGAAGAACCTAAATTAGTTGCAAAAGCGATTGAGGAAGTATTACGCTATCGCTTTCCTGTTACATTAGCTCGGAGGATTACAGAGGATACAAACATATTTGGTCCTTTAATGAAAAAGGATCAAATGATTGTTGCATGGGTTAGTGCAGCAAATTTAGATGAGAACAAATTCTCACATGCTTCTAAGTATAATTTACACCGCATAGGAAATGAAAAACATTTAACCTTTGGTAAAGGTCCGCACTTTTGCTTAGGGGCACCGCTTGCACGTTTAGAAGCGGAGATTGCATTAAGTACCTTTATAAATGCTTTCGAAAAAATAGAGTTATCTCCATCTTTTAATTTAGAAAGATGTATATTGAAAAATGAGCAAACTTTAAAATATTTACCTATTCGCTTAAAAACTCAATAAAACGTTCAACAAGGTACATTGTATTGTACCTTGTTTTTTTTATTTCTCAATTGTAAAATTTTAGTGTGTTTTATAGTATGGAGGTGTGTGAAAAAAGCGTAGAGGAGGATGCTTATGTTAACGTGCAATGGGAGTAAAACGTTTCAAACATTTATTAAAGCTGTAACTGATTTAATAAATGGTGATTTATTAAAAGAAGAAATCGTGTGTAAAATTGAAACATTACTAGAAGAACTTTTAGAAAAGAAAACATGGCTTCCGTTAGATAAACAGAAGTCAAATTCGGCTCAATATGCACGACACTTATTGTATGAAGATCCATTAAAACGTTTTGAAGTATTAGCTCTCGTATGGAAAGATGGACAATCTACACCATTACATGATCATGATGGCACATGGGGAGTAGAAGGCGTTTTTTCAGGAAGGATAATGGTGCAGAACTTTGTTCAAACGAAGCAGCTTGGAAATTCACTTTCTTATTTAACACATACAGGAAATCTTTATTTGGGAGAAGGCGAAACAGATAAAGTAATTCCACCATCTGATTGTCATATTCTAGAAATATCCGAAAATGAAAGCGTAATCACTATTCATATATACGGAAAGCGTTTAGAAAAGTTTAAAGTATATATCCCAACAGAAGAAAAAAATGTATATATGTGTGAGACAAAATATATTAGTTATAATTCATAGCATAAAATCCAAAGCTTTTCTTTAAAAAGAACAGCTTTGGATTTTATTTTTAATTATTTCTTGACATGAAACGCTTTTCATAAATTATAAATAAGGAGTACTTCACGAGATTCGTATGAAAACGATACCTTTTATTTAATAATAACTCGTGTATTTATAGAAAGTGGTGAAGAAATAATGAAATTAATCGCAATTGATCTAGATGGAACTCTTCTTTCAGGGAATAAAATGATTAGTAAAGAGAATGCAGAAGCAATTCGAAAATGTCAAGAAGCTGGCCATGTTGTAGCAATTTGTACAGGACGTTCTATTATGGATATTGAACGACTATTGTTAGAAGTTGGTTTGGAGTGTCCGATTATCGCAGAAAATGGTGCGCTTATATATAAAGATAAAAAAATGATGAAGAGATATCCAATTCAAAATATGCAGGCACTTGAGATTGTAGAATATCTTGAAGAGAATGGCTTGTATTATCAGCTCTATACTAATAAAGGTGTGTATGTACCCGAATATGGAGTAGAGAGTGTACGTAATGAAATCGAGTATGTGAAGAATGCAAAAGGAAATTTCGATTTGAAAGAGTTAGAAACGATTGCTGCATTATACCTTGAGCATACAGCATTTCATAGCACAGAAAGTTGTAAACCAATTGTAGAAATGGGTATACATGTGCATAAACTTTTACCGTTTTCTTATGACATAGAGAAATTAAAAAAATTAAAAGAAACGTTTCTGCATAATACGGATTTAGCTATTACATCTTCCTATTGGCATAATTTAGAGATTAATCATCGAGATGCTCAAAAAGGAAATGGATTATATACTTTAGCAGAACATCTTAATATTCCAGTTGAAAACACTGTAGCAATAGGCGATGGCTTAAACGATGTTTCTATGATGGAGAAAGCAAATATATCAATTGCAATGGGAAATGCAGTTGAAGAAATAAAAGCGATGTGTAAATACGAAACGTTAACAAATGAAGAACATGGTGTCGCACATGCTTTATATAAATATGTAATGTAATAAAAAGAAAAAAAGAATCCAAAAAGATTCTTTTTTTCTTTTTATTAGGGGTAAGGTATTCTATGAGATTCATAGAAGCCTTATTACACCTCATTATATAGTGTATATTGGAATAAATGTTTATATTTTTCATGAAAGTTGTGAATTTTATGATTATTATATTTTTATCCCGCATTAACGGGCAGTAAGACCCCTCACCTCAAAATTCAGCGGAAGCAAAGAAGTTAGGTGGGGGATGAACAAAACCCCCACTGATTAAAGTTTCACTTTATACTTCTACTAGCAGCGCATAACATTCCCATATTATTTTCTGTTTTTAATTGAAAAATAGAATTTGTTTGAATAATTATTCTACAGCTATATACCTAGGAGCACTTTCTTCGTATAATGAAGAAGTATGAATTTTGAATTTGTATAAATTTTACATATTGAGGTGAAAAAGGAATGAATGCGCGGCTAATGGAACTTATTGATGTGAGTACAATAGAAACCATGGCAGAACAATTTTATAAATTAACCAACATATCACATCAACTTCTTGATGCTGAAAACGAATGTATATTTTCATTTGGAATTAATGAAATGAAAGTATGTAAACTTCCAAAAATTGAAATCCCCCTTTTCTTATACAATCAATATTTAGGATCTTTTGTTGTATGGTCCAAACGAAGCGAAATTTTCAATTGCCAAAAATATTTTGAAATGCTTTCTAACCTTATTATAACTGGGGTGAAAAAAGAAGTTCAAAGTAAAAATATATCGTTACTTTCTCGAAAAGAGGAAGAACTACATACGATCTTACAAAACATGCCTGTTATGGTTGATGCGCTTGACTATAATGGAGATTTTGTTTTGTGGAATCGAGAATGCGAGATTGTAACAGGTTATACTGCTGAAGAGATAATTGGGAATCCAAACGCTCTTCAATTACTGTATCCTGACCATAATTATCGCCAGCAAATACAAAATAAATTTTTGACTCGTGGAAAAAATTTTAGAGATTGGGAAATGAGTTTAACATGTAAAAATGGAGAAATTAAAACGATAATGTGGTCCAATATATCAGAGCAATTTCCTGTAACAGGATTTAGTTACTGGGCTGTTGGGGTAGATATTACACATTTAAAAGCAATAGAAGAGCAATTAAAACAACAAACCTCTGAATTAGAATTAATTTTCAAAGCTTTACCAGATTTATGTTTTTTAACAGAAGATGATGGGACAATTATAGATTATAAAGCAGGATCCCCTACAAAATTTTACGTGCCCGCAGAAGCTTTTATGGGAAAAAAGTTTTACGAAATATTACCGTCTCCAGTAGCACGGCAATTTCAAGAAGCAATTCGCCAATTGAAAGATGAAGGAAAGAATGTAATTGTAGAATATCTTCTAACAATTAATGGAAGTATTGATTTCTTTGAAGCTAGATGTTTACCATTATTACAAGATAAAATTATGATCATTGTCCGCGATATTACAGAGCGGAAAAAGGCAGAAGAATTGCTAAATAAATCAGATACACTTGCGGCAATTGGTCAATTAGCAGCCGGTGTAGCTCATGAAGTGAGAAACCCATTAACTGTAATTAAAGGATTTATACAGTTATTCCAAATTAATAAAGAGGATCAAGAGAAATATTTTGACCTTATGCTTTCCGAAATAGAAAGAATAGAAGCAATTCTCCAAGAGTTTTTGTCGATTGCTAAAACTGATGAAATAAATACAGAAAAGAAAAATATTTATCAAATTTTTAAAAATGTCGTATCACTAATTAATACAAAAGCAATCATGACAAATATTCAAGTTGAACTATTTACAGATTCCGAAGAGATAATCATTGAATGCTCAGAAAATCAATTGAAACAAGTTTTTATTAATATTTTGCAAAATTCAATTGAAGCAATGCTAAATGGTGGGAAAATTTCAATTCATATAAAAGAAATACATAAAAATGGTGTCATTATTAGTGTAATAGATGAAGGAATAGGAATACCTGAAGAAAGAATTAAAAGATTAGGTGAACCTTTTTATAGTACGAAAGAAAAAGGTACCGGTATTGGATTGATGTTAAGTTATAAAATTATTGAAAGTCATCAAGGAACAATAAGTATAATGAGTGAGGTTGGTGTCGGGACAACTGTAACGATTTACTTGCCAAAAATGCAGAGTAAACAATCTCTATCAAATTGTGATGATAGATGTATTTCAATACGTTCTAATATTAAATCTTAAAATACTTAATACCCAATAACAAAGCTAAGCTTTTGTTATTGGGTATTTTTATATTTAATTTAGTAAACTTTACCTTTTCTTTATGTTTGTTTTAATTTCTATTAAGTTTTGAACATTATATTTATATGCGTACAAAGTAATGTGTGGAAATTGTACATTACTTTTAATATAGAAAGCGTAAAAGTATTAAAAATGTTGTAAGGAGGAGATTATGACGAGGTGAAAAAGAAAGAGAAAAAGAGTGGTAGAGCAATACCGATGCGCTTAAATATTTTATTCTTTTGTGTATTTTTATTATTTTCTGCCATGATTATACAGTTAGGTAAAGTACAAATTGTCGATGGAGAGACATATAAAAATGAAGTAGAGAAGAGAGAAAATGCAACTGTGAGTCTTTCTGTCCCGCGTGGGAAAATATTTGATCGAGAAGGGAATCCAGTTGTTGATAATAAGTCTTTACGCACGATTACGTATACAAAGATGAAAGGTGTAAAATCAGAAGATATACTAAAAACTGCAAGACAACTTGAGGAAATAATTGAAATGCCGCAAGAAGATATAGACAAGTTAACTGAGACGGATAAGAAAGATTTTTGGATGCAATTAAATCCAAAACTCGCACAAAATTTAATATCAAAAAAAGAAATAGACAAGTTTAGGGAAAAAGATATTACGGGTAAAGACCTAGATAAGAAAATAGAAGATTTAAGAAGAAAGCGTGTTACAGATAAAAATCTTCAAGAGTTAACAACTCAAGATATAAAAGTGTTAGCTATTAAAAGTAAAATGACTGCAGGTTACCAAATGGCTCCTCAAATTATTAAAAAAGATGTGAGTGAAAAGGAATATGCAAAAGTTAGTGAAAATTTAGGGAATCTTTCAGGGGTAGACGCATCGGTTGATTGGGAGAGACACTATGTAAATGATGGCTTATTTCGTTCAGTCCTTGGAAACGTTTCGAATGCTGATGAAGGATTGCCACGTGAACGATTAGATTATTATTTAGTGCGTGATTATAGCCGAAATGACAGGATAGGGAAAAGTTACATTGAGCAGCAATACGAGGATGTGCTTCACGGCTCGAAAAAAGAAGTGAGAAGTATAGCTGATAAGCAAGGAAATACAATGAGAATGGAAACAGTTTCTGAGGGGAAAAGTGGGAAAAATTTAACGTTAACAATTGATATGGAATTACAGAAAAAAGTTGAAGAGAGCATAGAAAAAATATTAAAGGCATATAAAGGTTCAGAATCAATGTTAGACCGTGCTTTCGTTGTAATGATGAATCCGAAAAACGGCCAAGTATTATCAATGGCTGGGAAAAAGCTTATAGAAAAAGACGGAAAAACGGAAGTAGAAGATTATGCTTTAGGTACGATGACAAGTTCATATGAGCTTGGATCAACTGTTAAAGGTGCAACAGTATTAACAGGATTTGAAACGAAAGCTATAACACCAGGTACATATTTTTATGATGCACCAATGAAGTTTAAAGGAACTAAGGAAAAAAAGTCTTGGAAAGAGTTCGGAAATATTGATGATCTAAGGGCGTTACAAGTTTCTTCAAACGTTTATATGTTTAATACAGCATTGAAAATTGCAGGAGTAGATTATGTGAAAAATAGTTCGTTAAATATTAAACAGGAATATTTTGATAAAATGAGGTATTATTTCAGGCAATTTGGATTAGGTGTTCCAACTGGTATTGATTTACCGAACGAAACAGCTGGACAAATTGGTAAAAAAGATAATCAACCTGGTTTCTTACTAGACTACTCGATTGGACAGTATGATACGTATACACCACTTCAGCTTGTACAGTATATTTCGACTATCGCAAACGGCGGTTATCGAATGAAACCACAAATTGTTCAAGAGATTAGAGAACAAACCGCTCAAAAGGATGAAATCGGTAAAGTGATGCATGCAATAGAACCTGTTGTTTTAAATAGAATTGATATGAAAGAAGAATATATCAATCAAGTAAAAGAAGGGTTTAGAAGAGTATTCCAAGAAGGGGATGGAACGGGAGTAAGGGCGTTCCAAAAAGCACCGTATAAACCAGCTGGCAAAACAGGAACTGCACAGACTGTATACGGTGGAGAAAGTGATATTGGGAGAAATGAGAAAGGCGATCGTATAGAATGTTATAATTTAACATTAGCAGGATACGCACCATATGATGATCCAGAAGTAGCATTTTCCGTTGTAGTACCATGGGTTAAAAATGATAAGTCTGGTATTAACTCTGATATTGGAAAAGAAGTTTTAGATGCTTATTTTGATTTGAAAAATATGCGATTAACTGGCGAAGCACTAAAAATAGATGACTCTAAAGAGAATTAAAATATACGAAACGTCTCTAGCGTTTATATGAACTAGAGACGTTTTTACATACGAATAGATTAGAAATGAGGTATATATGAAGCAATTGATTCTAAAAGATTGGAGAAAAATATGTAGCTATATTTTAATTATAATAGGAATTATTAGTATTAATAAGTCATTTTTATTTTGTATGGTAGAAGGAATTTCGATGCAACCTACTTTGAATGAAAATAATCGCATACTAGTTAATAAGGCTAGTATCTATTTTTCTTCTTTTCATCATGGTGATATTGTAATAATAAAAAAAGAAGACGAGCCTACATACTACGTGAAACGAATTATTGGATTACCAGGGGATAACGTACAAATAAGAAACGATGTGGTATATATTAACGGTAAAAAGCGAGATGAGTTGTATATACAGTTAGATATGTCACAAGTATCAAATCGTTTTTCAAACTTTAGAGAGATGAAAGTTCCCTCGCATAAATTATTTGTACTAGGGGATAATCGTAATCATAGTATGGATAGTAGGAATACACTTGGACTGATCGATGAGTCACATGTAATAGGTAAAGTAAAAATGGTATATTATCCATTTGATCAAATAAAATGGTTAAAATAATTCTATTAATTATTCACGTTTTATAAAATAATTCATATATTAATAGCATAGGACAAGCAGAAAGGCTTATCCTAACCTCACAGAACACTCCTTATCACAGTTAGGCATCTACTTATGTAGATGCCTTTTCCGATGAATAATAATTATTTATCAACCTAAAGTAGCAAGCGTATTGGGACTATTAGGGGAAGATTTCTTGTAATAATAACAGTACGATTAATAAGAACATTGAATTGTAAGGAGTGAGAAATACGTGTTGAATATTTTAATAGTTAATTTTCCTGCAGAGGGACATGTAAATCCTACATTAAGTTTAGTAAAGGCCTTTACTGAAAGAGGAGATAACGTACACTATATTACAACGGAAAACTTTAAGGAAAGGCTTGAAGTTTTGGGAGCTATTGTACATACTCATCCGGATTTATTAAAGGAAATTTCTATTGATAATGAAACTTCATATGGATTAAAATCTTTCTTTCGTGTAAATGTTCAAACTTCTTTATATATATTAGAAATTACGAAAGAATTATGTAAAAGCATAAATTTTGATTTCGTAGTTTATGATATATTTGGTGCCGGAGAGTTAGTAAGGGGATATTTACAAGTTCCAGGCATAGTTTCCTCTCCTATATTTTTAATTCCACCAGAAGTATTGGAAACCTTGCCTTTTCATCCAAATGCAGAAAAACAATTCCAACCCGATGAACTCTCTGAAAAGTTACTGTATCAAATGGAACATGAATTTGGAGTGCAGCCCAAAAATCATCTTCAATTTATGCAAAATAAGGGAGACATTAGTCTCGTGTATACAAGTCGTTATTTTCAACCTAATAGCGATTCGTTCGGAGAAAAGAATGTTTTTATTGGGCCGAGTATGATAAAGCGCAAAACAAATATAAAGTTTCCACTTGAATTGCTTTCAAAAAAGAAAGTTATTTATATTTCAATGGGAACACTTCTTGAAGGGCTCGAACCATTCTTTAATACTTGTATTGATGCTTTTTCAGATTTCGAAGGAATTGTAGTAATGGCAATCGGTGATAGAAATGATATGTCAAAAATTAAGCAAGCTCCAGACAATTTTATTATATCCCCTTACGTACCTCAATCAGAAATATTAAGTGAATCAAATGTTTTTATTACACATGGTGGAATGAATAGTGTACACGATGCAATTCATTACAATGTCCCATTTGTGATAATACCGCATGATAAAGATCAACCTATGATAGCGCAAAGATTAACTGAACTTGAGGCAGCACATAGATTATTGAAAGAGCATGTTAATGTGCAAACTTTAAAAGAGGCGGTAACAGACGTTCTTTCAAATGAAAAGTATAAACATGGCATTCGAAAACTGAATGAAAGTTTTTTAGAGTGTGGTGGTTCCAAAAGAGCCATTGCAGTTATTGATGCTCTTTTAAATAAATAGTTCGGACAATATACAAGCATAGAGGCTCTACCTTTATGCTTGTATATTATTATCCAGCAAATTGTACAGCAGTATTTGCATGTAAAAAAGCAGTATCAAAAACAGGAACAGTAAGGTCATTTTGGGAAATAAGTAATGGTATTTCAGTACAGCCTAGTAATATACCTTCCGCACCGTTTTGAATTAATGAATTGGTAATTTGTATTAGTTTCTCTCTTGAAGTTTCTGAAATAATGCCTCTACTTAATTCGTTTAATATGACGTGATGGATAAAAGTTCTTTCTTCGTCATTTGGGATAATTGTCTCAATGTTATATTTTGCTAGTCGTGATGTATAAAAATCTTGTTCCATCGTTTGTTTCGTTCCTAATAGTCCGATACGTTTTATATTTTGTTCTACCATTTCTTTAGCACTTATATCACCGATATGAAGAAGTGGAATTGATATTGCTTGTTCTACTTCCTCAGCAAATAAATGGACTGTATTTGAACACATTAATAAACATTCCGCCCCGGACTTTTCAACCTTTTTAGCAACTGTGACTAATTCGTTTTTTACTTCTTCATATTGATGGTTTTGTAATAAAGTAGTTACTTCTCCAAAATCCATACTATATAAAACGAGCTTCGCATTTTGATCGTATTGAGAGAGTGTTAGCGTATTAATATGTTTATAGTATAGTGATGTAGATTCCCAGCTTAACCCACCAATTAAACCAATTACTTTCATCATACATTCCCCCCTGTAACAATTTTGAATCCATTATTTCATAATTCCGATAAGAATACAATGATTTAAATACACTATTTAATAAAAAATAAAAATAATTAGAAAAGTGTTGAAATTTATCTTTCTTAGTGCCATAATACGAATTACAAATTAATACTTATCCAGAGAGGTGGAGGGAACGGCCCTAAGAAACCTCAGCAACCCCTATGTGCATTCATAGGAAGGTGCTAATTCCGCAGAGGACACGATGTGTTTTTTGAAAGATAAGAGGATTCTTGCACGTGAAAGAAAATGACCTCTTATGTAAGAGGTCATTTTTTGTTGTATAGAAAGGGAGTGTCGATGCATAATTCATTATTAAAATAAATATAGAGTAATGAAAGCTGACTAATTTGAGAGGAGAATTGAAATGAACAAATTATCAACAAAGTTAGTAGTAGCAATCGGAATCGGAGCAGCTTTATATGGGATATTAGGACTTTGGGGATTTACTATTGCACCAAATACATTTATTAAACCTGGATTAGCTATATTAACCATTTTTGGAGCGTTATTTGGTCCAGTAGCAGGACTGTTAATAGGACTTATCGGTCATACCGTAACAGATACGATCTCTGGCGGGGGGATTTGGTGGGGCTGGGTTCTGAGCTCAGGAATTATTGGTTTTGCGATGGGGCTCATTCAAAAAAGAGGTGGGTTTAATGTGAAAAATGGGTCGTTTAGTAAGGGAGATATTTCTTATTTAGCAATTACTGGTTTAGTAGGTATTGTCATTGCTATTATATTTGCTGGGGTATTCGATATTATCGTGATGGGAGAACCGTTTGACAAAATTGTTATACAAGTATTAGGGGCAACCATTGCTGATGTTATTGTTTTCTTAGTTCTTGGATTACCGATTACAATTGGCCTAGCAAAATCGAATAAAAAACATACACATTTAAAAATTGAAAAGTAGGGATGTTAACATGCAACCAATTATTTCGTTTGAAGAATTCAGCTTTCAATATGAGCATGCAGCACAGCCTACTTTGAAAGATATTACATTTCATATCAACCCTGGTGAAAAAGTACTAATTGCTGGACGAAGCGGTTCTGGGAAGTCGACATTAGCTCATTGTATTAATGGGCTAATCCCATTTTCGTATGAAGGGATTAGTACTGGTAACGTATTAATTGCTGGTAAAGACCCGAGGAAAGGCAGTATTTTTGAACAGAGTAAGCATGTAGGAACAATATTACAAGATCAAGATGCTCAGTTTATTGGACTTACAGTAGAAGAAGATGTCGCTTTTTATTTAGAAAATGAATGTGTAAATCAAGATGATATGAAAAAGAGTGTTGCAGACTCATTAACAAAGGTAAAGATGCATACTTTTCGTAAACAAAGTCCGCATGAATTATCAGGAGGACAAAAACAAACGGTTTCTCTTGCAGGTCTCTTAACAACAAATGCGGATATATTATTGTTCGATGAACCTTTAGCAAACTTAGATCCGCTAAGCGCCATACATACGATAGAACTTATGAAAGATATACATGCACAAACTAATAAAACAATTGTAATTATTGAACATCGAATAGAAGAAATATTAAAATTGGATTTAGATAAAATGATTTTAATTGATGAAGGTAAAGTCATTACGGTAGGGACTCCGGAAGAAATATTAGCATCAAATATATTGCCTCGTATTGGCTTAAGGGAGCCGATTTATATTGAAGCATTAAAGAGATTACATTTTGATAGTAATAATGCCGTAATATATCCACTGGAAAAAATTCAAAAGGAAAAAATTAGTGGCGTTTTAAAAGAATGGATGCAGAAGCAAGTTTTTTTAAAAGATGCTACTAAAAATAAAGAATTATTAAGAGTAGAGAATTTATCATTTTCCTATCCTAATAGACAAAGAGTATTGGAAAATATAAATTTTTCGATAAGTAAAGGAGAACTTATCGCTCTTTTAGGACACAATGGAGCTGGAAAATCAACATTAGCTCACAGTCTTATTGGTATAAATAAAACAAGTAATGCAGGGATTTTATTAGATGGAGAAAATATTAGTTCTTGGTCTATTCGTAAGCGTGGGGAGATGATCTCTTATGTGATGCAAAATCCAAATCATATGATTACACAACCTACTGTTTTAGAAGAGGTTTCATTCACATTAAAATTAAAAAAGTTTTCTAAGGAAGAAGTTAACTATAGAGCTGAAGAATCATTAAAAATCTGTGGTTTATATCCATTTCGTAATTGGCCAATTCAGGCATTAAGCTATGGGCAGAAAAAGAGATTAACTATCGCATCTGTATTAACAACAAATCCTAAACTTATCATATTAGATGAACCGACGGCTGGACAAGATTATTATCATTATAAACAGTTTATGTCATTTATTAGAAACCTGGCTAAAAAGGGAATATCCTTTATTTTCATAACACACGATATGAATCTAGCATTAGAATATGCAGACCGAGCGGTAGTCCTACATGAGGGAGAAATCATTGCGGATAATACTGCAACTACTGTATTAGGACATAAAGAAACGTTACAAAGAGCCAATCTAAGAGAGAGTTCTTTATTCGAACTTGTTACATTTAGTGAAATTTCATGTCCAGAAAAGTTTATGGAACTTTATTGCGATGTTAGTAGGAGGGAGGAAAATGCATAATACATATTTTCGTCGTATGGACGGGGCTGTGAAATTAGTTTTGTTTATATTTTGTATGACGCTTACTTTTATGTTTTTTGATTTTCGCATATTACTAATTTTATTTATGTTTGGATGTATCGGACTCTTACTTGCTAAAATTCCACTTCGTAAAATTTTACTTATTTTTACTGTTATATTTACATTTAGTTTATTAAACACTGTTATGATTTTATTTATTACACCGACTCATGGATCTGAATTAACTGGATCGTATACTTCGTTTTTACATATTGGTTATGCAACAATTACATATGAAACATTATTTTATGCAGTTACACTTTCATTAAAATATTTTACGTTGTTACCATTTACACTTATCTTTATTTACACGACAGATCCAAGTGAATTTGTAAGTGGCTTAAGTAAACTTGGTATTCATTATAAGATTACATATGCAATAAATATTGCACTACGTTATATACCTGATATTCAGTCCGAATATAAAATTATTAAACATGCGCAAGAAGCGAGAGGAGTAGCTTTTGAAAAAGGGGAAGCGAGCTTATGGATTCGTATGAAAAACCGTATTTTAATTTTCTGGCCGCTAATCATTCATTCTCTAGAAAGAATCGATACCGTTTCAAATGCAATGGATTTAAGAGGGTTTGGAAAGAAGGATAAACGTACGTGGTTCTATACAAGTAAAGCGGAAAGTGGTGATTTCATTGCTTTATTTACAGGTGTTTTTATTTTAATGGCTGCAGTATATTTAAAATTAAATGTATTTCAAAACTTTTGGTATCCATTTTAAAGCACTCGTAATCGAGTGCTTTTACTTATTTTTAAGTAGACATGCTCAAAAAAGGGATATATACATAATGTATAATACGAACCAGTTAAAATGATCAACTACCTATTAGTTTTCAAACCAAAAGGAGGAAAAAATATGAGTTACGGTGGTTCTTGTGGTTTTGGTGGAGGTTTCGCTTTATTAGTTGTGTTATTCATTTTATTAATAATTGTAGGATGCAGCTGTTGGGGCGGAGGATACTAATTTTTAATTAGTCTTCACAAATGTAAACTTAAAAAACATAGAAGATACTTATGTATCGAGACAAAGAAAAAAGGAGCTATTATGCTCCTTTTTTCTTTGTTATATATTTTTATCTTTTGGGAATGTAATCGTTAAAGCCGTTCCTTTACTAACGGTACTTTGGATTTTTAAATTACCATGCATCGTTTCAATAATTTTAACAGCAACCATCGTACCTAAACCAGTACCTTTTGATTTTGTACTAAAATAAGGTTCGCCAAACCTGTTAATTTGCTCTTGTGACATTCCAATTCCGCTATCTTCAATTCGTATTATAACTTTATTATTGCTTATAGTGGAGGATATATTTAAGGTACCACCATTAGGCATTGCTTCAATACTATTTTTTATTAAGTTTAAAAAACATTGTTGAAAGTGCTGTTTATTACCAACAATGGTTGCCTTTGAGAAATCTTTTGTAATATGTATCGTATTCATATTACATAATGGCAATATCATATTAATAGCTCGATTTAACTCTTGGTCTATTGAAATATGATCTAGTTTTTCTGGTGCTGGTTTAGCAAACGTTAAATAGTCATCAATAATCTCTTGCGCACGATTTAATTCTTCAAGTATATGTTCAATGTATTCGTCCCTTGATTCAGGAGATAAATTTGGTGTTTTTAAAAGTTGTGTAAATCCCTTTACGACAGTTAAGGGATTTCTTACTTCGTGCGATATACTAGCAGCAAGTTGACTAACGATCTCCATCTTTTCCATTTTAATTAATTTTGAGCGCATAAATACTGCATCTTTTAAAACTTCATTAAAATAAACAATAAATAACATTAAAGTAGTCGGTAATAATATGAAATAAATAATATATAAATTATTTACTTCAAATTCTGATAATGTTAGTACAATCACAGTTGTAAATATTGCTAGGAAAAAAGTTAAAAACATAGCAAAAGCTACTTTAACCTTTCTATTGTATGTATTAAATTTTGTAGATGCGAATGCTGTTATGATGAACATTGTGCCATAAACAATAACTGTTAACATGTTAAATCCATAAAATAAAACTCTTGTAATTAATAAAATAGTAAACAATATAATGCCGACAGGGAATCCACCATAAAGTGTACCTATTATTACTGGGATTTGTCTTAAATCATGAATACAACTTTCATCCATATAGATAGGGTATCTCATACATAAAATAAGTGGGATACTCGTACAAAGAATAATAAGCAGTCTTTTATATTTCTTCAAATAGCGCCTGTTATCATATATAAAATAAAAAATAAATATACTACTTAAAATGTAAAGAAGATTATTTAATACATTTTGATTAATATAAACAAAGTCCATAATATTAGCCTCGTCATTCTGAATTTCCATTTCATATGTATTATACATGATAAAAGTATAAACTCTATATTTGTTTTAAAAATATAAGCTTATATCATTTTAGCACTAGATACTTTTAACCATGCTTCATAAAATTCTTTTACTGATGTATACCGTTCTGCACGGTTTTCATTCACAGCACGAGAGGCAACCTCATATAATTCTTTACTTGCATCCCATTTTATAAAGGAACGATCTTTTTCACCACCTAAAAGTGCGAAAGCTACCGCGCCCATATTAAATACATTTGTTTTTTCATCAATTATAGCGTTTAGCTCAAATTCTTCAGGAGACATAAAACGAGAGGAACCCCATAGTCTTCCCATTTTATTTATGTATGGTTTTTTAGAGTATAAATCAATATCACAAATCTTCGTCTCATTTGTACTAAAATTATGTAAAATACTACCGTCATAAAAATCTATAGCTACATAGTTTTTCTGTTCTACATGAGCATGGAAAGAAAAAATCGCATTCAATGAATAAATTCGTTCCACAACAGTTAAATGTCTAAATTTATAAAATGGAGAGTTTGGATTTTTATATTTCTCAGAAGGTGGGAAACTCCAATGTGGGTGAAGCGATTCCCCATCAAACCAATCAAATATTAAAACATATCCATTATGTATTGGAAAGTGTTCAATTAAAGTTATTAGTGATTCATGTTTTAATTCATCGTAAAGGGAAACCGATTTTATTAATGTTTCAATAGCGGCCTCTGGAGTTCCATTATATGCAATTGTTTGTGCTCCTGCATATTTAACAAATTTCTTATGACCATCCTTTTCTACACCAAAACATATATTACCCGAATCTTGTTGGTCAAAAACGGCAAATACAGTTCCTAATTTCAAAAGCCAATCAAAATTATGATGTTCTTTTAATTGTAATGTTACTTGATTCAACTGAATTTTAACTGGAATATCTTTCATAATGTACCTCGCATTTATTATAATAAAGTTGTATGTTTTAATATTCGACATATTTTGTGAAAATCCTATATTAATAACATGAAATTTTATAAATATAATGATAAAAGCTTTTTAGGAGGCAAATAAAATGGATCAAAAAATTATTATAATATCCTATCAAAAAGACTGGCATGAAGAATACTTAAAGGAAAGATACAAATTTAATTCTTTATTAGGGGAAGAAATCGTTGCTATTGAACATATAGGAAGCACTGCCGTAGAAGGGTTAGGCGCTAAACCTCTTATTGATATGATGATTGGCGTAACGGATTTACAAATTACCGAAAAGTGGACTCATATCCTTTCGGAAATTGGATATGAGTATGTCCCAAAAGAAACACCAAGTTGGCGGTTTTTCAGAAAGGGGAAATGGAGAGCGGGTACTCATCATTTGCATGTTTATATTTATAATAGCGAGGAATGGAGAAATAATCTTTTGTTTCGAGACTTTCTAAAAAAACATGAATGGGCACGTAAAGAATATAGAGAACTAAAAGAGGGGCTTGCAGCTACATATCCTTTTGATCGTGTGTCGTATACAAATGCAAAAGCGTCATTTATTCGAAATATAATAGAATTGGCTAGAATTAATTAAAGTTAAATTTACAGTTTTTTATCTAAATAGTTTTGAAAATAGTACTGATAAATCCTTCTTTTGCTTTTTAAAAGGAAGGATGTTCTGTTTTGTCATAAAAATATACTTTCTTTCTATTTATTGGAGACAGATTGTTTTATTTATTTCAATGTTTCTAGTACATTAAAAATATTAAGGGGGAATGAAACAATGAAAGCAATTATACATCAATATAAAAAAGGATTAGAGGGGTTAGAATATAAAATTTTATCTGAATTAACTCCTAATGCTGGTGAAGTAAAAGTAAAGTTAAAAGCTGCAGGGTTAAATCATAGAGACTTATTTATAATAAATAATAGAAAAGAAATGGATATACCATTAGTAATAGGATCAGATGGATCGGGCATTGTTACAGAAATCGGAGAAGGGGTTTCAAATACTTCACTACATACCGAGGTTATTATTAATCCTAGTATTGGATGGGATAGTATTGCTAATGTGCCAGAGTTACCTGAAGTGTTAGGTGGACCGAAAGATGGAACGTTTGCTGAATATGTAATTGTACCAGCTGAAAATGTAGTGGAAAAGCCGTCATATCTTACTTGGGAAGAATCCGGTGTTCTATCATTATCGGCATTAACTGCATATAGAGCACTTTTTACAAAGGGGAGATTGAAGTGCGGTGAACATGTTTTAATTCCAGGAATAAGCGGTGGTGTGGCAACCTTTTCCATGTTATTTGCGAAAGCAATTGGCGCAAAAGTAAGTGTTACTTCAAGGTCAGAGAACAAAAGAGTGATTGCTGAAAAATATGGTGCAGACTGTTCTTTTAATAGTTCTGGAAATTGGGAAGAGAGCTTGCAAGGAGAAAAAGTAGATTTAATTATAGATAGTATTGGTCCTGCGACGTTCTTAAAATATTTTGATGTATTAAAACCAAATGGAAGAATTGTTAATTTTGGTGCAAGCTCAGGAGATAAAATTGAATTGCCATTACGTGCATTATTTTATAATCAAATCGATATTATGGGAACATCTATGGGAAGCCGTGAGGAATTTAATGAAATGATTCAGTTTATAAAAAAACATAAAATTAAACCAATTATGGATAAAAGTTTTTCGTTAGAAGAAGCAGTTCAGGCATTAAATCGTATGGAACAAGGCGAACAATTTGGTAATATCGCTCTACGTATGGAATAAAAATATGATTTAACAACTAATATTTTTATATCAATATGGTATGTATTTTATGTATGTACAGATTTTTAATTTTGTTATTTAGAAAGGTTTTTTAACATTATATATTTTTAACGCATGTAAATAGTTACATAATTGTAAAATGAAAAATAGTAAAAACAAATAAAGTGAAAATCCAAATGTGACTAAATGTTGTATACTGTGTAAATCAAGTAAACTCGTATCTTTATTTTAAGTACGATGAGAAAAATTAAGGAGAGAGTAACGTGAATTACACAGTATTTCAATGGATAAACAATTTAGCTGGTACATCTACACTATTAGATAAGGTAATGATTGTTATTACAAATAGCGCTGCATATGTGGCGATTCTATTTATGTTTATCTTATGGTTTCATAATGGAAAAAAAGAGAAAGCGATAAGAAAACAATACACAGTGTTATATACGACACTTTCTGTAATGATTGCATTATTAGTAAATGTTTTCATTCATGCGGTATATTACCATCCGCGTCCGTTTATATCACATGATGTGCATCAATTAGTACCACATGCAGAAAACTCATCATTCGTTAGCGATCATTCTGTACTTGTATTTTCGATTGCGTTCGTCTTTATGCTTAGAGGAGAAAAACTTAAATATATAGCGCTTATTTGGGCGGTATTAGTTGGCATATCACGTTTGTATGTAGGTGTTCATTTCCCGTTAGATGTAATTGGTGCCGCTGTTATAACAATTATAACAAGCAGCTTGTTGTTGCAGAATAAACGAATATTTGAACCAATCGCAAAACTTGTTTTCAAAATATATGCGTTGGTAGCAAGACGAATTCCTTTTTTAGCAAAATATAACCATATAGCTTAGGATTAAAATCTACTATTTACAAGTTTAGTTTAAAAAAGTTCCCACCTTGGGTATCCATAGGGGGAATTTTTTTTATTGAATAATAGAATAGTATTGGAAATGAAATGTAGAAAGAACTGATGATTGTTAGCAAGTAGTTAGAGTAAACAATGTAGGAAATATGAGTACAGTAAGTGGTGTAATAATAACATTATTATCGATAATCTCAATTTTTTTTATTTAGGAGAGCTTTACATTATATATAATAACAGCCAGGTTACGAAAAATAGTTAAAAAGATACGGTATCGATAATATAAGGATTACACCTACAACAGTCACGGCTATAATTTTAATTACTTCGCTCGTTACTTCCTTCTCCAAAACAACACCTCCCGACGCGTTTAAAAATCTATTGTAATAATACTATCATTAGACAACCTTATTTTTCTAATTAGAATATTCATGTTAAACACTTGAAGAAATTACTTATCTATATAGCAAATAAATGTTTTAAGTCTCTCTTTACACGATAAAGGAAAGCGAACTTTAAAAAGATGTTTTTTTATTTGAATATTCTTTAATTTCACATACCGTATTATAGATAAATAAACTTAAAACAAAAATAACAATAATTGGTTTTGTTTTAAAGGGATTAAACAGAAAACTTCGAAACATATAGTATCGAAAATAAAAACAAAAACTACATATTTTAAAGCGCATCTTCGCAGGAATCAATTACAAATGAAAGGAGATAAATATGCATAAACTTCAAACGAATAAAGGTGCTCGTTATATGATGATTGCTTTTATTGTTTTGTTTCTTACTATGCTTTTGCGTATTTTCTATATACAAGCAGTAGGAGTCGTGCATAATGTGGATGTAAAAGATCTCGCGAATGAACAACATAATAAAAATGGAGTATTAGAAGCAAACCGTGGCACAATTTATGACCAAACTGGAAAGGTACTAGTACAAGATTCCGCAACGTATCGAGTTGTTGTGAATTTAAAAGGAAAAGATAAAGTGAAAAATAGTGATGAAACGGCACAACAATTAGCTGATGTACTTGAAATTGATAAAGAGGAAGTAATAAAAAATTTTCATGAAGGACGCACACAAGTTGAAATTGGAAAAATTGGTCGGAACTTATCTAGAGAAACGAAGGAGAAAATTAGGAAACTAAAAATACCGGGTGTATCTTTTATGCCTGAAAAAGCAAGAGTGTATCCAAATGAAGATTTTGCATCCTATATACTTGGTTTTGCTAGACCAGATGATAAAGGAAATACGGAAGGGAAATTTGGACTTGAAAAAAGTTTGGATAAATATTTGCGCTCTACGAACGGGAATATAGAATATGTAGGAACACGAAGAGGTATCCCACTTACAAATGACATAGGTAAAGTAGAACCTGCTAAACATGGAAATAACGTATATCTTACGCTTGATAAGCAAATTAATAGTTTTTTAGAAGAAGCGATGAACAAAGCACAACAACACTATGATCCTTCTATGTTAATAGGAATTATTGCAGATCCAAAAACTGGTAAGGTTTTAGCGATGTCTAGTAAGCTTAGTTATAATCCTAATAAAGGCGATATTGAATACTTTTTAAATGATCCAATTGCAAACGCATATGAACCAGGTTCAACAATGAAAGTGTTTACGTTAGCTGCTGCTATTAATGAAGGTGTATATAACGGGAAAGAATATTTTCAATCAGGAAAATATTCGGTTGGTTCAACAGATATAAAGGACCATAATGGTGGATTTGGATGGGGCTCAATTACATTTGATGAAGGCTTTGAAAGATCGTCAAACGTAGCTTTTTCTATTTTAGAAGATCAGTTATTAAAACCCAATAAATTTAAGCAATATATGAATAAATTTGGTTTCAATCAAAAAACAGGAATAGATTTACCCGGAGAAAGTAAAAATACATTATTATTAAACACACAAATCCAACAAGTTACAACTTCTTTTGGGCAAGGTTCCACTGTCACTCCTATTCAATTAATACAAGCCGCTACGGCAATAGCAAATGACGGGAAAATGATGCAACCATATATCGTTGATAAAGTTGTAAATCCAACAAACAAACAAGTTATTATGGAAAATCAACCGAAAGAAATTGGGAATCCAATAAAAAACGAGACAGCGGACAAGGTAAGAAGCTTAATGGAGCGTGTTATTACGTCTTCAAAAGGAACTGGTACAATGTATAAAGTGGATGGTTATCCAATTGGAGGTAAGACAGGAACAGCACAAATTCCGAACCCTGAAAATGGACGATATATGGAAGGGAAAGAAAATTATATTTTTTCATTTTTAGGAATGGCTCCAATTGATGACCCAGAGTTAATCGTATATTTAGCTATTAAGCAGCCGAAATTAAAAGGAGACGAGTATGGAGCCCAGCCTCTTGCTGAAATATTTAAACCAGTTATAAAAAATAGTCTTGAATATTTAAAGGTGAAACCATATACAGAAAAACAAATTGCAGATGTAACGAAGCAATCTCAATTAAGAGTACAAAATTATGTGAATCAATCGATGAATACAGTAGAGGAAATTGTAGAAAAAGAGAAGTTACAGCCGGTTATTTTAGGAGAAGGAAAAATAATAAAACAATATCCACAGTCTGGTGAGGTAATGAGTGAAGGAGATCGCGTATTTCTATTAGGAAATAACGCAAAAATGCCAAATGTAAAAGGTTGGTCCATGCGTGATGTTATGTATTTCTCTAAGCTTTTAAAATTAGATTTAAAAACTTCAGGGACGGGTTATGTAACGAATCAAAGTATTGAAAAAGGGCAAGATTTACAAGAAGGTGATACGTTAAAACTAGAATTAGAACCACCACTACAACCGTTAGTAGAGGCAATTACGAATTAATTTGGACATTTTGAAGGGTCTATATATAATGGGCTCTTTTTTGAGATTCTAGTAATTTCACGCACCGTAATTTTTAGAAAAAATAATAAATAAGACTATTAACATTGGCGTAACTTGAAATATGTGATTATTTATTATTTACAGTTAAATACATATGTGATAATATGGAAAAAATCAAATGCAGTGAAGAGAAGAGTAAATAAAATGAATTTTTCACAGAGAGCTCCATAAAGCTGAAAAGGAGCAAAAATTCTTTATTGAACCAAGCCTCTGAGCAGCACATCGGAATCTTATATAAGAGGATGGTGTGACGGGAGCTCCCGTTATAGAGCTACGGTATAAGCATGAAAACAATGCAGTACCTGATAAGTTTAATATGGCGACATATTAATAAACTAGGGTGGCACCGCGATGATAAATCTCGTCCCTAAGACTATAAGTCTTGGGGGTGGGATTTTTTATTGTTTTAAAACAATATGGAAAGCGGGGGCCTAAAGTGAAAAAAATACTTAAAGATTGGAAATATCCTTTATTACTACTGTCCGGAGTTGGTATCGCGAATTTAGGTGCATGGATTTACTTAATAGCACTGAATGTACTTGTCTATAATATGGGTGGCTCAGCCTTAGCTGTTGCTACTTTATATGTAATTAAGCCACTAGCCGCTTTATTTACAAACGCTTGGTCAGGAAGTATGATTGATCGTTTAAATAAACGAAAATTAATGATACACCTTGATATATATCGTGCAATATGTATCGCTATGTTACCTTTACTTCCATCACTTTGGATTGTTTATGTATTCGTATTCTTTATAAGTATGGCCAGCGCAATTTATGAGCCGACTACTATGACGTATATGACGAAATTAATTCCAGTAGAGCTAAGACAACGTTTCAATTCACTACGTAGCTTAATATCATCCGGTGCATTTTTAATTGGTCCGGCGGTAGCGGGAGCTTTATTAATAGTGAGTACACCAGAGTTTACTATATATATGAATACTATAGCATTTCTTTTATCAGGATTAATTACACTACTTTTACCCAATCTTGATAAAAAAGAAGATTCTCATTCACCTAGTAATACAATATCTATTTCACTATTAAAAAAAGATTGGAACACTGTTATAAATTTTAGTAGAAAACATGTGTATGTCGTATGTGTGTACTTCTTATTCCAAGGAATGATGGTACTAGCTACCGCAACTGATTCACTTGAATTATCATTTGCGAAAGAAATTTTATTGTTAACAGATAGTGAGTATGGCTTTTTAGTAAGTATTGGTGGAGCGGGCTGTATTTTAGGCGCCATAACAAATACAATTTTATCAAAAAGATTAGCACCTTCATTTCTAATTGGGATAGGATCATTATTCATCGCACTCGGATATTTAATCTACGCTTTTTCAAGTGGATTTTTAATAGCTGCTACCGGATTTCTTATTTTATCTTTCTCTATGGCATATGCAAATACAGGGTATTATACATTTTACCAAAATAACGTTCCTGTTCATATGATGGGACGGATTGGGAGTATATATGGGCTCTTTATTGCAGTAGTAACAATTTTTATTACAATATTGTCTGCTGTTGCAACGCAATTCATCTCTATACAACTTGTAGTCATTGTAGGAGCATTAGGAATGCTGTTTATAACTATCGTATTGTGTGTATTTACTTTATTACCATCACAATTTAAGTGGGGTTCCGATGAATCAATAAATTCGAAATGAATTTTGTGTTCTTATTAATAATTTATCGTATTCAATTAAAGGGTTCTTTCCCCTTTATATGGAAAAATAATAAGGGGAAAGAACAATAAGAAAAGACAAGGGTGGTTGTCGTGATAAAAACAAAAGGGGAAATAGACAAAATTGTAAAAGAGATGTATCGGAATATAGATTTCTCTGGGGTAGTTTTAGTAAAAAAAGAAAAAAACTTAATCTATGAAGAGGCGTTTGGTTACGCAAATAGAAGTGAATGTATAAACAATACACTACAAACAAAATTCGGAATTGCTTCAGGATGTAAATTATTCACTGCAATCGGCATCTGTCAACTTGTTGAAAAAGGTGTAATTACTTTTCATACAAAGTTAAAAGATTGTCTACATATTAAATTTCCAAACTTCAATGATGATATTACAATACACCAACTTTTAACACATAGTTCTGGTATTCCAGATTATTTTGACGAAAGTATAATGGATAACTTTGAGGGTCTTTGGAAGCAAACACCTATGTACCTTTTAAAAAGTTTAAAAGACTTTTTACCATTATTTCAAAACAATAATATGATGTTTGCACCAGGAAGTAAGTTTCACTATAACAATGCAGGCTTTATCGTACTGGGATTAATAATAGAAGAACAAACAGGACTTGAGTTTGCGGAATATATAGAGCAAAAAATATTCAATCCAATTGGCATGAATGATTCCGGTTATTTCTCTTTAGATACATTACCAAAGCACACCGCTCTTGGATATATAAAAGATGTAAATAGCCAAAAATGGAGAACAAATGCATATTCTATACCGATAAAAGGTGGTTCTGATGGCGGTGCTTATATTACCGCACCAGACATGCTTAAGTTCTGGGAAGCATTATTTAACTATGAAATATTAAGCCAAGAATATACTAATTTACTTTTAACTCCTCACATTCAAGTAAATAATAATCAGTTTTACGGCTATGGAATATGGATTGAAACAAGACAAAATAATATTTTTAAATATCATATAATGGGCTATGATCCAGGTGTTAGTTTTCGCTCGGCTGTTTATCCAGACTTAGGAATTACATTAGTTATTCCTTCGAATAAAGGAGCAGGACCTGAAAAATTAATGAAAGAACTAGAAAAATCTTTTTGAAAAAGTTTAAAGAGCTCATGCTAGCATTTGCCTTGAAATGTACTCTTTATATTTCGATAAACGTTTGATTAAAAGTCTTCATTTTAATTATTAAATGAAGACTTTCTGTAATTGATTAACACTGTTTTATGATTGTATATCGATATTTATATGTAGTATTAAAGAGGTGGGAAAAATGTGTATATATTAAACGGTAGTATGTTTATTGTTTTTGGAGTCATCTCCTATTTAATTGTACGAAGTATTTTAATTGGGATGAAAAATAAAAAACATGTAAATTGGTGGAAAGAATTAATTCGTTTTCTATTCGTAGTATACATTTGTATGGTTGTTGCCGTAACTTTATTTCCTTTACCAATTGGTTTTCCTTCTAGTGCTGAAAATCTTAGTCGTTCAGTTAATATTATTCCCTTTGCATCAATTTTTAAGGATATTGGTCAAATCGGAAGTGCTTATGATGGTGATGTCCTATTTATGATCGGTCTAATCGTAAGAAATGTTGGTGGGAACGTTTTATTATTAATGCCTTTAGGTTTTTTAGCACCAATTATATGGGATACATATAAAAAGATTAAAAATACTATTTTATTAGGATTTACCATATCAGTTAGTATTGAATTATTACAACTAATTGAGTCTTTATTTAGTGGATCGGCACGTATTACTGATATTGATGATGTGATCTGTAACGTTCTAGGTTCTATTGTTGGTTATTTTATTTATAAAATCACTTTAAAGCTAGCTGCTACATTTAACATGCAAGTAGTAAATAAAACTAATTCTAAAGATATAAAATGTATTGATAAAAGTTAAACGAGTTTATGAATGTAATAATAATGGTAATAAAGACGTACGAGTAAAAAGTATGTCTTTTTATTTTTATAACTAATGAGTAAGATTGATGGGAAATTACATTTCACATTATACACTTTAAAGTAGCTATCGTGTTTCAAGTATGGAATGAAAAGAGGCGAATATAATTTTCAAAGGCAAACAAGTATATAGGAGGACTCTAAATGGATATTCTATTTGTTATTCTACTTGTTATTCTTATAATTATATTAATGCAAGGTAAGGAATATAAAGTGAATATTAATCGTATTTGGATCATTCCGGCTTTGCTGTGCCTCGTAACAATCCAGTCCATTTTTCATATGGGGCAATTAACTATATTACAAGTACTACTATTTGTTGCAACGCTCGGAATTGGATTTGGTCTTGGGGTTATTAGGGGGAAAGCATTAACATTTCGATTAGATAGTGAAACAGGTCATGTATTACGAAAGGGAAATTGTTTAAGTACAATTATTCTACTTGTTATTTTAGGTGCAAAAGTTGTGATTAAGCAGAGTATGTTTTCTGGCAGTACGCATCAAACATTAACGATTGTAACGAATGCCTTTTTATGTATCACATTAGGTACTGTAATTAGTAGAAGATATTATATTTGGAAAAAATATAATGAATTAACACAAAAAGCGTAATTTCATTCTTCCCTTGTTTAACAACGCTATGAACGGTAATACTAAATAACATTGAACATTTACAACAAGGGATGATAATATGATATTTATTTACACAGACTTCGGTGGTACACATACAACTTCACTAGCTGCAGCGTATCATTTAAATAAATTACCAACTGATCGGAAGTTAACGAAAGAAGAAATATTAAATGTAGAGTACTTCAATAAATTAAAAACAGAAGATATGGGGAAAATTATTTTTCATGGAATAGACGAAAATGGCAATCCTGTATATACGATTGGATGTGGCACATCAAAAGTCGTTGTACCTGCGATGAAGCATTTAGGAGAGATTCTACAAAAACATTATGAAAGCCATGAAAAGATTATTTTTTCTAATACATCACCAACAGTGCCTTTACCAATGACTTTTGGTGGTCTGTTTTCTAGGAGGTTTCATATCGATTTTATCGGCGTACCGTTACTCGTATGGGGAGCAAAAATTTGTTGTGATAACATACAAAGGCTTGTCAGTTATACGAAAGAAGCTGGGCGATTGACGAATGATTATGTTGTAATTTTAGATAATGAAAATTTTAAATAATGTATGGAAGAAGAAAATCGGACATATGCTCCGATTTTCTTTTTTTATTGGTGAAACAGACAAGAAATAGTCACATTTAATTTTCATCTACTATAGCCAAAACAATAAAGTCCTGTTACTATTACAGGGATATTCTCTTTTCATAGCATAAATATATAGAAAAATTAGAAAAGAGGAATTGAATTAAGGGAGGAACAACATGAAGCGTGTTGCTTGGATTACTGATAGTACAACTGCGAGTTTTACAACAGAAGGAGATAACTTTGTTATCCCAATCGAAGTTATTATTGATGGTGTGTCGTACAAAGATTGTGAAGAAGGTGTACGTGAACGTGTTTATAATGCGTTAAACGAAGGTAAGACAGTCACTACATCACAACCTAACATTGGGGAAATGGTAGAGTTATTTACGAAATGCAAAGAAGAATATGAAGAAGGATTTGCAGTTGCTATTAGCGGAAAAGTAAGTGGAACCTATCAAAACATGAAATTAGCTGCAGAAATGGCAGGGTTCCCATTAACGGTATTAGACAGTGAAACGACAAGTTATCCAATGGATGAACTAATTAGAAAAGCGAAATTGTTATACAATGATGGTATGACTTTACAAGATATACACAAAACATTAGTAGATGAAAAAAGAAGACCTTTTCATGTATTTCCAAAGAGCTTAAAAGGTTTGTATGCAAGTGGACGTGTAAAGGGAGTTCAATTTTTACTTGGAAGTTTATTAAGTGTCAACTTAATATTAGAAGTAAAAGGCGGCGAACTTTTACTTGAAAAGAAAGTTCGTAAAATCCAAAAATGTCGAGAATATATTAAAAATGAGCTTGAAAAAGAATTACCTAAAGTACTTCATATGTTCCATGCTAATGACAAAGATGGAGCTGAAGAATGGATTTCAGATATAAGACAAGCATTCCCTGAAATGGACTTCAAACTATATCCATTACCGATTTCATTTGCTGTTCATGCAGGTGAGGGAACAATAGCAATTAGTTATTAAAGTAAAACCCGTGAATCATTCACGGGTTTTTTATTTAATTAAAATGAAATGGAACCCTGCCAAATCTCCATCGAGCTTAGAAATCGATGATTCCTCAATACCTCATAGAAAATTGTGGAATGCTCTATTTATGGCTTATCCGATTATTTCTTACAATATTTAGGGAGGATCGAGTTGAAAACGGAATTATTTTAGTGTAAAATTACACTAAATAAAACATTAGTTACTTTTGGAGGAGAGAAAGTGAATAAAGATCATACAATTGAACTCATTTCAACGAAAATAAAGTTAATACGTACTGAAAAAAGATATACACAAGATAAAATGGCTGAAATTCTCGGGATATCCAAAAAAACGCTTGTTCAAATTGAGAAAGGGAGAACGAATGCAGGCTGGACCAACACCATTGCTATTTGTGCATTGTTTAGAGATAGTGAAGTTTTACAGAATGCTCTTGGGGATGATCCATTAGTAGTAATCGAAACAATGGCCCACAGTAGCACTAGCAATTTCAAAGAAAAAACATTGGGAGGAAAAATCTGGTGGAAACAGATTCAAGAAAAAGGGAACTTTCGTTTACAACAAAATCTGATTAGTCAGCATTATCGTATTTTAGACAAACAGGATTACCGTTGGTTTAATTCATTTGATTTAGAAGAAGCGCTAAATCAAATGAATCAATTAGCAACGGATTCAGACAGTCAAATAACCCCTTAAAATTATAGAGAATGCAGAAAAATTGGAGGGAGTTACATATGATCATTTTGAGTTTACTTTGGATCTACTATATGCCTTATCTCGTGTTATGCGGATTTTTTGGTGGATTGTATTTAATTATTATTGGGATTAAACATCGTAACTTACTCGTAAGTATACTAGGATTACTTAGTCTTTCCTTTGTCGTACTGCCTTTTATTTTTTGGGGAATGGGGATTGCTGAGAATAAACTTCTTGATATTCCTACAGAATTATACTGGATTCTATTTTCTTTAACTGGGCTATTAGCTGGAATCATTGGATTACGGTCAAAAATTAAAGGAATACGTAATATGGGATTTATTATTTTTACTAGTGGAATAGTAGGAGACCTTTTTTATGTTTTAATGTCTGTACCTGATTCCATGTATATCAACTAGTTTTTTAAACTAAGCTCATTTTTATTTACTACTACATGGTGACTTAATCCAAAAAAGATAGCACAACAAAGGTAGAGGAAGAATCGCTGTCTTTCTTTATGAATCAGTACATAAAAAGGAGATGCTATAGTACCTATAGCATCTCCTTTTTCACATGAATCATTTCCCTATTAGCTGGATTTCACATAAATGTTTGATTTCATCCAGTACGTAGTAGGTAGCATATCGATAGCTATCTGTAATTTCTACATCCTCTGACTTTAAATAATAAAGGTAATGTTATCACAGTTGTTCCTGCAAGGGAAAAAGAAAAAATAAATAGTGTAGTAAAAACATTCTAGAATAAAGAAGCTTAGGAATATGGGATATAAAATATGGTAAATACGAGTTGTTAGAAAATTTTGATAATTAACGGAAGAATACAAAGCATAAGAAAGTTTACAATTTTCATGCCAACACTACAAACTTGACATGCTTATTGAGAAAGAGTGAGAATGAGTAATATAACACTTATCTAATACATTCAGGTGATATTAGTATTGGATTTATTTTTAAGGGGGATGTTTAATGAAACCAGAACTAATTGTTAGAAATTTCTTCAAAGAAGTGCGTTCAGGGAATAATCCAGACTTTTCAAATCGATATATGGCAGATAAAGTATTGGCACATCAAGTTATATCTGAAGAGGAACAAACAGTATACAGATCGCCAAAAGATTATGCTGAGCATGTAAGAGAGATGATTGAAGTATATGGAAATTTCTCTTTAGAAATTCAAGAATTATTAGTACAAGATAGTAAAGTATATGTACGCTGGAAGCAAGTAGGTACACACATAGGAGAAATAGATGGATACGAACCTACAGGCCTCCCTATAACTCAAATAGCAAGTGCGGTATATAGAATAGAAAACGGGAAAATTTCAGAGTATTGGATTCAAATTGATAGATCAGGAATTCAAAATCAATTAGAGTACAATAAGAACATTCAATAAATTATCTTTAAGAATAATAGTAAAAAGCACAAAAACAAGATTTTTAAAACGATTATTTCTATTACATAAAGGATACAAATCAATGCACTTTTTTACTGAAAGATTCATTCAAATTAATAAAAAAAGAGCATGTTTTAATAAATCTTTTAAAATATGCTCTTTTTTATTGTTTCTACGTGTACTGACATCAGCTTAGTGTAACTTTATTATATGGTAACAACAAACATAGACACCTGTTTATGAACCCAAAAAATAGCAATAATTGTTCATGCGGTTTAAATTCGGGATAGACTAGCTAACAATGAAAATAATAGAATCAAGTTGTAATGTGTATTTCGTTTTACACTGTAAGTCATTCATATTAAGTAATAGAATTGTAGAAACATATAATAGAATATTCGCACTAATATTTATACAGTTACAATCTATTTACATATAATATTATTAGGATTATATTGGCAATGAAAGAGAAAACAATAGATGGAAGGGGATGTTTTTTATGTTTAAAAAAGCAGCACTAGGGATTTCATCGTTAGCAATCACAGCGTTCGTCGGTTTAGGAATGGCAACAGAAGCTTCAGCTGGACCTGCAGCACCACTTACTTCACTAAACGTCGTACAAGTAGAGTCTGAGCTGGGCGGAGTAGAAACAATTAACCCAAACAGCTTTAGCACATCACGTAACCACGGGGGAAAATACTTATATATTACAACGAAAGAGATGGGATACGGTCAAAATCCATTTACTAAAATGAATGGTTCTAATGTAAAAAGCATTGGATCCACAATAATCGGCGGAAAACCAATCGTTGGCTGGTATTACAAATGGGATGCGTCTGGACATCAACAAGGAACATTTGAATACCAAAAAACATCTATAAACGCACCATTTAATACAATACGTACGTCAATTTATATTCAATAATTTTTGAAAACGTTCGCACATATAGAATAGTCAAAAAAGGTACTCCTAGGAGTACCTTTTTTGACTTGAACCACGTTCATCTATATTTACAATGCCGATCCCACAGCAAGAACACTTCCCATAAAATAACATCCTACACGTCTATGAAATTGATAGGAACGGGTAGTACAAGTCCTCTATAGTTAAAGTACGTAACCTTACATATTCCAATTCAATGAAAACAGAAAAAGACTGTATTACTTACGCAAAAATTCAAGATTAAAAAAGAATAGCTAAACTTATATAAGCTTAGCTGGATGAGTATGTGACGGAACCCTAAAATGAATTACATCTTTTTCATACCATAAATAATTTTGTATAGGGAGATGAAAGGATTTTTTAAAATAATAAAGAAGTATGTATAAACAAATATATAAATGGTAGTGATAGTATGAAAATCAGTAAGTTTGCAGAAGTAAATACTGTAAGTGTAGATACGATTAGACATTATATAGACCTCGGTCTCATTATTCCTGAAAAGAAAGGTGGGCACTATTTTTTTGATGAGTATTGTCAAAAAGATATGGAACTTATTTTAGAGTACAAAAGGCTAGGATTTAGCTTAAATGAAATTAAAGATCTTTTTCTTTATAAAAATTTAGGGAAATCTATAGATTACGAAAAAAATACTTTTTATCAATCTTTATTTAAATTGAAATATGAAAAGATTGAACAGGAAATAAAAAATTTAGAGGAACAAAAAGATAAATTAAAGGAAGCGTTAAATAATTTATCTATCCCTAAAATTTCGAATTCAATTTTAGGGATAGATTTAAACGTACTTAATGTATTTAAGTGTTTTAAGTGTAACGGAAATTTGATTCTTGAAGATGGCATTATCAATAAGAATCAAATTGTTGAGGGAAAGTTAATTTGTAATTGTGGTGAAGAATACGCGATTATTTCAGGGGTTTTAACATCTGGAAAATCATGTAAATTGTATGAAAAAACATCACTTGAAGATTCTATTTCGGATTATATCCATGAAACTGATACTGCTTTTTTGGAAAATGTTCAAAGAGGAGGAGAATGGGCGAAAAAGAAACTAATGCAACTAGATTTAAATGAAAAAATACTACTGGATTTAGGGTCTGGCATTGGGTTCTTTTTACGAAATATCTATGAGGAACTACCAGAAAATTGCCTATATATTGCTGTTGATCGAGATTTGAATAAACTTTTATTTTTAAAAGATGTAATTGAAAGAAGAAACCCGAAAAGAAACATTCTATTTATCTGTGCCGACTTTTTAAACATACCTATTCAGAATTATTCTGCTGATATTGTCATTGATCAGTCAGGTACAAGTAATTATAGTTTTGAGCATGAAAACTTTTTGTTGCATGAATTAAATCGACTTTTTAAACCAGAGTGTTATATGCTAAGCTCATATATTTTATTTAAAAATTTCAGCATACATAGTCATATACCAATTAGATTACGAGAGAATTTTACCTCTTCAAAAGTTAAGGGAAAAATTCAAAAACTACAGTTTCATTCCATTGATGAAAGAACTTCTAATTATTTGGAAAGAGGCGGGAAATACGAAAATTTCTTCGTTCAAGGAGAAGAAATTTATACATATTCATTTTTCGGAAGAAGATGGGGTTAACCCCATCTTCTATTATTTTTCTTTTAAAACTTTTTAATAATAGCATATTGATATTGGGTTGACCCGAGAACTTACACTGTATGTAATACAAAGTTAAACGGGAGGAAAGAGTTATGGGATGTTTACGAATACATTCACAAAATGAGCAAAGTACTCAAGAACTAAGAAATATTTATCTCTATTCATTTGGGAAAACAGTATCAATATTTGGTAGCTCTATTTATAGTTTCGCATTAGGATTATATGTGTTACAAATAACCGGATCAGCATGGAATTTCGCAATTACGCTTATTTTAGGAACGATTCCAATGATTGTTATGAATCCATTTGCAGGTGTAATCGCAGATAAAGTTGATAAAAAGAAACTGGTCGTTTGTATGGATTTACTAAGTGGAGGCTTATTAATTACTGTTTATATATTGAGCAGTAATTATGGATTAAACTTATTCATCATTTATACTACTACTTTTCTTTTAACAGTATTTACAACGTTTTTTGGAATAGGATTAGAATCCGCAAAACCGAATATCGTCTCTAAAGAGAGGTTAATGAGTATTAATTCTATAAGTAAAATTATCGATTCTGTATCTTTAATTCTCGGTCCTATGTTAGGTGGTATCGTTTTTGCTGTTGTAGACATAAAACTTTTTATAATGATAAACGGTATTTCATTTATCCTTTCTGGCATATCCATACTGTTTATTCACTTTAAATTGTTCGGGCACGATATAAAGGAAGAATGTTCAATAAGAGAAATTAATTTTATTAAAGATATAAAAGAGGGATACTTTTACTTAATGGAGAGGGAGAGCTTAAAGAATACGTTTCATATTTTAATTTCGCTTAATTTCTTCTTAGGATTTTCTGTAACTGTTCCATTACCATACATTATTAACACAGTTCTCAATCTTAGTTCGAAGCAATTTGGTATCATTCAAGGAACTTTTCCAGTAGGGATGATAATTGGTGCAATTTTAGTGAAAAAGATAACTAATCGTTTTTCTTACTCTTATCTTTTGAAAAAGCTAAGTTCAATGTTGGCAGTTTTTATGATTATTTCAGGAATTCCAGTTTTATTCAAAAGTTTTGAAGCAAATGATTTTGTATGCGTTATTACGTATTGTGTTGTTATGTTCTCTTTCGGGCTAATAATAGCGTTAATTGATATTCCTTTAATTTATTTCATGCAAAAAGAAGTTCCTGATGAATATAGGGGAAGAGTGCTCAGTATTGGATTAAGTATAGGTAAAATGATGCAGCCGATAGCACTGACATTATCAGGTCTATTATTAAATTATATTCCGGCCTACACGCTTCCAATTGCAGGAGGGATAGTATTTCTTATTTTAAATAAAGTATATTCATATAAATTGAATTTAGAAATTCATTCCAAAGATTATAGTGTTTAACGTAACTATTTGATATTGTTACAGATAAAAAAGCGCAGGATGATGTCCCTACGCTTTTTTATCGTAATTCAGCTGTCTTTCTAATAACAATCTTATCAATATCATCTTCTTCATCACCAATAAATAATCCACGCTCTTTTAAATACATTTCAAAGTATAAATCTGCTTCTGCACGTTCATCATATGGTTTTACAGAAAGTACGAAACCTAATTTGTTTTGCTCATCTAAATGAGAAGTGGAGATATAAGCTGGTACATTATGGCGTAAAAAGAGTTCTTTAACGGGAATAATCATATCTTTCATTAACTTTGTTAACATACCCATTTCAAACTCAAAATTAAAGCGATCTATGCTAGATAAATCAGCGAATACTACACCGATAAAACCTGTATTAAATACTTCTTGGTATTCTACATCTTCGTTACCATAAAAATTCTTTTCGATCAAATAATTTATAAAATAAGACACACCATCACTTTGTTCAAAAGGTTTTGTTGAAAGAACAAAGCCGATTTTCTTTTGGTTATGTAAATACACACATGACATATATGCAGTGATATTATGTTCTTTAAATAATGCGCTCATTGCTCCAGATAGACCATCAAGTACATGATGAACAATTTGAAGTTTTTTACGAGCGAAATAATAGGATTTCTTTTGTAACTCCAATGTATCAATAAAGACAGAGCCGATAAAGCCTGTATTTGAAATAATAGGTGTTTGCTTTTTTCTTCCTCTGCGCTTTGCTTGAGCCATTGTAAAAATCATCCCTTCATGTACAATTAAATCAAAAGAACATTTGTTCGTATATGTATATTTTACTATTAAAACACTCTAAAGTAAAGGGTTTTTGATGAAAAAAACAACAAAAAAGACACCTGTAAAAGGTGTCTTAAACGCTGCAGGGAATAGGGTTTATCCCGTTTATTTATATTATGATACAGAAACAATCTCTTCTGTATCTTCTACATCTAAATGACAGTCCATAGTACGTACATCTTGATCTTCATGACTTCCGAAATAAATAGTAATTTTCATATGTATCGCTCCTTTATTCTAGGAATACCTAAAATAATTACTAGTAATGTTAATGTTTATTATATACCACTTTTTTCATTCCGACAACGTTATATCATTTTTAATTCTTTTAAGCTATCCCGCATAAATTAAAGAGATATTTTTATAGAAAAAGGTAAATAACTTATGTGTTATATTTAAAATCAAAGAGTTCGGATACTAATTTTTATGAAAGGAGCACAATTTATGAATTATAAACAGTTACTATTAGATAATTTTACATTTAAAATCTCATATATTGCTAGACTTGTGCAAGGAATGAATGTAAAAGAAACGAAGGATTACATTGCTGTCGACTGTGGTTTACCTGCAGATACATTTAATATCATTACTTTACTTAACAGTAATGTAACAGATAGAGCTAAGCAATTAAATAAGGAGGTAGAATACTATAATCAAAAGAAGTTTCCAATGTGTGTTTGGCTTTGGGATGAAGAACAAGGGCAGACTATTAAGAGCGAGTTATTAAAACTTGGTTTAAAAGAAGCAGAACATAGTATTGCGATGGTTGCAGACTTAAAAACAATTTCTCCAACAATAGACACGCCAGTAGGCTTTACAATTCAACAAGCATATTCGCTCGGACATATACAAAGATTTGGAGAAACGCTAGCTGATCTATTCGGTACATCAGAGGAAGGTATACATGTACAATCATTCTATAATCAAATTTCTTCTTTCGATTTATGGAATAGTGAAAATATGAAGCTATACTTAGGTATGTATAAAGATGAAGTTGTAACTGTTGGTTCGTTGGTCTGTACAAAAGATAGTATTGGTATTTATGACATAGCAACTCAAGAAGAGATGAGAGGACGAGGATTTGGTTCTACTATGTTTAACTTCTTGCTGCAAGAAGCAAAGAAATTAAAAAATACTTATTGCGTTTTACAAGCTTCACCTGATGGAATCAATATTTATAAAAAGTCGGGCTTTCAAGCTGTTGGACGAATGACTGTTTTTGGAAATCGACATTTATTTGAGTAAATCATACAAGTCAAATTGTTTTAAATATAGGAGTTAACATACCGTTATGAAAAAAATATCTCTAATTACAATCATTTGTTTTTTCATAGTAATAAGTATCTTTATTTTTCGGCAAATAAACGAACATAAATACACTAAAGCTATTAATCAATCAAATCATATAAAAAATATCGCACATAGAGGCGCTTCTGCGTATGCACCAGAACATACAATAGCAGCATATAAATTAGGCCAACAATTGAAGGGGGATTATATAGAAATTGATCTCAAAATGACAAAAGACGGACATTTACTAGCTATGCATGATGAAACCGTAAACCGTACAACAAACGGTAAAGGGTTAGTAAAAGAACATACATTAGAAGAAATGAAGCAACTAAATGTAGGCTCTTTTTTCAATGAAAAATATCCGAATTTTGCAAAGAAAGAATTTGAAAATGCTAAAGTTCCAACGTTAAAAGAAATTATAGAAATGTTTGGGCATAATGCTAATTATTATATAGAAACAAAGTCACCAGATGAATATCCGGGTATGGAAGAAAAGCTATTAGAAATTGTAAAGTACTACCAAATAAGTGATAAAGTTATTATTCAATCCTTTAGTGAAGAAAGTCTGCAAAAGATTCATAGTTTACATGCTAATATCCCACTAGTACAATTATTATCATATAAAAAGGCAGTTCAATTAAATGAATTAGAGATAGAAAAGTATAAAACATACTGCATTGGTCTTGGTATGAATTACAAAGATATTGATTCAGCTTACGTAAAGAAAATAAAGAAACACGGATTAGAAGTTCATCCATTTACAGTAGATAATGAAAAAGATATGAAAAAGTTACTTTCATGGGGAGTCGACGGGATGTTTACTAATTATCCGGATCGTTTACATTCAATATTGGATTTAAAAAATCATAAATAAAAAGAATTACCCGATAGGAAATGATATACGGCTGTTTTCATGATGGTAATATCATTGAATACATTGGGCCGAAGTTTAAATAACTATGCAAAAGAGAAAATAAAAAGAATCCAATAACTTTATTGGATTCTTTTTATTTAGTTCTATGCACCCATCGTGAAACAATAGGATAATGAAACTCTTTATTTTGTAATTCATATAAAATCCCTTTAATTGGTCCTAAAATTACAGCAGCTAAAAGTATTATATATAGTGGAATTGTTCCAAAAATAACAAACAAGGAATTTGTACTCAAGTCAATGTGTAATAAGGAAAACATGAGCGTACGGACTACTACGAAGTTCCAAAGAAATACAGCGAGCCATACTCCAAATTGAAAAAGGGCTGATTCTAGATTCATTTCTTTTATACTTTGTGATTTGAAAACGAAATAAAGTATGAGCGGTATAAAGAAAAGTGTATTACCAAAGAGGAAAAAGGCCAAGAAAGATAATAAAGTAATTCCATGTATCGCTAGTTTAATGTTTTTATCTTGTGATAGTATCATCAAAATCCTCCTATATTTAATGTAGATGGTAAAAAACAATACAACCCATTATATCATAGGAAACATGGAATAAAAATGAACTAGAAAGTAATCAAAATGTAACTAATTTTAACTACGCTTTTTATATTTTTTTGATACACTGACTACGAGAGGAATGCCGATTAAAGTAGGTAAAAACCAAAACCAAATTGGCGGAAGTAAATTTATAATAGGAATATGGATGCCTATATTTACTAAAAGTGCGGTGACGGCACCAATATAAGAGCCTAACATACCTCTAATATGGTGGTGAAGCCAATTTTTCCAACGCTTTTTTCTTGCAAGGTAACCATAAATCGCAAATGAATAAGAGAAAATTGCTACATAAAATAAATATGCGATTTTATCCCAATTTATTATGGACAATATGATTGCAGTAAGGGTGATAACAACATAAGATGCATGATATATTTCGCCCCATTCTGTATGTTTGCCTTTCTTCTTTTGAGCAACCATCGCTACAATACCGGTAATTAAGCATATTGTTCCAAATAAAATGTGTATGGATAAAAGAATGTTGAAAATGCTCATAATAATTCCTCCTTTTTTATTTTTATAGTATTGCAGTATAGGAGAAAAGTTGAAACATATTGTTTATTCGTCTTAATATATTGAAATAAAGGTACTCTTAGAACAAATTTAAACGGACAAATTTTCTTGAATTTAGTGAGTCACGTATTACGTGAAATGAAGGAGAGACTCCCATGTTTACATCTATTACATATTTACAATCAGGGAATGACAAGCAACAAAAGGTATATGATGTTTTGAATAAACTAAACATCATGCAGGATTTAGCTTTGTATAGTCCCGTTCTTTGCGGGACAATACCTATAAGGGTTGATACGCTTCAATCTGACTTAGATATTGTAATGGAAGTACATAACTTTGATGTTTTTGAACAAGAAATGAGATCTTTATATGGCTCTTATGAAGGATTCAAAATAAAAAAGAAAAAAATTAAAAATACTGAATCGATAAAAGTAAATTTTGAATTTGAAGGTTTTGAATTTAAATTATTTGCTCAGCCTAATCCAGTGCGTAACCAAAATGCATATAGACATATGATAGTAGAGCACATGTTATTAATGCAGCATCCACATATAAGGGAAGAAATTATTCGCTTAAAAGAGAACGGTTTAAAAACAGAACCCGCTTTTGCTCAAGTATTAAATATTGACGGAGATCCTTATGAGGAACTTATTTTATTGGGGCAGGAAATGCGTTTGTGGTAAATAAGGTACACAAAAATCCTCTTATAAATAAAAGAGGATTTTTGTTATATCATTAACTTACGGATTAATCCACTTAACAATTTTATCCCGGTAATTATTTGTTCTGGAGAAGCATATCCATACGATAAACGTATACATTGATCTGATTCTTCTTCATAAATACGTCCAGGGTTTAAAAGAATCCCTTTTGATAGTGCCTCTGAAAATAGTCTCTTCATCGGAATGTTAGGTACAACCTTTAGCCATATAAAAAATCCACCACTAGGAATATCCCAAGTTGCTATGTCTGCACAATACATATGTAAAGCTTGTACCATCATTTTTCTTCGTTCTTTTAAATGCGTTCTTACGTTCGCTACATGGTCTTCATAAAAACCTTTATTTATCCATTCAGCAGCAACTCTTTGAGATAAAGAACTAGACCCATAGTCTGTTTGCATTTTTATATCTGATAATCTATCAATAACAGGTTCTGGTCCGATAATCCATCCAATTCTAAGTCCTGGAGTTAGTGTTTTAGAGAGGCTACCAACATATAATACATGTCCATGTTTATCTATCGATTTTAAAGGAGCTGGAGGAGGTTCATCAATCCATAACTCACGGTAAATATCGTCTTCGATGATAGGTAACTGTTCCTTTTCACATACTTTTAATATTTCTTTCCGGCGCTTTTCAGACATTAATATCCCTGTTGGATTTTGAAAACAAGGAATAGAATATAAAATATTTTTCTTTTGACTATATTTAATACGTGTTAATAAATCGCTAGGTAAAATCCCGTAATAATCCATCGCTATACCAGATAGGTGTATATTTGCTGATTGAAAAACATGAAGTGAATATAAGTAAGAAGGTTGTTCGAGTAAAACGGTTGATTTTCTATGTAAAAGACCAATTGATATTAATTGTAATGCTTGTAATGCACCGGAGACGATTAATATAGAATTAGGCGATACGTGTATTCCAAACGATTTTACGTAATTACTTATTGCTTCACGTAACGGAAAAAAACCTTTTTGTTCCTCATATCCGAAATAATCTAATTCCTCACTAACGTTTTTCATAATGGATTGCATCGTTTCTAGTGGGAAAAGATGCGGGGCAAGTTCGCCTTTACTAAGATGGATAAGTGTTTTATTTGATTCTGCTTCATTTATTTCACGTACCATTACCTTACTTGGTTTATGAATACCAGCCTTTACATATTCACTCCAATTAGGCGGGGGATTCGTTGCTAATAAGGACCACGTATTATTCATAACAATTGTTCCTGCCCCGATTTGCCCTTGAATTAAGCCGTCAGCCATAAGCTCTTCTAGCGCAGTTATTACAGTACTCCGATTTACATGAAATAACTTTGCTAACTGCCGCTGGCTAGGAATCTTACTTCCGATTGGCCATTCTCCGTTTTCGATTTTTTCTTTCATATAGTCTATTATCTGCCGATATTTGGGCACCTTTTTATCGATTGTCATATAAAAAACTCCCTCGTTTATTTAAAAATGAAAAGTGGTTGGTTTTTTCGATAAATAACTGGTTGAAGACATTGTATCAACTATTAAATATGATGAAAAGAAATAATTGGCAATTTGAAAATGGTTGGTTTATTGGAGAGGAAGAGAAAACATGCTTAATAAAAAATGGAATTTCCAAATCATATGTGCTCACGCTTTTACGATTCTAATATGGGGAACTGCATTTCCGGTAATTCGTATGGGGCTTGAATCATACACACCTGAACATCTTACTTTACTACGCTTGTTAATCGCTTCATTCATACTTCTTGTGTTTTCCTTTATATACAAACTACGATTACCTGATTTGAAAGACATTCCAGCGATTTTTATATTCGGTGCTTTAGGGTTTACTATTTATCACATTGCATTAAACTACGGTGAAAAAACTGTAAATGCTGGATCGGCAAGTTTAATTGTTTCAGTTACTCCTATTGTAACGGCAATTCTTGCTTTTGTTTTTTTGAATGAAAAAATGAAATTAAATGGTTGGATCGGTGGTGTAATTAGTTTTATTGGAATTGCTCTCATATCATTTAGTCAAGGAGGTTCTATTCAATTTAATAGCGGAGGATTATTTATATTATTAGCAGCCGTTTCAGAAAGCCTATTTTTCGTTTTCCAAACTTCTTACTTGAAAAAGTACGGCTTTTTGCCATTTACCATATATACAATTTTATCTAGCACTGTATGTATGCTTATTTTCTTACCGGGAATTTATACAGAAATACTAGCAGCTCCTCTTGAAGTGAATGTGAGTGTTATATATTTAGGTTTATTTCCAACAGTACTCCCGTATCTTGCCTTATCGTATATTATATCTCGTGCTGGTGCTTCCGAGGCAACAAGTTCTCTATATTTAACGCCAGTCACTGCGTGCTTTATAGCTTGGGTATGGTTAGGTGAAGTACCGACTTTTATTTCTGTAATTGGAGGTGGGATTACTATACTTGGGATATTGATTGCTCATATACGGGTAGTAAGAAAAGAAAAACATAGGAATCTAGTAAACAATAAATCGATATAACTTAATTAGATAATGATTTTATGATACTTTTTGATATAGTTTCTTTCTTATGTTGATAAATATAATATTTTGTATTTCAGTTAAATATTGTATGTTACATTTTATGTAGTAAACATTTTAAAAGGAGATGACAACATAATGAATAGAAAAAGAAATATTTTTACATGCCTTTCTATTATAGGTATCGGATTAGCTAGTGTTTCTAATTCTAGTTTTGCAGCAAATGTAACGGATAGTTCAGTACAACATTCTATCCCTGTCATGAATCAACAAGTAGCTGTTGCAAAAGAAATGAAACCATTTCCTCAGCAAGTTAATTATGCAGGTGTTATAAAACCGAATCATGTTACACAGGAAAGTTTAAATGCTTCAGTAATAAGTTACTACGATAATTGGAAAAAGAAATATTTGAAAAATGATTTATCTTCTTTACCTGGTGGTTATTATGTAAAAGGAGAGATTACGGGTGATGCCGATGGGTTTAAGCCACTTGGAACTTCAGAGGGACAAGGGTATGGGATGGTAATTACAGTATTAATGGCTGGTTATGATTCGAATGCCCAAAAAATCTATGACGGTTTATTTAAAACAGCAAGAACTTTTAAAAGCTCTCAAAATCCTAATTTAATGGGGTGGGTTGTAGCAGATAATAAAAAAGCACAAGGACATTTTGATTCTGCTACTGATGGGGATTTAGATATTGCGTATTCTCTTCTTCTTGCTCATAAGCAGTGGGGATCAAATGGATCAGTTAATTATTTGAAAGAAGCACAAAACATGATTACAAAAGGTATTAAAGCTAGTAATGTTACGAATAATAACCGACTAAATTTAGGAGATTGGGATTCTAAAAGTTCACTTGATACAAGGCCATCTGATTGGATGATGTCACACCTTAGAGCATTTTATGAATTTACAGGTGATAAAACTTGGCTTACTGTTATTAATAATTTGTACGATGTATATATGCAATTTAGTAATAAGTACTCTCCAAATACAGGGCTTATTTCAGATTTTGTTGTAAAAAACCCACCACAACCCGCACCTAAAGATTTCTTAGATGAGTCAGAATATACAAATGCATATTATTACAATGCTAGTCGGGTACCGTTGAGAATTGTAATGGACTATGCGATGTACGGCGAGAAAAGAAGTAAAGTCATTTCTGATAAAGTCTCTTCATGGATTCAAAATAAAACGAATGGAAATCCTTCAAAAATTGTGGATGGTTATCAATTAAACGGATCAAATATTGGTAGTTATCCAACTGCTGTATTTGTTTCACCGTTTATTGCTGCAAGTATAACGAGTAGCAATAATCAAAAGTGGGTAAATAGTGGTTGGGATTGGATGAAGAATAAGAGAGAAAGTTATTTTAGTGATAGTTATAATTTATTAACTATGTTATTTATTACAGGAAATTGGTGGAAACCTGTACCTGATGATAAAAAAATACAAAATCAAATAAATGATGCAATTTATGAAGGATACGATAATTAATTAAATTTGAGAATGGTTACTTAAGAAAGGAATTAGCATACGCTAGTTCCTTTCTTAATATTTTGTAAAACATTATCCATTCTAAAATTCGCATAGATATACTTGCTTTTTTCATATACATAGTTATTGATGACTCTATGTTTTTATGAGGGGAGAGTATTTCTTGGAAAAAGTATTATTTTTCGGAGACCCAGGTATTGATGACTCATTTGCCATTATGTATGGTTTACTGCATCCCGAAATTGAAATTGTAGGTATTGTAACTGGATACGGAAATGTTGAGCATATACATGCTGCACATAATGCAGCGTATATTTTACAGTTAGCAAATAGACAAGACATTCCTGTCATTAGTGGTGCAACAAAACCACTTACAGAAGAAATTACTACGTACTACCCTGAAATTCACGGAGCAGAAGGATTAGGGCCCATCCATGTTCCAGAAAGCGTATTATCTATTCCAATATACAATTTTGGTAGTATCGCTGCGATTCTTGTAAAGTACGAAAAAGATTTAACGATTGTCGATGTAGGAAGATCTACCTCGTTAGCAATTGCTTTTAATTTATGGAGTGACTTAATGCTGAATGTAAAAGGAATCTATTTCATGGGTGGCGTCTTTTTAGAAGTAGGAAATGTAACACCATTAGCGGAGGCAAACGTGTATGGAGATCCTATAGCAAGTAAAATTGTTTTCCATCAAGCAAAGAATTTATTAATATTCCCTTTAAATGTAACAAACAAAGCTGTGTTAACACCAAATGTATTTAGCTATATTCAAGCTAATACAAAGAATCCATTTCATATGATAATGAAACCCATGTATGATTACTATCTATCCGCATACCAAAAGCTTAATCCATCTATGGAAGGACCTTTGCTACATGATGTGGTTGCAATAAGTGGATTAGTAAATCCAAGTTTTTTTGAATTTGTGCATCGTACAGTAAATGTAGATACATACGGAGATACGAAAGGACAAACATTTGCTGATTTTCGCCCTAGCTCTATATCTGAAGGAGCCCGTATAGCACTAGAAATAGATGAACAAAAATTCATTCAAGATTTTATAAAAATCATGTTATAAGTTGTTGTCGAAAAAGGGAATTATTTCACTACGTTGAATATAAAAATATATCCTCTTTATAAAGGAGCTTACAATATTGAATGTCCAGTTAAAGGTTGTTACGAGAGAGAATTGGGAAGATGCATTAAAGTTACAAGTTAAAGAAAATCAGTTGAAATTTGTTCCATCCGTAGCAGTTTCGCTTGCTAAAGTATATATAAAACCAGATGGTGACAATGTAGAATACATACCATTCGCTATATACGATGGTGACCTTATGGTTGGTTTTGTTATGCATGCTGTTGTAATAGAGACATCGGATATGTATTGGATTAACGGATTTATTATTGATCAATCGCAGCAAGGTAATGGTTATGGAAAAGCGGCATTACAAGAAAGTATTTATTTAATAAAAAATACGTTTAAGGCGTGTAAAGAAATAAGATTAACAGTACATAAAGATAATATATGTGCAAAGAAATTATATGAAAATTACGGTTTTCAACCATTGGGACATGATTATGATGGTGAGGAAGTATATCGTGTATTCGTTTAACTATATGTAGTAAAGTTGTGAAATGAATTATGCAATTTACTGAAGTGAAAATTGAAGTATTTATCCCTGAAGAATACGTTGAAATGTTGAGGGATGCGTTAAATAAAATTGGTGCTTGTAAAACAGGAAAATATGACCATTGTCTGTCCTACAGTTCTGTGAAAGGATACTGGAGACCATTAGACAGTGCATCACCTTTTAACGGGGAAATTGGTCAAATATGCAAAGGACAAGAATGTAAAGTAGAAATAAAGTGTAAACGAGTACTTGTAAAAAGTGCTCTTGAAATTATTAATGAAATTCACCCGTATGAAACACCTATCATTTATATTATACCGATATTAAATGACTATTTTAATCAAATATAAAGTAAATGACTAGGAGGAATATCAATTGAAAAGTAAATTCCATCAAATTGTACGAGCAGTCGTGATAAAAGATGAGAAATTATTGGTTGCTGAATATATTGGGCATCATTATTTTTTACCAGGTGGCCATGTTGAAATCGGGGAATCAGCAGAGCATGCATTAATAAGAGAGCTACGAGAAGAACTTGGAGTAAACTGCAGTATAAAACAATTTTTAGGAGTTATAGAAAACCGATGGCAAGATAAAGAAATGCTTCATCATGAAATCAACCACATTTTTGAAGTATCTTCAAAAGAGTTGTATATTGATTTACCACCAAAGTCTAGAGAATCCCATTTAGCATTTCATTGGATAGATTATAGTAAAGAATCTTTAAAAACTTATAAAATCATGCCAATGCCCTCCGTTAAAGAATTACTAGAAAGAAAATTAAATGATGAACTACTAAATTGTTGGATAAGTAATTTTTAAATCACTCTATGTATAGTAAATACGTCCTTCGAAAGGATATTAAGAAAATAGGCTAAAAAACAAGGTACACCACCTAGTGTAAGTTCATATTTTGTTGATGTACGTATTTAGTCTGTAGCTTTGTTTCTATTTGGTTTACAAAAATATATAAACTTTTTACATTTGGGCGGAATTACTTATAAATGGAGGGGTTCGTAATGAATCAGTTTCAACAAGAACTACAATCATTAAACCTTAATGATTATCAATCTGGTAATGTAGTTTACTGGGATCAACAACAAAATCAATATCCATACTATTATATTCAAGACGATGGACGTCGTTGCGGTGGCTGCGGAGGTTGTGGTGGACGCTGTGGTGGATGTGGCGGCAGATGCGGTGGTTGTGCAGGACGTTGCGGCGGATGTGTAGGTTGCGCAGGATGTTTCAGCTGCTTTAATTGCTGGAACTGGTGGATTATTTAAGTATAGAAAATCAATAATATTTCACATGAAAGAAAGGTGTTTATAGTAATACTTTTCTTTCATGTTGTGATTTTTTATAAGTATTAGGGGGGATTTATTTGTATACATACGATAAGTTGATTTCTTGGGTAGAGAGTATAAAAAAGAAAAACGATAGTTCTGCTACAGCGCTATGTATTATAAAGGATAACAAAATTGTACTAGAGCATTATAGTGGATATCATTCAAATACATCTACTAGTAAAAAAGTAACAGCATCTTCACAGTTCAACGTCGCTTCTGCGAGAAAAAGTTATTTAGGATTCATGGTAGCGTATGCGCTTTATGATGGGAAAATAAACTCTATTGATGATGAAGCGATAAAGTATTTTAAAGACTTTGATCCTACATTACTTGATAAAACAACGATTAGGCATTTAGTAACTCATTCACACGGTCTAGGAGAAACGGATGACGGGACAATTTTCCGTGAATTTCAAGCTGGACAAGATTGGGCGTATAGAGATATTAATGTAAGAATGGTGACGCATCTCATTTATCGGCTTTATAATAAAAGTTTTCCTGAATTGTTAAAGGAGCGTGTATTTACTCCTGCTAATTTCCAAGAAACAGGATGGAGAATACAGCAAAATGAAAATTTAGTTAACGTTGTTAATAATCCAAATGAAGACGCGATCAGTGAGGTCGGTACAGTAAATGACGGTACCGAAAAAAATCTGTTTGTCTCAGCTAGAGAGTTTGCTTATTGGGGCAACCTTCATTTAAATCAAGGCATGATAAATGGTAAACAAGTTGTTCCAAAAGAAGTTATAAAAATTGCTACTAGCTTGCAGAGTCCAGCTTATAAAAATAATGAACTACCACAAAACGGGTTGTTTTGGTTCGTTCAAAATGAACCAAAACAATTAAGTGAACTTGGTGAACGTGTTCCAAAAGGTTCGTATCAAATATTAGGAATTACTGGACCAACCATTTTAGTAATTCCTGAGTATAATGTAGTTGTTGCGAAAATGTACAATAAAAGATATAACTACGGCGGTGATAATTACTTATATTATTTACGTGAATTTAGCAATTTAGTCGCCGATACATTTACTAGCTGTAATAGGGCATAATTACTCCTATAACAAAAAGGAGTGAAAGAATTTGAAAGATAAAGTGAGTAAAGATAAAAAGCAAAATATTAAAGATGTAAATACAGAGCAAAATGCGATTTTTAGCGATCCGAAAGATGCAGCTAACATGCAAACTGTACCGCAACCGAAAGATTTTGATGAAATCGAATATTAATTTCTTATCCGACTATATGACGAATAAAAAATACGTCTTAAGTCCCATCACATGTAAGAAAATATTTGATAACATATATACATAAGCACTTGAAAATGGCTTATCTTAACAAAGCTTTCTTTAAATGTATCTGATATAACCTGCGAAAAGACACTTCATAATGAAGTGTCTTTTTGTGTACATAAACTTAATTTCCATTTTCCGTACAGTATCTTGTATTTTTCAATGGATATACTAACTGTGAAAATTCATGTCAAGGTAAAAGAAGGGGACAGTTAGTATGAAACAAACTTCTATAAATCCGCTATTAATTGTTCTAGGTACAATCATTGTTCAAATTGGCCTTGGAACAATTTATACATGGAGTTTATTTAATCAACCCCTTGTAAGTAAGTTCGGATGGAATCTCAATTCAGTTGCGATAACTTTCTCCATAACAAGCTTTTCTTTATCATTTTCAACCTTGTTTGCAGCAAAGTTGCAGCGAAAATTAGGACTTCGTAAACTTATCGCTACTGCAGGAATTGTTCTAGGACTCGGTTTAATACTTAGTTCACAAGTTTCTTCCTTACCATTACTATATTTATTAGCTGGTGTTGTTGTTGGATATGCGGATGGAACAGCTTATATTACGTCACTATCTAATTTAATTAAATGGTTTCCAAATCGAAAAGGACTTATTTCTGGAATATCTGTTTCAGCATATGGAATGGGCAGTTTAATTTTTAGATATATAAACGGAAATCTTATCGATAGCCTTGGTGTATCACAAGCATTTTTGTATTGGGGCATTATCGTCTTACTTTTAGTATTAATCGGATCGTTCTTCTTACGTGAAGCGATTGTAAGTAATACGGTAACAGAAACATTTCACAATGACTATACGCCACGTGAAATGATGAGAACGAAACAAGTATATCTGTTGTTTTTCATGTTATTCACATCGTGTATGGGTGGTCTGTACTTAATTGGTATGGTAAAAGATATCGGCGTACAACTCGTTGGACTTAGTGCAGCAACCGCCGCTAACGCCGTCGCAATGATTGCAGTCTTTAATACAGTAGGTAGAATCATTCTTGGAACGTTATCAGATAAAATTGGTAGAATGAAAATTGTCTCTGCAACATTTATTATTATTGGAGTGTCCGTCTTTACTCTTAGTTTCATTCCATTAAATTACGGGGTTTATTTTGCTTGTGTAGCAAGTGTCGCCTTTTGCTTCGGCGGTAATATTACAATATTCCCAGCTATTGTCGGAGATTTCTTCGGTTTAAAAAATCATAGTACAAATTACGGGATTGTATATCAAGGTTTCGGATTTGGTGCACTTGCAGGTTCATTCATTGGAGCATTACTTGGTGGATTTCAACCAACCTTTATTACAATAGGTGTTTTATGTGCGATTTCTTTCATTATTTCTATATTAATTCGTCCACCAAATATAGAGAAGAAAAAAGAAATCAAGCAGTTACATCGAAAAATAGCTTAGTTTTAAAAAGAGTCCTTATGGTAGGGCTCTTTTTCATTACAACGTTAACTATGCTCCTTTCATTGTTTAGTAAAGACAGGACAATACAATCATGAAATGGAATAGATAAAATAAAAGGAGCGTGATATGTAAAATGAAGATAGTAAAACAATGGGTTCAAGAAGATAGTAATTACATACGAGAAAAAGTAATTGAATATAATCAAAAACATCTTTCAAATGAAGAGAAAGCTCCTTCAGAAAAGGTTAGTTTTATAGTGAAAAATGAAAAAGAGGAAATAGTAGGAGGTATAACAGCTATAACATTTTGGCACCATGTACATGTTGATTTCCTATGGGTTTCTGAAGAATGCAGACACGAAGGATACGGAAGTAAATTAATAAAACTTATCGAAGAATTTGCAATTGAAAAAGGATGTAGGCTAATCAACTTAGATACGTTTAGCTTTCAAGCTCCGGATTTTTATAAAAAACATGGATTTAAAGTAATTGGAGTGAGTGAAGATCATCCAAAAGGACATAATCATTATTATTTAGAGAAAAGGTTATAAAGTGTATGGAATTAATTAATCTCAATATATAAAATTTAATGAATTGAAAAGAACGTATTTTGAATCATCTATATCAAAATACGTTCTTTTTAATTTGTATGTATCTGGTAAAATGAAATAGAGACAGAAAATTCTTATTAATAAAGGGGTAAATATGAAAAAGGTTAATGTTACATACGCGCTTTTGTACGATAAAACGAACGAAAAAATCTTAATGGTAAAAAACAAAGGGAAAAATGGATCTTATTACACATTACCAGGTGGCGCAGTTAAATTTGGGGAAACGTTAGAAGAGGCAGTCATTCGGGAAGTAAAAGAAGAAACAGGGCTACATATAACTGTAAAGGGGATTTGTTCCATAAGCGAAGCCTTTTTCGAGGAGAGAGGCCATCATGCCATTTTCTTTAATTTTTTAGGTGAAATAATCGGCGGAGAGACATATATATCCCGTCCAAAAGAAATCGAAGAGATTACTTGGATGGAATTACATATAGCAGCACCGTATTTACGTATACCTGAACAGTTACTAGATTTTTTACAAAGGAAAGAAACAGTACCTTACTTTTTTAACGGAACAATCGTTCATCAATCTTTATAAATAAATCATTTCATTTAAGGCGGGGAAAAACATGGAGTTTATCGTTAATCACAAACATATCACTCAAGCACTTTCAGAAGTAAGTAAAGCTATATCTACAAAAGTTTTAATTCCTATATTATCTGGTATCAAAATAACAGCCGATCAATCTGGAATTACTTTAATCGCAAGTAACTCGAATGTTTTTATTAAAAAATTTATACCTAATTCAATCGAAGACGAACAGATTGCAACTATATTACAAGCAGGATCTATTGTTGTACCTGCAAAATATTTCATTGAAATTATAAAGAAAATGCCAAGTGATATAGTAATAAAAAGTAAGAATGAACAAATCATTACGATACAATCAGAAGAAATTACATTAAACTTAAATGGACTTCCAGCAAATGAGTTTCCGAATGTACCACTTATAGAGGATCATGCAGAAATACAAGTAGAAACAGAACAATTGATTGAAGTGTTTAAACAAACTGTCTTTGCAGTAGCTAAAAACGAATCCAGACCTGTTCTCACCGGAGTACATATAGAGTTAGATCATAATAAGTTAGTTTGCGCTGCTACTGACTCGCATAGACTAGCTATACGTGAAACGCTAATTTCTTCAGATGCGAAAGCAAATTGTATCGTACCAAGCGCAACCATTAGTGAACTTCTAAAATTAATGAACAGTCATACGGAATTCGTATACATATACCTTTCAGACAGTCACGTTATTTTTACATTCGGAACAACTACGTTATATTCAAGACTCATTGAAGGGAAATATCCTAATATATCTAATCTCATTCCAAATGAATTTCAAACGGTTATTAACGTAGAAAGAAAAAAGATTTTACAAGGTGTAGATCGATCGAGCTTATTAGCAAGTGAATGGGCAAATAACAACGTCAACTTAGAAATCATCAATGAATCCACAATTAAAATTTCTTCTAACGCTTCTCAGATTGGTAAAATAGCTGAAACACAACAAGTAGATGCGATTCAAGGTGAAAAACAATTAAATATATCTTTCGACGGACGATTTATGGTAGATGCTTTAAGGGCAATAACAGAAGAAATGGTTACTTTAAGTTTTGGTGGTTCAATGAGACCGATATTAATCGAAGCAGGAGAGCAAACTGCCGCAGTACATCTTATATCGCCAGTAAGAGCTTATTAGGAACAAAGGAAGGACTTACATTATGCACAAGCACACTTTATGCTTTATAAAAAGAAATGAAGAAATACTGATGCTAAATAGAGAATATGACCCTGTAAAAGGATTATGGAACGGGGTAGGAGGGAAGATAGAACCGGGAGAAACACCTTTAGCAAGTGCAATTCGTGAAATAAAAGAAGAGACTGATATAGATGTTAAGCAAAATCAAATTCAATTTAAAGGAATTGTTAAGTGGGAAGACTTTTCATACTCTGGTGGCATGTATGTTTATGTGGTAGAACTACAAAATGAAGTTACATATGATACACCTAAAAAAGTATCCGAAGGGATTTTAGATTGGAAAAGTGTGTCTTGGATATTAAGCGACTATAATTACGGTGTAGGAGAGATGTTACCTAAATTATTACCTGAAGTACTTCATAATGAATTCATATTAGAGCACAATTTTGTATTATCTAATCATAAATTAATAGATTATAGGAATGAAGAATTGGTTATGTTGGACAGCAAATTTAATAGGAAGAAGCAGATGTAATTATTTAAGAAATATTTTTAAAGAAGTAAATCTTTTAACATAAAAGAGCGGATAATTTTTAACTAATAGGTGCGCTTAAATGCAAAGAAACCTAATTACAAAAAGAGCGAATCCCTTATAAAAAGGTTCGCTCTTTTTTACATATACAATTAAACTTCGCGCCACCAAGTTGATGAAAGATAGTTTGTAGATTTTAATGTAATTGATTCACCAATTTGTGGCGTTGCAACTGTAACTCCTAAACGTTTTGCTTCTTTCGTAACGCGTTCAATTGGATCGCTCCATTCATGCAACGCTAATGTAAAAGCACCCCAATGAATCGGAAGTAGTAATTCTCCTTTAACGTCAATATGAGCTTGTACCGTCTCTTCTGGCAACATATGAATAGCAGACCAACGTGTATCATATTGCCCGCATTCCATTAAAGTAAGATCAAATGGACCGTATTTATCACCAATTTCTTTAAAGTGAGGAGCATATCCGCTATCACCACTAAAGAAGACTTTAGTTTCTTGACCAAGAATAAGCCATGAACACCATAACGAACGATCTCTATCTGTCATACTTCGTCCAGAGAAATGTCTTGCAGGAGCGCATACTAACTTAATAGTATCAAACGTAATTTCATCCCACCATTTATGCTCACTAATCTTACTAGGTGAAACACCCCATTTAATAAGATATTGTGCAACTCCCGTCGGAACGTAAAAATGCTTCGTACGATCTTTTAACTCCATAATACTTTTATAATTTAAGTGGTCATAGTGATTATGTGAAATGATAATCGCATCAATTTCTTGAAGGTCTTCACGTTCTAAAGAAAACACACCACTATACCGCTTACTATTAAAAATAGGAAATGGAGAAGATGCATCACCAAGCATAGGATCTAATAACAGCTTTTTACCTTCTACTTTTAAAAGAGACGCAGAATGGCCAAACCATGTAACACTCTCTAAAGATTCATCGTCTTTATTTGATAAAACGATAGGTAAATCCTTTATAGGACGCAGCTTTGATTTCATTTTAAAATAATCCGTCATTAAACCTATAATATCTTTCGGTTTAAAACTCATATCAGTATGAATTTGATTTGTATATTTCTTATTCATTGGTTCTCCTTTTTACGTTTAACAATATACGTATGTTGTTATTGTAGCTATTTGTATTTTAAACTATATCATTTTACCTTTCATCTTACATGCAGTACATTTCATAAATTCGTCAAATTCATTATTCGTATATATAAAATAGAATTTATTCAGCAGCAGATAAAACTAATATGAAGTAAATGTAAATTATTTTAATTTAGTAAAATTCCTCTTATAAGAATCCGAGAACATATGTTCCGTTGTATGTTATAGAAGAGAATATGTCTCTAATGAACAATAGGAAGGAGAGGATGTAGATGCAAATAGAGAGAAAAAAGAAGTCAAAATGTAAACTATCAAAATCTGAAATCATCCAGCTGTATGCAGAAGGGAAGAGTACCTCAGAAATTGCTATGCTTGCTAATGTGTCTGCAAGGTATATTCGTATGGTTCTAACAGACAACAACGTTCCTAGGCGCGCTATAGGGAGCTGGAGGAGAAAGTATGACATAATAGAAGATTATTTTAAAACGTGGTCAAATAACATGGCTTATATTTTAGGGTTTATAGCAGCAGATGGTGTAATCCAAAAAGAAAACCAATGTGTCAGTATCTCACAAAAAGAAAGTGACATTTTAGAAGATATTAAAAAAGAACTAAACACAAACCAGCCACTTTACCAAAATAAAAAAACTGGCGTATATATGCTAAACATTAATAGTAAAACAATAAAAGACGACATTATGAACATACACGGAATCATGCCGTGTAAATCATGTAACATCGAATTTCCTTTTGTACCAGAAGAATATTTACATCATTTTGTTCGTGGGTATTTTGATGGGGATGGACATGTAAACTCTCATAAATACTTTGTTAGCTTCGTTGGTGGATCATATAATTTTATGAATTCTTTTAAAGGTATACTTGAGAATAATAAATTCCAATTGAGTTTTGTTGACAAAGTAAAACAATATCGCATATACCTTAGTGGTAAAGAAAATGTTAATAAATTTTCAAAGTGGATTTATAAAGATAAAGGATTGTATTTAGAGCGTAAATACACTATTTTTCAGCAAAAAGAAGAATAATATACTAATAAGTAAGAATTCTTTTATGATATAACATATTAGAAGATTGTTTATTGCAAAAGAAATTTTTGAATCCAGAAACGATGCCAGCCACTTTTGGATATTCACATATAGTCGAGGTTAGCAACACCAAACGGACCGTATATATCTGGAAAAATCGCTATAAATACTGATGGTCGAATAGTTGGAATTAACGATTTAAGTTTACAAATAAGACAAGTATTTGAAAATATAAAGACTACTTTTGAATCTTCCGGATTAAACTTTAATGAGGTTATAAAATTAACATTTTTTCTAACAGTCATTTCAAAAATGGCGATAGATAGAGAAATATGTGATCAGTATATCAATACAAACAATCCACCAGCAAGTTCAGCTGTAGAAGTTAACAAACTAATTCACGACGAATTAGTAATTGAAATCGAAGCAATTGCTGTAGCAAACTAATAAATAAACATATATTAATCATTCTCAAAGCAACTTGTTCTTTAATTAAAAAGCATTTTCAAGAACATATAAATTATAAATGCAAAGTCAAACAAATTGCACTGATTTAAAAGTAACGAACTAATCAATCACGTACAAACAAAGAAAAGGGGAGTATAAAAAAATAATACTAATATTTAATAAGTTTATTACTTTTTATTAGTTGACATAATATATATTATAGGCAGTTATAGAAACAAAGTAATATCAGGTATCAAAAACCAAGTAAACTATACTTAATGAGACGAGACAGAGATTTTCAGTGAGATTCACATAAAATCGTATCTAAACGCATTTTTGCAGTTTTTATTGTTTATGTTGCTATAAATCCATCACAGCAAATCCTAATCAATAATTGCTTAAGATTTAACGAATCCAAATCATTTTTAATCGACAAGAAATTTTTCTGCATAAAAATTATTTCTATACAAAATATAAATTAATAATTTTATTTTATGTTTTACTTATTCAATTTATTGCTATTTACACACGTTTTACAGCTTTACTTTATTTGTTGTTATTTCTATCATTTATGCTTGACTTTTAATGCGCTTATTGTTCTATACGCTAGTTAACATAACGTTTATTTGTAACATAAAAAAATCTTCCTCACCTTCAGGAAGATTTTTTAACTTGCTATTAGATTATATATATCTTTTTAGTAGCAATCCCAATTGTAAATAACATTGGAAAAATCTAGATTTAACAAATCATCTTTCTTTATAAAGAAATTAGCAACACCAGAATCTCCCCACATAATATGTAATGAGTCGTCTGTATCGATTTGCAGCAATAAAACATCATGCTGTTTGTATTTTTCTTGCCATTTTCTTGGATCTGTCTGTGTAAAAAATGGATAACCACCAATTTTATGCCCTTGATCTTCGCATAAATCATCATACAGTTCGCCTAATTCTGTATTGTTTTCTTTATCAACGATTTCTTCCCAATCAATGTTATCGTTAAAAATCATTTCAAATCGATAATCTCTAGATGTTACTGGTTGATAATTCAATTCAAACTTTAGTTTTGCTGCTTCAGGTATGATAAAATCCTCTGAATCTAAAGTGTTTAAATAACTGAAATCAGTAATAACCTTAGTTAAATCTTCTGTAATTGTAGAATGATACATAATTCGAAAGTCTTTTTGGTCAGTTGGATGATCAAAATCTGCTCCAAAAAGCTCATCATCAGCACTTACGAAAAACTGTAACATACCATTTTGAGGCATATATTCAATATGAGGCATTTCTTCAAAGTTTAATTGAGCAAGTAGCATCATCGGTTGCCCATTTGAGTCTTTAGGATGCTCTTGATCTATAGGTAAATACGGATGACCACCAAACTTACTCTCAAAAAGAGTTGTCTCTGCTAATGTTCCAGAAACTTTAACATACGGTTTCACACTTTCTTCTAAAATACTACGATACTGTTCTAGTTCTTTCGGAATTTGAAGTTGATACGTATTCTTCATCACATTTGCCTCCCTTTAATAATGAATTGAAAATGCCTTACTTAATTATATAGTAAGAGATAGCTTCATTGAAAATTGTTAAAAGTCCGTTTTCATCCTCGTTTTTTGCGCACTTGGTGGACAAAGTAGATTATGTTCTAAAACCTTTTTATTAATAGTTCGAATTAAATCCGCTGCTTCTGCAGTATTTGTAGTTTCTTTTAGCCTTTCTTTTAAATCATCAATTTCCTTTGAAAGCTCAATCCACCTAGGTAAAACATGATTATTTTTCAAAGTTCTATACAGTTGTTTTTCAGGATTATACGAAAGATCTTTATCTAGATTTAGAGGTTTCCCTTTACCTGGCAAATTATCAAAAGACCCTTTCTTTTCTGCTTCTTTAACGATAGAACTAATATGATCCTCATACGTATAGGACCAAACTTTCTCATCTTTTACTAAAATCTCTTGCTTTTTTAGTTTTTTATCTAGTTCTTCTTGATTCATAAAATCTCTCCCTTTTATATTTTATAGTAGCGTTTTTGTAGGTTTTAATGCTTTCAACCCATCAAATAACTTTTCTCGCCACCAAACACCGTCATGACCGCCTTGAAACTCTTCATAAGTAATTTGGTATCCTTTTTCTTTTAAAGCTTTATACAGGCGTCTATTAGCTGTTAAAAGAGGTTTGTTTTCAAGTTCTCCTGCTGCTATGTAAAAATGAGGTTGACTCGTATTGAAATCTATAGATGAAATTTGATTTTCAGTCCAAGGAATTTGATTTTCATAACCATCCTTTTTCCAATGCACGGATTCAGACATTGACAACACGTTTCCGAAAACATGTGGATTTTGAAGCGCTGCATAAAAAGCTGCTAAGCCACCAAGACTGAAACCGGCAATTGTTGTATGTTTCGCTTCTTGATGCACACGATACTTAGCGTGAATCCACGAAAGTAATTCCTCCGTTAAAAATGCATTCATTTTATCGTTATAAGTTAGCTCTTCTAGTCGATCAACTGGTTCTATAGCAACAGCAATACAAGATGGGATTTCTTTTTCGTATATTAAATAATTAAGTGTTCTTGTGATTGAAAGGTTATTAACGAAAGAATTCCCATCAAACACAATGAGAAGTTCTTGAAGATGTGAAGTGTGAGAATAATCATGAGGCGTATAAATATGAATTTTACGTGTGTTATTTAAAATTGAACTATGAAAAGAATATGTTTCAATTTTTCTAGATGGATAATGGATTAAAGGAAAACGGTATCTAAGCGCCTCTCCCTCCCTTACATCATTCTATATGTACTTCTTTCTTCGTATTAGAATCCCTATATAAACAAGGTATTAAAATTGTATTTTTTATGAAAAAAAAAACGCACAAGCAGCATAATTTGTACGTTTTAATTTTTATTCAGTAAGATAATATAGTAATAGTTTTCGCGCTTTCTCATATTTCATGAAATCTCTATACAAAACGGGATACTTCACAATTTCTGTTTCTATAGAACGATATTGCGGAAACCATTCGAAAAATGATTTTCTCAGCCACTTTATTTGCTCAAACGAAATCTCCTTTTCGTTTTCATTAAGTACGTAACTCAAAGTCCCTGCTGTATGCATCCAATAATAATTTAAATCAGCGCTTATACAATCATCTTCTGTGAACATATTTTTATAATCTTTCCGTATTTTTTGAATGTCACAATTCGGAAATGGTTTATATAGAGGACTATGCATTTTTTGCAATTCATTAAACATAACTTGTTTTCCTAACTTCAAATACCCACTCCTTTATTTCTCTATCCAATTTAATAAGTTTTCATAGTGATATTGAGCATCGATATACCCAAGATTATATAGATTAACAAGCTTTTCCTTATTTCTTTCTATTCCGCTTATAGGAAGTTGTACGCTAGGCTGAATAACATAAAAATTTTCTTTTTGTTCTTTTTGATTCATATAAGATATCGTCTCATTATAAAAACGATAATGCTCTACTAAAGTCTCTGCGATTTTCGGATATTTTCTATATAAAATTTTAGCCAGGCCAGAAAATTTATTTCGCTGCTTCTCATATCCTTCTGGTTTTGTCATAATAACAACATTCTTTTCATAACCATCATTTTGCGCTTTCAAAATTGGTACAGGATCTATAATTCCTCCATCTAACAATTTTCGATTATCATATTCTACAGCAGGTGCTATAAACGGTACAGAGCTTGATGCACGAATGATTTTTAAAATATCATTTCCATGTTCCTTTTTATTATAATAAACAGCCTGTCCTGAATCGCAATCGGTCGTTCCAATTACAAACTGTTCATTTGAATGTAGGAAAGTTTGAAAATCAAAAGGTACAATCTTGTTTGGTACTTCGTCAAATAGAAAATCCATACCAAATAATTCACGTTTTCGGATTAAATTTCGATAAGATATATATCTGTGATCTGCTACTAGCTCTGTATTTACTTTCTTATTCCTTCCTTTTTGACGTGACAAATAGGTTGCTCCCATACACGCTCCAGCAGATACACCGACTACATACGGAAAGAATAAGTTTTGTTCCATGAAATATTCGAGTACTCCTGCAGTATATAAACCTTTCATTCCTCCGCCCTCTAATACTAAACCAATATTCTTCATGCTATATCCCTCTACTCCTTTTTTCTTACTTACATATTAGCACAAGATTTTAAGATGAGGTTATATAATTGAATTGCAACAATAACCAGAAACTACTAAAGTAATGTCATAATTTCTTAGTAAGTAGCATGGTACAATATAAGTAACACATCCCACATATATTAAAGGAGGAATTTCATATGGGCTTATTTAGCGGTATTTTAGGAAATGCATCGAATGCGAGTACAGAAAGTGTAGAACGTGATTTAGAGAAGATTATGCTAGACGATGAGAAAGTTGAGCATGCTTATAAATTAATTCGCGATTTAATCGTATTTACAAATCGTCGTCTTATTTTAGTAGATAAACAAGGAATATCAGGTAAAAAAACAGAGTATCATTCTATTCCTTATAAAAGTATTACACAATTTAGCATTGAAACAGCTGGGCATTTTGATTTAGATGCAGAGCTTAAAATTTGGGTGTCTAGTATGGATGATCCAATTGCAAAAGAATTTAAAGGTGACGATAGTATTTTAAGCATTCAAAAAGCGTTAGTAATATATACGACAAAATAGTTATTTTGTATTTTTATTCATTTATGAAATTACTAACCCGAATATTTTGGAAGTATATACAATATTTTTGTATATTTAATCTCTATTAACATAAAAAGGTAAAGCGTACTTCTAATGCTTTACCTTTCTTTTTTGTAATAAATAAGTGTAGCTTTATCATTTAATTTCTTTATAACTTCTGTTCTTTTATAACCTATCTTTTCATATAAAAAACAATTTCTCTCTTCTTCTAAAATAGTAGCAAGTTCCCAACTCATCGCTTCAGGAAACATCTCCTCAATTAATAATAATATTTTTTGAGCAATTCCGTTTCCTTGAAACTCTGGATGTATGAACATAGGACTTATCCAAAATTGATTTGTTTTTTCTTTATGATATATACACATTGCCCCAACAAACTGACCATCTACTATAATTTTATAAAATCCACCATTTGGGTATTTTATTCTTGTCATCGTTCGTTGAATCGGCTCATTTGCTGGACTCGTCTCATAATCTTGATACTTCTCTAATAACGGATAAAATGATGTAATTTGCATTGTAAATATGTCCAGTGCATCTTTCTCAGTTGCTCTTTTTAGTATAATATTCATCTTACCAATCTAGACGCTTTCTTAATGAAGTAATATGAGCTGTATGATGACGACCGTGCCATGCGTATAGTCCAATTGCAACAGCCAGTTTTGTTTCACCAGATTCAGGATGATTAAATGTCTTTTCTAAATCAGTAGGTTCTAATGAATATAAAAGGTTAACCCATCTTTTATGTAATGAATCTAGCATTACTAGTGAAACATCTACAGGTAGTTTCGAATCTGGTAATTCTGCCCATTTTTCTTCTTTATACGGTTTAATAGTTGGATTCTTTTCTGTTAGTGCTAATTTAAAGCGTATGTAACTATTCATATGGCTATCAACAACGTGATGAACAACTTGACGAACTGTCCATCCACCAACGCGATACGGTGTGTCTAACTGCTTCTGATCTAAATCTTTAATTGCCTTTGCTAAATCAGTAGGTACATCCTCAATTTCTTGAATCCATTTATCAATCATTTCCTCAGTAATAGGACGCTTGTATGTAAATTGGCCAATTGGATATCGTAAATCATTCATGAATAAGTCCCCCCTATTATTTTGAACACGAAGTAGTTCTGCAAATATAATGTACAAAATTTACACGTTCTCCGTTTAAGTCTACAGAAGTTGTATCTGCTTCATTTTTAAAAGAAAATCCGCTTTTTTCTAGTACAATTTGTGATGCAAGATTATTAGTCGTTGTTTTAGCATGAACCTCATTAATTTCATTATTTTTCGCTACGTCTAAAATTAATTTTACAGCTGCTGTTGCAACTCCTTTTTTAGTGAATTTTTCTCCGACTCGATAACCTAACGAACTGATTCGAGTTTCGGTATCTATATTTACTAAGTTAATTCGTCCTACAATTTCTTTTTCTTCATTACGAATTAAATAAAAATAAGAACTTCCATCTGCCTGTTCTATTAATAAATCGTCTAATAGTTTTTGAAAATATTCAAAATCGAAATATTGCGAACCACGATTTGGTACCATCGTTTCAAAAAAAGATTTATTCGTAAGTTCAAATGTAAATAAATCCGCAGCATCTTGTTTTTTTAGTTGCTCTATGTATATTTCCATCCCGTATTCTCCTTCTTGATTTACTAACTGTTATACATTCTTTTTTAATCAATTATATTCCTGCTATTTCTTTCGATTAAGTAATACAGCTAGTAGCACTTTCGGATGAAAAAGGTGAAATGGACTACGAATTAAATTCATCACTCGTACTAACCGAATATAAACATCAGAATCACTTGCGGAAAGTCGATATATTTGTTTCGTATACCATAGCTGAAATTTTTGTTTCGTAGTTAATTCTCTCTTTAGCTGCGGGTGACGTGATATTTCCGTTGTTGTCATATCCCAAGGGATTTCTATTATGTCAGCTGTCTTTTTATAAAATTGTTGTGTAAATGTTTTATCGAGCTGTTTTCTACTTTGCAAAAGTAATTGCAATTGGTGAGCTTCCATAGCAGCAACTGAAACACCTTGACCGAAAACAGGATCAAAACGACATTGTGCATCTCCAACTACTAACAACCCTTCTGGTACATTGTTAACTAAATCAAATCGCCGGCGTACTTGATAGGGAATTTTGTATGTCTTTATATCAGTAATTCCCTCAGCCTTGTTTAGGAAGTCTGTAACATTAGAAATTGATAGGTTTTCAGCAAAATCATAAAACTCATCATCTGTTTGTGGTGCTTTCTCATTTGCGTATCCACTGAAAGTAACAAAATAACGATTATCTTCAATCGTTTGAATAAGAACGCCATAAGGGTTTTCAGGGAAACTCGGAGACATTAGCATATTACAACAGTCTAACTCCTCATTTTCTTTAAGTTGGAACATTTTTGTTGCGTAAAATAAATCGATACGAACTTTCTCTTCTTGTACTTCAATTTCGTATTCTCGTAGCCACTCCATACTTTTTGAGCCAAATCCACTTGCATCAATTACAATATCTGCATGAACTTCTTCTTGCATGCCTGTCTCTAAATATTTAACTTTTACTCCACACACTTTGTTAAGCTTCCCATCTACTAATAACCCATTAACTAATGTTTTATATGTAATAGTAATATTTGAAATTTGATCAATTCGTTTTTGAATATGCCATTCTAATAAAGGACGACTTTGTTGAATCATATGAACTTCCCCTATGAATGGTTGTTTCCATAGACCAAATTGATGCCATTTCAAATCACGCGTAAAGTTATTTATAATACTGCCCGCTTTTATTAATTCATTCGTAATAGTAGGAAACAATTCTTCAATTGCTTTTTCTCCACCTTTTAATAACACGTGAGGATGATCGCTTTGTGGAACTCTTTTTCTTGAAGCTTTTCCATCCCATTTGTCACCGACTTCTAAAATGATTACTTCTTTAAAAGAAGTTGATAATGCCTTTGCTGCAAACTTTCCCGCCATACTTCCACCAATAACAATAGCCTTATTAAACATATTCTCCCCCTTAATAAAAAGAGATCCTGTCGTGTATAAATGAAACAGGACCTTAATTACATTGCTTCTTTATCATTATAATTAAAATACATGAGTAAATTGCAACGTTAAAATTAAAATACCTAATCCCCATACGTAATACGCGAATACTTTTAAGGAATGACGTTTTAAATATTGAATCATCCATGAAACTGCTATGTAACCAAAGAAAGCTGCTGATAACGTTCCGACAATTAATGATGTACTAGAAATAGATTCTGCTTTCCCTTGAAAAACATCTATAAATTGCAAGATGATTGCTCCGACTATTGCTGGCGTAGATAATAAAAAAGAAAAGTATGCTGCTGTTTCACGGTCTAGTTTTCTCCATAAAGCAGCGACAATCGTCATTCCAGAGCGAGAAATTGCCGGGAAAATAGCAGCCGCTTGAAATGAACCAATGATAAATGCATCTTTATATGTAATGTCGTCCATTTTTTTACGACCATCCTTTTGTTTATCGGCCATATATAGAAAGAAACCTGTCACTAAAAACTCCCAACCGATGGTAATGCCTGTTTTTGAAATATCTTCAAAGAAGTCTTTAAATAATAAACCGATTACAACCGCAGGTATCGTCCCAACGATAAGTAATAACATAAGCTTTGAAAATGGATTTTTCATTAAATATATAAATTCTTTTTTGTAATAAATAAACACGGCAAGCAAAGTCCCAATATGCAGCGTCGTATCTAAAAACAATCCCGCTTCATCTAATTGAAACAAATGCCGTCCTAAATAAAGGTGCCCTGTACTACTAATCGGTAAAAACTCTGTTAACCCTTGAATTATACCTAAAATAAATGCTTCTAACCAATTCATGATGGTCTCCTTTCTCGTTTGCTTGTACCAATATATGAAGGTTAAATTTTCGATATGAAAAAAACTATATTTCTCTATGAATTTACTTTTAAATTATGGATATATATGTAAAGAGAGTCGAGGTGGGTTAATATGTGGAGGCACACAAAATTCGGCAATGTATTACTTTGGGTGGGACCTATCCTTGTGTTTTTAGGATTATGTATGACTAATGTTATTTCAGACATTCCTTTCTTTGAAGGAAAACATAAAACGCTCGGAATAATAATTTTATTTATAGGGGTTTTCTGTTTAATTGCTGCTAATTATTTTAAAAAAGGAGAAAGAAATGAAGAATAAAGCTAAATAAAAAAACAATCCCAGTATAAATGCTAGGATTGTTTTTCGTTTATGTTGCTTATTTATAGAATACTTTATCAACGTTATATTTTGCTTTGTATTCATTAATGATATATGTTTCGTAAATTTCTCTTTCTGTTGGATCTTCTACGATACATGCATCAATACGGTATACTTCGTCACGATGATTTTTAATTGGTGAAACATTGTCTTCAAAGTGTTTTTTAATACGTTGTCTAATTTTACGAGCTTTACCTACGAAAAGCAGTTCGTCATTAATATTGTAAAACATAAAAATGCCGCCTTTATCTCTAGGGAACAAGTGGAAATCGATAAAACCATTAATTGGAGTAATGATTGCCTCGTCTCCTTTAATAACTTGTTTACGTTCAGTAATTGAAACATCAGCTTCAGGAATATTAATTTTAATCAAGTTCATTCACGTCCTCTTTTATTATAAAGATAAATAATAGCATACATACGTAAGAAAAGCTATGTCCAGAGGCATATTTCATTTTATAATTCAAATATTATAGGTGTATCATGTAAACTCTTCTTCCAAATCATATGATCACTTGATTTTCCCCAATAATCCTTCAGTACATAACTAGGTTCTCCAAACTTCTTTGTCCATATACTTTGTGCTTTTTTGTATCCACTATCTAAACAGTATTCTGCTATTCCTCTGCTAAGTAATGTAAGATGCATTGCATGTAATAGTAAACTCCCTATACCCTTTCTTTGATACTCAGGAAGTATAAATACAGTTCCTATTTCATACAAATCCTTAAGTACACCGCCTGTACAACTAGTAATCAATGTACTTGCTGGACCAATTTCAATTGTTCCAATCATTTTATCGTTATTTGTATCTATCGCTAATAAAAAGTAACGATTTTCTCCATTACTATCAAAATCATCTTTTAAATATTGCTTTTTCGAGTTAATTTCATTTTCTATGTCATCCAATAATTGTGATAATCCTTCATTTTTATATGTATCCGTAATAACTATACGGAAAAACAAGTGAAGTTCCTCTAAATCATCCAAATTCGGCCTTCTAATCGCAACGTTAGTCATGAATGAATTCTCCAATCTATGAAAATATACGAGAACAGCTTATATTGTAAATGTATTTTGGTGTTAAACAATAACTTTATCATGTGAATTGCTTCTTTTTGAATTTATATATCATCACAACATATATTCGTCTAAAACTATTATATGACATGATTAATACAATACTTTATATACTCTATTCAATATTATTCTACAAAAACCTGCATAGATCCAGCAGTAAAGAAAGCTCAGTACAAAGATTGATAAAATAATTTTTATGTCTAAAGTTGTATGAACAGTAGGGCCAAGTACTGGAAAACGGAAAATATCGAGAATGATCATAATACCTATAAGTAGGCATATCGCAGAAAAGGAAACAACCCATATTCTCCTCCTTAATCTTGAAAAGGATACTCCTAACGCTATACCTAATAAGCCAGTAGTAAAAGGGAAAACAAATAGTTCGCTTGGTTGAATAATAAATAATAGAAAAATAGTTAGAACATAAGAAAGTATTCCCTCACGAATAGAATAACAAATAGCAAAGAAAATAGGTAACGTCGCAAATGGACTAATGAGTAATCCTATACCAGGAATTAAGTTCCCAGCTACTTGAAACATGGTGGCCAATGCGCTCATTAAAGCTGTCATTGCTAACTTATTTACAAGGGACAACTTTCTTTTATGAACAAAGTTCGCGTCATGCTCTATCATCAGTTGATACCAATAACGTACAAACCGATTCATCAAAATACCCCCTAAAGATACCTCATTCATCACTTTCTATATTATTCATACACTTTTTGTTTATGTGTTACTTTCTGCCTGGTTATGACTCACTATCCAGGAGTCATTTATTCATAGTAGTATTTTTAGGGAGACGACAGGTCGTGCATTTTGAAGAATGTAGACTGAGAGTTTATATCATATCAAGGAACAATCTCATAAATAGTACCTTTGTTAAAATCAGATACTTTCATAGAACCGTAAACACCTAAATATAATTTAGTTTGATCCAAATTTGCTCCTAAACTCATATAATAAGCTGCTTGCGTACCAAAATCATAATTGGTTTCAATAACATGAAAGTCATTATGTTTACCGTCTGTACCGGCTCTAGTATATGCTAAAACACCTTTAACTGGAGGACGAGAATCTTCTTTCTTAGCGAGGTCAGTAAATACGACACTACCTGTTAAATTTGGAATTGCAGTCCCCATATATGGCTGAACTCCTGTAAGTGAAGTTCCTCCAAATTTATCCGGTCTAGAGTCTTTATGGAAATAACTAATAAGAGGCTGAATACGCTTCACTGATGTTTGGATTGTTTCATCATAATAAGCCATTATCCTCTCATCCAAAGTAGGATTCTCAGAACAGTGTCTTATAAAAGAGGTTGGTAAATCTCCTTCCCATCCTCGCCAACCAAAATTAAGAAATCCTTCTTGATTAGGAGTAGAACTCATTAAATACGTTTGAACAAGTTCTGTAACCGGAATTGATTTATAATGAACAAACGAGAAAATCGACTCTACGATATCCTGTCCGACATTTCCAGCGTATTTGATATATAGATTATAAAACCTTTGGAATGTAATACCGGTTATATTTCGAACACCTTTCGCAATTACTGTAAGGGTTTCTTGTATAGATAAAGGAAGTTCATTAAAGCGCGTTACTACTGGAGGATTATGTATGATTGTATTTTTACTTACATCGATTTCAATGATTTTACCTGCTATTTCTAAATCATCTTGGCTTAAATTAAATGGGTCATAACCTGATCCACCATCTCCATTTGTAAAAACAAGTTTTCCAGTCTCCGGTGAAAAATTTAAACTATTAACGCCGTTATGATTGAAAAATGGCCTTCTTATATTAAGTAATGTTCTTCGTTTTTCAGGTTGACCGTTTGATTGTAAAATCCATTCCTCAATTGCATCAATATGGTCATATTGAGCATCTCTATTTACCCACTTTAAGTTTAAAGATTTAGGGTCACAAGGATTCGGTTTAAATTGTTCTGAAAGCGCACCAGCCCCTTGAGTTCCAGCTACTGAATAATGAAGGTAAAATAAACCGTTATGATTAAATTGTGGATGAAACGCTAGTCCTAGTAACCCTCGCTCATCATAGCCACTACTAGAAACGCCTTCTTCAGATGTGCCTAATTTAATAATCCGATTACGAATATTTAAAAATGTCTTTATCGCTCCGTCTCCTATGTAAAAAATCTCTCCTAATTGAGTTGCGACAAATAGTCTTTCAGTTGAATCACCCGGAAGTATAGTGGTTTTCATCACAGTCGGTAAATTTATATTATGAACAATGGGCCGTAAACTAACTTGAATTTTTGTCAATTAACTTTACACCCCTTTTGCTTCTTTTTATAGAAGAATATGATAAGAGTAGTTCTATTAGTATTAAATAAACGATATTCCTTTTTATTACAATTTTGCATATAATATAAGTATATACAATCTAGGGGGACCAACGATGACAATCGTACTACAAATCATCTTACCACTAATTTTCGCAGTGTATTTATTTATCCTCTATCGTAATGAGAAGTTTGGATCAGCTTCATTCCTTTTAGCGGTCATAATTGGGATTTTCGGTTAAGAGAATATTTTTCAATATGCTAGTTTAACAGATCATGCTGTTTATCCATATTGGGGCAGTTTGAAAGCTGTTGTTATCATTTTATCAGTCGTATTTCTATTTAAAAAAGGAGGTCTGACAGGAAAATACTAATTTGTAACGCTGTACATATTTTCTTATCCTATTGCTTTTATTTTACAAAAGAAGAAATGTCCATGTAAAAACAAGAAGGAGTGTGTTACATATGTCTATAAATATTATTTCTATAGTTTCTATAATAATATGGATTGTGTTGATTACAGAACTTATAAAACCTTCAAAAGAACAGAATGGACGAAAAATAGTAACTTTATTAACGGCCGGTTCCGCATCAACAATTATTTTGACGGTTTCATTTATTCAAAATATCCCGTTTTGGAATTGATAGTGATATAATTACAAAAAATATTTATAAATAAAAAAGATTAGGATTCGCTCCTAATCTTTTTTATTATTCAATTGCACCAGCAACGTCATAATCATTTAAATCTAATTCAATTGGTTGTCCTAGCGCTAGTTTAGCTAATTCAGATCCTAAATATGGACCAGCCGTTAAACCTGAAGCTCCTAATCCATTCGCAACGAGAATACCTTCAAAGTTAGGTAGTGGGCCAATAACAGGTAAGAATCCAGGCGTGAATGGTCTGAATCCAACTCTTGTTTCAAGCATTGTAGCATTTTCTAAACCAGGTGCAACTGCTAATGCTTTATGGAATACTTCATGTAAACCACCTGCTGTTACACGATGATCAAAACCAGTGTCGTTTTCATGTGTCGCACCAATTACGACATGACCATTATCAAATGTTAAAATGTATTGATCGTTTGGCGGCATAACAACTGGCATATTTTCTGTTGCTGTATTTTCCATTTGCAGGTGAACAATTTGTCCTTTTTGGAACGTAACTAAGAAATTAATTCCTAATGGGTTTAATATTTCATTCGCCCATGCACCTGCAGTTACAATAACTTTTTCTGCTAAAATTGTTTCATCATTTACTTTAACACCCGTAATATGATTCCCTTCACGGACTAATACTGCATCGCCTTTTAAAAAAGTTGCACCATGTTTTTTCGCAGCGCTTATTAATGCGTTGCGTAATAATCTTCCGTTTACTCTTGCAGCACCACTAATATGAACAGAACTATATTCTTCTGATAATGCCGGGAATAATTTTTTCGTTTCTTCAGCTGATAAACGCGTAATTTCACCAATCTCTGGTGCATCTTCACGTCGTTTATAAGCTCGCTCTTCCATTTGATCTAGTTTTTTCTCGTCAGTATGTAAACTAATTGCACCTACACGGTTGTATCCTGTATCCGTTTCACCGTCTTCTTCTAATTGTTGAATTAACGACGAATAGTAACGCGCACCGCCTTTAACGATTTTATACCACGCTTTATTACGACGTTGTGAAAGCCATGGACATACTATACCTGCTGCTGCATCAGTGGCTTGCCCTAATTGTTGGCGATCCACGATAGTAACATTCGCACCAGCCTTAGCCAGATGATAAGCAGTAGACGCTCCTAAAATTCCAGATCCAACTACAATATACGATTTCATTTCAAACACCTTTTCTCTTTGCTAATTATATAAATATAAGAACATTCTTAAGTATAATAGAAGGAATCCTTTTTTCAATGTACTCATCGCAATTAATTATTTCACCATTGTGACTTTCCTAATCGTTATTTCTTCTGCTTACGGAATAATTCAATTGTTTTATAGCCTTGTGAAAGGATTTCAATCATTTTCTCAAGGCGTTTTTCACGTGTTTTTTCTTGTTTCACTGAAAATAAATTACGTGCCCAATCTTTTTGATATCCAGGAGTTAAACTTTGATAAAACTTAAGTTCATTTGGATGATTAGCTAATAAAGCTTCAACATCTTTAATTCGACCTGCATAATCGGCAACACATTGACTCATAGCAGGCGTTTTCGTCGCTTTTTTCTTTTCACGCTTTAAGCCTACAACAGTAAAGACGTCATCCATACTTACCATTCGAGCAAATTTAATTTCGCTTTCTCCTACATAGCCATCTTCTCCAACGCTTAATGCTGGAAACATCTCATCGCGGTGAATAAACGTACTGTAACGAGCATTACCTTTTTTCGGATATGCGAAAAAGATATAACCTTTTTCAAGTAATAATGCTTCATTACTAATAATAAAATTCGTTTGTTTCACCATTTCATCAAGCGTTTCAACAAAAATAAAAATAGCATCGTGTTCTTTTGAATATGCAGTTTCTTTACCTGTGAAAATGTCATAATCACTTGGTTCGTTAATAACAACCATATTCGTATACTTATTAAGTTTCAATTTATCGATAACTGACATAATAATCTTCCTTTACATTCGAAATTCATTGTACATACTTTTTTATACTGTTCTAGTGTATTATATCTATTTAGAAAATCAAACTTTAAATAGTATTATTCTGTTTCAAAAGAACAAAAATCTTTATTTGAAGAACTGGTTTTACAAGAGGATGATGGAAAGGAACCAGTTTTTAATTCATATGAAGAGGCTGCAGAAACATTAAAAACATTAGAAGAAAACCTTTTAAACCAAAAATTATACAAATAGCCGATTCCGAATAAGAACAGGCTATTTGTACAATCACAACTCAATAGTAAATAAAGTATATAAAAGCTCTCTATATTGATCTTCTGTAATTTCACGCTTAGTTTTTGCTCCATACATCATTTTAGTTAAACTAGAATTCGTTAAAGAGATATGGCCAGCGTTCGTCAACTTTACTGCAATTGATCCTTTATTGAAAATAGACTTTTCATCTTCTACCACTCTTCTTTGAACATCGTTTACTACTGTCTCGTCAATAATATGAGTATAAAAAGCATGACAAACTTTCCATTCTCCAGCAACATCTATTCTTTCTAGAACATAATTGCCTTTACTCGTATCTTTTCGTCTTACCCGGTACGAACCGTTTTTTGAAGAAACAGACTCACCAGTAAAAGGTACAGGAACGAGGGGTACTAACGAAGCTATACCTACATCAATTAAATACTGTACGTTATCTTTATTTAAAATAATTGTTATATGTCCGTCCTCAAGTGCCCAAGCGTTTATATCATTTTTATATACAGTACCTAGTGCGAGTTGTACATCATAACCACTATCTTTTAAAAAATAATAAAAAAGAGTATTTAATTCATAACAAAGCCCACCGCGGGAACTAGTTAAAATTTTCTCTTGTAAGTTTTTCATAGAAATTGCATTTATATTACCTGCTATAACATCTAAATTCTCAAACGGTATTGTGTGAGCAAATGCAAAGAGTATTGTACTTAATTCTTCAAATTTTATTTCAGTACGTTTTTCAAGGTTTAATCTTGTAAAGAGTTGGTCTTGTAACTTTGTCATATTCAGCACCCCTTAATAAGTTATAAGTTTAAATAATATATGCTGATTGTATATGTGATGAGGTACTGTAACAATGTACATTTCGTTTAACTGTACCGGTACAAAAATTCTAATTCACAAGATTGCCTAATATAAGAATTAAAATAAGAGGCATCATTAAAATGCCTCTTATTTACTCTGGGATGTTACGAATATAAATGTAATAGTTTGTCTATGGATACATTATTAATATTACTTAAATCAATAAAATATTGAAGTTGCCACATTTGGCTCTTTTTAGCTTGATTACTAACAGGTTTATCCCATATAGGATAAACTCTCATAGCCATCTTTCCTTTTTGACTTTGAGTTTTTAATATTTTTTCTTCAAGAAGAATCTCTTTTGGGAAAATAAATTGTCCTAGTTTATGATCGTTAATACAAGTGATAACTAATAAGTCAGGAGCAGCGTCATAAGAAAACGCTTGATTTTGCATGTTTTCATTTTTCTCCCAAAAAGAAACAAATTGACCAATTTTGTTAGGAGTAATTTTTGATACTCTAAAACGTATCGTTTTGTTATTTAAGTGAAATAACGCCCCAGCATACTCTGAGTTTTGTCTTTCTTCTTTTAGATTAGTGATTATTAAGTTATTAGGTTTATATACTATGTTATTTAAATTTTGAATGATATCATTAAAGTTGTTCAAGTAAACGCCCCCTTTATCCATCTTTTAGTTTATCACAAACGTTAGTTCTTATATATCATATAGATAACATATAGTAATAACGACGTGAAAAAGAGGGGTATTTTAGTGGAACATGATTATGCAGGTTGACTAGATTATTTCAATGTACTCAATTTTTCAATTGCTTGTTGTTCAGTTGCTAAGTAAAAAATATCTTTCCCTTTATTACATTCATAAATAAAATCCTTTAAGCTTTTACTAGTATACATAGAGAAATCTCCAACAATAGCAATCTTTACCTTGTAGTTTATAAACTTTTGAAGGATATCGCCCGCAAGCCGTGTTTTTAGATCAAAGAAATCTTCACTTATTAAAGATTTATGGATAATAATATGTTTCGCATCTACCTCATATTGAACTGTTGCCATAGTATCTAATGCAGACTGAACATCCGATATTAATACCTTATCGTTTCTAATGACCGCAATATTGATTCCATCGATTATTACTTTCTTTATTTCCATAGTCCCACCCCTTTATAATTTACACAGTATGAGTAAAATTGTTTTACAAAACTTCGTATTAATCATAGATTAAATTAGCCGCAGCTATTAAAATCGCCTCTATTTTTTATTACTAATACGGTCAATGAAATTAATGGATAGTTTCTCTTTTTTATATTTTTGAATATATATATGAAATTGCTTTTACTTGTTATACAAATATTGTGGAGTAACATAACTTAACAAACTATCCAAAGTGTTAATCTCGGCATATGGTTGTATTTTGGTAGTATTCTTGATTTTCTGAGGGTTAAACCACACACCTTTTATATTTGCATTTTGAGGACCAGCAATATCCTTTTCTAAGTCATCCCCAACAAATAAAGTATTTTCCGGCTGTAAATCTAGCTTTTTTAATGCTAGTTCGAATATACGTTTATCAGGTTTACTAAATCCCACTTCTTCAGAAATAATGATTGTTTCAAAATACCTATTTAAATTCGTGTTAAATATTTTAGCTTTTTGCCTCTGAGTTGAGCCATTTGTTATAATTCCAACTTTAAAGTGCTTCTTTATTTGATTTAAGAAATGAATAGTATTTTGGTCTATTGAAAAACATCTAGGGAAATTATTATTCCAAAAATCTTGGATGTAATTGCGTGGCAATCTATAACTCGGCGTGAATTCATCAAACAATGATTCTAAAACCGTCGTTTTATTACTTATGCCATATTCTCTTTTATCGTATTCTTTGAATTTCTGTAACATGTTGCTTTTAGCCGCACCATCTACATTTTCATAACACTTTTCTAAAACAATTAAAAATAATGCCTCTACTGCTGTATCCCTATCAAGTAATGTATCATCTAAATCAAACAGCATCGCTTTATAACCCATCAAATAATTTCACAACCTTTCTCGCATGATTTAAATAATCCTTAGTTCACACCTTAAGTGTTTACTAAATTAGCAAAAAAACTCTAAAGTTTGTGACGTACACTCTATAATTTCGCTAGCTTTTTTTATATTGAAATTCATTTCCGTTTCCCCTTCTAGTAAGTAGCGAAAGTATATGTTCACACAGTTTAAGAAATCACATGTAATTCCCAATATTATACATTAGTTTTTTGGAAATATAAATCGTTCAGCTTTTCATACGATAAGTTTTTTCAAGCATACAATTATTTTTTCATAAAACGGAATATGGCTAATAATATTTTTTTGGAGAATACACATTCTTGAAAATGGAGCTAATACGTTAAACGTCCTATGAAGTTCCTATTGTATCTCCACATAAACTCCAGATAGTACGGCTATAATGACTACCAGAGGTGATATTATGAAAAACTATCATATTCTCGTGGTAGAGGATGATCAAGAAATTCAGGAATTAATTAAACAATTTTTAATGACACAGCATTATACAGTGGTAGTCGCTTCAGATGGACTAGAGGGTATGACACAATTTAATAAGCAATCATTTGATTTAGTTCTTCTAGATGTCATGATGCCCAATCTTAATGGGTTTGAAGTTTCTAAAATGATTCGAAGTCAGTCAAACGTACCAATTATTATGCTAACTGCGTTAGAAGAAGAAGAAGATCAAATGAAAGGATTCGACCTTGGGATCGATGATTATATAACAAAGCCCTTTTCATTTCATGTTTTGATTAGACGAGTCGAAGCTGTACTTAGAAGAAGTTATGATAAAAATGTAAATAATCATTTGATATTTAAAGAAGTGCGTATTGATGTGGATGCATATAGAGTATATGTAAATGACGTTGAAATTATATTAACGACAAAAGAGTTTGAAATTCTACAACTACTATTTCAAAATGAGAGAAAAGTACTTACAAGAGAAAATATCGTAGAAAAGGTTTGGGGTTACGATTATTTTGGAGAAACACGAATAATCGATACACATATTAAAAACCTACGCAAAAAATTAGCTATCCCTTATATTAAAACAATAAAGGGTATTGGATATAAAATTGATGAATAGTATTGTGAAACTCATGAAAATGAAGCAAATTACTTATAAACTCTTTATGACTACATCTCTCATTTTATTATCCTTTGCAATATTGATTTATTTAACTTTATACTTCTTTCTTCCGACGTTTTATGAGCAATATAAAACAGATCAACTTCAAACAGGGATAAACGAAATCATTGATAAATCTAAAAATCTTACGTTTCAAGATGCGATACCACTTTTTGATGAATACGCCAAAAAAAATAATGCGATGCTTTATCTTCAAAATAAAGAAGGAATAATGATTTACTCTCCTTCATTTTCTTTTATTCAAAGTGGTACGCAAAAAACAGTAGTTACTAAAGCAACACGATTCGAGAATGCAAGTACCCTTAGCAATTCATATAACGTTACGAAACCAATTCAATTTCAAGATGGTAGTTTAACGCTTGTAGTGTTTGCTACATTTCAACCGATTGATGAAGCTTCACAGGTTTTAGTACGCTTTCTCCCCTATATTAGTATCATTGTGCTCGTTATTGGTATAGGGAGTGCTTATTTTTATTCCAGGTTTATTACAAAGCCACTTATTTATATTAATGAAGGTGCACAAAAGATGGCAAATTTAGATTTCTCCGAAAAAATTGAGGTTCGCTCTACAGATGAGTTAGGAGAATTATCTAATAGTTTGAATGACATGTCTATTAACTTGCAACAAGCTATGTTTGATTTAAAAAAAGCAAATGAACAATTAAAAAATGATATTGAAAAAGAAAGAGAAATAGAAACAAAACGCAGAGAGTTTTTTGCGATTGTAGCACATGAATTAAAGTCCCCTCTTACTGTAATGAAAGGATACTTAGAAGGAATGATATACAATATTGGCCCTTATCAAAATCGCGATCAATATTTAAAGAAGAATCATCAAATTATTGAAAGTATGGAACAATTAGTTCGTGAAATTTTAAGCGTATCGAAATTAGAACAACACACCTTTAAACTAAAAGTAGAAAAAGTTAATCTTTCAAAGTTAATAAATACAATTACAAAAGATCTCGAATTTTTCGCTTCACAAAAAAACATCCAAATAATAAAAGAAATTGATTCTGATCTTTCCGTTTATACAGATTATGTTCTTTTAGAAAAAGCATGTAAAAATATTATCCATAATGCGGTTATGTATTCACCACATAATGAAAAAGTTTATATACAGTTAAGTAAGGATCCTAAACAAGGTCAAATTAAAATACAAATTATGAATACAGGTGTCAATATTAAAGAAGAAGATATACAACAAATTTTCAAACCGTTTTATCGAATTGAAAAATCAAGGAATCGAAATACTGGAGGAAGCGGTTTAGGACTGTATATTGTGAAACAAATTCTTGAAACGCTAGATATAAAGTATTCTATAAAAAATATGGAACATAGTGTGCAATTTTGTATGAACATTCCATTATCTAAACAAAAAACAAATAAACTCCCCTCTTAGTAGGACGAGTTTATTTGTTTTTGTAGTAAGTATAAACTTATGATGAAATCATTGTAGTGGAAATAGATTATGAAATTGATTCAAGTTTAGGATAGTTCATTTTATAATTTGATTTTGGAGTTAGCATAACAATTATATATATAAAATCCTTAAATAGATTTGATCACTAGTTGGTTTTAGAAAACCTATAGTTATTACCATTGATGTTGAGGCACAGACCGCAAATCAGAAAAAACCCACACTAAGAAAAATAAAAGCCTTGCTGCATTTGAAGTATGGCAAGGCTTTTTTAAATTGCTCAATTCTTGTTCCACTAACGTCTTTGTTAGCTAAAAATTTAATTGTTTTAATAGCCTTTTGTTTAATTCCCACAATGCTGTTTTGTTGCTATCCCATTTCAAAAGCGTTACTGCTTCCTCAAAGCATAACCATTTATAATTGAAGTGTTCCTTAGATAATGAAATATTTTTTGTAGGAACTTTAACTCCAAAAGAAAATTCTTTTATTACATAAACATCTTCTCCCCAAAGGAATCCTCCAACTACATCCTCTACTGGTAATGAAGACACAGAATCTAATGTTATATATGGACATTCTCTTATAATACCAGCCTCTTCAAACGCTTCCCGTTTTGCTGATTCAATAGGAGTCTCACCATCTTCTCCACCACCAGCTATTCCTTGCCAATAACCATAATCACTTCGGTTAAAAATGGCATATTGAATGGAATCGTCAGTTTTTATATAAGGAAAAATCAATACTTGATATGGTGCTCTCATTGTTTAACCTCCTCCCGAAAATAAACTTTAAATAAATATGAACAATTTATTCACTAACTTGCCATTTTAGTGAATAAAGAGCCGACATCACAATTCTACATTAATAATGCAGGTTTATGGTCGCGGCTCTCCATTTTTAAAGAATTTTATTTTTCATAAACGGGGGTCACGATACATTTCCATCATCTCAAGAGGTTTTAATACCCTCAAAAGCGTTATCTTTTCTAAGCAAGATAAATTAGAAAGGATGACGTTTTCTTATAAATCCCTCGATTCAAGATGAACTACTACCATTTGCAGAAGAATTACAACAATATCACACGTACGGTTTCCGAATCCATCATATCCATACGCATTGATCGTTCCATCTGCCAATGTTTCTTTCTTTAATTGATTAATAGAATCGTATTCATAGGAAACAGTTCGTAAAGATTCGTCCCTATATTTCTAACGTATTAAGATTTATAAAAGTTTTTTACAATTTTATATTTGATTTTTTAGTAACTCAACATATCATATCGTTAGGACTGAGTTACATATTTTGAAATCATCATCAGGAAAATCTGCAGATGTGCGGGTTCTTTTTTATAACATAGCGTCAGATAGTAGAGGCGAAACGAATGGGAACTTTAAAGTCTTGAAAACGTGATACATATCTTTTTATTGCGATGTTAATTTATTTTTCTAGCATCTTCATCTCAATACTTATTATGGACAGTACATTTAACTGGTTAAGCTTTATACTTGCACTGCTATCCTTATGTGCCTTAGCCTTAGCCTTCACCATACAAGACATTAAAAATAAGAATTACAGAATAAAATAAAAAAGCATCTGATTCAGATGCTTAACTCTCAATTTTATAGAATATTGACGCCCATGACCATACAGCTACCAAATACAATACATAGTAAACCTAACAGGATTAAAAACTCTGGTAGATCAAAGTGGTCTAGTAGCGCACCTATTAATAATCCAAAGGGATAGAATACAATTTCGATCCAGGTTACGCCCCCTGCTTTTTTTATTTCTCGGTAAGATACAATGCTAACAATTAAAATGCCTAACACAATCAATCCTATCCCTAACATCATTCATCAATTCACCCTTTTTAAAATTTAAAAATCTAGCTTTTCACTTTCATATACTGCTCTTTTACACGTGCCAGTAAGTCCCGCAGCTTATTTTCTACAGGATGTTCTTGATTTTCTGGTACTTCTCTTCCATTTGATGAAAAGCTTTGTGAGCATGCACTTTGTGTAACTTCAAATTTTGCATATGGGAAAGTGTGCTCATTTTCTTCACCAACGTTTTCAGTAGTGCTTCCATTTGAACCAGCGCGTATGCAGTTCTCGTCAAGTTTTGTGCGCTTCCCTTCCTTGTTTACCGTGTAATAGGTATCGTTGACCGTACCATATTTCATATCGGCTGTAGATGTTACTGCGGTTCCGTCTGCGGTGAATGTAACTACACGAAAACTATCTTCTTCTGGCAACAATTCCGCTCCAGGTACATTGTATAGTACCACTAAATCTCCTTCGTACGCTTCAGGAATGAGATAAATCGTATTTGTGGTGTCTTTTCCAAATCGGATACAACCGCTTAATACAATCATAAAAAAGATTCCGAAATAAATTATTACTTTTCTCATAGAGTCTCTCCCGCTATTTGTAAGAATGGTATAGTATTTATTATATAATGCAATATATTTCCTTGGATAGAATAAGTTTCTGGTTTAAAGACAACCTTCCTTAGCTTGATGGTGATGTGGTATTCCCTAAAAAGAAAGACTAAGGAAGGTCCCATAAACTAAAGCTCTCCTTTAGTTGAAAAAAAGGAATCCTCTCATTGTTTCTCACTTTGTAAATCTTATTGTTTACTAAAGATAAAGTGGTCTTCAGGCTTCCAAACGTGCAGATGGTCAGGAATGTATCTGCGTAGCCACAACATGACATTAATTCGTCTAGGATAAAAGCCATTTGAAAAATCATCGTCTTTAGATAATATTTCCAATGATATTGTGATGAAGCTTGTTGTTTTTGTGATTTTTATAAATAAAATTAATGGATATATTAAAAACCGTACTCATAAATGGAACAAATGTGTTACTTAGATTGTCTATTACGTATAAAAAGGTGTTCTTGGTAGTTCTCTCCTTTTGTAATGCAAGAAATACAAGATGAGTCCTATCCTGTACATTTGTTAATTGTATTGGTATGTAAAATACCAATACAAAATCCATAAATTCTTGAAAGAGGTTGAAAATGTATGATCGTTCCAAAGAAGTTTTTTCACATTTCGCATTATAAAAAGATGCTACCTGTAGTATTACTTTCATGTGTAACGCTTATAGGCTGTTCCAATAGTAATATTCAATCCGAACCTCCGAAACAAACAAAACAAGAAAATACAAGTAATCATTCTTTTGTTAAACTTGAAAAAGAATATGATGCTAAACTTGGTATTTATGCATTGGACACAAGTACGAATCAAACTGTTACTTATCGTTCAGATGAACGTTTTGCATACGCATCTACCCACAAAGCACTTGCTGTTGGAGCACTGTTACAAAAGAAATCAATAGAAGATTTAGAACAAAGAATTAAGTATACTAGCAAAGATCTTGTGAATTACAATCCAATTACTGAAAAATATGTAGATACAGGTATGACTTTGAAAGAACTTGCGGATGCTTCCATTCGATATAGCGATAATACTGCACAAAATCTTATTCTTAAGCAATTAGGTGGGCCAAGTGAATTCAAAAAATCACTGAGAGAAATAGGAGATACTGTCACAAATCCTGAACGTTTTGAACCAGAATTAAACGAAGTGCAGCCAGGAGACACTCGTGACACTAGTACCCCAAAGGCATTAGCTACTAGTCTTCAAGCTTATGCGCTAGGCGATATACTTTCAATTGAGAATCGGAACTTTTTAATAGATTTGATGAAAAGAAATACTACGGGGGACAACTTAATTCGTGCTGGAGTTCCAGGAGAATGGGAAGTAGCCGATAAGACTGGCTCTGGATCTTATGGAACAAGGAATGATATCGCAATCATTTGGCCACCAAATAAGAAGCCAATTATTCTTGCGATACTTTCTAATCATGCGAAAGAGGATGCGAAGTACGATGATAAGCTTATTGCAGATGCAACGAAAATAGTGTTAGATGTTTTAAAAGTAACGAATAAATAATAATAGTCATGAATGTAAGCTGCTCCTACTTTACGGTACATATCGTTTGAAAGACATTTACGTATATAAACGCTAAGAAGTATCATTGAATGTATTTAAATTATTCAATACCAAATAATAAGCATCTCTTGTTAAAAGGGTGATTATGTTTTAAATGAGCAAATACTTTATATATAGCTTTTGAGTAATCCAATTTTAGTTTTTTGAAATTTAGTATGCAGCACTGGAATACACATTTATTCACTATAGTTGTCGAATATTCTGTGCTTAATTATCTCCAGACTGATATACTATAAACACAATTGTTCTTGAAGGGTGATGATATTATGTATGAACAACAAAATAATAGGGATAGAGATCAAAAAATGATGTTTTCTATGCAAGGAATTCCCACAAATAAAGTTAACATGAATCAATTACCTAAATGGATTAGAATTTTCGGCTATTGTGCGTTTGGTTGGATGATAGTATTTAGTTTCATTATGATTGTAGGTTTAATTCTTCAATAACTATACAGATAAACAATTAAACAGGACGGTATTTAGATCATATATCTAGGTAATGTCCTGTTTTTCATATATAATTCCTCATTGATATAGTTAACCGGTCATAACAAAAAGAACCTGTAGAATATTCTACAAGTTCTTTTTTTAATATTGTTAAAAAAGGAACAACAAACTATCTTAACATTCAATACAGGGAGACCATTTTGATTATGGCTTGGTTTTATTGTATATCAATTATTAATATTTGAAGAAATATTTTTTTAATATTATGTGAATTAAAAACCTAGAGTGTTTATTTTAAATTTCATTTACTACTAACTTCTTCTTACTTAAATAAACTGCACGATCAGATTTTTTAGCAACTTCCTGTGAGTGCGTCACAACAATAATACATTTATTTTCTTTATGTGCAAGTTCTTGAAACAGTTCTATTATATCCATTGCCGTTTCTTCGTCGAGGTTTCCTGTTGGCTCATCCGCAATCAGTAAATCAACATTACAAGATAATGCTCGAGCAATTGCTACACGCTGTTGTTGCCCGCCACTTAGTTGCAGAACGTTACGTTTCGCTTCTACTTCTGTGAGTCCTACCTTTTCTAATAATTCTAATGCCCTTGCAGTTTTATTTTGCACTTTAACACCTGTAATTTCCATTGCTGTTAGGACATTTTGAAGAGCAGTCATATAGGTAATCAAATTATAAGATTGGAAAATTACAGATACATGTTGATTGCGGTATCGATCCAAACCAATTTTTCGAATATCTTTTCCATTATACAGGACATAACCATTTTTAGGGACATCCAGTCCGCAACCTAAGCTCAGAGTTGTGGTTTTACCAGATCCAGATGGTCCTAAAATTGTGTAGAAATGCCCTTTTTGAAAAGAAAAATTAACATTATCTAGTATCGCTACATTTTTCCCATTACTTTCATAATAATAATCCAAATTTTTAAATTGTAAAATCGTTTCCATATCGATCCTCCTTATTCATCTTTTAAAAGAATTTGTTTTGGATTTAAACGTAGAATTGATAATGCTGGAAGAAGCGTTGCTAATATAGCAATAGCTAGTCCTATCCCTCCCATTTTGCCTACATCTTCTCCTGTTATACTTACATCAATTTTATCAATCGGATCCTCTTTTTGATTTTGTACAGTTCCACCAGGTCCAGACATCATTACAGTCCCATTTTGCGGGTTGTTTGTTTCTTCGCTTGCTGTAGCAACTTCACTTGAAAGTAAATTATCCCCTATATATTGAGAAACTTTAGCTCCTGTTGTTATGGATAATCCAAAAGATAAAATAGCAATACATACTACTTCTACTACGAACTGCGCCATCAGCTTCCACTTTTTTTCTCCAATGGACAATAGAATCCCCATTTCTTTACGACGTCCTTTAATCGATAACATAATGATTAATCCTAATATAATCGCACCTGCAATTGATACAATATAAATAATCATTTGAGAAGTAGATGAGATATTTTCGATAGGCCCAATCATTTGTTTGTACAATGAATCATGTGCATCTAATTTATAGTAATTAAAATTAATCTTAGATTTTTTTGCTTCTTTTTTAAATGCTTCAATGTTTTGTGGGTCTTTCAAGAAATACACGACTTGAATGCTACTTATACCTTGATCTACTTCAAATTTTTTCATAGTTGAATGCGGCATATATAGTTTATTAGCTGGATCCATTATAGGAGGGGCCTGTTGACCCATTGCTTGCTCATTCGTTTCGTAAATACCGATAATTTCAACCTCGAGGGTTTCCTTCTTATCCCCTGATTGCACTTTAACTTTGTCTCCTACTTTCAAATTGTTTAATTCCGCTAATCGTTTTTCCATTAAAGCTACATTCTGATCTTTCATCTGTTCTGTAATTGGTTTCCCATCAATGATTTTACTTTTTCCGTTCTTAAAGCTTTCTTGTAATGCAGTCTTGCGAACTCCCTCAATCATAAAGGAAGCATTCATATCTATTTCTGTACCGGAGCTTGAACCGCCTCGTACAGCCGCCATTCCCACTTTACCCTTTCCTTCTTCTTCTTCTTCTGAAGCTCCTACTAGTTTAAGTCCATCCGAGATTCCGAATGTATTGCTTATGTAATTATAGTCTTTTACATACTTTGACTTCGCTAATTGATCTGCTTCTTTCGTGTTGAGCTTCGGTGGATTAGGCATCTCTCCAGTTTCCTGAGCCTGTTGACCTAATTTGTCAAAATCAAGACTTAAAGTAACATCTGCACCTAGTTTTTTTCTTGCTGCATCCGCAGCTTTTTTTGATGCATTTTGGATTGTAAATCCTGCCAACACTAAATTTGTAACAATTAGGAAGACTGCCATCAAAATTAATGATGTTCCTACTCTTTTTTTCATACTGAGAATTGCTCTTTTCATAAAGTTCATTTTTTTCTTACCTCCTTGATAACTTATATTCTATATAGGTTATCTAGAGTCTATATGGAGCTAATCGGTAGTTTATCTAGAGATATAAGGAGTTTATGTGTAGTTATGCAATGACTTAGTCAAGAACTATTGGTAAGGAGGTAGTCTTATTGGTTAAGATTCATTGAATGAGAGCATAAAAATCTATGCTTATTATGTAATTTCTATAGAGCAAATTAAAAGCACCCTATTTGAATGGTTATATGTGTGTTTGTTAAATATGAAAATCTATTAATGAGTTGGTCGGATTTTTTAATAATAATATTGTGTTAAAAAGCCTAACATATCATTTTATAAGTTAGGCTTTTATGTTATCTATAAGAAAAAGTTATAGAGACTCATAATATTTTATAATTTAACCTATTGTATTTAAACAAGTAAAATAAAAGTAACAAGTGCATACATTAAGGAGGTTTTTTAATAGTGACAGAAACTATAACATTTAGGATTGCTACGGCAGATGATTTAGATGATATTGTAAAAATGCTTGCTGATGATGTTTTAGGCAATAAAAGAGAGCGCTATGAAACACCACTCCCTGATAGTTATATAAGAGCATTTCATGCTATTGATTGTGATCCAAATAATGAGTTGATTGTAGCGTGTGATGGGACGGAGATTGTTGGTCTTCAACAAATTACATTTACGCCTTACATTGCACGTCAAGGGGGTTGGAGAGCTACTATTGAGGGGGTACGGACAGTCTCATCAAAACGTGGTAAAGGTATAGGAACTAAACTTATTAAATGGGCTATTCAACGTGCTACATTGCGGGGATGTCATTTAGTACAGTTAACAACAGATAAAGAACGACAGGAAGCGTTGCAATTTTATAAGAAATTAGGATTTAAAGATTCTCATGAAGGATTAAAACTTTTTCTTTAATGAATATTGTTATTTATATAGCAAAAAGACGCATATTGTAAGGTTCATTGACTATCGGCTTCGAAAACTATAGTAACTATCACTGTATAAAATATACAAATTGACACATTGTTTATCATATAAATTACATCACTTCAAACGGTGTATCTTTTGATACGTAAATAAGCAAGTTAATGTTCTCTCATATGAATGAGAATATTAATTTGTTTTTTAAATTGTAGTATAAATTATTTATGGTTTTATTATATTATTAGTTTTATAATATACAAATTCATCACCTGGTTTTATACTTCAAGCACGTAATATTAGGTAAAAAGAATATCTTTAATTTAATATACAGCATAAATAAAACATAAATTTTGTCCATGTTTTAAATAATATGTATTTTGGAGGAAGTTAATTTGATTCTTTCAAAACTCATTGATCGATACGCCTTGTATGATTTGCACAAAAAAAGAAGTGGAGAGTTTCAATATACTTCTCTTTCTAACACCGCACTAGATATAAAGGACATAGAATTTTTTTATAAAGTACAACCATCTAATATTCATTTTAACATTAAGCATGCAAAGCAAGAAAAGGAATACATGGTTGGACAGTTCAAATATAAAAGCTCGGTTCAATCTGGTGATTCACGCAACGATTCTGTAACTGGGGAATTATTTTTACATGAAAACGAAGATGCACCTCATGTCATCTTCGTTCACGGTTGGAGAATGGATTCTAACGAACGTGTAAAAAAAATATTTCACGACCATATGACTAACTTGAAGTGGAATATGTATTATTTTACTCTACCCTATCATTTTGAAAGAAAACCCAACCAATCCCTATTCAGTGGAGAGTACATGGTAAGTGCTAATATTGAACGAACTGTACAAGCCACTAGACAAGCGGTAGCTGATTTACGAACTTTGATTAAATGGATTAAAGCAAATAAAAATGGTCCCTTGATTTTAATAGGAATCAGTTTAGGTGGGGTTATTACAAACCTAACAGCTCTTGTTGAATCAGACATTGATGTATTGGCATCCATTTTCTACGCGAATCGACTTTCATATTCAATTTGGAAGACAAATCCAGGTAAATTCATTAGAAAAGATTTGGAACATCATGGTGTAACGTATAATGATTTAATAGATTATTGGAAAATCACTGAACCGAGTCAAGCATTACCAAAAGTGAAAAAAGAAAATATTTTATTAATTTCAGGCAAGCACGATCTATATGTGCACCGTGAGGATACGGACTACTTGTGGGCATCTTGGGAAAAACCTACTCGATATATTTATACATGTGGGCATGCTGGGATTGTTCTTAAACGTAAAAAAATTGCAGCTGATACTATCAATTTTATTCAGAATCAATTGAACTCCCCACACTTTCCCAATGTGATGCTTTAAAGTAAGAGATTACTAAGTACAGGATTTTATACTTATAATGTTTTATTTTATACTGAGCTCATTTTTAAATCTTTCTATTGTCATCTCCCTTAACCTTGCATGATTGGAAAATGATATAGAATTTAGGAAGTAACTATGAAATAACTCGCCATATGGAAAAGCGCTACTTATTCACCAGATATTATTGTTTACCCTGTTTATGCAATATTACATATAAAAAAGAGAAGAACACTGGTGAGTTCTTCTCTTTTTGTTTATCTTTTTTATTAAATTGTAATATAATTACAGTATGTGAAATTATACTAATTTAACTTTAAAAGCGAAGTGAGCATAATCGTCACTTCGCTTTTTGCATGTACAATCCTTATTACATGTACTAAATTCAGTATATACTTCCACATGACTTGCTTTTATTTAATCGGTTTCGCTGTTTTTAAAACGAATGAACTTAATGCAGGAACTTTAATTTTATTATTATGGACAACATAAATTGTTTTACTACCTGCCTGCTTACCATCTGCTAGTACTTTCCAAGGACCTTTCGATGGAAGCGTTATGTCAACAGCCTCTCTATTTGCATTGTGTGCCACCATAAAGTTTTCATTTTTATTCCCATTGCCCTTTCCATCTATTGAATAAGCCACAACATTTTTGGGAGCATCTATAAATGATATATGCTTTTTAATTTGCTCAGTAGATGTCATTCGAAAAGCTGGGTACTTTTTGCGTAAATCTATTAAGCCCTTCATATAATCTACTTCATTATTATATGCTGCACGGCGTAACCAATCCATCTGGTTAATTGAATCAGGAGATTTGTAACTGTTATGATCACCATATTTCGTGCGCATAAACTCTTGCCCTGCATGTAAAAATGGAATTCCTTGTGATGTTAATAAAATTGAAGAAGACAATTTGTGCATTTGTTTTCGCACTTCTGCACTGTCACCTGGATTAGTTAACTCAAGTTTATCCCATAATGTATGATTGTCATGTGCTTCCACATAAGTTAATACCTGTTCCGGATCTTGATAGGTAGACGAATTTGTATCGTAGTCAATACCTGCCGTAATACCTTTTTTAATACGATCTTCCATGTTTTCCTTTCCATTTATAAAACCATTTTCCTTTTCCTCAAATACACTACCTTTCAATCCATCACGTATATTATCGTTAAAATGAGCAATCCCTTTCATTTTTTCTGCATTTTTTTGATTTGCTTTCAATTTAGCTGCAAGAGGTGTATTTAAATCCCAACCTTCCCCATGCAGAATAATAGAAGGGTCAATTTGATTAACAGCTTTACGTATTTCATTCATCGTTTCATAATCATGAATGCCCATTAAATCAAAACGGAATCCATCTAAATTGTATTCTTTTGCCCAGTATGTTACAGAATCAACCATAAATTTCCTCATCATTTTTCGTTCTGAAGCAGTATCGTTTCCTACTCCAGTTCCATTTGCAAATGTTCCATCTTCATTGTAACGATAATAATAACCTGGAACTAACTTATGAAAATTAGATTCAGCAGCACTATACATATGGTTATATACTACATCCATCACCACACGAAGATTATTATCATGCAGTGTTTGAACCATTTGCTTTAATTCAGTTATTCGAACAGTCGGCTCATAAGGATTTGTAGAATAGGAGCCCTCTGGAACGTTGAAATTTTTCGGGTCATATCCCCAGTTGTATTGCGGTTCATTTAAAGTTTCTTCATTTACAGAAGCAAAATCAAATATCGGTAAAAACTGAACGTGAGTAACACCTAGATCCTTTATATGATCAAGTCCTGTTTTTACACCTTCTGGCCCTTTTGTTCCTTTTTCTGTTACACCTAAATACTTCCCTTTCTGTTTAATATCACTTTCAGGTTGGATGGAAAGATCGCGTACATGTAACTCATAAATAATAGCATCTTCCGGATTTTTAAATTTTGGCTTTTTGTTTGCTTTCCATTTTTTCGGATTTGTTTCTTCTAAATTAACAACCGCACCTTTATCCCCATTTACAGAAGCAGCACGCACATACGGATCAACTGCTTCAGTCCACTTATCACCAATTTTGACTTTATACGTATAAAAGAGCCCTTTTTGGTTCCCCTTTAGTTCTGCAGTCCAAGTTCCTTTGTCACTTTGCTGCATGTTTATTTCAGCACCTATTTTATCGTTCCAGTTTTTATATGTAACTAACTTCGCTTCGCTTACAGTAGGAGCCCATAAACGGAACTTTGTATGTTGCGCGGTATATGTATTCCCTAAATCGTTACCACTATAATAAAATAAATTATCAAATTCCTCGCTACGAATGACTTTACCAATTTCAGTATTCGTATCAGCTAAGTTTTCTATTTTAACTTTGTATGTTTGTTTTAAATCAATTTTCTGTTCCGTAATTATTTTAACCTTATTAGTAATATCTCCACTGTTTATATCATAAGGACTAATATTCTTAATTTTAATGCCTTTAATTTCAATTTTCTTTTCCTTAATATTAAACGGGACATTAGTCGTTACAGTAATTTCATGGAAACTATCAATAGTTGCTTTTTGAATTGAGAGATCCGATGAAGGCTTAGAGTTATATACTTTTTCATCACCCGAAAGAATCCATACTTCAGCACGACCGTCCTTTATATTTTCAATCCAACGATCCCCACCATCTTTTTCCCATTCATTTGTTCGAACTATAAATCCTACACGATTATAGTCACCGTCTATTTTTATCTTAGCGTATTTTCCAAATTCATCTTCACCAGTAAATTCATAAGATGTACCATTCGCATTTTCTCCCCATAACCAAAGATTCCAGTCTTTTGTATTTCCAAGCTTTTCTTTGTAATGAATGATAATTTCAGTTGTTTTTGAATTTGAAACTGCCTTCACACTCTGAAAAGGGAAAACAGATGATAACATAACGATTATAGTAAGGAATAAAACTGATTTGTTAATTAATCTTTTTGTCATTTGCACCACATACACCCTTTCTTTAAATAGTACGAGCGATTTATTATGCGCGTCTAAATTACACTGCTTAAATTAATTTAGAAATCTCTTGTACTTCACCCCCATATTGGCTATTTTCACGTCTGTATTTCAATGATCTTTTAATACGAAAACGTTTGCATTAAAACTTAAAAAAATAGATTTCTTTATGCCTTCATATATTTGTAAATACTAAAAGATCAGGGAAATCATTTTAAAGCAATCGTTTGTTATCGCTTTCATTCTATAGCACTTTCTATTAAGAGGTCAATATATTATTAATTTTCTGTTTTTATATACTTTTAACCTTATATATTTTTCGCAACGTATTGAAGATAGACAGCCTAATTATCGCTTAGTAAGTTTATGTTCAATAATGCATTGCTGCATAATAAAACAGCTAATATCCTTAAAATGATATTAGCTGTTTTTCATAATGTATTAATATACGAATGATAACTATATTTCTAAATTACTTAATTTTTGCTGCATCAAATGCTTTTTGAACTGCTTGAACTTCAGCTGTATTCGCACCATATTTATTAGTTGCCACTCGAATACATGCAGACTTCAATTCTTTGAAATTAGAAGTCATGTTTAACTCATCTGTATTTGCATAATAGAAAATATCAAACATTTTATCTTCACCAATTCCTTTAACAGTTACTCCGTTATGAGTTCCGCCTTTTGCAATGAGATACGCAACTTTATTAATAATGCTTGAATTAAAATGAACGCCGCCTTGATCCCAGCCATTAAAATCGTTAAATTCACTGTAATCATCTGGATAAGGTACTCCAAGTGAAGATGGCACAGAAGCTGGGTTTTCCATATCACGGAAAACAGATCCGGTTTGTTCTCCCATTGTCCAGTTAAATGTTCCGTTATTTACGTATTTCTCAATAGATGTTCCCATAATATCAGATAGCGCCTCATTAATCGCGCCAGATTCACCGTAATATTCAAGATTAGATTCGCTAGAAGTAACAGCATGTGTAAATTCATGTCCAGCTACGTCATATGCTTTAACGATAGGATCGCCATATACAAGCATACTTCCATTATTAGCACTTAATGCATTCTGCCAATTTTTCGGATCATTCGTATCTTCAGAATCCCAAGCATGTACAACTGAAACTACCTTTTGTCCCTTATTATCAAAACTATTACGCTTGTATTTATCTTTATAAAAATCAAATACCTTTGTTGCTAAGTAATGAGCACTTACTGCTTTTGGATCGTTAAATGTTGTTGAAGTACTAGTTGCTAATGTACCAGGATAATAGCTTTCTTCTTTAGTAATATCTTTGTAATTCACATCATAAGTTTCAATTCCTTGCCCTCTTGTATAATCAGCAAGCGCATATTTGCCATTACTTTGTTTAGAAATACCAAATGAACGAGAAATACCTAAATCATCTTTTCCTGTTCCAGTTAATGATGTAAGACTGCTTTTTTTACTTTCCTTTAAGGCTCCAACTAGTTTTTCACTTGCTTTTAAGTTAGATTCTTGTACCATATTTTTTAACATATCGCCATTTTGCGCATTTACTAAATAAGTTCCAGAAACATAGTTTGGTGTTGCAGCTTCAAATGTAACTTGGTATGCATTGCTAGCTTGTCCATTATTTTCATCAACAAAAATAACTTCCTTAATTTCTGGTTCAGAAATAAACTTGATATCGTTCCCGTACTTCGTAAAAATATATTGTTTTGCTTCATCTTTTGATAGATTAATAGGTTTTTTCAATTCTTCTTGTTTTAAATTTTGCGCGCTATCACCTGAAACACTTTTAATAACCCCTTTATTATCTACGTGTGCAGTTAATTGATGGCCATATACTTCTTTTCCTTCATATGTTTGCTGCATACGTACAAGTGTAGTTCCATCATACGAACCACGTTTTTGAAGGACTTTATAATCTACTCCTGCTTCTCCATTGACTTGTTTTTGGGACAGAGCTTGCTCTGTTTTCTCCTTAAGTGCATCCTTTACTACATTTTCTGGTGTCTTTTGTGACGGTTGTGTCAGTTCACCCGAACGGAACGATTCTTCCTGAATTTGAACTTGTAGTTGATCTGTTTCCTCTGCATGACCTATTCCATATGGTGCCACAGCTGTTAAAGCTAATCCTGTTGTTAATGCTACCTTAGTTAATGTCTTTGTGTTTTTCATTTTTTCACCTCGTATAATTTTTGAAATAGAAAGCTTGTACAAAGTATACTGTCTATTCATGTCGAAAAAAAGAGAAAATACAAAATTTATGTAATATTATGCAAAATTACATAAATTGTGGTCAATATTGTAAATAATGAACGGAACACATATGTACATTAATTTGAATAAAAAAAGAGTCCTTTTTGGCAGCGCTCATCCAATTGGTTAGTTATTAATTACCTATATTTATTCTAATAAAAGTACACTTACATCTAAATAACAACATAAAAACCCACTCTTTACTATTGTAAGAGTGGGTTTAATGCTATTAAAATAACAATTACTATAAGAAACCTTATAATTTATATTTTTTAGTAATCCTACTAAGTTTTTTATAAAGTTCACCTTTTGTCTTTGTATGATTAAACTGATTTGGATTAATATTAGCTTTTTGTGAGAGTGCTACAATCTCTTCTTTAGTAATTGAATCTTTAGTATTTATAGATGCTATATTTGTATATTTTCCATCTTCTGTTTTTGGGATTTCTAAAATCCCTTTATTTACAAGATCAACTACAGCTTTATGCTCTGAAGAATGTGTATCTACACCAGTAATTTTCCAATTACGCATAACTTTTGGCGTGTATACACCGTTCTTTACCTCTTTTAAATATGTAATAGCAAGGTTACGAATGGTTCCACCTGTTTCTCCGAATGCATTCTCTTGTTTAGATGACCAAGTTTGTTCAAATTTACGTCCCTCTAAAGCTCCCCCTTTTGCCTGTAGAGCCTCCATTCTATACGCATTCATTCCTAGCGTCATAACATCGCTCATTTTGATTGGTTTATTTGTACGAATAGAGCGCAAATTTGTAATTCTACTTCCATATGGTTTTGTTAAGTCAATTTCGTATTTTACGCCTCCAAAGAAATCGTTCGTACTGTATTTAGACGCGCGACGGTTTTTATCAAAGCTAACTGTTACATCTCCAGCACGAGATGAGTTAAAATATCCTGCTGCCCATTCCATATAGTCTTTTAAATCTTTTCCAGTTATCTTGTAAACTGTAATTTCTCCCAAAGCATATTGATAATTATACGCAATATCTTTCTTCTTTATAGGCCCTATATCCAAACGGGCAGAATCATTATCAATTTGATGGGCTACTACATCCGCTTTACTGTAATGGAGCATAACTTCATGAAAGAAATCTGATAAAGGTGTCTCTTGAATCTGCACACTTGGAATACCCTTTATTTCATTTTCAGGAACAAGGTTTCTCCCCTTTAATTGAGCAACTACAACATTTGCATCTCCTCTTGCATACTCATGAAAAGGTGTTAATGTTTCTTCAAGTGCAGAATCAGATAATACTGTTGTTCCATCAGCATTTTTTACAGGTATAGCGGTAGCTGTTTTATCTTTTAAAACAAGCTTTCCATCTTGCTTTGTAAAAGTAAGGTCAATACGTGAAATATGCGTTCCATATTTATCTGGTTCTGTAATAATTACGCCATTTACAACTTCTTTTTTTACAAGTTTATGCATATGAGCCGCAAAAATAGCGCTTAGTTCCGGACAAGCATTCGCAATATCTTGAACACCAGTACCTGGGATTCCATTCTCATTTTCTAGTCCCATATGCATAACCCCTACCATTACATCTACTTTACCTTCTAATTCTTTAATTGCCTTTTTTGTCTCTTCTACTGGATTTTTCACTACTAAACCATCCAAATGATCTGTCCCTTTTTCAAAATCACTAATCATTGGTGTATTCATACCAATAATCCCCACTTTAATTCCACCTTTTTCAACAATCGTATATGCAGGAAGAAAACGCTCTCCATTTTCCTTATAAATATTTCCTGCTAACGTCTTTCCTTTATATTGCTCACTAACTTTTTTCAATGTATCTAATCCAAAGTTGAATTCATGATTTCCAAATGCCCAGGCGTCATATCCCATTGTATTCATCGCTACCATCATTGGCGATTGTGGCTTATCGTTGAATAATTCTACTGAGTTTCCTTGAATTGTATCCCCGGCATCTACTAATATGGTATTTGGATTTTCTTGACGTACCTTCTTTATAACGGTATAAAGCTGCGTCAAACTTCCACTCATATTTGCTCCATCAAGCGCATAATCCCAAGGCATAAATCTACCATGAATATCTGCAGTACCTAACAATGTAATGTTAACATCAGATTCCTCAGCCTTAGAAATAGCTGGTTTGACTGTTACTGCTGTTACAAGAAGCATAAGAATAATAAAATAGCATACATAGTTCTTCCATTTCATTTTTTGCATAATAACAATATTTCTCCCCTTTTTGTACTGGCATAAAGTTGCTTGAACTTTAAAAATGTAACTTATTATTCGGAAAAATTCAACTACAAAAGATAATTTTGGAGGTGGTTTTACTGTGAAAATATAGAGAATCAAATGCATATTTCCCCTAACAGAATAGTATGTTATCGTTTTCTAACAAAATACTTCTTCCTCCAACGTGTGAAGAGCGCTAAACCAACGGTAGATGTATATGTGCTTTCAAAATTTTGGACATATAACTCATTTTCGGATTTCATTACCAATTTACTTCCTTCTATATGAAAATACTGAGATCACTTCCAAAAATAATAACCCCGCTCTTCATTTAAGACGGGGTTCCACTTATACAGCAAATCGGATTCAGTTTTTTTTCGAATGTTCGTTTCCTCTTCAGGAGTAAGATCTGCTAGTTTCGTATTTTCTTCTGCTTATTAGTTGCGTTCAACTACATTCATCATAATTTTAATCAGGATTTGAATTTTATCACTCGAACCCTTGATACTATCCCAAATCGCCCAATAAAAAGATAATGATTTTTACTTTTCAACTTCACAAAGCAATTTTATCTCTTTAATTTGTTCTATATGACGCTGTTCATGCAAATAGATCAGTTCTATCCACTGATCTAGAAGTAATTCTCCAAGAGCTGGATGCATCACTGATTTTTTCGCTAATATAGATTCATCTTCTATTGTACGCAGGAAACGCATTAATTCTTTTCTAGCGTTGTTTAACAAATCAATCATTTGCTGTACTTCAAATGTTTCTATACTTGGTTCAATCATTTCTGGAGCTATAAATTTTATCGATCTATCTAATACAATAGCGTGAATTTCTTTACGCTCATTTTGGATACTATCCATCTTTTTTAATCCTGACGAAATAACTGTTATAACTCTCTCGTCTAATAAAACTAAGTGATGACAAACTTGTGCTATACTCCATTTATCCTGATCTGGTTTTCTATTAAATTGAGCATCACTTAACAAAGTAATTTCCTCAAATAATTGCTTTCTCGTTTCATCAAACTTGTCATTTACAAATGTATTCATGTGAATTCTCCTTTCATTAGAACCTACATACTTAGATTCCTACGTTAGAAATATTCTCTATAGAAAAAAGATTTTCCTTCACTACTATTTCAATCAAATCTTTTCTTGCTTTAATAGTTTCTCTAATTCACGACGAAATATATGCGTTTTCTCAAAATCCTTGAGGTTTTCATGTGCTACAGCTACACCATAATACTTTCCACTGAATCCTTTCGATACAACTACGTAAAACGTTCCTAATTATCAATCTAGCATTAAGTAAATGTAAAAAATCACCCTATTTATTCATTTTTCATGCGTATGTATGTACATTTGTTAATTTATTCGATATATTATGGGTATTGAATGATTACGAAAAGATAATAGGTCGCTCGTATAACACCTTATATTTTTATATCCGTGAAAACTGCAAAATGTATGAAATTCCATTTGTCAAATGAATTTAATGCGGAAGGAGGTTTGTGGTTACTTCATCGGGATATAATAATCAGTTTTGAACTGATAAAAATATAGGAGGCGACATAATGTTTCGTACGATTTCAAATTTCATGAGAGTAGCTGAGATAAGAAACAAAATTCTTTTTACACTAGCGATGCTAATTGTTTTTCGAATTGGCACATTTATTCCAGTTCCTCATACTAACGCAGAGGTATTAAAGGTACAAGATCAAGCCAACGTTTTAGGTATGCTAAACGTATTTGGTGGAGGAGCATTGCAACACTTCTCGATCTTCGCTGTAGGTATTACACCATATATTACAGCTTCCATCATAGTACAATTACTACAAATGGACGTTATACCTAAATTTTCGGAATGGGCAAAGCAAGGTGAAATGGGCCGTAAGAAGTCAGCTCAATTTACTCGATACTTTACAATCATTCTTGCATTCATACAATCCATTGGGATGTCTTATGGTTTTAATAATATAGCAGGTGGGCAATTAATAACAGATCAAAGCTGGACTACATACTTATTTATTGCGACAGTTTTAACAGCAGGTACTGCATTTTTACTTTGGTTAGGTGAACAAATTACCGCTAATGGTGTTGGTAATGGGATTTCAATGATTATCTTCGCAGGACTTGTTGCGGCAATTCCGAATGTTGCTAATCAAATTTACTTGCAACAATTTCAAAATGCAGGCGATCAATTATTCATGCACATAATAAAAATGGTTTTAATTGGACTCGTAATTTTAGCGATTGTTGTTGGTGTCATTTACATTCAACAAGCTGTTCGTAAAATACCCATTCAATACGCTAAAGCTGTATCAGGAAACAATCCATATCAAGGAGCAAAAAACACTCATTTACCACTTAAAGTAAATAGTGCTGGTGTAATTCCAGTAATCTTTGCTTCAGCCTTTTTAATGACGCCGCGTACAATTGCGCAGCTCTTCCCTGATTCAGGCGTATCCAAATGGTTAGTCGCAAACCTTGATTTTGCACATCCAATTGGAATGACGCTTTATGTCGGTCTTATCGTTGCTTTCACATACTTCTACGCATTTATTCAAGTAAATCCTGAACAAATGGCTGAGAATTTGAAAAAGCAAAACGGTTATGTTCCTGGTATTCGTCCTGGTAAAGCGACAGAGCAATATGTAACCAAAATTTTATACCGTTTAACATTTATCGGTGCAATTTTCTTAGGTGCAATTTCAATATTACCACTCGTATTTACGAAAATTGCTACGTTACCACCTTCTGCTCAAATTGGTGGTACAAGCTTACTTATTATCGTCGGTGTAGCACTAGAAACGATGAAGACGTTAGAAAGTCAACTTGTGAAACGTCATTACAAAGGGTTTATTAAAAAAGTGAATTAATTATAAAAACACAGTTGGTTATTTTCCCAGCTGTGTTTTTGATTTTACTAGCCCGGTAATATACAGGGCCGTTACATTATCCAACTACATTTCCTTCTCTAATAACCGTCCTTGTTTGAAATAAGTCCGTAGTGTTGAACGATTGGCCAAAAATACACCTATCAATATGAAACAAGCACCTATACCCATTGCAGGATTTAATGGTTCTCCTAATACAATATATCCTACAATAATTGCTATTAATGGTGATACATATAACCACGTCGATGGGAATACAGGATTTGTTTTTGATAAAAGCCAGTAATATAATCCGTGCCCACCAATTGATCCGATAAATATGAGGTATAAAATAGGCCACTGTACGCTCCATGAGGTTAATACAGTTACATTCGGCTGCTCTACTATGTATGATACGATTAGTAGCAAAATCCCTCCATAAAACATTTGAATACCATTAATAAGAAATGGTGATACACTTCGTAAATCCGAAAGTATTTCTTTTGAGCGAATAGAACCTATTCCGTAAAATAACTCCCCTACTACTAAAATAATACAAGCAATACTCCATATGAAACTTACTTCTTGATGTATTCCTGGTAAAGAAACAAAAACAACACCTATTAACGCAATAATTAAAGCGAAAAATTGCTCCTTTTGCAATTTTTTCTTATTTCTTCTTGCTTGTAATAATAAAATCATCATAGGACCTGTTGCAGAAAGTACAGCAGCTAACCCAGAAGAAATATATTGTTCAGCCCAGTACAAAGATGCGAATGTCATGAACGTTAAACAAAAGCCAGCATACATAATACGTTTTGAAAATACATGCGGCATAATTTCTTTTCGCTTCAACTTAAATATAAACATCAAGATTACTCCTGCTAAAAAGAAACGAATTCCTGCTGAAAATAATGGAGGCGCTCCTGCTTCAATTCCGATTTTTATCGTTAAAAATGTTGTGCCGAAAATAATGCATACTAAAATATAATTAAAAATGACCATTTTTCTTCCTCCTTTTTACTCTTAACATGAGTATAGAGGGTTTCGTGTATAACAGTGTATCTATGCTTATAACAGTTACATCAAATTGTAGTTGATTCTCTTTATTTTTTTCGCTTTAATTAAATAAAAAAGAAACAAGGTGAAGCCATGAAGATTGTAATACGGAAAGAATCCAACATACCGTATTATCAACAAATATATATGCAAATTGTTGAAAGAGTACAAAGTGGCATGCTTTCATATGGTGACTCCCTTCCATCATTACGTTGTATGGCCGAAGATTTACAAATTAGCTTATTGACTGTTCGTAAGGCGTATAAGCAGCTAGAAACGAAAGGATATATACGCATCGAGCAAGGAAAAGGCGCTTATATATATAAACGTGTAAAGAAAGAGTTCAAAACTATTCCTTATAAATGGCAACAAACGAAAACTATTAATGTTATGCGTTCTCAATATGCAATGAATCAACACCGAAAATATTATGATTTTTCACAAGCGATTTTATATCCACGTCTATTACCAAATCCATTTCTAGCAGACGAAATGCACAAATTGCTGGATAAAAATCCGATGTTACTAGCAACTTATGGACCTATTCAAGGCGATTATGAACTTCGAGTTGAAATAGTTAATTATCTAAAAGAACATCAGAAATTAGTGACAGACCCCTCTCAATTATTAATTACAAGTGGTGCCCAGCAAGGAATTGATTTGATCGCTCAAACATTATTAAAACCTGGAGATATAGTATTAGTAGAAAGCCCTTGTTATGGCGCAGCACTTGATGTTTTTCTCAACAAAGGAGTGCAGATTATACCTATTAGTCTTGATAAAAACGGCATTCGCTCAGATTTAATAGATGACCTTTGTCAAAGAAAGAATCCTGTTTTGTTATATGTGAATCCTACTTTTCAAAACCCAACAGGTACAGTAATGAGTAAAGAACGGAGATTGGAACTTATAGAACTAGCGGAGTTATATGAGTTTTTTATAATTGAAGATGATTCTTTCGGAGAAATATATTTTGAGGATGCTATAGTTCCTCCTCCAATCAAAAGTTTTGATACGAATGGTCATGTAATATATTTAAAAGGTTTTAGTAAAACGTTAGCACCTGGACTACGTATCGCTGCACTTATAGCCGATGGGCCTATTTTTGAATGGTTATATGCTGTGAAGGGTTCGATGGATATCGGTAGCCCGTTATTAACGCAAAAAGCACTACTTCCTTTCTTACGTGCAGAACGTATGAAAAATCATTTAGAAAAATTACGCACCGCTTTACAAATTAGACGCGATTTAACAATCGCTATATTATCGCCACTAAAAGAAATGCACTTTAAAATACCAAATGGCGGCTTTAATTTATGGATTACACTTCCTAATACAATTGATCCTTTTAACTTATTACAAAAAGCAAATGAAGCAGATGTCTCTTTTTTACCTGGAACAGCTTGTCTATTAAATAACGATACAAATAATAACCAATTAAGAATTAGCTATTCCATGTTAAATGAAAAAGATATGGCGATTGGATTAGAGAAATTACATGATACAATACGAAACTTTAATTTTTAAAAGTATGTTCACTAGCCCATCAAACTAAGAAAAGCTAATACCCCAAAATAAAAGTACTTTGGGGTATTATAAAATTATGGAGTACTCCAATTTATCTTTATTCACTACAAGTCAATATACAGCGGCTATCATCATTCCACTTTAATTACAATCTTACCTCTAACATGTTGCCCTTCACTCAAAATATGAGCTTCTCTAACCCCTTCTTCATTAAGTGACACAACTTTACTTATGATCGGTTTGATTTTTCCATGTACAATTAAATTTGATAACTCTTCTAATTGTTTTCCACTTGGTTTTAGCCATAAAAATCCTGATTTTATCCCTTTCACTTTATAATTTGGTTCATGAACAATCGAAACTAGAACACCGCCAGGTTTAATAATTTGAAAACTTTTTTCTTGTACTTCGCCACCGATTGTATCTAATATAATATCAAAATCTGATTGTAGCTCTTCAAATTTATCTTTTTTATAATCAATAACGAGATCCGCTCCTAAATCCTTTAAAAATTCTTCATTTTTACTACTTGCAGTAGTTGCAACAAAAGCTCCAAATGATTTTGCAATTTGGATTGCCAAACTTCCGACACCACCAGCTCCAGCGCGAATAAATACTCGGTCATTTTCTTTTATTTTTGCGTAATCTACAAGACTTTGCCAAGCAGTAAGTCCTGCGAGTGGAATAGAAGCTGCCTCTTCAAAACTTAGGTTAGTAGGCATATAAGTTACTAAATCTGATTTTACCGCAATGAATTCAGAATAAGATCCCTTCCCTATATTTTCAGGTTTCGTAAACACTTTATCTCCTATTTTGAAACCTTCTACCTCTTCTCCAATCTCTTCGATAACTCCAGCTACATCTAACCCTAAAGTAATTGGAAATGAAAATTGCAATTGTTGTTGTAAGTCTCCTTTTCTAGTTTTCCAATCAACTGGATTAACAGATGTTGCGAGAATGCGTATTAATACCTCGTTATATGTAACAACTGGTTTTAAAATTTGTCTTTCTTTTAGTTCTTCAACACTACCATATTGATCAATAACAATTGCTTTCATTTCCTCTCCTCCTTGCTGTTTATTTTAATAACTTACAATTATTTTTCAAAATTTTTTGCTTTGAATGACAATAAACATGTTTAGAGGTGGTATTTATGCTACGCTATTAATTAATGTGAGTTCCAAATTCAATTTTGTGTACATCTTAGAATCATACAGAGTTTTATTTTCTATGTTTATAATTAAATCCAAAAGAAATGGAGATAACACTATGACCGAAAAGATGATTAAAACAAACGGGACTGATATTTGTACAGAAAGCTTTGGAAATCCTAATAATCCAGCAATTTTATTAATTATGGGAGCTACGTGTTCAATGGTTTATTGGGATGAAGAATTTTGTGAACAGTTAGCTAACACAGGGAAATTTGTCATTCGCTTTGATAACCGTGATGTAGGACGCTCTGTTACATACGAACCTGGAACTTCCAATTATACGGTAACAACTATGGCTGAAGATGCAATTGGAGTGCTGGATGCCTATCATATTGATAAAGCGCACTTATTTGGTATGTCATTAGGTGGCATGATTGCTCAAATTGCCGCTGTAAAACATCCTGAAAGAATTTTAACGTTAACTTTACTAGCAACAAGTGTTATAGGCTCAGATAACAACACTCGCGATTTACCTCCGATGGATGAAAGAATTTTAATACATCACGCAAATGGTGCAAATTTAGATTGGTCAAATCAAAACGCTGTGACAGAGTATTTAGTTACAGGCTCTCGTCTATTGTGCGGCTCAAAACGTTCATTTGATGAAAACAGAGTTTATACACAAGTAAAACTCGAAATAGAAAGGGCTAACAATCTATTAAGTATGTTTAATCACGCTTTACTTCAAGGTGATGATGCTTATGAAGGTGTACTTAGCTCCATACAAGCACCCACATTAGTAATTCACGGAACTGACGATACAGCACTACCATTTGAACATGGTCTCGCACTTATTGATGAAATTCCAAACTCAGCACTTTTAACTCTTGAAGGAGCAGGACATGAAAATCATCCTGATGACTGGAAAAACATTATTCAAGCAGTAACAGAACATACATCTAAAATATAGATAAATAATAAATAGAAGGGGCACAAATTTGTATTGTGCCCCTTCTATTTATTGGACTAGTGGTACACTAACAAAAACCCATCACCGTATCCATATGTATAGTGATGGGCTTACATATATTTTTCTATGTTTAAAAAAATGGACAATCTAATTGATCAACAGATTCCCATGATTTTTTTTTTACACTTTCGGTGGATTTATTCGCTTCTAGTGGTACGTTTTTAAAAGGATTTACTTCGACTTTTAATAAGGATGAGGGCTCCATATATAATGAGAAAACATGGCTACTTGGTAAAGTTTTTGACACATCAATATCTCCTACTTGTTTAAATAATTGCTGTGCTGCAAAGAAAAAGAAATTAGTTGGGTTTGATTGTTTATTAAGCCATGCAAGCATTTCAGGTGATACTGATTTATGAATATTGATTTTCACTCGATCACCACGTTTATATCGCCTAGATCGCATGTTTCCACCAACTAACTTATCGTTAAGTTTGTAAACCCTAACTCTTTTTGTTTATGTTCTCTATACTTTGGCGAACAAGTGTAGACTAATAATCCTCTTGCATTTGTAAATAGTGGATTATCTACAAAGATAACATTTGTTAAACGCCCTTTTTGTTTTAAAATCATTTTCAAGCTATTTTTAATGATAACTGCGCCCCCACCATAAATAAACACGTATGGATCGTCTTTCATATCATCAATTTTATTAATAATATCAGTTGCGACGCGCGCAGCTAAACCTAATAATGCTGGTTGTGATTCCTCAACTAATAATGCATTCCTAGGATGTTTATCATTTAAATAAATTTGATTGAATTCTGTAATACTATCAATCGTCTTTGTTGGATACTTCCGGTTCCATCTCGTAATAATTTGTAGTAACGTTTCTTTTACACCGTACGATAATCCTTTACTTAATTGCGGACGGAAATTTACCCCTAACGAAACAACTTCTTCTGTTGTCCCCGCACCAATATCAAAAGACAATAAAGTTTTATCAACAAAATCAATTTCTGAAACTTGATTTTGTTCACATTCTATTTTATGTTTCACAACATTTCCTTCTTCATCATATACAATGCCCCACGTCCCAGAAGCGCCCTCAGGCAGGCATTTACAAAACTCAATAGAAACATTAATAGTAACATCACGACCGTTCGGATAATGGAAAACAACCTTGTGATTTCCCATATAACGTTTTGCATTTTCGGCAGCTATTTCTTGTGTAATAAGCTGCATAGGAAGAGCGACAGATAAATCATATCGAATGTTAATATGACTAGAAGTTGGACTTTGACGCATAGCACTTACTGCTAAACCCGATAGTATTGTAATAACCATTAGCTCATCCGTCGACTTATTCGATTTCTTCTCCACTTCAGTACCTTTTAATTGATCTTGAATCACTTTTTCTCCAACGATGTAACGTACATTATTTAACATTAGCGATGGAGAACTAATGGTCACATCGATATGATTTTCTAATTCAGATAATGACACATCTCCCTCATCTAACAATCCTGTAGGCTCACCTATATATAAAGAATAAATACTCGGAATAAAAATAGGGTCTTGCCCTTTCACCATTAACTTCAAACCGTTATTTCCTGCATCTGCACCAGCTTTTAAAAGTATAGACATAACTACCCCCTAAATTAATCTGACATCCCTTCCAAATATATGCGAGCCTATTCTTTTACATTCAAATGTAATGTAATTTTTTATTTATCATTAAAACAAAATACTATATACATTTGCCTTGCTTGTAAAAAGTATTTGACATGAACCTTTTCCAATTTTATACTATAAATGTAAAGAATTTTTTACAATCGTGGGGGTGTTGTTCTAATATGAATCGTAAAAAATTCATTTTAATAACAATTGTTTTATCATTAGTCGGAGTACTTATACACGGAGCTTATAAATACATCAATGGAGGTGTAATTTTAGGTGGAACAATTTTTACAAGCGCTTTAATACTTAGCTACCTCATCAATCATATTACATGGGGAGATCCCCACGGTGTATCAGAAGAAAGTCAGGATGAAATGGGACAGCAAATTACATATAAAAGCTTTAAAATTGCGTATTTTGTACTTGTAGTTGTATTGTTCCTTCTATTACTCTTCTCGGAAGGTTTTTCTATGGGTTCCAATTTAGATGGAGTTAAAAACCTACCACTGTTTATCGCACTTTGTTCTTCATTCTTTATTTATCCTATTGTCGAACTCATAGTTGCAAAACAATATAAATAAAAGATGAGGTTTTCTATATATAGAAAACCTCATCTTTTTATATTTACATACCCTCTACAATTACTTTTAATTTATTAACAGTTCGCCAATTCCTGACTGTAGCTGGTTTATGTAACTTCTGAAATTGGTTCATTAATTTAGAATTCCGAATGCTATTTTTGAAATACAAATATACAACCTTCTCATCTATATAGCAATCTTCAAGTTCACTTTTGTACATAAGTAACTGCTTCCTCTCATCTTCAGAAAATGGATGAGCTAAAAATGCAACGTGTATACTTTCTCCTTCTAACAAAGCATCCGCCTTATAAGGGGAATATTTTATAGTGTTTATAAATTCTTCATTTGTTTTTAGGATGACTGGAACATCAAAATTAAATTCCCTTTTAATTTCAAATTCAATTTTTACTTTTAGAGCGTTTATATCTTCCTCAGATTCAAACACGATATTACCGCTTTGAATATATGTTTTCACTTGTTTTAATCCTATTGATTCAAACAATCGTTTTAAATCTGCCATTTTGATTATTTTATGTCCACCTACATTGATTCCCCTTAGTAACGCAATATAAATTGTCATATCATTACTCCTCGCATATTCATTGACCTTTCAACTATATATGTTGAAACCTTTATCTTTTTTGGATACCTACTTTCGTTTTTACTAACATAACACAAAATAAAAAAAACTTACTACATGAATGTTCAAGAGTAAGTTTTCTATCCCGTTATTTTATTATAGGTAAATGCATTATTATTTGTTGACCAATCGGTCCCATTCTTCTAAAGCCTCTATCTTCGAAGCCAACTTTTTCATATAACTTTTGTGCTGGCATATTTTTTTCATTTACAGCAAGTACAACTTCATTTTTTATTGGAAAATAACGTTTTACAAAATCTTGTAATAATGCCAATGATTTTTTAGTGTATCCTCTTCTTTGTTTATTATAATTTATAGAAAATGATGTTAAAAGTAAATCATCTTCATTCTCTGTGAACTCTTGTACTCTTTCGCCTGTTTGTAATGCGAAAAGACCAACAGGTACCCCGTTGTAATCTAAAATAACAATTACATTTTTTGTGCGATCGCTTTTTGCTTTTTTCAATAATTCGCCTGGATCTGATGTGAATTGAACTTGTTCACTTGGTAAAGTAAATGATTGTATAATTTCTTTATACGTCTCCTTATACGGAACTAATTGTATTTCCCCAGTATGTATGTTCATGCTATACTCTCCCATTTTTATCAAATTAACTTAAACCTTGCTGTGATTTAGAATGCACTTTTCCATCCAAAAATGTAATTTCAACAAATGAATTTGGATTATTCCCCTTCCAAGCAAAAATTTGTTTAATTTGTGTAGAATGTTCTACCCCTTCTTCTATAAGTAAATTTCCTTCAAAACCGATTAAATCTTTCACTTCTGTATAAGTCATTCCTTCATCTATTTTTGAGAAATGATTTATATTGATAAATTCTTTCTTCTGACTTTCCATCACAGTAGAAGAAGTCGCTGTTTGCTTTTTCACTTCTTTCTTTTGTTCACACGCTGTCATACTGAAACTTAGGCAGAAACCACATAAAATAAATGCACTTTTTTTCATCATACCAGTTGTCCCTCCCACAATAATTAAACCATATATTCCCTTAAAAATAAACTGAATATTTAATATTATATTTAAAAAGCCTCGTACAATTTAGTACGAGGCTCATTTTACTTATTCAAATGATTATTAGATTGGTCATTCTGTTCTTTTCTTAGTTCTTGTTCTTCATCTTTTGGTAATTGCTTGTCATTATCTTTAATTGGATTCGTTTCTCTATTTTCAATCATATCATTCGGAACTTGTGGCATCACGCGGCCAACAATTGCTGCTAATTCATCCAGTATACCTTCGCCAGTTTTCCCTTTTTTAATTTGCTTTCCAATTTGTTTCAGCCGTTCATACGTATCAACATCAGCTACAACGACTGCATTCGCACCATCCGGATCGTTTTTTAAACTTTCTGCAACAGAGTACTTAATTGACTCAACACGAGTTCGGTCTAGTTTCGCTTTTACATCAATACCTACAATAGCATATTTTCCAACAACTACTGCTGTTGCATCATTCACACCTGGCACACTTGCCGCTAAAGATGCTAAATGATCCGCTGCTTTTTCATTTGGCTTATTTGATTTGTTTGTATAATTAACATTTTTCATTGAGACATTTTTTTGTTCTGGCTTTTCATTTGGATTGTCTTTTTTTCCAATACTGCATCCAGTTATAAAAAAGCAAAGCATCAACACATATATTAGAATTTTCATTCTTTTCACCACTTTACTATTAAGGTTTAATCATAAATTTTTTCAACAGCTTGCATTTTTTTCACTTTTTCTTCTGCTCCGCTATTCGCATTGATGAAAATTTGATACGTATCTTTCCCTAACGTTCCAACAAATTCATAGCAAAGTACTTCATTATGCAAATCATTTACTACGACTGCTTTTCGCTCTTCCATCACTTTCACATCAGGGTTAATTTTCTTCCTTGCTTCTGCTGCAGTTAGCTTGGCAGACGGAATTGTTCGTTTTTGATGTGATGCTAAATATTCTTTTGCAGAAAATCCAACGATAGATCCGTCGTCTAAAGCAATTTTCATTTGGATTGCTTCCGGATAGATCCGTACGCCATTCTCATTTACTACATAAGTAAACACGCCGATAGTATCATATTGGGAACTATCATAAAGCTCCATATTATTAAACTTATGATCCTTTAAAAACGTCAATCCTTTACTTCCTGCATCGTTTAAACTAATTTTCTGTTCTTTAATTTCTCGATTATTCATTACCCAAATTGGATATCCGCCTTTTCCGGTAATATCCATGTAAAACTCATTATTCGTTGCAGAGTCTTTAATCTTCACACTATAGAATGATTCTTTCGCACCTTTTCCACTTTTCTCTACATCGACTTTTTCATTTCCTTTTAAATTTAAAAATGATTTTGCGATTTTTGCTGCTTCATCTTTAGAAATTGCTTTTCCTTCTGCTTCAAATCCACCTTTTTTATTTTTTTGTGCACTTGTAAAGGTCGGTCCGAAGTTTGTAGAAGAGTATGATGTTACGTTTTTCTCTACAGTTTTTAATCCATCAATAATTGTGTTATCTGCTGGATCGCGATTTGATGCAAGTGCCATTTCAACATCCATCCAGCGTAAATTATTTTTCAAAACAAGATGTTGTACTTTCCTTAGTTCATCTTGTATATTTCCCGCATTTGAATATAAAGTTTGCAACGTTTTATATTCTTGTTCATTTAACGGCTCTTTTTCTAAATCACGAATGGCTGCACGGTAACTAAAATCACCGATATTTGCTAAAAACTCTTCCGTTTTATTAAACGGCATTAATGTTAACGGGAGTTGTCCTACATCTGAACGAGCTTCAGATGTTAAACGCCATACATCTGCTAATGCAGGTGATAAAGATGAGCGTGAATTCATCGCAAGTGTTGTACCAATTTTATCGTGTAATAAATCAACTTCGTATGCTAAATCATGGAATGCTCGTTGATAACTATTTTCCGCTCGAATTAAAACCGCATTTTTCTCTTGGTGCTCTTTATAGCCCCAATATCCTGTTCCAACTACACCAACTGTTAATAATACAATGATAATACCTCTTAACATTATCCCACCTCCGCTCTATTTACAGAAAATATGTTTACCAATTTTTTTAATTTGTGGACGAGTCCAAATCCATTTACTTGTCGCAGTATCTGGGTTGAAATAATATAAAGCATTTCCTGTTGGATCCCATCCGTTTATCGCATCTAAAACCGCTTTTTTTGCTGTTTCATTTGGCGTTAAATATATTTGTCCATCTGCTACCGCTGTAAATGCTCTAGGCTCAAAGATTACACCTGAAACAGTATTGGGGAATGACGCACTTGTAACACGATTTAAAATAACAGCAGCTACTGCAACTTGTCCTAAATACGGTTCACCACGTGATTCCCCGTATACTGCATTTGCCATAAGCTGAATATCATTTTGAGAATAACCGTTCGGAACATTTGTCCCTTTATTTTGAGATGGTTTATTCTCTTGTGCAGAGCCACCACTATTTCCTTTATTCGTTGTCGTCCCTTTATTAGCAGTTGACTTATCATACTTTGTTGCCTTTACGAGCATTTGCTTCGTTTTAGCTCCAGCTAAACCATCAACGGGTAATCCGAATTTCTCTTGAAAATTCCGAAGTGCCCAGTATGTACCCCATCCGAAAACACCATCCACTTTTCCCGTATAAAACCCGTTATATTTCAAACGAGATTGCAGTTCAATGACATCTTCGCCAGATGCTCCTCTTTGAATGACTTGATTAGAAAAAGCTTCTACATTCTTTAGTTGTATACTACTGACCATTAAAGACAGTCCTATGAACGCAAGTAAAACTGCTATTTTAAAAATAGCTTTTTGGCGCATAATTTTCCCTCCTTAATTACAGAAATGATTTCTTGGTTATGTTTTGTAAAAGCCTCGCTTTTATGTAAAGAAGACAAAAAAATCCAAACTTATATCGTTGAAAGAATATGTAAACAATATACAAAAAGGAGAAAAGGAGTTCATTATGAAGCAATTGTTAAAGCGTATCGCATTCGTCATTCTTTTATTAACAACATGTTTAAATATATATACCGGGTCATCGATTGTTCATGCACAACCGCCTTATGCAAAATGGGGTAAACTTGCTGTAGAAAAGACGAAAGAACAATATCCGAAAGCAGAGATTGTTGATTATCTTCATATAGGTAGAAAACCAAAAACGGTTCAAATAACTGTTGAAAAGTTTAAATTGTGGCTACGTGAAGATGGAAAAGAATATGGTGTTTTTGTTGATGTAGAATTTGAAACGAAGACAGAGAAATTTATAAAGTTGTCGTTTCAGAAGACGAGTAGATAAAGTAAAACTTTAATCAGTGGGGGGGTTGTTCATCTCCCACTGATTATTAGTTGAACCAATCGGGCTTTTACGGGCAGTTGATCCCCCATCTAACTTCTTTGCTTTCGCTGAATTTTGAGGTGGGGGTCTTACTGCCCCGTTAATGCGGGATAAAATGAAACCCCACTGTTAAAAACGGAAACAGTGGGGCTCCTTGCATTTCTAAAATTCTTTCCTAAAGTTTCGATTCCCTAAAAATCTTACCAATATACAAATAGCGCCAATTACAACCGCTATCCCTATACTGTATAAAAGTACTTTACCATACCCACCTATTCTTGGATCTAAAAACGGATATGGATACCAATTCACGATTGGGCCACGTATTAAGCTATATACAACGTAAAAAAACGGGAATAAAAGCCAACTTGCAGATTGTTTCCAAGTGATTTTCTTAATAGGTGGATTTAAAATCCAATCTAAAAGCATTGCAATCGGCATGATATAATGTAGCACTGTATTTACCCATGGTATTGCCGTTTGAAGTGACTCTTCTAATCCTCTTAATAGCAAAAAATAAATGAGTCCTGTCGTAAGTATGTATACCGTTGCCGCACCTCGAAGTATACTAAATTGTTCTGAGCGACCAAATGTAGCTGTTCCGATACTGCTTAAAAGGAGAATACATACAACTAAAATGTTACTTTCAATCGTAAAGAAACTAAAAAAATTAACTGGATTGAACGGTTTCAATTGTGCCCTGAGTATGAATTGCGTAATAATGGCACTACATGCTAGAAGACTTAAACATAGTCTAAATAAAGATAAAGTTTTTTCATCCCTCATACATTCCCTCCTTTTCTTATATATAATTGGAATTTCCCTGTACATGCTCAATAAATAATTTTAATGGAACGAGCCCACGTTTTGGCATATGACTACTTATAATAGCTACTACTTCTAACTGAGGAATGATAACGATGTATTGTCCGCCGTACCCCATAGCGAAATATATACAATACGATATGTGAAATCTTTCGTTATGTAATACCCACCAGTGATATCCATATGCGCCGACATGTTCATATGTTTCAAATTGCGCCCTACTTGACTCTTCTAACCATTTCGCTGATACAATTTCTTTCTCATTCCAATATCCATTTTGCAAACATAGTTTTCCTAATTTTAATAAATCGGTAGATTTCATTTTCATACCGAAGCCGCCGACATATATACCTTGCGGATCTTGTTGCCACTCATATTCGCTAATTTCTAATGGCTCAAATAAATATCTTTTCGCAAACTGCTCTGTCGACATCCCAGTAGCTTCTTGAATAATATAGCTAAGTAAATGTGAAGAACCTGAATTATAATTCATTTTTGTAGCAGGTTCTTCAATTATTGGCTTTTCTAATATGTACTGTACCCAGTTCTCTGATTCTACAAAGTCATTTGGGAATACTACTCCATTCCCAAACTCTTTCCAATCCTCACCAGTAGTCATTGTTAATAAGTGATACAGCGTTAAATCATGTTTTTCCCCAGGTACATTTTCAATCCACTCTGTAATCGGTGTATGTATATCATTTATATAGCCCTTATCAATTGCAATACCAATTAATAAAGATACGATACTTTTTGTAATCGAATTTATTTTATATAAGTTATTTGCACATTCGGGTGTTTTATAATACTCAGTTGTTAATTCCCCTTTTTGATAAATAAGAAATGTATTCACTTTTTTCTTTTCAAATTTATTTTGTAGTTGCTTAAAATCCAAAAATCTTACCTCCATTAAAATAGTTACTTCATTTATTATATCTTGTTCCTTTTATTAAAACATAATTGTGCTCAAATAAAAAAATAAGCTTATCAGCCATAATTAGCTGACAAGCTTATTCCTATAATTTCGTACGAACATTCCAAAGTTCAGGGAAGAACTGTTGATCAAGTACTCGTTTTAAATAAGATACACCTGAAGATCCGCCAGTTCCCATTTTATTTCCGATAATGCGTTCTACCGTTTTCATATGACGGAAACGCCATTGTTGTAGCCAATCTTCGATATCAATTAATTTTTCAGCAAGCTGATATAGATCCCAATATTTCTTCACGTCCGCATACACTTCTATCCAAGCCGCTTCTACAGTTGCATCTTCTTCGTAAGGCTGCGTAATATCACGATTCAACACATCTTTATGAATTGGGAAGCCTTCTTTAACAAGCGCCTGTATCGCAACATCATACAAACTTGGTGCGTGTAGCGCTTTATGAAGACTAGCGTGTAATTCTGGATCTTTTTCATAAATCTTTAATGCATGTGGTGTTTTATAACCAAGTGCGTACTCAATCATTCGATATTGATACGATTGAAAGCCTGAAGCTTGACCGAGTGAATCACGGAATTCAATATACTCAGATGGCGTTAATGTCGCAAGAATATCCCAAGATTGAATAATTTGCGATTGAATTTTTGATACACGTGCTAACATTTTAAATGCCGGTGCTAATTTATCGTTTTTAATCGATTCAATTGCTGCATTTAGTTCATGTAAAATAAGCTTCATCCAAAGCTCACTAGCTTGGTGAATAACGATAAATAACATTTCATCATGATGGTCTGATAATCTCTTTTGAGAAGATAGTAAACTATCTAATTGTAAATACTCACCATACGTCATATTTTCCTTAAAATCCGTGTGAATCCCTTTTTCCATAATTACCTTTTCGTTTTCTTTCATATTAGTCAAACACCCCTTTTATATGTTTCTACTTATATTGGTCTAATGACAGCTCGAACTGGACTTCCATCTGCATCTGTTAACGCTAGTGGTAATGCAATTAATTCGTAATCGCCGTCTGCTACATGATCTAGTACGACATTTTCTAAAATATGAATTCCATATTTAAACAATTGATGATGTGCTGCTAGTTCTTTATCATCTAACGGATCAACTGATGGTACATCCACTCCGATTAAACGAATTCCCTTATCAGAAAGAAACGGTGCAATATCAGCACGTAAATGCGGGATCACATCTGGGAATTCTTCTGCTTTACCATGTGAAGATGTACGTAATAATAGTCGTTCTACACCTTCTAAATGAAAACTTTCTAATTCTTTTTTTCCGATGCTTTCAAGGTTAGAAACGTCAATGATTCGCGTAGGTCCGACATAAACTTGAACATCTAAATCTATTACTTTCTTTCCGTCATTATCAAAATGAAAAGGCGCATCAATATGAGTACCTGTATGAATACTCATCGTTAACTTTCCGACGTTTACTGAACCGCTCTCTTCTTTTGACCATGAAACTTCATACGAGAACGGTGTATCTCCTGGCCAAGTTGCAATATCATTATTTAATGGCTGTGAAATATCAATCCACTTTGATGTTTGCATTCTTATGCCACAACCTCTCGTTTATTTTCAAATTGTTTATACTCTTTCTCTTTCATAACTTTCTTTAAAATTTGAACAGAATTCCATACTTCTTCATACGTATTGTATAAAGCTACTGGCGCAAGTCTTATCCCATTTGGTGCTCTGAAATCTGGAATTACTCCATTTGCCTTTAGTGCTTTACAGATACGCGCTGCTTCCGCATGCTCTAAATAAATATGTCCACCTCGTTTTTCATCCTCTAACGGGTTTCCAATTGTAAATCCGAAATCTTTTAATTCATGATCAATTAAATCCAGCATGTATCTCGTAATATGTAAAGATTTCTTACGTAAACGTTCCATACCAGCATCTTTGAAAATTTCAAGAGAACCAATTAATGGTGCTATACTTAATACGTGAGGTGTACCAATTTGATAAGCACCTGCATGATCAGCAGCTGTTAATGTATGCTCCATATCAAACTGTTTATCTTTTCTAGAACTAAACCATCCAGACAATCCTGGCAGTCTATTAAAATGTTTACTATTTACATAAAGGCCTGCAACACCACCCGGCCCTGCATTTAAATATTTATAATTGCACCATACAGCGAAATCAACATCCCACTCTTTAAAATGATGTGGAATAGAACCAATTGAATGACATAAATCAAATCCAATATGAATGCCGCGTTTATGAGCTTCCGCTGTTAAACGTTTCATATCAAGAATTTGACCACTTCTATATAAAACTGAAGGTAATAAAATTAAAGCGATATCATCTTCCATTGCCTGAATAATATCTTCTTCAGAAAGTGTTCGACCATCTTGGCTTTTCACTCTTACTAAATGCTCATCTGGCTCTAAGCCTTTTAAACGAATTTGACTTTGAAGTGCATAAATATCTGACGGGAAAGTTAATTCATCCGCAAGAATTTTTGTACGTATTCCTTTCGGCTCATAAAACGTCGCAATAACTTGGTGTATATTCGCAGTCGTAGAACCGGTTACAATAGTTTCTTCTGGTAAAGCTCCAATAAGAGGTGCCGTCAGTTCACCTAATTTCTCCGAAAGGAAAAACCATGGATGTTCGCCTTCTGTCCAGCCATCAATGCCATACTCTTTCCATGAATCTAGTAAAGTAAGTAACGATTTTTCTGCTCTTTTCGAAAGTAGTCCTAATGAGTTTCCATCTAAATATATAGTTCCTTCTTTTTTATAGAATTCAGTTTGAAAATCTTTCAGTTCATCATGTTTATCACACTCAAGCGCATACTCATAAGTTGGTTGAAATGGTTCTTTATACATGGTGTCACCTTCTCTTAATTTTCTTTTTATTCTAACTAATTGAAATATATCACCTTAGTTGATATAACGTCAATGATATTATGTCAGTTGACTTTACATACTATCTTCTTTTACAATACAATTATATTTTCAGATATTTCAGTATAAAGAGGTGATTCTTTGAAAAACACTACTCTTTCAACAAGAAAACACCGCTCCTTAGAAACAAAAAAGAAACTATTACATTCGGGTTACACTATTTTTATTACTAATGGATTTCAGAAAACGACAATCACGCAAATTATTAAACATGCAGAAACTGGTTATGGAACAGCATATGTATACTTTAAAAACAAAGATGATCTCCTTATCGTGTTAATGGAAGATGTTATGAATCGTTTTTATAATATTGCTGGACGCTCTTTCTTCCCTCAAACGAAAGCAGCAGCACGTGACTTGATTCAAAATCAAGTTAGAGCATTCCTACAATTAGCAGAAGAAGAACGAGCTATTTTGCAAGTTGTCGAAGAAGCAATCGGATTATCAAAAGAGATACGTCAAAAATGGGGTGAGATTCGCGAACGCTTTATAAAAAGTATTTCGCAGGATATTACTTACTCTCAAGAAAGTGGATTAGCGCATCCTGAATTAAATAAAGAGCTCGTGGCACGCGGTTGGTTCGCAATGAATGAAATGTTTCTTTGGACTATTGTACAAAATAACAAAGAAGTAAAACTAGAAGAAATAGTGTATACATTAACGGAGATGTATACAACGGGATTATATAAATAGCGCACTTCACATATTTAAAGTGTGCTATTTTTTCTTAAAATCATCATTCTAACTATAAATAGAATAGCCTATTATAATAATTGCGAGTATGTATGTGATTATTATAATCATAAAAATACAACCTGTTTTATTTTATTGTTTTAACCTACTCACAATTCCAATAATAAACTTATACTCAGCTCTACTTTTCCTTACTTTCTTAAAGCCCTCTTTCGTATCAAAAATAAAACACGTTTTCCGAAACCAAACACGGACATAAAATGATTCAAAATAAATAGGTCTCACAATTCCTTTTTCCTCAAATTCAGTACCGTCTGTATTTTCGGTCTCTGTTCGAACGAACCATCTATTCCCGATACCAATTTCAATATACTTCACATACTAACCTCCTTTAGGGAATTTCCCGTCTAACTATTTTATTATTTCCCTGGGAAGCGCACATTCCGACAGAACATGAGCTCAAAAAGAAAAAGCAGATTACAAAAATCTACTTTTATAGATTAAATTTTTGCATTCGTTTATAAAATGTACTACGGGGTACATCCAATAGTTTTGCGGCTAACGAAACATTTCCGTTCGTCTTTTGAAGCGCTTCAATCATACTATCATGCTGTATTCTTTCACGGAAACTTAATGTATGTTCTTCATTATTTTCTGTTTGCAACTGGGATTGTCTTTCACTTCCCATCATTGTTTGTATCAAAAAAGCGACTTGTTTTTCGCATATTTCCCGTCCTTGCGACAAAATGTAAATGCGTTCTAATACATTTACTAGTTCTCGAATATTTCCGGGCCATGTATGTTGTAAAAATTGATTGCAAATACTCTTTGGAAATACAACATTCCAATTCTTCCGTTCGCAAAAGTGTTGTATAAAATATGGAATATCCTCTTTTCTTTCTAGTAACGATGGAACATATAACGGATAAACGTGCAAACGATAATATAAATCTTGACGGAATTTCCCTTCTTCTACTAACCGTAGTAAATCTTTATGTGTGGCAGTAATAATACGAATATTTACTGGTACCTCTTTTGAACTTCCTATTGGAGTTATTGTGCGTTCTTGTAAAACACGCAATAAGGCTACTTGCATCTCTGATGGTACTTCACCAACTTCATCTAAAAACAATGTTCCTCCATTCGCTTGTTCAAATTTCCCTTTATATCCTTGACGTCGCGCACCTGTAAACGCACCTTCAGTATAACCGAACAATTCACTTTCCATTAATTCTTTAGGCAAAGAACCGCAGTTAACAGCTATAAAGGGCCCGTCTTTTCTTGGACTATTTTCATGAATCGCTCTCGCAACATATTCCTTTCCTACTCCTGTCTCGCCACATACATACACACTAGCATCAGTCGGTGAAACAAGCTTAATTTCTTCTAGTGTGTGTTGAAATGCTTTGCTTGTCCCGGTAACTCCTGAAAAAGTAATTCCTTTTATAAATGTGAAAGCAGAATATGTATTCATTTGTTTGTTTTCCTTTAAATACATACATTTCCCGATCATTCTTTCATTACTATATACTGGTATCTCTAATTTAGTTTCCAATCCATAGCGCATTAAATCTTCAAGTTTCATTCTTGACCAATTAGTTACTCGTTTCCGAACGCTCTTACTCGCAGAAACGATAACATCACGATGATTACAAATAACTACTTGTTCATCACTATCAATGACATCTAAAAAACGATGAATTAAGTGTAATTCATTTTGATGAACTCTTATGCTACATTCACGTTCTATCGCATGTGCAATTGAAGTTACCATACCGAGCATATATGGATGCGAAAATTCAATTGGACAGGAGAAATCTAGAACACCAATTAATTTCAAGTCATCGTTATGAATGGGAGCAGCCGCACAACTCCAGCTATGAGATGCCACGGAGTAATGTTCAGTACCACTTATCATAATAGCTTCTTCAATTTCTAATGCTGTTCCTATTGCGTTTGTCCCCACAGCTGCTTCCGTCCATTTTACACCTTCAATAAAATTAATATGTTTCGCTCGCTTTAACGTTTGTTTATTTCCACTTAAGGATAGAACATAACCATCTGGATCGATTAATAATGCCATCATTTGTAGTTCATCAATGATTTTTCTCATATTTTGTATTTGAGGTAATGCTATATCAAGGAAAATTTCACTCTTTTTCTTTTGTTCTTGAAAAATATTAGAAGACGAAATTTTCTGACCTTTATTCATATGAGGATTCACATTTGCTTGTTTACATCGATGCCATGACTCTGAAATTCTTTCGTTTATACGGTTCGAATCAAGGACTCCTTTATCAATAAACTTTTTCCATGTATGTAAGTAAAACGGTGAAGCTAACATTGTATCATCTCCCTTTTAATTGTTTTGGAGATTTATTCCGCATTAACGGGCAGTAAGACCCCCACCTCAAAATTCAGCTAGAGCAAAGAAGTTAGGTGGGGGTCAGGCTGCCCGTTAAAGCCTGATTGGTTTAACTAATAATTAGTGAGGGATGAATAACACCTCCACTGATTAAAGTTTCACTTTATAAAACATACTTTTATTATAAAACTGAATAAAAGCGTTTTCAATACAACTAGAAAGACGACACAAATATGTTAATAATTTGAATATTTTAATGCATTTCTTTATTCTTTTTTAGTAGCACTATATTTTGTATAATAGACGCAAAGAAAATACATAACCAAAACCATTTTTGTGGATTACCATTTATAAAGAAAACAATCACGGCTATTGCAAATAAAATAGCGGCTGATAAACTAATATATAATTTCGTTCTGACCTGCATTAGTCTTAACCCCCATTATTTTACAGTACATACTAACTCTTCATTTTTCATCTCTACTATGTACTCTTGTAAAACATATTCTTTCCCGCCATAGTTTTCATACCATTCATGTATTCTTCTAACATGCATCTCGTCACTTCTAATTTTCGATTCTATTTCTTTATACTGTTCATAACTATCATATTCCCATATGGCAAATACTTCAGACGTACCATTCTTATTATCTTTCATCCAGCGTCCTATTAGCCTAGAACCATGCTTTAATTGATTAGGTAAGTTTGTGTTATTGAAATGATCATTAAATACTTCTATGAATTCATTTTTCACTACATAGTACTTCCTTCTGTAAAACATACTTCTTCACCTCTTTTATGAAAAGTATCAGTAAACCTTCCCATCACTACCGTATTATAATACTTTCCATCCGATAGTCTTTTGTCATTTTTCAAAATGCCTTCTACTTCAAAACCTAATTTTTTATAAAGATGAATAGCTTTCTCGTTTGTCTCTAATACTTGTAAAGATATTTTATTTACTGCATTTTCGTCAGCCCATTTAATAGATTGTTGTAATAGGCTCTTACCCATTCTATATCCCCAAAACTCTTTTAAAATGCAAACACCAAACTCCACTTTATGAGATAATCTCTTAAAATTTGATCCTTCACACCTTGAAAATCCAACGATTCGATTGTGCACTTCTGCAACTAAAAAGAGATTCTTCGTCTCTTCACTATCTGTTTTTATTATTTTTTGAAACCCTAGGTCATCTATAAATCCCTCTCCAGCATCTCTATCCATATTTTCAGTTTCTCCATCAATCTGAACTCTAATTTTCGATAACTGGTCAGCATCTTTCTCAGCTGCAGAACGAATTGTATAAGTTAATCCATTTATATGAAACTCTTGCTCTTTTACAATCATGTCAAACTCCTTTCAAATGAATATAATGGCGCTATTACAACTTGTTTACCTTGTTTCTCAAAGTCCTGAACAGTTTCTTTACTAGCCTTTTCGTCAGTTATAATAAGGTCAATTTCTTTTAGAGACTCTCCTCTTATAAAACAATCTATTCCAAGTTTATTATGCGGAGCTAAACAAATATTTCTTCTAGCAATTTCACTTACTCTTTTACTAAAATAAGCAACTTCAGGTGTTGCAGTGCTAATACCTTGTAATGAAATGCCTCCACCTGTAGAGAAATAAAGATCAATAGAAAATCTACTTATCAATTCAGAGGCAAGTGTATCAGTAATATTTCCTGAAGGTTTTACTTTTCCGCCAATTAAATACGTATCAATATTCTTATATTCTCTTAGATGACCCGCTATTTCTATAGAATTCGTAATAACTGTAAATGATACTTCCGGTAAATATTTCAGCATAGCATTATGAATGGAAGTCCCACCAATAAAAATTGAATCACCTTCTTGTATATATAATGCCGCAACCTTTGCAATTGTGTCCTCATATATTGAGCTATCACTATAACGTTTAGCTGGTTCCGCAGCTAAGTTCCTCACTCGCGTAAGTTCAATTGCACCTCCGTGCGTTCTTTTTAATAAACCATCCTTTTCCATAATAGACAAATCTCTTCTTATAGAATCAATAGACATATCAAATCTTTCCGCAATATCCTTTGCGATTACTCTTCCATCTGTACTAAGTAGTTCTAAAATTTTCTCCCGACGTTCTTCAGTAAACATGTTATCACCACCGTTATTGAAGATTCAGAAATTTGAACTTTATGTTAATTATATGCACGTTTCTTCCGTTTCACAATATTTTCAATCCTTTTTCTTCCGTCTTTATGCAGGTTTTCTCTCTTTTTCTATTTTGTTAACTTTACATAAAATAAATGCACATTTGCATATTCTACTAAAAGACTTCTATTTATTTCCTTACTCATGTAAAATTATTCCTATGTTTTACTTTTTAATACAGAAAGGAATTACTATGAAATCTTTAATTAAAGTAACTTGTACAGCATTATTATTTACAGGAATATTAACAGGATGTAATAGCAATACTACACCAAAACAAGAAAAAAGCACTCTCGAAAAAAATGCAATGCACTATGGAGAAATAGTTAAAAACGAATACTATAGAGCAACAGTTGAAAATGCAAAATTTGAAAAAATAGACAAAGAGTGGCGCCTTACTACTCGTGTTATGATTAATAATGTTCGAGACGATGGACAAACTATTGATCTTTCGAAAATAAAATATTTCATACAAGATGAAAAAACTGGTCAGAAATATGAAGGTGAAGCTCATCCGATAGATGACGAGCACTATAAAAATGTTCCACACAAATTTTCTTTAACTACTGACGTTGTATTTGAAATGAAAACTTCTCCTAAAGACTTAAATAACATGTATTTGTATATTGATAGTAAAGTTGCTCCATTAACAAATACATATTGGAAGCTTGAGAATCTAGCATCAAAATAAAAAAAACAGTCTTTATTGACTGTTTTTTTATTGTTGAACTTGTAAATACCATCTAAAGGAACTCTCTTTATTATTAGTTAATATACATGTAACTTAATCATTTTTTCTCAAGGAATACATCTGCTGCACAAATCGTCACTTCTCTAAATGGATAGTCAAATAAAACACCTAGTTCAAAACCATCTTCAGTAAGAGCTATTTCATGATATAGCCACCAAGCACTTTCAAAGTTTTCTGGCATAGAACACTTTGTTACTCCTATAAAAGTCACTTCAAGTTTATCAAATTCACTAAAAGTACCACTGCAATCTAATACGATAGACAAAGTATCTTCTGATTTTCTCTTTACTACTTTAATGACACTATCATGTAGTGACATCTCATGTAGCTGAGCGACATGAGACGGAAGTTTTTTCTTAATGGAATTAAAATGTTTTAAGTATGATTGATCTAATTGTTCCATTCTTGCCTCATAATCTGCTGTCCACTCTAACAAAAGTTTCTTTAATTCATTAGGTAGATATACTGAATCAAACATGTTGTTATGAATGTATGGATGTAGTGTTTCAGGAAGATAGTGTAATAAATCTTCTTTCCTTTCTTCTACTTCGTCTTTCAAACTTTGTATATAATCGGGATCTATGTCTTTCCATTCTTCTATTGACTCTATGAAATGCACAAATCCTGAAATTTGCATTTCTTTATACCAATCTTTTGTGAAATATTTCAATTACATCTCTCCTAAAACATTTTATCATCCAAGAAAAGCAATGTATCCGCTTATTATATCATTCCAATAACCATTTTTTCTAAAGAAAAAATGTAAAAATGTAAATATTCCGCCTATTATTTCTAAAACTTCAGAATATTTACAAAAATAAGAAATTAGAATACATTTTAGTTGTACAAGATTCACCTGTACAAAAATCTAAACAAAAAGGGATGGTTATATGTTGAAGAAATTAGTAGCAGGAACATTAGTAGCGGGTTTTGCATTAACTGGCGGACTAGGCGTAGCAAGTGCTGAAGAAAAAGGTAACACAATTAAGTCATTTGATTATTTAAAAGTGGATGAACAGAATGTTACTTCATTTGCAAAATTAAGTGATCAGGATAAGAAAGACATCCAAATTACTATGGTATTACCAGAGCAAAATGAAAATGGAGATTGGCTAGCTTATGGTTTTACTAGTAGAGAAACATTGGATGCTTATATTGAAAAAGATAAAAAAGTACTTAAAAATAAAATTAATCCTTTAGGTAGTGGTGCTGGTAGTACTGATTTTTATGAACATAAAGATAAAGGTGGCCAATATATTTACTGGAGCAGCGGCTTTAAAAACTTACCATCTAGCTGGAACGACAGAATTTCTTCTGTAAGTACAGCGTCACCATCTGCAAGTTATTCAACGACACTTTGGGAGCATACTTCTACACAAGGATATGGAAAAGGTGTTTTATTTAAACACGCTGATTGGTATGGTAAAACTGCTAATTTAGCTGCTGATTGGAACGATATAACTTCAGCTATTGAAATTAAATAGTAAAAATTCAAACCACTATTCTCTCATTCATTTAGAGAATAGTGGTTTATTATATTTTCATTTAAACATGTACAGCATGTCCTACCGCCTGCAATAAAGCTTCATGAATTGCCTCAGATAAAGTTGGATGTGCTGCAATATAACCTCTCATAATATCAGCGGTAACTTCTGTATGAATCATTACGGTGCCTTGACCAATTAGTTCAGTTGCACGAGGACCGATAATAGAAATCCCTACAATTTCTTGATATTTAGGTTCCACAATGACTTTTACTTTCCCCATTTGTTCTCCTAAAATAAGAGCTTTTCCGTTCGCTGTAAAAGGAAATTCTCCGATAAGAATATCACCATATTGTTCTCTTGCACCTTTTTCACTTAAACCGACGCTAGCTATTTCTGGAGCTGTGTATATACAACGAGGCACAGCATGATAGTTTACTTTCACATCTTCTCCGCTCACATGTAATGCCGCTGTCGTTCCTTCATGAAAGGCTACGTGAGCAAGCTGTATTCCTCCAATAATATCACCGGCTGCGTAAATATGTGATACGTTCGTTTGCATATGCTCATTTACAGTAATCCCTTTATTTGAAAATTGAACTCCTGCTTTTTCTAATCCTAAATCTTGTACACGAGGTTTTCTACCAACAGAAACGAGAACAAATTCTGGAGTTACTTCATGCATACTTCCTTCGTATTCAAACGAAGCCTGTTTCTTATAATTGTTTAATCCCTTTAAAGCTGCTCCTGTGAAAATTTCTACACCATCATTTTCTAGTTTCTCTCTTAAAATGCTTGCGATATCTTCATCCTCACCAGGTAGTAATTGCGGTGCCATTTCAACAATCATTACTTTCGTTCCAAGACGACTATATATACTAGCAAATTCGCAACCTATTACGCCGCCCCCAACAATAAGTAATGAAGCTGGTATGTTTTCAAGAGACATCGCATGACTACTATTTAAAATCCATTCCCCGTCGAATGGAGCAAAAGGTAATTCAGTAGGTTCTGAACCTGCCGCAATAATGAATTGTTCTCCAACCACTATTGCTTCCTTATTCCCCTGCATAACTCGCAGACGATGATCCGTTTCAAATTTCCCTTTCCCCTTTATAACTTTAATTTTATTTTTCTTCATTAAATATTGTATTCCTTGTACGAGCTGCACAACAATTTGTGATTTTCTCGTCTGTATTTGATTCCAATCAATTGATATACTTCGTTTGTCTACTAATACACCAAAACGTTGCGCATGATTAACAATATTGTATACTTCAGCACTTTCTAACAAAGATTTCGTAGGCATGCACCCGACATTTAAACAAGTTCCACCAAGATCAGCTTCATCAATAAGAGTGACATCTTTCCCAGTTTGAGCTGCGGTAATTGCCGCCACATATCCAGCGGGTCCGCCTCCAATAACTACTAATTTATTCATTCTCTCACCTTCTCTTTATAAAAGAATTGTTACCGGTTCTTCTAAGTATTGTTTAATTGTGCGTAAAAATGCAGCTGCTGGTACACCGTCTAGTACACGATGATCAAATGTTAAACTTAAAGGTAACATACTACCTTTTTTTATTTTCTTTCCTTTATATACTGGAACATGTTCAATTGCACCTACACCTAAAATACCAGTTTCAGGTGTATTTAATACTGGCGTAAAATATTCGATACCAAAGCTTCCTAAATTACTAATTGTAAATGTCGTTCCTTTCATACCATCACTACTTAAACTACCTGTTCGTGCCTTTTGTGCCACATTTTTAATCTCTTTAGATAACTCTATTAAAGATAGATTATTTGCAAAGCGAATAGCCGGAACGACTAAGCCATTTTCTAACGCCACTGCCATACCTAAATGAACATGTTCAAATTGATGGATTGCATCATCTATATAAGTGCTGTTCATTTCCTTATGCTCCTGAAGCGCTAATACAACAGCACGAGAAACGAAATCAGTAATGGTTAGTTTGTTATCGTACCGTTTTTGTACAACTTCCGCTATTTCTTTATGTAAAGCAACTAAATCCGTAACATCTACTTTCATCGTTAATGTCAATTGTGCGCTATTTTGGAGGCTTGCTTGCATCCGATTTGCGATTGCTTTCCGCATACCGGTAATAGGGATTATTTTACTTTCTTCTTTTACAAACGTTTCTGGGGTAGCAACTTTTTCTTCAAGTACTTTTAATACATCTGCCTTTGTAATTCTCCCACCAGGACCTGTTCCTATTAATGTGGAAATTTCAAGATTTTCAACTGTTGCCATTTTCTTTGCTACAGGAGATATTTTTATTCTTTGTTTCTTTGATCTTTCTTCCGCGTACGGTTCAGGATGTTGTTCATTTTGAGGTTCTACTTTCGGTATTGATTCTTCTGTAGCATTTACGGTTTCATTTACCGATACCTGTTCATTTGGTTTTCCGATGTAACATATTACAGTACCAGGTGGAACTCCTTCATCTTCACTTACAGCTATATCCAGTACCGTTCCATCAGCGGGTGCTTCTATTTCTGTTTCGATTTTTTCAGAATTAATACTAGCAATTAATTCTCCTTTTGCTACATTATCACCCGCTTTAATATTCCAACTCGTAATAATACCTTCTTTCATCGCCATTCCTAATTTCGGCATTACAACTTCTACAGCCATATTTCTCTCTCCCTTCTCATCGTTTCATTACACATTCAATAAAGAACGGTCCCCAATCATTTCTGATACCGTTTCAATTACTTTCTCTGGCGTTGGTAAATATAGTTTTTCAAGTGGTGGTGAGAACGGAACTGGTGTATGTGGTGCTGTAATTCGTTTAATAGGTGCATCTAATAAATCGAACCCTTTATCCGCTACAATTGCTGCAATGTCTGTTGCGATACTACATCTTGGGTTTGCTTCATCAATAACGATAAGACGATTTGTTTTTTCAACAGATGCTAAAATTGTATCTTCGTCAAGCGGTGATAAAGAGCGTGGATCAATAATTTCTACCTCAAGTCCTTTTTTCGATAATTGCTCCGCAGCCGCAAGCGCAGTATGAACTTGCTTCCCAATTGCGACAATCGTTATATGAGAGCCTTCCCGTTTAATATCTGCTTTTCCTAAAGGAATTGTATAATATCCTTCTGGCACTTCACCTTTCATATTGTAAAGTGTTTTATCTTCAAAGAAGATTACTGGATCATCATCTTCAATTGCCGCTAATAATAAGCCTTTTGCATCATACGGGGTGGACGGAACGATAACTTTAATACCTGGAATGCTCGTAAATAACGCGTATAAACTTTGAGAATGCTGAGCTGCTGCGCTAAATCCAGCACCATGCATCGTACGAATTGTAACTGGTACTTTTGCTTTTCCACCAAACATGTAACGGAATTTTGCACCTTGGTTTAAAACTTGATCAAGACAACTACCGATAAAATCATTAAACATTAATTCAGCGATCGGACGTAATCCCGTTGCCGCCGCTGCCATCGCAGCTCCCATATAACCAGCTTCAGAAATTGGTGTATCTAAAATACGATTTCGGCCAAATTCTTGTACAAGCCCTTTCGTAACGCCAAGAACACCGCCCCACGCTTCATCATCTTGCAAATGATCAACTTGTGCACCACCCGCAACGTCTTCACCTATTAAAATTACATTTTCATCACGGTGCATTGATATTTTCATCGCTTCATTGATAGCAGTTGACATACTTACTGTTCTAGTCATTATTTTTCACCCTCCTCTTATTTGTAAGAAACGTATACATCTTTTAATAATTCTTCATCCTCTGGATATGGACTATTTTCACTAAAATCAATTGATCGTTGCACTGCTTCATCTACTGCTTTTTCCATATTAACAAGTTCAGATTCCGTTAATAAACCTTCATGAATTAAATGCTTACGGAAATTCACAATCGCATCTTTTTCATTTAAATGTTCTTCTTTTTCTTCTGAAGTTTTATACGTTTGTGCTTCTCCTTCGAAATGGCCGTAATTACGATATGTCATACATTCAATTAAAGTTGGGCCACCGCCATTACGTGCACGTTCAACAGCCTCTTCCGCTGCTTTATATACCGCTAGTAAATCTTTTCCATCTACTTGAACTCCCGGAATGTTATATGCTTTTGCACGATCAGCAATAGAATCACAACTTGAAGCATATTCAAATGTAGTTGCTTCACCGTAACCATTATTTTCAGCGATAAAAATAACTGGTAACTTCCAAATCGCCGCTAAATTAACCCCTTCATGGAATGTTCCTTCATTATTTGCTCCGTCACCGAAGAAGCAAACACTTACATCTTTCGTTCCTTTATATTTAGCTGTTAATGCTGAACCGCAAGCAAGTGGGAAACCCCCGCCTACAATGCCATTCGCACCAAGCATTCCTTTATCTAAATCGGCAATATGCATGGAACCGCCTTTACCTTTACATAATCCTGTCGCTTTCCCGAAAAGTTCAGCCATCATACCATTTAAATCACAACCTTTTGCAATACAATGTCCGTGACCTCTATGTGTACTTGTAATACTGTCACTATCCGTTAAGTGGGCACATACACCAACTGCTACCGCTTCTTCTCCAGCATATAAATGAACGAAACCTGGTAAAACACCTTGCGCGAACAATTCATGTACCTTATCTTCAAATTTACGAATCTCTAACATTTTTTCATACATCCAGCGAGCTTGTTCTTTCGTAATTTCATTCCCTTTACTTTCAGTTGTTTTTAACATGTCCAGCCCTCCTATTTTCTTGTTCATCTTTTATGTTGCAAGAAGCGTGCCAAATTCTAACCTTGATTTAATAGACTTTCTCTTCTTTTTAAAAATAAAAAAATGGACAAAGCGAGACAGCTGTCTCGTTTTGTCCACTTTTGTTCACCTTACTAGAGAATCATTCCCTTATTCACTATCAAAACTTTTTTGTAGTTTCCGGATGTAAATAATTTGACCAATATGATACGCATTATGAGTAGTTACATTACCTAGCACTTCCCACCACTTCGCGGATACAGGAAATCCAACTACATCACTTTCAACCTTGTCTTCATTAATGAGATTTTGCCATTGTAACAATTTCTCTAATAATTTTTCCCTTAACTCTTCAAATGTTTGATTATCTGATAGCATAAAGCTTTTGTTATTGTCACCAATAGCGGGTACCGCATTAACATTTGATTCTTTATACCTAGTTTGCCACGTTGAGTTCCAATACAGTAAATGTTGTACAATTTCTGCTATACTATTACTTTCTTCATTCGGTTTCCAGAAAGCTTCTCTCTCAGATAAATCCTTCACTGCATCTGAAAATGGCATATACCAACTAGGATCATTCGCATTTGCTAACAACTGATCTGCTAATACGTCTTTCACATGGACCATTTTTCTTCCCTCATTTCATTGGCTTATATAATACTTACTTCTCTATATACGCTGAGTCTACACAATTCCCTTTTTAAATCATTCCAATACATATATAAATGAAAAAACTAAAGCACTTTATCATATAATCTTATTAAAACAACATGTATCATTAATAGATTTTATTCCTATAACTCGTTATGATAAAAGAAAAAGAAAGCGAGCGACCAATGAATAAAAAAATCGCGGTTATTACAGGAGCATCAAGTGGATTCGGACTATTAACGACACTTGAACTAGCAAAAAAAGACTATATTGTCATTGCTACAATGCGAAACCTTGAAAAACAAGTAAACTTACTATCTCAAGCTACTAAACTAAACTTACAACAAAACATAAAAATTCAACAATTAGATGTAACAAATCAAAACTCTATACATAACTTCCAATTGTTTTTAAAAGAAATTAATAGAGTAGACCTCCTTATAAACAATGCAGGATATGCAAATGGAGGATTTGTAGAAGAAATTCTAGTAGAGGAATATCGTAAACAATTTGAAACGAATCTTTTTGGCGCTATATCAATCACTCAGCTTGTTTTACCATATATGAGAGAACAAAAAAGTGGAAAAATCATTAATATAAGCAGCATTAGCGGCCAAGTTGGATTCCCTGGTTTATCTCCTTATGTATCTTCAAAATATGCATTAGAAGGCTGGAGTGAATCCCTTCGCTTAGAAGTAAAACCTTTCGGAATTGATGTTGCTTTACTTGAACCAGGTTCTTATAACACAAACATATGGGAGGTTGGTAAACAACTAGCTGGAAACCAATCTGATACAACATCTCCTTACAAAGAATATATGGATAAAATACAAAAACATATTAATAGCGGTAGTGATACATTTGGTAATCCGATAGACGTTGCTAATAAAATCGTTGAAATTGCTGAAGCAAAGCGTACTAATTTACGATATCCAATTGGAAAAAGTGTGAAATTTATGATTTTTGCGAAGAAGATTCTTCCTTGGAGATTGTGGGAATTTCTTGTTTTGAGGAGTTTTAGGAAGATGTAAATAAAAAGAGTAACTATCAAGATAAATAATGGTGGCTACTCTTATTAAATATTCATCATTAAAAACCCAAACGATATCAATATGTAGAAAGAGGATCAAAATAAAACAACATTGAAACCATAAAAACAAATGCAAAGAATCCAATTATAGAAAGAATATATTCCTTTGTCTCTCTGTTATACTTCCATTCCATCCATACGCGTAATAAGGAAATTGCTCCAAAATAAATAAGTACAACAATTCCTATATTAGCATTTTCTGCTTTGAACAGATAAATAAAACTTAATATAAGATATACGATAAAAAGACCTATTTCTAATTTTACATGTAAACTATTTACATGCTTATATATCCAAACATTGCCCTTTGGCATATTTAATTTTCTTCTTAAAAACTTTTCTAAAAAATATCCTCCAATTATCATACTAATAACTATAATCCAAATAGTAGAGTTGCCCATTGCATTCCCTCCTATTAAATTAATTATATTTTTAATAAAGTAGACTATATAATTTTTCCATGTTTCGATAATGTTTTCATTTTCTTTATGCTTAAGTAGTAGTTTTATCAAGACATGTTTTATGTATTGTACAACAACAATCTATTTCTCATCCTTTTTGTTTCAGGATGTTTAACTTTTTTCTTGCTATTCTTTCATAAGCGAATATGGATAGTACCTATAAAATTAATAGAGCCATTTTTGTAATTGACGGACCCCCCTCCTTTTATTTTCTTACTTTCATTTTCTCCGGCTGATCACTCGGATACGTAGCATTCTTTTTATTTTCAACATCCCAACTAATAATTGTTGCACTATCTCGCCCCAATTGATGATGCACGTGTTCTAAAACATTTTGAACATTTTCTTTAAGCTCTATCTTATTTTCATTCATATCGTTATACAGATTTAATGGCGTTTCATAACGACGTTCCCCACATTCTAATACCCCATCTGTCACCATTACAATTCGATTGTTGCCAGTACGTAATTCACGAATTCCTGATGAATAGCAAGGTACAGGTAATTCAAATGTATTTACATTGCCAATCCATTCGTAAAAATGACGTTGATTTAGTGCGTATTGCCCTAATTTATGTAATTCATCATGAAATACATAAACGAGACAGTCTCCAATAGATAGCCACCATATATAGTTTTCTTTTCTTACACATAGTAAAAAAGCTGTTTCACCTTTAACTCTTTTGCACTTTTCTTTAAATGAGGAGGATTGAAAAATTGTAAGTATATGATTTGCAACTGATTGAAAAACTGTTTCAATTCGTTCATTCATCATTATTTTTATATTTTCATATTCTTTTTCGATTGTATGTATAACTAAATCAACACTTTCTGCGCTATTATGCCCGTCTAAAATAGCTGCAAATTCCCAATCATCATTTGACCAAACTAACGTACCGTCTTCATTCTTTTTTGCTCCGGCACTTATATTCCCACCGTATTTACCAAGTACAATGTCATCATATTGCTTAACTGAGATTTCCCCTAAACACATTTCCGTATTTCCAACCCATGAATATTGGTTATTATTTGTTGTATGCATACTCATTTACCATATACTTTCGTATTCTTTCACATAGTTTTTTAATTTCTTCAGAACCTCCATATGGTGCACCAGTCCAATTTGCTACTTCAGTAGGCGACCAAAATTCTCTTGGTGTATCCGGATAACGGGGAATAATATGCATATGCAAATGCGGTACACCATTACCCGAAACAAACGTGTAAATATGTTCTGCACCTTCGTTTTCTGTTAGCGCTTTACTTATTCTACTTGTTATAAGTCCAAATGCTTTCGCCTCATCTTCATTTAATTCAGCAAGACCAGGTACATGCCTTTTTATATCAATCATTACGTAACCAAGATATGTTTCTTCTGTATCCCAATGGACATGTCCAACGTATATAAGATCGTCTTCATAAATAGCGCCACCTGGAACTATAATGTTTCCTTTATGTTTTTCACAAATGAAGCAGTTTTGTTCTGCTGGATTGTTTATTGACATATCCATCACCATCCTTTTTATATATAATATCATAAAAAAAGGAAAAATAGGTTTTTTATTCCGAAAATTCAATCTTTTTAATTAGGAATTTTTACATTATTTCATTTTAATAATTTGCACCTCATTCCTTCTTCAAAACCGCAATCCCCATTCCAATTACAATCCCAATCGCAATTCCAATTACTACATTATCAGTAAATAAGCCAGGTACTACGCCGATTACAACGCCTATAGCGACACCAATTGTCATCGCATTATTTCTTTTTTTATTATTAGCCAAAATAGCATCTCCTCTCATCATTTCTCCCAATATAATATTTACATGATTGTTGCTATTTCCTAATATATTTTCTATCCCACTTGAAAATTTCCAAAAAATGTACTTTATTACTTTTCCATTCCCCCTATTTAATCCTCTTTATATGAAAGAATTTTCAAGTCACCATTACCTCTACATAGGCATTTACTATAAGAAAGATCAGTTATTCATTGAAGGAGGAACGATTCAAATGTATCCTCATTGGAATCCAAATATAAATCAACAATATGCTTACTCCCCCCATTCCGTAAGAAATACACTGCATCACGATTCTCAATATATGATGCAGCGCATCGCTAGCCTTGAAAGTCAGTTAGCTAAATTAATCTCATTAATCGAAGAAAATAATCAATTAATAAAATCAATGGAACAAGAAAAAAATCAAGTTTGCGCACCAGCTGGCGGTTCTGTTATTGTTCGTATGTAATCTTTTCGAACAAAAAAACACACTTTGTATAATAAAGTGTGTTTTTTTGTTATTTTCTTTTTTGATGAAATCCTTGTGTAATGCGGTCTAATATAATCGCGATGACAACAATGGCTAGTCCCGCTTCAAATCCCATTCCGATATTAACTTGTGTTACAGAACGGTACACATCTACTCCTAGTCCTGGTGCTCCTACAAGTGACGCTGTTACAACCATCGATAACGAAAGCATAATACTTTGATTCACTCCGGCCATGATCGTCCCAGTTGCGAGTGGTAATTGTACTTTAAATAGTTTTTGTGATGCTGTGGATCCAAATGCATTCGCTGCTTCAATTAAATCTTCCGGAACTTGTCTAATTCCTAAGTCTGTAAATCTGATTGTTGGTGGCATCGCAAAGATTACTGATGCAATTATGCCAGGTACTACACCTACTCCGAAAAATGTAATCGCTGGTATGAGATATACGAATGCGGGCATTGTTTGCATAAAATCTAATGTTGGTTTTAAAAACTTTGAGAAACGCTCATTTTGAGATGCTAAAATACCGATTGGAATTCCGACAATAATCGAAATAATAACAGACGTAAGTACGAGTGCTAATGTTTGCATCGTTTGTGCCCAATAGTTAATATTTAAAATAAATAACAATCCGATGAGTGTAAAAATAACTAAAGATAATTTTCTCGTTGTGTACCAAATGAAGAAACATAGGATAATAATCATCAATATGGCTGGTATTATTGTTAAAAAATTAGTGAGTAAATCAACGAATCCTCCGATAATATACGAGAATCCTCGGAACAAACCTTCAAAGTTCTCATATAAACTTGCAACAAACGAGTCGACCCATTCCCCTAATGGAATACGCGGTATACTATTCATCGTCTTTCACCTCTTCCTCAATGTTACCTGCAAGAGCTTGAATGACACTTTCACGTTTAATAATTCCTCTTAACCTTTTCTTCTCATCAATAACGGGTAACGGATATTTCATCTCTGCCATTTTTGCATACGTCTCTTCAAGTAAAGTATCTAAATAAACGTGCGGAATATCATTAAGTAATAAATCAGCAATCGGCCACTGTTTTTGTACTGCTTTACTTGCATCATCTGCGGTTAATATACCTAAAAACTCATACTTTTTATTTACAACATATACTGTAGAAACGCCCGCATTCCTCATAATTTGTAGTGCCACACGAGGTCCACGGTCAATTAATAAAGTCTCCGGTCGTTTTAATATAGACTCCGCCGTAATTACTTTTCCTAAATTCACATCCGCAACGAATTTCTCTACAAATTCATTAGCAGGGCTCATCATAATTTCTTCCGGCGTTCCAATTTGAACAATTTCTCCATCTTTCATTAATGCAATACGATCTCCAATTCGAAGTGCTTCATCTAAATCATGAGTAATAAATATTATTGTTTTCTCCATTTTATCTTGTAGCTCTAACAATTCATCTTGCATTTCTTTTCGAATAAGCGGATCCAATGCACTAAATGATTCATCCATAAGTAAAACATCCGGATCATTCGTAAGCGCTCTCGCAATACCAACTCGCTGTTGCATCCCACCACTAAGTTGACTTGGATAATTGTCTTTATGATGATCGAGTCCCACTAACTTAAGTGACTCTAACGCTTTTTTCTCTCGTTCCTCTACTGGAACTCCTTGTATTTCTAATCCGTATGCAACATTTTGTAAAACAGTACGATGCGGAAATAGAGCAAACTTCTGAAACACCATACTCATTTTCGTTCTTCTCACTCTTCGTAACTCTTCTTTTCCCATCGTTGCAATGTCTTCACCATCTATGTATATATGCCCCGCTGTCGGTTTGATTAATTGATTTAGCATTCGAACTAGCGTTGATTTCCCGCTACCGGATAAACCCATAATAACGAAAATTTCTCCGGTGTATACTTCAAACGTTGCCTTTTTCACACCAACGTTCATTCCTGTCTCTTTTAAAATTTCGGATTTGCTTTTTCCTTCTTTTAATAAGGTAAGCGCTCTTTGCGGATGTTTCCCAAATACTTTTGTTACGTTTTCAACACGCACCTTTGTATTATCCATGTCACTACTCCTTTTCTACCCATCTATTTACATAGTGTTGCGATTTTACAAAGAAATATTACATAAAAATGACATTCATAAGCTTTCTTTTAAAATTCTCATTTCCGTTCATAATAAGAATGCTTACTTATACATTTATTTAAAAAGGCAAACGTTACTTAGGAGGTTTTCGATGCGAAAGAAAATATGGCTTATATGCCTTGCATTATTTATTACTATGATTTTCACCTCATGTAATGCAACAAATGCAAATTCGAAAGGAAAAATTAAACTTGGTGTAACAAGTTGGAAAGAAAATATTGCAACTGCAAACATGTGGAAAGTGTTATTAGAACAAAAAGGCTACAAAGTTGAACTCATGTATTTAGAAAAAGCTGCAATTTGGACTGGTGTCGCTCGTGGTGATGTTGATGCAAATTTAGAAGTATGGCTGCCTGTTACGGATAAACCATTAAATGATCGATATAAAAATGACATTGTCTTAAAATCAAAATGGTATGAAGGTACAGGGCTTGGCCTTGTCGTTCCTTCTTATTTGAAAAACATAAACAGTATCGAGGATTTAAATGCACATAAAGATGAACTAGATAACAAAATTGTCGGAATCGAACCTGGCAGCAGCCTAATGAATTTAACAAATAAGGCGATGAAGGAATATGATATTAAACTAAAACTTGTCCAATCTTCAGAAGCTGCGATGATGAGTGAATTAAAAAAGGCATATACGAAAAAGAAACCAATCGCTGTTACGCTTTGGAATCCTCATTGGGGTTTTTCAGAATTTGATTTAAAATATTTAAAAGACCCTAAGAAAGTATATGGTGAAAAAGATGACATTTATTACTCCGTTCGTAAAGGTTTCGAAAAAGATCATCCGGATATTGTGAAATACTTTGATAAATGGAAAATGAACGATGAGCAGCTTGGTACGTTAATGGTCATGCTAAATAAAACGAAAGATCCAGAAGAAGCAGCACGAAAATGGATTGAAAAGAATCAATCGTTAGTTGATGAATGGATAAAAGATTAATAAAACAGGCTAGAGAATTCGCATATTCTCTAGCCTGTTTTATCTTATTTTTTCGTAACAACATCATCTACAATCCCATATTCCTTCGCTTCTTCTGCAGTCATAAAATAATCTCTTTCTGTATCATGTGCTACCCTTTCAATCGGTTGCCCTGTTTTTTCTGCAATCATTTTATTAATATCATGCTTTAGCTTTAAAATTCTTTTTGCTGTTATTTCGATTTCAGTTGCCTGCCCTTGCGCACCACCAAGCGGTTGATGAATCATAATTTCACTGTTAGGCAATGCAAATCGTTTTCCTTTTGCACCTGATAAGAGTAACAACGCACCAAATGATGCTGCAAATCCCATACAAAGTGTTTGCACGTCTGGTTTAATTAAGTTCATTGTATCTAATATTGCAAAACCTGCTGTCGTTGATCCGCCTGGGCTATTAATGTATAAATATATATCTTTCTCTGCATCTTCCGCTTCTAGAAATAATAATTGAGCTACAACACTACTCGCTACTTGATCGTTAATTTCTGAACCGATAATAATAATTCTGTCTTTTAATAACCTTGAATATATATCATAGGAACGTTCTCCTAATTTCGTTTGCTCTACTACATATGGAATTGCATTCATTTTAAATCCCTCCAATAATTGTTATGCCGCACAAAGCATACAACTGTAGGAAGAAGAGTTTTTCGCACTGAGTAATAAGACAGGTTGTTTAGTTGGTAACTTCGTAAAATCTATTGTTGGAAGAAGCTTAGTTAACAATTCCGGCCTTTCTTCACGAATAGACGTTACAACAATATCAATATCTTCTGTGAATTCAACGATTTCAAGCCCTTCTTCACTTACAGTTTTCAGCCTATTTCTACTCCGAAATAAAGAAGCTTTCACTGCTCCTTCCGATACAGAACATACTTTAGCGATATCAGCAATACTATATTGAAAAACATCCTTTAATAATAAAATTGTGGATTGTTGTACATTTAATGAAGATAATACTTTCCCTACCATTTCATGCAAATCTGCAATTTTTTCATGTGGTTCTTCGAAAGTAATTTGTTCCCTTATTTTTTCATGAACTGATTTTGACTTTATCTGGTCTAACCAACGATTTCTAGCTATTTTATATACAAGTGTCATGCAAATATCTTTATTACTATATTTTTGAAGAACTTTACAAACTGTTTCTTGGGCAAGATCTTCCCCATCCCATCTGTTTTTCGTTAAAAATGTACAATACCTTTTTAACTCTGCATAATTTTCAATCAAAAAATTTATATTTGAATGATTCATATCGATATGTTTCTTAAACAATTGCGTTACTTTTGTGCACAAAATAACCACTCCTTTTCAGCGCTTACTTAATAAACGATTGATGAAACGAAAAAGTTACGGGACTTATAAAAAAATAATGTTTATGTTCAATAATTCGCGGTCATAAATATGTTATGTACAATTTTACGTGAGGAGGAACAAATTTGCCAAAATTAACAATTGAAGGTGCTGGCACTTTTGATGTGAAAGAAGGAACAAAGTTAGTATTAGCAATTGAAGATAACGGTGTAAACATTCTTCATCGTTGTGGTGGAAATGCACGTTGCACAACTTGTAGAGTAGAAATTATAGCGGGTGATTTCTGTGAAGCGAGTGCGAATGAAAAAAATGCGATGACAGAAAAAGGGATTGAAGATCATTTACGATTATCTTGTCAAATGCGTGTACATAAAGATATAGTCGTTCGTCCGGTACTTACAGTTGAAAATTCAGGATTAGCTGCCGGTCCACGCCCAGCGGAGTAAAATGATGAATTTAAAACAACTTGTTGGCGAATATGCTGCTAACTTTGTAAAAGATGGAATGAACATTGGACTAGGCACAGGATCTACCGTATATTGGACGATACAAAAATTAGGTCAACTTGTACAAGAAGGACTATACTTTCAAGCTGTTCCAACATCAAAGGAAACTGAAGCTTTAGCAAAGCAACTAAACATCCCGCTGATTTCTTTAAATGACGTACAAAGTCTTGATCTTACAATTGATGGAGCGGATGAAATTGATTCCGATTTACAGCTTATAAAAGGCGGCGGTGGCGCATTACTTCGTGAGAAAATTGTTGCCTCCTCCTCTAAAGAACTCATTATTATTGCTGATGAATCAAAACTTGTGGCTCGTTTAGGTAATTTCCCATTGCCTGTTGAAATTATCCCTTTTTCATGGAAACAAACCGAAAGTAAAATTCAATCTTTAGGGTGTCAAACAACGTTACGTATAAAAAATAATGAAACCTTTATTACCGATAATAATAACATGATTATCGATTGTATATTTCCTAATCATATATCTAATCCTGCTAATTTACACGAACAATTAAAAATGATTACTGGTGTAGTTGATTCAGGATTGTTTATAAATATGACAAGGAAAGCCATTATCGGTACTAAAAACGGGATAAAGGAACTATAATGAAAGCTGACTTTTTAAAGTCGGCTTTTTATTATTTTCTTCTTCTCTTTATAGCTATTTATTATGATATACTATGAAAACAAAAACTGATTACACTAGAAAGGGCTGAACAATTTGCAATCCAAACTCATAACAAAACTTACAGATTTAGAAACTGCCTTTCACATTCGAAAAGAAGTATTTGTAAAAGAACAAGGTGTTCCTCTTGAAGATGAATTCGATATATTTGATGAAATCGGTGAAGAATGTAAACATATTTTAGTTTATTATAATGAGCTTCCTGTAGGTACAGGTCGTATACGATTTGTTGATGGTGCCGGAAAACTAGAACGCATTTGTATTTTAAAAGATTATCGTACATACGGATTAGGTAAAGTAATTATTCAAACGTTAGAAGAAATTGCCCGTAGCAAAAAAGCTACAAAAGTGAAACTACACGGGCAAACACAAGCTGAAGGATTTTATAAAAAATTAGACTATCAAACTTCTTCCAATGTATTTATGGAAGATAGCATTCCACATATACTTATGACGAAAGTATTATCATAATAGAAAGGTTACTATATGAATTTACATGAAGTATTCTTATAGTAACCTTTTTTGTATCTTATTCGTTTTGAATTATTTTTGGTGGATATTCTAATATCATATCTATAAACTTTCAATTTGCTGGCAGTATAATGTTCCTACCGCTTTCGAGTTATTAAAAACAACGACCCGCAAGATGAAATTTTTGTACAAAAAATTTAATCCCCATGTATTGAGAGTCATACATTCATGTACCTAATAGTGACTTCTATATAAAATTTAAAATTGATACTATTACACCTACCCCTGTATTGCTAGCCAATTTCAAAATTTTTCAAGAGGACTATTTATATAGGTTTTATAATATATAACCTTTACAATTATTTAGATTGCATGATTTGGAATGCGGTATGCTATATTTTTTTCTTTAATGGTATTTGAACCCTCTGAATAAAGATCTATATCCCGTCAATATTCTCCTGTTTTCTCTTTAAAAACCTACCAAGTAGTTTGCTAATTCGGCTAGCTGCTTTTTTCTATATAAAATTAAAAATTATCCGTAATAGTAACACTTCTGCACTTTGTACTATAAATTTTCATATATTGTATTATGCTTGTCCAAAACGTGAGATTATTACTTACGTTATCTAAATGAAAGAAAGGAGTGAAAATATGCTCTCATCTAGTCGTAAATTCACGCACTTTAATTGTGGTGCACAAGCCCCTAGTACACTACCTGCCCTTGGTTTTGCTTTCAATGCTACTTCACCTCAATTTGCAACATTATTCACCCCACTACTATTACCTAGTACAGGGCCAAATCCTAATATTACCGTTCCCGTAATAAATGATACAATTAGTATTGGAACTGGTATTAGAATTCAAATAGCTGGTATATATCAAATTAGTTATACACTAACAATTAGCCTTGATAATGTTCCCGTAGCACCGGAAGCAGCACGATTTTTCTTGACACTAAACTCATCAACTAATATTATTGCAGGATCTGGAACCGCAGTCCGTTCTAATATTTTTGGCACTGGTGAAGTTGATGTATCCAGTGGTGTCATTCTCATTAACTTAAACCCTGGTGATTTAATTCAAATTGTACCCGTTGAAGTAATTGGTACTGTAGACATTCGTTCGGCAGCGTTAACGGTTGCACAAATTCGGTAATAAAAACGCAATGTGAGCCGAAATATATTATTATAGATTCGACACACATTTATATTAAATAAGCATATTTTATTGTATGGTGACTATTTAGTCATACAAATTTAAAGCTTTCATAGGAGCACACTTTAATGTGTGCTTTATTTTTACTTAAAAACTAAAACATTCTCAAATTATATACATATCAAATAGCGTTTTCAATTATTTACGATAGCGGATGTTAACCTTTTGTACAAGCACTTTTTCCTTTTGTTTAATAATATATATTGATATCTCAAAGAAAGGAGAGTAACATAAGTATGGCAAATTATTTTTATAAAGATGGTAAAAAATATTATAAAAAACAATCACATTCGGACGATCAAAAAAATAACTGTTTTATTGAAACCCATACAATTGCTGGTTCTGCAGAAAATGCAAATGGAAATATACCTGTATCTGTTTTCCTTGAAACCACTGCTCCACAAACTGTATTCGAGGATTTTACAAACAATCATAATAAAACATTAATTCAGTTATTCGTCGTCGGCATGAGTGCACCCGTTCAAGTAACTATTCTCACAAGAAAATCTAGCCGCCCAATTACTACAACATTACAACCTGTTCAAACAAAAATATTTCAAGTTGAAGATTTTCAAAGTCTTACTCTTACAAAACAGGAAGGTTCTACTAGTATAGTTAGTTTATTTGTCCAAAAAACATTTTGTATTTGCTGTAACGAGAATAACGATTCATGTGATGAATATTATCAAGATTGCAATTAATAGATTCACTCACCAGAAGAACCCCTTTTATAAAGGGTTCTTTTTTTCACTCACCACATTTTTAAAAACATTTTAGAATCATACTCAACGATTTTTCTATACATTTCTCATTTCTCCTTTTTTATTATATTAACGCTTTTGTTTAATTACGGGACTTATCATCATTTAATGGAGGAAAGTAAAATTTATAAAAAAGACGACGCTGAATACGTCGTCTTTTTTATAAGCAGAAAAGTGAATTCTCAAGCTTCCTTTTTTTGCATCAAAGCCCATTATCTTTTATTTCATTTTGAGGTAAAACTTACACTGCTCTCCATAAGGATAAAGCATAAATCCAGTTTGGATCCCCATTTCCTTGATGATTTTGTACGGCTTCATACACTTTTCCTTCGTATAGGACTCTATCACCCTTTTTATACGCTTTCTTTGCATCCCACTCTCCATATGAAACGCTTTCAGTTTTTGTAGTAATTGTGAATATATCACTTTGTACGGATTCATTTCCAGCTACATCAACAGCTTTCACTACATATTTATAAGTCTTATTAGCGAGTAAATTATTATCCATATAAGAAGTCGTATTAGATGTTGCGATTTTTTTCATTGTTCCTTCTATTTCTCTATAAATATCGTAATGGTCTACACCAACATTATCGTCAGATGGACTCCACATTAGGTCCACACTTGACGCTGTCGTTCCCATACTATGTAATCCTTTTGGTTGTGTTGGTGCTTCTGTATCAGGAGCCTCAACTGTTGTTTTTGCTGTAAGCGCTGTACTTTCTTTCGATACATTGCCAGCTGCGTCAATTGCTTTTACAGTATAAGAGTATTCTGTACTTGGTTGTAATTTCTTATCAATAAAATGAGTGCCTGGTACGGTGTCAATCATCTCTCCGTTACGGAAGATTTGATACCCTTTTACTCCTACATTATCCGTAGAAGTGTTCCATGTTAGTTCTATACTATTCGCTGTTACTTTTTGTGTCTGAATTCCATTTGGAATACTTGGCGCTTCTGTGTCTGGTTTCACATTATTGATGAGATTTACATCAATTACATTATAGAACGCATTTGCTGTATCAGCTACATCCCATACAGCTAAAATCACATGGTAGCCACTACGATCCGTAGGTACATTGATTTTGTGTGCTACATTATTTGAAGCTGCGGAACCATCATGTTGTACAGTTCCAATTGGCTCAAAGTCTGCTCTTGTTAGTGCTTTATTTGGATTCCAGCCTATTTTAGTAATGTAGTAGTGCCATTTGCTTGTTAAATGTGGCGCTGTAAACTTCCAAGTAAACGTATTTTCTCCGCCAGTGATTGTATTTTTAAACCAACGATCCGCTGTTTGTTGATCCAAAATACCACCAAATTTTCCGCCTGCAGAAGCGATTTGTCCATCAACTGGACCAGCTTGCGGGAATCCTTTTGGTGCTTCTAAGCTTTGTGGTTCATACATAACACTTCCGCAGTTTACATTTAGTGCACCATAAGTTGGACTACATAAAGCGGAACGGCTACCAGGCTTTTCAACAAAACCATGCGCGTAAGCATTTTGAGGAATAAGTGTCGTGCCGATAATTCCCGCTGTTAATGCAACAGCTCCTAGACTTTTTTTGTTCATTTTCATGTTCTGTAGATGTTTTAAAATTCGATTATTCATGTTCATGTCCCCTTCTTGTTATACTTCGTAGTGTAATGTGGGCTTTGATGTAAAAGAATAACACGAGACAATATTGTAGTGATGTATGCGTAATTTATGCATACACCGTAGTAAAGAAATATTTCATTCCATGTGATATATTTCACTTACTGAATATATCATGACATAGAAATTACCTAAACACGTGCAGAAATTGTGCAGAAACAGTGAAATTATTACTAACATATAAAACTACATCTTAAAATTATAAAGTAAAAGTGCACAATAGCAATTATAAATCTTGTAAAAAAAGGCCAGATAAAAGCATTTTGTATAAGCGGATGGATTGCACCAAGTCTTCTCGAAATATTTCTTAATCAACTTGATATGCATAGTAATGTGAGATTAAATTTTTTGAAACACCCTTCCATTTCCATATTCAATATATATCTCTATTGGATACGTGAAATTACTTATGTATTGCGAATAATCCTTAATGTTTCAAAATAGTCTCATAAAACTTGTCATACTCTTCATAGTATTGGATTTTTAATTTTTCTATTAAACTTGTATCTGGTGAAATAATGTCAATTACGTCTGTACATATATACAGCAAATAAGTATCGTTATAAAAAGAAATATACGCTTGCTGACCACCATTAACGACATACTTGCAATATTTATATACTTCATCTTCATTGACACCTTTAATCGTAGTAAATATGATTGTACTTTCAAGATCATCAACGTCTACTTGCGTTTCTGTCCAATTTTTAATCTTCATGAACCTTCCAATTTTTGTTTTCTCATTTACTCTCTTACTTTTACCATATGTTATATAACCGGAAGTAAATGAAACGTCAATTGTATCGGGGCTTTTAAAAAGTTCAGTCAGTAGTCCTCTTAATTTTCTCAAATTCCCCTCAAATAATTCTATATCGAATCTAATTCTATTTTTTGCCTCCACTTGAAAAAATGGTGTAGCTGTCATATCTTCAAAATTCACATTTAATACTTTCATTCTTTCCATATAATTAATTCCTCGCTTCATATAACATAAAAGTGTCTACATCACTTAATATAGACACCCTTTCACATATATAGTTTTAATACCGGCCAGTAAATTTAAAAATTTCATCAACTGCTTGCGTATACCCACCTGATTTTCGGAGAGACTCCTTCAAATTCAAAGCAGCTTCTTTATATGATGGATTACTTAATACTTTTTCTACACTTTTACTAAGTTGATTCGCAGTTAATCCTTGCATTTGCAATTTAACTCCTGCTCCGAGACTCTCCACTTGCTTTGCGATTACTGGCTGATCTGCACTTTGCGGAATTACAACGAGTGGAACCCCGTTATATAGCCCTTCATGCATACTGTTCATCCCGCCATGTGTAATAAATAATTTTGTATATGTAAGTAGTTCAGTTTGCGGTACATAGTTTTTCATAATGAAGTTTTTAGGAATATCACCTAAATCACTTATTTTCGTTTTACTACCAATAGACATAACAATTGTATGTTTACTATTTTCGAATGCCTTCATACAAAGTTTATAAAAATTAATTGCTTCATTAAAAACAGTACCTAGTGAAATGTAAATCAGGCTTTGTTCTTCAATTGAAGTATAATCAAAATCTTCATTTTCCCCTTGTGCAGAAATAGATGGACCTACAAATTTAAATGTTTCATTAAACGTATTACCAAAAGGTTGGAACTCCTTAATCGTATACACAATAGTAAGCGGTGCTGGATTATAGAAAACTTCATACGGTGAATTTATTTCAACACCATATTTCCCTGCAATTTCTCTAGTTAAGTTTTGAAAATCATTATATATTCTATTCTGCACTTCCACTGGGATATTTTTAGAAAGATGGTCTAACATTTGTTTAAATGATTTTTCATCCTGCGCAAAAGATGTACAGGAATTTATGGCCGGAAGATTAAGAATTTGGGCAATTAAATGACCACAGCCAAACATAGAATCGTGGATCATGTAATCAAAATATTCTCCTTCAATTTGCTCTAAAACACTAGGTATTACAATATCTGCTGTATGTAGAAGGCCGTTTATTCTTTCCTGTAAATAATTTCGACCACCGGAAAGAAATGCTTGTATAAATTTTTGATCATCTATCGTTCGTACAGTAGCACCTGTCTTCTCAATACGCTCCCTGAAAGCCTCTATTGAAAAATAAACGACCTCTTCACCGCGAGAAATCAGTTCTTCTACAACTTGTAATGTTGGATTTATATGTCCTTCTGATCCAGCGTTAATGAATAAAATACGTGCCATTCAAAATACTCCTTACATTTTAAAATTTCTATGTTGTAAAGAGTATGGATATTTTCCATACTCTTCACGGTATTTTATGTATCATTTTCCTGCTTAATTGACCTAGCAAGCCTAAAACCGAGATCGTCTATATGAAATGTAGGATGGCTACGACGGCGACAAGTCGCGCCGCAGCCTCTAGCTGCTTCAGCCCAACTACCACCACGAAAAATTCGGTACGATCCGTACACTTTTTCATCATACAAGTCATAGCACCATTCCCAAACGTTTCCTAACATATCATAAAGTCCCCATGCATTCGGCTCTTTTTTACCGACGTCATGAATTTGTCCAATTGAATTTTCATTATACCACGCTATTTTCTGAAGTTCCCCATATGTATATCCCGTCGTACCTGCTTTACATGCGTATTGCCACTCTGCCTCAGATGGCAATCGGTAGCCGTCAGATTCTATATTACAACTAACCTTTTTTCCATCATCACTAATAGAATAATACGCTGTTAATCCCGCTTGTTTAGAAAGTAAATTACAAAAAGCAATTGTATCATTCCATGAAATATTTACAATTGGTTTATTACTATCTTTATCATTATTTAATGTAGGATTTGTAATGGCATTATATATTTCCATTGTTACAGCATACTTTGCAAGAAGAAATGGTTTTATTTGAACTTGCCATTCTTTTTTTATTCGATCATCTCTTAATACTACCTCTCCTGCTGGAATTTCCATCATATTAGAATCAATCGAGCGAATGAATGTATTCAATAGTATCCCCCCATATTACTTCTTTTTAAAATCTAACTACTTATCTTATCGTACTTCTTCAAAAACCGTTTCACTTCATTTGGAGATTTTAAAATAATCACTTCTTTTCCTTTACTTAATTGATCTAGTCTTTTTAAAATGGCAGGTTTTTTCTTATTCGGATACTCCCATATCCATTTAAAGAATTGTAAATCTAGTCTTTCTTCACATCCGGCACCCATATCCGGTCTTGTTTTATTTCGATATTGTACAATTCTTTTAAAAGCACGATAAACACAAATCGTTCTATGAATATCAAGAAAGATAATTGTATCCGCTGCATTCAGTCTTAAATCCATCGTCCCGCCATAATTCCCATCAATAATCCACTCTTCTTCTTTAATTAAGTTTTTTTGAACTTTTCTTTGTTCTTCTCGAGGAACACCTTCCCAGTTCGCTTTCCAAAACAATGCATCAAGATGATGCACCTTAATATTTAGTTTATTTCCTAACTGCTTTGCTAATGTAGATTTTCCTGAACCACCAGAACCAATTAATATGATTTTTTTCATATTCATACGGTCCTTACTATAGATTCTTCAATATCTTCCTTATTTGCAAAAATCCAGAAGAACATCTCTTCATTCAACTTTAATAAATTTGGTAACTGAACAAAATAAGTAATAAAGATAACTTGAATAGAAAGCATGACATACCAAATAGATTGTAGTTCTTCTCTCGTTAAAATGCTTTGTTTATAATATCCTTCAAAGATTTTGCTGACAATATGTAACCATTTCCCTCTTCCTGTTTCATCACTAAATAGCTCACTTAATATACTTGTACAGCAGTAGCATAAATCGAATACTCTTACATTGCTTTCTAAAAGTTCAAAATCTATAAATCCTTGAAATTCATTGTCATGAAAAATCACATTCGATAAGTGCATATCACGATGAATAATTTGTTTTGGTAGTGGGTGAACCGTTTCCTTCAAAACTGTACGTATTTGATCCATTTTTCGAACGACATTCCGATGGACAGATGCATTCTTTTCTAAAATTGGTAAGGCCCATTTGTATACCACTTTATACAATTCTCTTTTTATTAACTCGTTAGCACTATTCACTGAATGTAGTGCTTGATGTAAATTAGCTACCTTCTCTCCAATTGTACTTCCTAGCTCTTTTAGCTTTTCTGTATCTTTTATTTCTAGTACACTTCCACCAATATATTCGTACAAACTATAATACTTCTCTTTATAAAATACGTACCTTTCATCATTTCTCATTTTTACTATTTTTTTACTTTAACTCCTTTTTCATCAAGCTGTTCTAATACATTTAGTTCAACTAGAAAATGTTTTATCGATCCCTTTTCCTTTAAAATATACGCTTTATTATTACAGTAAATCTTCGTTACGTTTGGTTGAACTTCAATAGTTGTGATATCTTCATCTTCAAACCAAAACTTTGCAATTTCTAATATATCCTCCATATACAAATACCCCTTTTAAAATTCACTTATTTCTTCCGTAACATAAACTCACAAAGCATTCCTATCCCAACACCAATTGTATAAGCAACTACATCGCTCCACAAAAATCCGTAACCTAAAACGAGTCCCCCTATAGTCGTTGCACGAATATTATCAATCCAAGGTGCATGGTACAATTGGCTAATTTCAATCCCGTAACAAAATATTAAACTCATAAAAGCTAATTTCTTCGTTTCTATTTTAGGAAACAAAAATCCGAATCCAACGAAAATCATTAATGCCCATAAAGCATCACCTAAGTAATCATTTAATAAATGAGGTAACGCAAAAGCAAACTTTCTAGAACTAAGACCTAACATAATAACAACTATAGTAAACATTACATATAGTAATTGATTTCGTTTTATATTCATTTCAAAAGCTCCTAATTCATCATGTAAAACTGCAAATAGCTAGTAAAATACAATCATTTTACTAGCTATTTATTACTTGCTTTCATAATAAGAAAATGTGGATTTGTACTTAAATAATGATATGATTTTCTGTCTACTTCTCTCATCTTTTCAATCGGCTTCGGTTCCACTATTTTTTCTAATACAAAATAGTTTGTTGTTTCATTGATTATGTCTTGGAGCGACCTCCTAAAAAAACTAACTTCTATTGTAATATTTGGTTTAACCCAAGTATCTACTAATAATTGTTTTTCAAAATAATCTTCACATGTAAACTTTGTGAAATCCATAAAAGGATGATGAACGGAATATATAAGTTCTCCACCCGGCTTCAATACGCGCTGAAACTCTTGAAATACTTGCGTCCAATTTTCTAAGTAATGAAGAGTTAACGAACTTACAATGATATCATACGTATTATTTTCAAATGGCAATGTTTCTTGCAAATCGTGACAAAGGAACGTTGCTTTTTCTACCATACTTTCTTTTACGGCTTTTACCATTTCAGGACTTATGTCAATTGCTGTAACGTTAGCCCCTCTTCCTACGAATTGAGAAGTATACCATCCAGCGGCACATCCAGCATCTAGTATTCTCTTCCCTTCTAGTTCCCTTGGAATAATCTCCATCATCGCAGGTCTTTCATAATAACTATTATATGGATTTGCCAAATCTATATTTTCTTTATATGTACTCGCTAATTTATCATACGTATCTTTGACTGCGTCTTTCATTATATCCACCCCTAATACATATTAATCTATTAACTCTTGCTGCTTTTTCTTTGAAAATGATTGTAGTACTAACTCATACGACCAATCGATCATTTTATTAATTTGCTCCTGTTCTACTCCCTTATGTATATACACTGTATTCCAATGTTTCTTATTCATATGATACCCTGGAATTATTGTGTCTGGATAATCTTCTCTTATTCGTAAAGCGAGCTCAGGATCACATTTTAATGTAATCGCAGCTTTTTCACCTTCTTCATGGTTCACTATCGCAAATATTTTATTATTGAGTCTCATACATGTTGCACTCCAGCCATCTGGAGAATCCTCTGTCGCTTTTCTTTTTGATAAACAATATGCTCTCGTTGCATTCATTTTAAATGGCACCTCTTATTCTTTCACTATTTGTTTACGATGCATCACAATTTGCTTCGTCGCTTTAAATTGCTGTTCCCCATAAAACTTTATGAGTTTCTCTCCGCAAAATAGACTAACAATATCAATATGAGATATCTCTTCCAGTAACATTGTAAGCATATTCTCTCCAATACCTTTATTTCTTACACTTTCATGTACGACAACATCTTCTATGTACGCTCGAAAAACACCATCTGAAACGACTCTAGCAAACCCAATTAACTCATTTTCTTTCCATACCCCAATTGCTATGCTATTCTTTAACATTTTTTCAATATCGATTTCTTTTCTTTCTGGCCACCAACCGACAGAGTCGTAAAGCTTCTTTATTTTCTCTGCACAAATTGGTCGTTCATGTTGTAATTTATACGTGTACATATTCTTTCTCCCATCAACTAGTATACATAATATTATTATAATCTCTTTTCCAAAAAGTGTTGACTATACCCTTTCGGATGATCTTCAACGACACCATATTCTCGGTAGCCGTGCTTTTTATAAAATTCCGGTGCTTGGAAACTAAATGAATCTAGTAATATGAGTCTACATCCTTTTTCCTTCGCAATGTCTTCGATTTTATGTATCAGTTGACTTCCATAACCATCATGACGAACGGATTCATCAACCCATAAAAAATCGATATGAAGATGATAAAAATACATCGTTCCTGTTACGCCGCCAAAGATTTTCCCTTCCTCATCTTTCACTACAAGGCTTACTTGTTCCATCGGATGCTTTACTTCATCTGTTAAGATGGACATATTATATTGAATGACTTTATTTCTAATGTATTCTCCTTCATTACGAGTACCATTCTCTATGTGTTTCATATATATTTCTTCCTTTCAACTTAGTAAATTACATCTAATTTTTATTTCGCCTTTTTAAAATACTAATGAATACAAATCCACCATATGTAACAAAACACGAAAAACCAATTATCCCAGGTACAGAGACATAGCCTGTTCGTACATAACTTATAACTGCAAAACTAATAATTAACATTATTATAGATGGCCAAAATATTAGAGCCGTTTTTCTTCGTCTCTGTTTCGATGTACGTTCTTTCTCTTCAGAAACACGTGTACCAAAAAGCGATACAATACAAATAAGAATCGCTGCAAAGTAAATGGTATCTAATGATAAATTGTGATCATATAGTGCGATTCCAACTTCAAGAGCAATAATCGTTACAATTAAAATAATAATTGTTGAAGTCTTTAAGTTTCGTTTCAATCGCTCACTCCTAGCATGCTTTCACTATATGCTTTGTAAATGTATTTCAAAGCTGTTGCAATAGTTTCATCAACCTCTATATTATGAACTCGCTCGGGTAAATCTTTTCCCCCAATTACATAAAGAAATGGGAATTCGTTAAACATTCCCATTATACCAATATTTATTGTAGCCGTGGGCAATCCACCTGTCATATGAGCTAAATGAAAATACGGTATACTTTCATAGCCCCCTTGTTGTCTTACCATTCCATTGATAATTGGTTCCCATACTGCTGGTTCTACTTTGTAGCCTTGAAAAATATGTACTAAAAGCGAAAGAACTTGATTTAATTCTCCAACATTTTTCTCATCTCTAGCATTCTCTTGTATATAAATTTTTGAAAAATACGTTTGGGCATTTATTTTCACAGCATCCCATCCACCGCAGTGCTTTACAACCGAGTGAGCAATATAACTGTCGTGACAAGCTATCATCACTTCTACTGCTTTACTAAGTGTTAAAGTACTTCTTCCTTGTAGATGCGGATATAACTGTGCACTATCTTCATGTGGATGAAATTTAATGTGATGAAGTATATCATTCCAATTACGTTTATTTTCCTTCACCATTTGTGCTGCTACAAATCCAATTACTACTTTTGCTGCCGATGCTAATGGAATATATAATTCACTATTATATGAAGTAATTATACATTCGTTTTTTGTAGAATAAATAGCTACTCCTACATGACCAACTTGTATCTCTTTCATTTTTTGAATGACAGTTTCCATTTCCATTCCTCTTTTCACATCGTTATATCACCTTCTAATAATTCAATATGGAATATAAAAAACCTTTTTTGACAGGTTATATTTGTAATGACAATTAGAAAAAGGTAGCATGAATTACTCCTTGCTACCTAAAACATTCATTTTCACGAAAAACTTCTAATCTTCTATAGGATTTTCAGGCCCGTTAAGCTCCAATTGATAAAAGGTTAAATCTAGCCATCTATTAAACTTATAACCAGCTTTTTGTATTGTTCCGGCATGAACAAATCCATAATTTTGATGCAAGGCTATACTTTTCTCGTTTTCCGCATCGATTCCAGCAATTAAGGTCATATATTCTCTTTCTTTTGCGGTTGCGATTAATTTTTCCATCAAAGAGGATCCAATGCCATTTTTTCTATATTCCTTATCAACATACACAGAATGTTCAATTGAATATTTGTAAGCAGGCCACGCTCTAAATGGGCCGAATGTCGCAAATCCCACTACTTTATTATCTAGTTCGTATACGAAAATTGGATAGCCATCAGCTTTTTTTTGTTCAAACCATTCTATTCTATTTTCAAGGGTTACAGGTTTATACGCATATACAGCTGTTGTATAAAGTATCGCATCATTATAAATGTCTAAAATATATGCTACATCTCTTTTCGTTGCTTCCCTGATCATCGTTTTCTTCCTTCCCTAATGCTTATCTTCTTTCACTATATTTTTAATAATTTTATTTTACCGAAATTTCTGTTTTATTTCCACATACGAATACTTGATTTTCGGAAACCATCAAATATATTAATCGCAGCGGACAACGTATAAATGATAATTCCACCGCCAACTAACCTCGTTTTAAATCCTTCTAGGGAAATAGTAAACACATTTGCCAAATACGTAATAAATCCTTCGTTAAATATATGTGGATTTACTACAATTACAATGAATACTATCGTTCCGACTACTTGAAGAATACCATTTCCGATTGCCAATCTTTTCGTCCATTGTCCTTGTACTAACTTATAAAGAGATATAGCTACTTCAAAAACGATCATAACCAAAATAATTGGCCAATATTGAAGTAAAACATCTTGATTAAACGTTGGCGCGATAAACTTCAGTCCGTTTTCCGTACCATTATATACGCCTACAAGATGGTTTGCATAAAAGTAAAGGGTAGCCCATATTGCTGTCCACATTAAACCTCCAAAAACTTCAAACTTTGAGATTGCCTTTTTCTTCGGGATATACGAGATATTTTTCAAATCATCTGGCGTCCATTTTTTTAAACTTGTTGTTAATGGGTGTGGATCCTTTTCTTTATCAGTTCTTTCTAAAACAGCAAAAACAAGTGTCAACCAGAAAAACACATGGAGGCCTACTTCAACAATTTCCCCAATGCCTTTACCTATCAATTTTAAAATAACATCTAATACTGCTTGATCACCAGTATAGCCTATAAAATTTTCTGCAACCATTGCAATGAGTGCGATAACAGCTGCAATTGGTATAATCATTTTTAATAACGTCGTATATACATCAAAATAACGTGGTCCAATTAAATGCATCGGTCTATCCAAATACCCATTAGCCAATGAAACCGGACTTCCCAATTTTTCGAGAACGCTCTTCACATCATCCTCATTATAATCGTCATAATCGTCTGGTAACATATCCTCTATTGTCGACCGTAGCTCAAGCGTAATATCTTCACGATTTTTTTCAGGTAATCTCTTCGCCACTTCTTGGACGTACATATCAATCAAACTCATTCTCGTCCTCCTCCTTTAATAGGTTATAAAGTTCTTTCGAATCCTTTATCCACTCCTTTTTCAATTGTAAAAATATCTCTAGTCCATATTCACTTAAAACATAATACTTACGAGGTCTACTCTCCGTTTTATCCCAACTACTCGTAACTAGTTTCTGCTTTTCTAATCGACGAAGTAGTGGATATAAAGTACTTTGATCAATTGTAATCCCTGATTGCTCCAATAATTGGACAAGTGAATATCCATACTGCGGCGTTCTTAATTGGCTTAAAACCGCTAATGTCAATGTCCCTCTTCTTAACTCAGTAATTAATGAATTTAATAAAGTATCCATTCACCCACCTCATTTTTATTACTATATGTCATACAGTATGTGTTTTATACTATGTATCGTACAGTATTCGTGTGACAAAAACAATCATCATTTACCAAAAAACGGATAAAAAAAGCACAAACTATACGATTTGTGCTTTTCTAGCTAACTTATATATTTATAACACGCTTAACTTTGTACCTCTGGTAATATAAACTCTCCTTTTTCTTTAGGAAATGGGATAACCCCTACAATCGACTCAACATTGATTACTCCATATACATGCGGGTATTCTTGACCATTTGAAGCAAGTTCATATTTTATTTCTGCTTTTACCAAGGATGGATTTATTGTAAGTAATAAAACCTCTTTTTCATGAAAGAAATGTTTTTCTGCAACCTTTAAAGCTTGTTCAAATAATGAACAATGAATAAACCCCTCTTTTATAAATGACTCTTCATGAATTTCTCCAGTTGTTTTTGCGATTTCCCATTTTCTTTTTGTTATTACTTTTGTAATCATAGCTTTTCCCCTTTTTTAATATATGTAATGATATAATAACACTAAAATTTCCAACAAATGATTAGTTGATTGGAGAATCTTAATGGATAAAAAATTAGAAGAGATCATTGTAAAATCATTTTTTACTAAGCGCCTTCAAAATAGAGTACTATTTGAGCTTTCTTCTTCAAAAAAACGTAAAGATGCGATCGGTCGACTTTGCCATAATTACAGAACTACGTTACGTGAAGAATATATGATTGAAATTCCTAAGCCTAATTCTTGTCCAATTGATATAGGAGATCTGTTAAAAAAACATGGGGCTGTTGATTCTTGTTACGCCATATCATGGGACACAAAAATCGATGGAAAAACACTCCCTTTGCTGGACGCATTAGAGGCTGCTGTTGGAATGGGAATGCCTTCTATTCTATACTCAATTACAAATCAAGTTGCGTATTTTGAAGCAGAACAAGAAACACTTCCATCACCAAGATTTATACTTAAACGCACATATTAATGCATATAACTCCATTGCACTTTTTTTACTTTATAATATTATTTAAATAACCGCTCAGGTCGTTAATTCATCTAGCTTTTAAATATAAAAAAGAGGATTTTCATACCCTACTAGAAAATCCTCTTTTTACATTTATTTTAATCCTTTAATTAAAGGCGACGCTTCACCGCTATGGAAAATCCATAAATCATGCAGTGATCTCGTACATGCGACATACAGTAACTTCGCATCATGCTTTGTATTTTTATAATGTTCTTCATCAACATCCATTAGAATTACAGCGTCAAATTCTAAACCTTTCGCTAAATATACAGGTACTACTGAAATACCACCTTCATATTTACTTTGATTTGCTTCAATGACATTTACCGTCAATCCTGCATTCGTTAATTTCTCATACATACCGCGGCATTCATCATCTGTTCTACCTATTACCGCAATTGTTTTCACATCTTCATTTTGCAAATGCTTTATTGTCTTCAAAACTTCAGTGAATTGATCTTCTGCATGGATTACTTTTACGTCTTCACCGCTACGGAAAACTGGTGTTGCGAGCCCCACTGGTATTTCTGCATTTTTAATAATTTCATTTGCGAATTCAATAATTTCTTTTGTAGAACGATAACTTCTAGTCAATTCAAAATAACCTGTTTCTTGGAATACTTCCTTAAATGCGTTCCAATCTTCAATTCCTTGGTAATCATAAATCGCTTGCGATAAATCACCTAATATAGTGAAAGAATTACCTAGTGTAATTTCTTTTAATACATACACTTGAAATGGCGAAAAATCTTGCGCTTCATCAATAACGACATGATGAAACTTCTGACCGATTTCAATACCTGTTATGCGATGATGGATGTAAATTAAGGCAGGTAAATCTTCTACATACACTTCTTTTTTACGACAACTCTTTTCTGTTTCTTTAACAAGTTCTTCAGGTAAAACTTCGAGTATTTCTTTACTTTTCAATATTGAACCATACAGTGAAAGAGCACTCATTTTTGACCAAAACTTCATATATGTGTTCAATCTCTTAGTCGCTTCTTTTTTGAGCAATTTTTTCTCGTTCGTTTCCCCAAACTTTTTAAGTTCAATTTCAATCCAGCGCTTCATGCGGCCTACTAAACGTTCTCTTCTTTTCTTTAGTGGATAATGTTTATATTCAACTTGCATCCATTTTTTAATGTCTTCCACTGGAATAATCGCTTTATCCCACGCCTCAAAATCGTTTGTCGGAACTAAGTCATTTTCAAATTGAATCATTCTCTCTTCAATAAACGCCTTAAATTCCAGTGTACCCTTTAATTTACCGAGCATTACCTTACTTTCATCACGATTAATTGAAAATGCTTCTTTCAATTTCTCTTCTGTTTGCTTTAGTTTCACTGAATCATCTAACGTACGCAATGCCCAATCTGGAAACGTTGTTTGACTAATATTCCCTACCCCTAATTCAGGCAGTACACTCGAAATATAATCTAAAAACAAGCTGTTCGGAGCAAATACAATCATTCTTTCTGCCTCTAACTGTTCACGGTATTCATAAATTAAAAAAGCAAGGCGATGTAAAGCGATTGTTGTCTTTCCGCTCCCTGCAACCCCTTGAATAAGTAATGGTAAATTTCTTTCCGCTCGAATAATATCATTTTGTTCCGATTGAATCGTTGAAACAATATCCTTTAGTTTATTATCTTTATTCTCACCTAATCGATATAGAAGAAAATCATCGGCATGCGATACATCTTCATTTCCTTTCACATATGTATCAACAACACGTTCAAGTTCTCTTTTACGAATGGAAATGTTTCGTTTTAAATACACATCACCTTCAACTAACCCATCTGGTGATTGATAAAACGCTAGTTCTTCTCCACCGGTAAATGAATAAAACATACTTGCGACAGGCGCTCGCCAATCGATAACAATTGGTTTCATCGTGTCCTTATCTGAAACACCTACTTTACCGATATAAATCGGCATAACTTGTTCTTTTCCATCCTCTTGAAAGTCTAGTCTTCCAAAATACGGCTCTTCCACACCGATACGTAAGTTCTGTCTATTTGACTCCCTCATGCTTTCAAGAATTTGCTCTTTAAAATCTTCTCCATAATAAACCGGGATTTTTTCAAGCTGTTCTAATTGATCATCCATCGTATGTAAAGTATCCCTCATTTTTTGTAACTCATCTTCAAATATGTTGCTCATTTCGACGATTCCCTCCTGTCCGTTCTAATTTTTCAGTCGAAATACAATTGTATTAAAAATCCATTCGCAAAGTCAATAGTTCTAGTGAGAATTTTCTAAAATATAAAAGAGTAACTATTAATTCCTACTCTGCTTTGCTTTAATTCGATATAACATATTTAAAACATTCTTTATTAATTTGAGAAGTTCAATTAAAAGAAACAATAAAAAGCAGATAATGAAATATTTCATTATCTGCTTTCCAATTTTATATAGTTACTTCTATTATACTTTTTGATATAAAAGCCAATCCCCAGAATCAATCACTTTCTTTAACATCTTTTTATCCTGAGCAATATACACATACGCATGTATTTCCGTATCAGCAACATACACTGTTTGCGTTATTCGGTCATATAAATCAGTCTCTGCATTACCTGTATATTCTTCTAGTTCATCTAACTTATGCAAAACATCATCATTTACTTCATAAACTTCCCCATATACCTTTACTTCATTAGAACAAATCATGGCCGGATATCCTTCGTTTGTATCAAATAATTCCCCATACGTCCATGCTCCGTCTGCGATGCATGTTGCACCTTGCATATAATGAGCATTCGTTTGCCCTCTTCTTAACGTGCCATAAACGAAAACATGATACATAAATCCCTATCCCCTTTATATGTCTCTACATTCTTATTTGTAAATAAGCACGGATCATAAAGTAACTCACTTCATTTGGAAGCTGTTCTTTAATAGATTTCAAACCACCTTCTGCATTTTGTACAGCAGTTTCTATAAGAGATTCATACTCTTTTGGTACAAAACTTTGCCAATCTACTTCCATCCCATCCTCAAAAGAGCGAATTAAATGGTTTTCAATTGTTTGTCTTGATAGATCACGTTCTTTTGCAATCTCATTTAGGTCAATTCCTTGTTTATACATTTCATACGTTTCCAAATGAGAATTCGCTGAAGCTTTTCCTGATTTTTTACGCTCAGAAACAACTTCTGTCTTAATTGTTTCTGCATAGTTTGGATTTTCATCAATAAAATGCTGAACTGCTTGTAAGAAGTGCGAGCCATACTTCACAAGTTTGTGTTCTCCAATACCTTTTACTGTTAACAGTTCGGAATCATTTCGCGGCATTTTTGCACACATATCTTTTAATGTTTGGTCAGAGAAAATAACGAACGGAGGTACACCTTCTCCTTGTGCGATTTCTTTACGTACTTCACGCAACACTTCAAATAAAGGATGATCTTGGACGATTTGTCTCGTCTCTACTCGTTCTTTTCGTAGAACATTCTCATTACCAAGTAATACTTCTTTCCCTTTTTCCGTTACTTTTAATGTCGGATACGTACCATGTTCAACTGCAATTAACTCATCTGAAATTAAAAACTCTATAAAGTCACTCACTTCTTTTACACTACGGTTTGATAAAAGGCCATACGTTGGTAAAGTATGAAAATTAAATTCAATAACTTTCTTATTTTTCGATCCAGTTAATACTTGTGCAATCATTTGTTTTCCAAATCGTTGGTTCGTTCTAATCATACAGGATAAAACCATTTGTGATTCTCTCGTCACATCGATGCTCTCACGGTCGTCCGTACAATTACCGCAGCGTCCACAATCTTCTTTCGGTTCTTCTCCAAAGTATTGCAAAATGAATGATTGTAAACATTGTTCTGTATGACAGTAATCAGTCATATTTTGCAATTTTTCAAGTTCATTCGAAAAACGTGATTCTCCTGTTGATTGATCAATTAAAAAGCGTTGTACTTGCACATCTTGAGAAGAATATAACAAAATACATTCACTATCTAATCCGTCACGACCAGCACGTCCTGCTTCTTGATAGTAACTTTCCATATTTTTTGGCAGCTGATAATGAATAACGTAACGAATATTCGATTTATCAATACCCATTCCAAATGCAGATGTCGCTATCATTACACTTACTTCATCTCGTAAAAAGAGTTCTTGTTGCTCATTTCGATCATGATCACTCATACCAGCGTGATATTTTGATACCGAAACTCCCGCTTTCATTAAATCTTCATACAACTGATCAACTACTTTTCTAGTAGCTGCATATATAATCCCTGATTCCTTTTGATTTTGACGAATATAATCTGCTAAATAAGCATTACGATCCTGTCCTTTAATGACAGAAAATGATAAGTTCTCACGCTCAAAAGTTGTCATAATTGTATTTTCTTGATTAATTTCAAGCGTTTTGCAAATATCATCACGTACTTGCGGAGTTGCTGTCGCTGTTAACGCTAATACGAGCGGTTTTTCTGGGAGATAATCTAGTATACGATGTATATGTAAATAACTTGGACGGAAATCATGTCCCCACTGCGAAATACAGTGCGCCTCATCAATCGCAATCATCGGGATTTTCATATCGATAAGTTGATCAACAAACTCCATTGAATCAAGACGCTCAGGAGCGACATAAAGTAACTTATAATGCCCTTGTTTCGCTAATTGAATTCTATGATTAGCTTCTGTCATTGAAATAGAACTATTAATATACGTAGCGGATATACCGTTTTGTATTAGTGTATCTACTTGGTCTTTCATAAGTGAAATCAAAGGTGATATTACTAACGTCGTTCCTTCGAATACTAATGCGGGAATTTGATAACAAATTGACTTACCTCCGCCCGTAGGCATAATGCAAACTGTATCTTTCCCCTCTAATACATTTTTAATTGTTTCATCTTGCCCTCTTCGGAATGACGAATAACCGAAATAAGACGCTAAAAGTTCTTGTGCTTTTGTAAACAAAAAAGATTCACCTGCTTTTCTTTATCTTTCATCTACTTCTATTATATCATCACTTATGCGACTTGAAAGCGATGAATAAATGCTTATTGTTTTTTCATTATTCTATATTTCTCCTCGTATTTAATATTAATTAGCATCGGTGTTTTGTATGTTTCACAACATTTAAAACATACATCCATTACACATGAAGAAAGCATTTCAATTTTAATATTCATTTTATTGCCCTTTCTTGAATACTACTAATCGTATACATATAAATGCAGGAGGTTACTATATGAAGCATCGTAATATGGGTTCCATCAAAGCAAAAACAAAACAACTCCAATTCTCTAATAATGATGCGTGGAAATATGAATCATATTATAAGTACCAGCCATTATTTTCTTATAGAAATTTTTTGAATTTTCTTTCTCAACTTTTTAGACGTTAATATATGCGCAAAAAATAGATCATTCACAGAAGTTTTCTCAATATGAAACGTATAGACTTACTACAATTCAGTTGCTACCATATATAATAATCTGTTGGATAAACCCCTTAAGTTGACCTGCTCATATTAGCAGGTCTTTTTCATGATTACATATTTCTGTGCACTTCAATTTCACTTCCAAGTCTTTTCTCCATTTTATAACCAGATTTAAATCCCAACAATTCATGATAATCATAAAAAGTAAAATATAAATTGTTCACATGTAATTATGCAATTCTTTTTTCTCAATACACAAAACGCATTTTACTTGTTACTATAAAAGTACTCTAGATGAGTTTTTGCTCATCTACATTATCTAGTTAATGGGGCCTGCCGCGGGAAGCAGGTCCCTTTGACTTTATTAAAGTTCCATTTTCATTTGGACACATTTACCAGGTTTTTTTAAAAGAATTTTATGATAATATTACGTAGTCGAGTCCGACATCTCGGCAATACCCTTTAGAGGCTCTGCAACTTCCCTTGCAGAGCCTCTTTTACTTCATATTCAATTTATTTATATATATCACAATATCATTCATTGAATTTCTCCGTTTCAAATTACCTGAAAATTATCTAGGACACGTAACTAAAAATAAATCTTTATCATACTTTGAGTTATACATGTTCAAAGGAGTGTTACTTTTTATGTATTCTTATTGGCAATCGTATTACTCCCCCTATCATAACCTTTATGTAAACTATGATTTATCCGTACGTAACTACCGAATAAGTAAAAACGAGAATTTTTTAAAAGGATATATGCGTTCTTTATGGGAACAACATGTCGCTTGGACGAGATTGGCTATTATAAGTATTGTCTTTAATTTACCAGATGTTAACGTTACTGTTGGACGGCTTCTACAAAACGCAACACATATGGGACTATCACTTGAGCCCTTCTATGGCGAGGATGCAGTAAAGAAATATAGTGCATTAATTAAAGATCATTTAGTAATTGCAGCCGATCTTGTGAAAGCCGCAAAAGCTGGTGATCAAAATGCAGCTGCCGCTATAGAGAAGAAATGGTACGCTAATGGTGATGAAATTATTGAATTTCTTCACAGTATCAATCCATATATAGATAAAGAGGAATTTAGAAAAATGTTTTATGAACATTTAGCACTAACGAAAGCAGAAGCGCTTGCCTTCCTAAATAAAGATTATGAAGCAGGAGTAAAACTTTACGATAAAATTGAAAAAGAAGCATTAGAAATGGCCGACATGATAACAAACGCAATCGTAAAACAATTCCCGCAAGTATTTCAATAAACTGAGACGTTAACCAGTGATGGGTTTGTACATCCCCACCGATTACTAACCCAGACCAATCAGGGTTTCACGAGCATTTTATCTCCCGCCTAACTTCTCTACTTAAGCTGAATTTCAAGGTGTGATTCTTACTTCTCGTCAAATGCGGGATAAAAATAAGCATAAGCCGATTTCAAAAAAAAATCGGCTTATTTAGCTTTCTCTCAATGTTATTTCGCCTCTCCTCTTTACATTTAACGTATATCGATATATTTTATTTATATCCGTTTTTTATAGGAGGAAATAGTTTGATTAACGCCATTGGTCTCGTATTTATACTCACAAATAAACACGAGAAAAAGAAGAAAGTGTATTTGAATGAAAAATTTGCATTAATAGACATTATTGATTCTAAAGAGGTAATTGATGATGAAGGTAACTCATTAGTAGAACTCACTTGTAAATACAGTATATATTTAGATGAAAAATACTACTGTAAATCTCTCGATGATTATACTGGACAAGTATTCCCCTTTTTAAGCGCTAAAATAGGAAAAGGACTTCTTAGAAATTTAAATTATTACTTTTCTTACGTTGATGCCTATGATAAAAAACCACCTGTTAAAGAAATAAGACCGCTTATGAAACAAGTAACGAACAGATAACAATAATCATTCAAAAAGAAAGCATCTAACTTCTGATGTTTTCTTTTTTGAATCAACAACTTGTTGCCTTCCATCCTCTTCTAAATGTATGTATCCAGGCATACTTTAAATTAAAAACATTGGAGGATTAGACTGAATGAAATACTCAGAAACAATTGTTAGTAAAAGACTTCGAACACTAAAAATGTCTAGTATGTTTATCATACTAGTTTTAATCGCCTGGCTTGGATATACAAAATTACTTTATGAAAATGGATTTCTTCAAGAAAAAAAGAATTCAGTAGAAGTAATGAATACTAGCATTACAGGAGAAATTGAACAGATTTTCCATGTGAATTTACAAGGTTATCGTAAAACAAACATTGATGCCGTTATAGCTGAAAGTAAAACCGACCCGAGCGAACTATCCTTACTTGAGCTCGTTAATACATCTTGTTCACGAGATTGCATAAGTGAACCAATAACATACGTAAACGCAAACAATGGCTATATTTTTTATAAAGAATCTGGCGGAACTAATGTAACTATAAAAATTAAAAAGCGAGATACATGGGAAATTGAAAAAAAATTAGTTCAAGTTGGAATATAAAAGGTTCATACACAAAAAGAGTACTTACTTTAAAGTAAGTACTCTTTCAAAAAAATTACCACTTGCGGCATTTATCGTCATCATCGTCACGCTTACGATTGCAACGGCAATCATCACAATCACAATGACGTTTACGTCTACAGCAGCAATCGTCACAATCTCTACGTCTGCATCTTCCAAACATTAGATCATCCCAAAATCTATTACAATCCCCGAACTGTCTACAACGACAATTGTTTCCCATGAATATGACTCTCCCTTCAATGGCATTTATCATATTCTATGTTTGAAAGTATAAAAAGGCTTGTTTACTAGTCTATTTTATATGTATTATAAATAGTTTCATTCATATAACTTTGTATTACAAATCATTTTCAGCGCCTTTTTTCTAAGGCTATACTTCTTTCTGCGCTTCCACAGCCCCCTTCAACCTCTGCAGCATATACCCAATCCCTTTACATCCTTCTAACGGATATGTAATGATTTCTTCTGGATATAACTTTGTGACTACTTTTTTATGCTTCTTTCCCGCAAGCAAAACAATTTCGTCAAACTGTATTAAACCTTTATCAATCATCTGTTTTTGTAGTTGCTCTATACTAATAACTTCATCACTCTTCGAATCAAATGCAAGATCATAGTTTTCTTGTACAATATCATTCGGCTTTAAAAATCCATGCTTTGCTGATAAAATAACCCAATCATCAAAAAACTCAGTTGCGTACGCCTGACATGCTTTCCCGAAAGGACTAATATATACATTCTTCGCCTCAGTAGGTCCATAATCTACATACTTATCCCAGATTTTCTTCTTTCCACATGGGATTATACATAATCTTTTCATCTATATTTCTTACCTCTTTTCTTCCTTATGTTAAATCAATTATTTCATACATTTCCCTCGCAAAATACTATATAATAATTCCAAACGTCACAATTGAATATTTTACCATATTTATATCGATTTCCACTCATATTTCACTTCTTTTCAGAAGCATAGTCCAATTTTTTTCGTTCTACATCTACGTAGTACACTGCACTCTTTACAAATATAATACTACTTCATAAACATTTTGTGAGCTTAATCTTTAAAACGAATCATATAAATTGTAATACATTAATATATTTATTTTATTGTTTTTTTAAAGGAGGTGAACAATAATGAAAAATATTATCCCTGCACTATTCGTCTATTTTATCGTTTGTGTTATTGTTATGATTGTTCCAGCATCTGAAGGCTATAATTCTATTAGTTGGAAGTTGTTTGTTGGGCAAGCGTACGCAATACCCATTTTCCTCATTACTGCTGTTATTACATTTTATATAAACAGGAAAAAGTCTTACGAATAAAGTGAAACTTTAATCCGTGAGGGTTTTCTTCATCCCCCACGGATTATTGGCCTTCACCAATCGGGCTCTTACGGACAGTTGATCCCTCACCTAACTTCTTTACTTTCGCTGAACTTTGAGGTAATGCTCTTACTGTCCGTTAATGCGGAATAAACAGTTATAAGGATAGCTAATGCTGTCCTTATTTTCATACCAGTATCCTATGTAACAAATAAAAAAGACAAGTAGCCATCCGACTACTTGTCCTTTTTGTTAATCAGTACTGAATAGTATTAAGCTTGGAATGCTTCAGTTAATACTGGTACGATTTGTTTTTTACGAGATACAACACCTTTTAATGTAGCTGTATTGTTTTCTAGAGATACGTTGTATGCTTTCTCAACAACGTTTGCTGCTTTACCGATCGCAAGACCGACAGAATCGTTAGTTAAGATATCAGTTACAACGAATAAGAATAGGTCTAAACCTTTTTCTTCTACTACTGCAGAGATAACTTTTTCAAGTTCCGCTTGGTGTACAAGAACGTCGTTAGTATCAACAGCGTTTACTTGTGCAATTTCAACTTTCGCGTTAGCCATTTGGAATTCTTTAGCATCAAGAGAGATTAATTGCTCCATTGTTTTTCCGCTTAAGTCAGCACCAGCTTTTAACATTTCTAAGCCATAGCTATCTGCATCTACACCAGCGATTTCCGCTAATTCACGAGCTGCTGCTACGTCTTGTTCTGTGCAAGTTGGAGATTTGAATAATAAAGAATCTGAAATGATTGCAGATAACATTAAACCTGCAACTTCTTTACGAATTATAACGCCATTTTCTTTGTACATTTTGTTTAAGATTGTAGCTGTACATCCAACTGGCTCACAACGGTAGTAAATAGGATCGCTTGTTTCAAAGTTAGCAATACGGTGATGATCGATTACTTCTAACACACGAACAGATTCGATATCGTTAGCACTTTGTTGACGCTCGTTATGGTCAACTAAAATAACGTTGTCCACTTCGCTTGCAACTGTCTCAACAAAACGCGGTCCTTCTACTTTAAAATAGTCTAACGCAAATTGAGTTTCACCGCTGATTTCGCCTAAACGTACAGGCTTAGCATTCATTCCTAATTCTTTTTTCAATTCTGCATAAGCAATTGCAGAACAAATTGCATCTGTATCTGGGTTTTTATGCCCGAAAACTAGTACTTTTTCCATGTTTTCCACCTCTTCATGAAAAGGATATCTTAAAGAAGCAAATATGACAATATTTAAAGCCGAATTTTTTATAAATAATTGTACTTTCCTCTATATTTTTCATAAAAAAGATCATCTAAAATGAATTAGATGATCAAAATGTATATTTAATTTAAAATAGTGTAGGAACTTGCACTGCATTGTTAAACGCAAAATTGGAATTTAAACCATTATTCACAAGGTTCACATCAATAACTTGATAAAATGCATTTCCAGTGTCCGCAATCTCCCAAACAGCTAAAATAAGATGGTAGCCACTACGATCAGTTGGTACATTTGCTTCATGCGTTACTGTTGTCCCCGGTCTAACTCCGCCATCATTTTTCACATAGAACGGCACTACATCTAAACTAGACCTTGTTAAAGGCATATTTGGATTCCAATCCTTCTTTGTAATGTAGTATTTCCATTCTTTCGTACTATGAGGAGCCGTTAGTTTCCACTTGAATGTATTCGTCCCGCCGTTTAACGTAACTTTCTTCCACCTATCCACTGATTGAGCGTCTAAAGCAGGAAAATGACCAGCACCTGCAATTTGTCCATCAGAAGGTCCTAATTGCGGAAAGCCGCCTATTCCTTCTACACTTTGTGGTTCATATTGAACTGGACCGCAATTTACATTTACCCCTTGCTTACATAAATAAGATCGGCTCGCTGGTGATTCTACATACCCATGAGCTGAAGCCTTTTCTGAAAATCCAAATGTTAATAATCCCGTAAGTAATATCCCACCACTTAACATAACCTTTTTCATCTTTTGTAAACTTGTCTTTTTCATTCTTTCATCCCCTTCCCAAAAATGAAACGAAAATAACTATAGTTGCCTAGTCATCTTCTCTACATCCATTATAAGTGGAAGAGCATTACGAAAAGAACCCTCTAAAAACTTTCTCAAATACGTTTAGCTACAAAAATATCAATTCTTCACGTATATTAATTACCAGTTATCACATCTATTATTTATTTTGTCGTTTTATTGTTAACTACTTACAATTACATATCACAGTGTAGCGCTTAAAAAAGTTTGATTACATTAACTCTATAAACCTAGATAAAATAATAAATAGAAAAAGTGGGTTTTGAAAAAGATTGATTATTACTTGATCCTTGTGCCATTAAAGCGTGCAATTACGAATTTGGCAAAGGTAGTCTAGTTATCAAATAGCCCTCTCCCTCTCAGATTTGCGGAAACTGGCTCCTTTCCTATCTCACGTGCCCATATAGATAACTGGCCGATATGATGGATTTCGTGGACAATGACATGGCGTATTAACTCTCCGTGTGTACATTCAATGACTCGGCGCCTAATTGGTGCGTCTCTTGAGTTAATCGGCTCTTCCTTGAAGTCAGCTTTTGAAAGTTTCCGAGAATCCATTTCATTTGTCCAAGAAGTCACAAACGGCTTCACTTTCTCGCGGTATTGAGCTGAAAGATTTTTCACTTTTTGTAAGCTGGCATACTCTTCAAACACTGGTTCCTCAGGGACTGATTCGCCGCGCAACCCTAAGATCCACATATATTCCACATCTACAATGTGAAATAGGGTATGTAGTATACTGCCGAACCCACCGACCCGTTTCTTTACTAGTTCTTCAGCCGACATGTCTTCGCACCATGTAAACCAATCATCACGAACTTGCCAGTTATATTGAAACAGTTTCAACATCACAGCAACCTCCATCTTTTAGATTAATATTTACTATTCACCAAATGGCTTCAAAATCCCTATTTTAATACTACCTCTTAAAAACCTGTTAAACTCTTATATAAACTGGACTTCAAATTGAACGTTCAATTTGAAGTTAAAGAATGAAAAGAAAAAACTAAATCATTTTATAATAAATAACCGTTGCATCTAACTCACCATCCGGAGAAATTGCATACCCCGGTATTTTACCGGATTCTTGAAAGCCTAATGACTTGTACAATCTATTGGAATGATCTCCTTGTCTAGTATCTAATACTAAAAGAGATCTGTTTTCTAGTTTCGCTCTTTCCTCTGCTTTTTGCATAAGTGAACGTCCAATACCGTTACGTCTAAAATTCGGATGAGTCATTAACTTGCAAATCTCAGCTCTATGGGTCCCGTTAGGCTTTGTAACTAAATGTAATTGAACACTTCCTGCCACTTCATTGTTTATTTTAGCAACATACAATATTACTTCTGGTGCTAATACCGTTTGCCAATAATTTGTTGCTTCTTTTTGTTCCAGTGGAGGTAAAAAACCAATTGATGCCCCATCATCTACAACCGTTGTCAAAAGTTTAGAAAGATCTTCAATCTCATTTTCTAGTTGCTTCATTTCTTCAATTACTAAATTTCGCATTACTTTTCCCCCTTTTGTTTTCATTTTAACAATTTTTATAGCAGGAATAATTAAATATTAAGATGAAATTAATTAAGATACGATTTTTTAGAGAAAGGATCACTATATGAAATATATATTAGACAGGAAATACGCAAGAAAATTACTGGATTGGGCATATGAACAAAACCCAGGTCCTTGGTTCGAACATTCAATTCATGTTGCCAATGCAACTGAAAAAATAATTGTAGAACTTATAAAAAACGGGTATGACTTAGATGTTGATATAGCATACAATGCCGCTCTCCTGCATGATATAGGAAGATATAAAGGTTTTACTAAATCTGTTATTCATTCCTATGATGGTTACATGTATATGAATGATTTAGGGTATACAGGAAACGCCGTTATATGTGTGACGCATTCATTTCCTTGCAAAAATGAGCATATAGATATCGCAGCAGAGTGGATCCTTGTTCCCGATTATATGAAAAGCCGGTTAATTGAAATATTGAATGAACATTGTGACTATGACTTATACAATAAAGTAATTACTCTTTGCGACGCTCTTGCTGATGCAGATGGTTTTACTACGCTTGAAAGAAGATTGGTTTCTGTTGGTTTACGTCATGGCACAACCTCTCATACTTCTTTACATTGGAAAGGATTCTATACAATTAAGAATGAATTAGAATCTTTAATTGGGAAGAGCATATACACCCTTCTCCCTGATGTAGAGAAATCAATTTATAAGAATACAGAATATTAAAACAATCATAACTTAAAAACGATACAATTTGTAAGTATGCTTCTAAAAAACTCATTTAAAAGTGGAGGGATTACTTATTAGTAAAATAGGATTTGACTTAATAAATCATGAAGGTAACTTAAATATTGGATATGAAGATATAGTTGATATCTCTAGGAAATGTAAATTTTCTAACTGTTCACATACAAATGAACCACAATGCGCGGTTAAAAAAGCCATGTCTGATGGAATTCTTTCTGAAGAAATATTTAAAAATTATTATAGACATTTAAACGAGGCACAATATGTTTCTAAGCAAAGAAATAAAACAAAAGCTATCGACTATATGAAGCAATTGAAACTTTTTCAAAAAAATTAGGATAAACTAGAAAACCCTCCTTAAAATAATATTTTAAGGAGGGTTTTCTAGTTTAATGACTTTGATTTTTTAATTCCACCATACACTCTTGTACTAAAGTTACTGCTTGACTCATTGCAGCTCCGCCAGCAAACGCGGTCGAAACACCACAAGCTTCTAAAATTTCTTTATCAGAACATCCTTGGTCAATACATCCCTTTGTATGATAAATCGTACAATATTCGTCTTGTGTTGCTAAACTAATCCCTAATGCAATAAGCTGTTTTTCTCTTTTAGTTAATGCACCCTCCTGAAAACACGCTTGTGTAAAAGCGTTATAGGTTTCTGCAATTTCAGGAATTTGTTGTGTGAAATTCCCAATACCTTCTTTGTAATGAAGTAATACATCATTTATAGAGCCAAATTGTTGATTTTCCATCGTATATCCTCCATTCATTTTATTTACACTTACTTTAGTATGAGATAAAATGAATGATATATACAAATACTCACTTTAAAAATAGAAAGAATTTTCAGTTTATTAAACTTTTAAATTTACACGTTTACAGTTTCAGCCCATCATCCACCGACATTTTTTCTTTAGAACTTTTCCTTTCTCCCTCTTTACTTCGCTCTTCCCAAATCGTTAAACCTTCCATTCCTACTTTTTTAGGATCAAATACTGGATCTTTCCCTTCTTTTTTCTGCGCCTCATAATCTTTTAACACTTTTAATGCGGTTTTGCTTAATAATAGGATTGCAATAAGGTTTAACCATGCCATACTACCGATTCCTAAATCTCCAAGATTCCATAAAAGTGAAGCTGATTCTACGCTACCGATGTATACCATAATTAAAAATCCAATTTTTAAAACTGGTTTTAACCATCCATATTTCAATCCACGATCTAAATAAGTGAGAGTCGTTTCTGCGATATAGTAATAAGCAAGCAAAGTTGTAAATGCGAAGAAGAAGATTGCGATTGAAATAAATATTGGACCAAATCCAGTCATAACAGTTTCAACTGCTTGTTGTGTATAAATAGGACCTGCTTCTACCTTGCCTATATTTTGTACAATTGCACTTTTCCCTTCAGGTATAACATTGTACATACCTGTTATTAATATCATAAGCGCTGTCGCTGTACAAACTACAATCGTATCGATATATACAGAAAACGCTTGAACTAACCCTTGTTTTGCAGGATGCGATACTTCTGCAGCAGCCGAACTATATGTTGCCTCTCCAACACCTGCAACGTTTGAAAACACCGCTCGCTTTACACCCCATGCAATTGCTGCACCAACGATCCCGCCAAACATTTCATTTACACCAAATGCACTTGAGAAAATTAAAGCAAACATACTTGGAATTTCTGTTACATTTGCAATTAAAATGATGCATGTAACAATTACATAGCCAATTGCCATAAAAGGTACTAACATTTGTGACACACCAGCAATTCTTTTTACTCCCCCAAAAATAATCGCTGCTAGTAACACAACTAAAAATATACCTGTTACATATTTACTAATACCGTTAGAGTTTTCAAATCCAACAGCGATACTACTCGATTGAATACCTGGTAATAAAACGCCGTATGAAAGTGTTACAACTACCGCTACAATGACTGCAAACCATTTCATTTTTAAACCTTTCTCAATGAAATATGGTGTACCACCACGATATTCATTTCCTACTTTACTTTTATATACTTGAGATAATGTTGATTCAACAAATGCGCTAGCGGCTCCTAAAAGTGCCATCACCCACATCCAAAATACAGCGCCCGGTCCCCCAAAAGCTATTGCTGTTGCTACCCCTGCGATATTACCTATTCCAACCCTTCCTGATAGAGCCAAACAAAATGCTTGGAAGGATGATATTCCAGTCTCTGAACTTTTCCCTTCAAAAAGTAGCTTAATCATCTCTTTAAAATAACGAATCTGTAAAAAACGAGTCGCAATGGTAAAATACACTCCTGCTCCTAATGCGAAAACAACTAAACCTATACTCCATACTTGCCCCACTAACCACTCTACTAACTTTTCCATCCAAATCCCCCTTATCATTCTTTTGAAAAAGTAATTTTCATATAAGAAAACGGACAACCTTTATCCCACATTCCAGTTGTCCGCTTCTCATACTATTTCATCATTCTTTTATCTCACTATTCATCGTCTGCAAGACTCTCACAAACTAGTTTTTCACTTAATATTTACCCAAACGCTCTTCACTTCTGTATAATTATCAAGCGCATAGGAACCTAGTTCGCGCCCAATACCAGATTGCTTATATCCACCAAATGGTGCAGCTGCATTTTCTAAGTTATAATCATTAATCCATACTGTTCCTGCCTTTAATTTATTGGCAACTTGATGTCCTGTTTTAATATTTTGTGTCCATACGCCTGCTGCAAGTCCATATGAAGAGTGATTTGCCCTTTCGATTACCTCTTCTGTTGAATCGAATGGAAGTACAACGACAACCGGTCCAAAGATTTCTTCCTTAACAATTGTCATATCATCAGTAACATTTGTGAATACGGTTGGCTGAACAAAATAGCCTTTTTCAAATGCACGTTCACCACCAGCTGCAACAGTAGCACCTTCCTTCTTTCCTTGTTCAATATAATGCAGCACACGCTCTTGTTGTTTTTTAGATACGAGTGGCCCCATTTCTGTATCAGTTTCCATCCCAGCTCCAAGTTTAATATTATTTGCCCTTTTTACTAACTCTTCTACTACCGTTTCATAATGCTTCCGATGAACGAATACGCGGGATCCCGCACTACAATTTTGGCCATGATTATACATAATCCCTTGGAATGCACCATTAATCGCTTCTTCTAAATCAGCATCTTCTAAAATGATATTTGGTGACTTACCACCAAGCTCTAACGTTACATGTTTAATTGTTTCTGCAGATTGACGCATAATATATTTTCCCGTAACAGTGGATCCTGTAAAAGCAACTTTATTAATATCATGATGATTCACTATCGCAGCTCCTGCTTCAGGGCCAAAACCTGGTACAAAGTTTACAACACCGTTTGGAAAACCAGCTTCTTTAAAAAGTTTTGCTGTATATAGCAACGATAAAGGTGTTTGTTCTGCAGGTTTTAATACAATCGTACAACCAGTTGCAAGTGCAGCTCCCATTTTCCAAGAAGACATAACGAGCGGAAAATTCCACGGAATAATTTGACCTACAACACCAACTGGTTCATGGCGTGTGTAATTTAAGTAATCTTTTGAAATCGGAATTGTTTGTCCGATAATTTTTGTAGCCCAACCTGCATAATAACGGTAGTTTTCAACCGTCGCTGCAATATCATCTTCAAGTGCTACTTGATATGGTTTTCCATTATCTAATGCTTCTAGCTGTGCTAATTCTTCTTTATGTTCTTCAATTAAATCCGCTAGTTTATATATAAGATGTGCTCTTTCAGCAGTAGTCATTTCTGTCCAAGGGCCTGATTCAAAGGCCAATCTCGCAGCTTTTACTGCGACATCAATATCTTCTTCTTGTGCTTCACATACGACAGCTAGAACATCCTCTGTTGCTGGATTATATGTTTCAAACGTCTTCCCGCTAATAGAAGGAACAAATTCACCATTAATAAACATTCTAATCTCTTCATTTAAAAACGCTTTTACTTTTGGTTTTAGCTCAATGTTTGTCGTTAACATATATACACGCCTCCCTATTTAAACAGCTGCATGAGCTGCGATTTCGGATAATATCGTTTGAAGCTTTTGATCTTCTACTTCAGTTAATCCTAATCTCGGATAACGAGAAGGTCCTCCAACTTGCCCGTGTAATTCCATTGACCGTTTAACAATTTGTACATATTTCCCTGATCCTTCAAGAAATTCACAAAGAGGTAAAATCGCATCGTTTATCTCCCATGCTTTTTCTAATTCACCATTTTGAAAATGCTCATACATTTTCGTAACGAGTCCTGGTACGATATTTCCTGCAACTGAAACCCATCCCGAGGCACCAACTAGATAAGACTCCATAACTAAATCTTCAGATCCGCAGAAAACTTGAAAAGCACCTTCGCCTTGTCTTACTAAATCTCTTGCTTTACGAATATCTCCACTAGACTCTTTAATATGTGTAACATTTTCACACTCTTTTCCAATTCGAAGCATTAACTCTGTACTCATATCAACACCAGAAGTAAATGGATTATTGTATAACATAATTGGTATATTTACAGCGTTTGAGATTTCTTTAAAATGAAAATAAATTTCCTCTTCCTTCGGTTTACAATAGTAAGAGTTTATAATTAATGCGCAATCCGCTCCGTGTGCTTCTGCATGTTTCGTATATTCAATCGTTTCTTTCGTCGTTTCTGCTGCAGTTCCAACAATGACTGGAATACGGCCATCGACTTCTTTTAATACTGTTTCTACCATGTTAAATCGTTCTTCTTTTGATAAACTAACAAACTCCCCTGTACTTCCATTAATAATAATTCCAGCTATCTTTTGCTCAATAAAGTAGTTTACGTTTTGTTTTACACCTTTCCAATCAATCTCTTGAAATTCATCCATTGGTGTTATTAATACTGGAAATGCCCCTTTAATTTTTTGCATATTTATCTCTCCCTTTAACATTTTATTTTAATAAAAAACCTGTTGGAAATGGATCAGTAGGGTCTAATAGAAACGTCTGCATCCCTGTAATAAAACCTCTACTCTCAAAACGGAAAATATATCCTAGTTCTTCTTTCTTCACTTTTTCTACTGTTATAAAGCTATTAAATATGCTTTCATTTTTAAAAGGTTTATCCGTTATATACTCATTATTAAATAACGCATGTACATAGGACACAATAGTAGAAACAAAGCCCGGAGAACGGACAATAAAGTTATCTTCATGAAATGTAATCGACTTTATATGTTTCTCTTCTGTTTGCGAAGAATCTACTAAAATAAGTCTTTTTATAAGCGACTGTTTTTGTATCGCTTGAAGTGTAGCTTCCCCCCATTTCTTTAATTCAGAAATATTTTTAATACCAATTTCTGGTGAATACGTATCCTTTTCTACAACTGCATATACTTTATCAGCCTGTATAAGAGAGTAACGTATATTACCAATCTTCAAATCTTTCTCAACCATATAACATAGTTTACTTTCAAACGACACCGATATCACTTCATCATCCACTACATAGGCATGGACTGAAAATATTCCAGATAGTGTTTCAATTTTGTATTGATTAGACTCTCTCTTTTTTAAATATCCACTTTCTAGTAACATCGTTATTACTGCGACAATACCTCCATAATGAAGAGGAATGGTTCCTTCATGATTAAAAAATAACACAGCTGCATCCACTTCCTTATGAATAGAAGGAACGACAATACATCCATTTAACCCAATAAAACCACGTGGTTCATTTAATAAAAGCTGCATTTCTTCTGCTAATTCGCCTGAAAATTGTTCATTTAAATGTTCTAAACTGTAGTAGTATTTGCATGGTACGTCCTTTATTACACGAAACGCTTCGCCAGCTACGTGCACATCTACTGCTGTATACATTTTTTGAATGTTCATTTTACATCCTCCGTTTCATGTTCCATCGGCGGAATTAGCAAAAAGCCTTCTTTCAGTGGATCCTTTTCATTGTAGAAAAATCTATGCATCCCCATAAGCCAAGCTGAGCCGGTAATCTTTGTTACTACCGCTTCAATATTTTCTACATATGTTGTATTCATGACACATCCTTTAAATAGTGAACCTACAATACTCTCATGAACAAATTCTTCATCGATGTCGATTTTTTTATGAGCGTATAATACAGCTAACTTCGCTGATGTTCCTGTACCACATGGAGATCGATCAATTCCTCCTGGCGGAACAACAACTGTATTTTTCACATGCGCACTTTTATGAGTAGGATCTGTATAAAATTCAACATGTGTTAATCCTTTTATAAACGAATACTCTGGATGAATAATTTCAAACTTCTCATTTATTGTGTTTCGAATATGAATCGCCTTATCAATAATTATGGATGCATTTTCTGGTACTAACTCTAAACCTACTGACTTCGCATCGATAATGGCATAAAAATTCCCTCCATACGCAATGTCAGCCTCTACAGTTCCAATTCCTTCGACTTGTACAGTAATATTTTTCAGTAAAAAAGCTGGTATGTTACAGAATGAAACTTCTTTCGCCTTTCCATTTTGAACAGTAATATCCACTTCAACTAAGCCGGCTGGTGTATCAAGCTTTAAAGAAGTAATCGGTTCAACTATTGGAATTAAACCTGATTCAATTAAAGCTGTACACACACCAATTGTATCGTGACCACACATCGGTAAATATCCACCTGTCTCTATGTATATAACGCCTATATCAGCTTCAGGATGACACGGATCTGTTAACAATGCTCCAGACATTACATCATGACCACGCGGCTCATTCATTAACAATTTGCGAATCCAGTCATATTCCTTTTTCATATGTAACATCTTCTCTGCCATCGTCTCTCCAATTAACTTAGGAAGTCCGCTAATTAATGTCCTCGTTGGATTCCCGCCCGTATGTGTATCAATCGTCGTAAAGACTTTTTGTGACCTCATCCGTTTAACACCCTTTCTGTAAAACGACTCAAACGAAGTGGTTCAATAGGAATAATTGTTTCTTTTTCATTTAATAACTCTTCAATCACTTTCCCAGTAACTGCCGCAAGACTAATTCCATCACCTTCATGTCCAGCTGCAATATAATAATTTGGAATATGATCCACTCGTGAAATAATTGGCAAATGATCTTCTGTCCACGGACGTAAGCCGGCATATGAACGAATCACCATCATATCTGCCATTTTCGGATAAAAACGAATTGCTCTGTTCGCAATGCATTTAATAACCTCGTTGTTAATTCTCGTATGAAATCCTACAAACTCTCGACTACTACCAATTAAAAAATTTTGGCTTTCTGTCGGTTCAAATACAAGAGCTACCCCGTATTTTTCAGTTAAAGCATCCACTTTTCGTTTTCCGCCAAATTTAGAAATTAAATAACCAAATTCCATTACTTTACGGCAACCTACATGTTGTTGCCTTGAGGCTACAATAATATGCCCTTTTCTCGGTTCGATTGGAATATTTACATCTAACATCTGCCCGATTTTAGGAGCCCACACACCGGCTGCGTTCACAATTTGCTTCGCAGTAAACGTCCCATTTGTCGTTTCTACAATAAAGGAGCCGTCTATATCTCTTTTCATTTCTTTTACTTCTGTATGATTAATCGCTTTCGTACCCATTTTTTTCGACTCTGCTAAAAGTGAAAATGCAAGGAGATATGGATTTACAGTAGAATCAGTTGCGCATTCTAAACCACCCAATAAATCATCCGCAAAAAATGGTGATTCCTCTCTTATATCTTGCCTATCAAGCATTCGAAACGGTAACCCAGCATCTTTTTGACGATTCACCCATTGCTGCGCTGCCTCCATCTCTTCGTCTGATTCACAGACTAGAATACTTCCTGGCGCCCTATATTCAAATGAGTGCTCCAACTCCTCACTTAAATCTGTTACTAATTTTTGACTTACTAATGACATTTGACTATCAAACCCTGGGTCTTTATCAATCGCCAAAATGTTTCCGTCACACCGTGAAGACGTCCCACTGACAAACTCACCTTTTTCAATGATTGTTACGTCTCTTCCGTATTTTGAAGTGTAATATGCAATAGAACATCCTATAATTCCACCACCTATTATTAAAACGTCACAGTGCCTCACAAAACACCCCTCCTTTCACTTACATCTCTCATTTTCTTTTATGCAATTGACGTGCCAACTCTACATATATACACTTTTTATAAATAATATTTTTATTTGTAAAAATATTTTAAATTTATCGTAAATAGGTGTATTATTTTTTTATCACTGTCTAAATTTTTATACATATCAGGAGGACGCTATGACATTTTCATTTCCAACAATCAAAGAGTTTATGAAAATTTTGTCTATCGATTGTACAAGTAGCATGAAACACATTAACAAAGTAGATGGGACATTTTATTACCTCCCTTCTACTACAGAAGAATATAGTTGCGGCTATATATATGAGGACGACTCGTTCACTACTTTAATTGATGCACTTTCACATGCATTAGCCGTTGTCATCATTAACAAAAACGAAGAGCCAATATGTTGTATAACGGCTCAGCAAATGATTCCGTTTCTTTATAAGTCTTACACTGAGCTACAATCTTTTTATAACACTGTAATTCAAACGACTGATTCTTCTGTTACAGTCATTGATGAAAAAGAATGTGTCCGTACGTGGACAGATGGTGCTGAAAAAATCTTTTCGGTTAATCATAATGAAATTATTGGACAACCAATTACTCGTTTTTTTGATTATAAAGACTTGGAAATCTTGCAATCATTGCATGACGGAAAAAGTATAATCGCTCAATTCCATCAGCCTCGTCCTGATTTGTTCGTATTAATAAATTCAAACCCCGTTTACTGTAACGATGAAATTATAGGAGCAGTCGTTTCAGAAACAGATGTGACAAATCAAGTTGTATTGAATGAAAAACTATTTAATATGTCACATGAAATGCACCGATTAGAGCAAGAAGTAGCAAAATATAAAGATACATCCGATCCTTTCCTCGCGATGAATGGAAAAAGCCCTGTTATACAAAGGACTATTCAATTAGCTAGAAAGGTCTGTTCAGTGAAATCAACCGTTTTAATACTCGGCGAAAGCGGTGTCGGAAAAGAAGTATTTGCGAAAGCAATACATGAAGCAAGTGAGGTAGCAAAGGCGCCTTTCATTTCAATTAACTGCGGCGCAATTCCAGAAGCTTTATTTGAAAGTGAATTATTCGGATATGAACGTGGGGCGTTTTCTGGAGCGAATAGTAAAGGAAAAAAAGGTAAAATAGAGCTCGCTCAAGGTGGTACTTTGTTCCTTGATGAAATAGGTGAAATGCCTCTCGATATGCAAGTGAAACTTTTACGTGTATTGCAAGAAAGAAAGTATTATCGAGTTGGTGGAGAGAAAGAAATAAATATTGATTTCCGTATTATCGCTGCTACAAATCGTGATTTACAAGAAGAAATGCGAAAAGGAACTTTCCGAGAAGATTTATACTATCGTTTAAATGTAGTTAGCTTACAGATTCCACCGCTGCGAGAAAGACGAGAAGATATTATTGAATTAACATACTCTTTCTTAAACGATTTTTCGATTAACTATAACAGACCTATTCGTGACTTACCTTCAAGCATTATGCATGAACTACTTCATTACGATTGGCCTGGTAATATTCGTGAACTTCGAAATGTAGTTGAGAGACTCGTAGTATTTGCGACAGACGGTATTATAAAACAAGAATATTTACCATTTCATACAAATGATACTATAGACAATCATACGTCTCATTCCCTATTACTCAGCAATAATCATACGATTCTTTCTTTACAAGAAGAGATGGATGAGCATGAGAAAAAAGTAATTGAAAGAGCTTTACACATTTTAAAGGGGAATAAATTAGAATGTGCGAAACAACTTGGGGTAACGCGAGCCACTTTATATAATCGTTTAAAAAAACTTGGGTTACAATAAAGTGAAGCATTAATCAGTGGTGGTTTTGTTCATCCCCACTTGATTATCAGCCCTCACCAATCAGGCTTTTACGGACAGTTGATCCCCCTCCTAACTTCTTTACTTTCGCTGGATTTTGCGGTGGGGTCTTACTGCCCGTTAATGCGGGATAATTCTTAACTCCTCTATATTGGCATAGTTTTTGCATTATAATTTGTGCAAACCGAACTAGAGGAGGAATACATATGACGAATAAAGAGAACTTAATTGTTTGTCGTTGTGAAGAGGTTACATACGGACAACTTCAATCGACAATTGCTGAATATAAATGCTCGGCAAGAGAATTAAAACTAAGAACACGTGCCGGTATGGGATTTTGCGGTGGCCGCACATGTAGAATGATGTTAGATCGAATGATTGAAAGTGCAAATCCTGACGTAACTCCTAATGAAATACCGTTAAAATATCAACCACCAATACGTGCTGTTACCTTTGGAGCGGTGGGTGATAATAAATGAGTAGAATTACACATCACCCTATTTTAGGTAGTTTACATAATAGTCAGCGCATCACTTTTCAATTTAACGGGCAACAATATGAAGCATATGAGCATGAAACAATTGCTGCTGCCCTGCTAGCAAATGGAATACGAACGCTACGCGTACATGAAGATAGCGGGAACCCGCGAGGTATTTATTGTAATATCGGTCATTGTTCAGAATGCCGTGTGACAGTAAATAATCAAACGAATGTACGCGCATGCTTAACAGTTGTAGAAAACGATATGATTGTTGAAAGCGGAAAACAGCATCCAAATATCGTGAGAGAGATGGTGAAAAAGCGATGATCGATGTAATTATTATTGGTGCAGGGCCGGCAGGATTATCAGCTTCCATCTCTTGTGCACGTTTTGGACTTAACGTACTTGTTATTGATGAATTTATGAAACCTGGCGGGAGATTGTTAGGACAGTTACATCAAGAGCCTACTGGAGAATGGTGGAACGGAATTAAAGAAGCAAAACGTCTTTACGAAGAAGCCGAATCACTGTCAGTCGATATTCGGTGCGGTGTTTCCGTCTATAATTTAGATAAAGATGATAGTTCTTGGTTCGTACATACAAATATCGGTACGTTAGAAGCTCCGTTCGTATTAATTGCTACTGGCGCTGCGGAGTATTCTATCCCCCTTCCTGGCTGGACACTTCCAGGAGTTATGTCAATTGGAGCGGCTCAAGTTATGACAAATGTTCATCGCGTGCAAGTCGGAAAAAAAGGAATCATTATTGGTGCTAACATTTTATCATTCGCCATTTTAAATGAATTGCAATTAGCTGGAATTAAAGTGGATCATATCGTACTTCCTGAAAAAAGTGAGTTAAGCCAAAAAGCTGGTGAACCAGAAGAAGTTTTGAACTCCCTTTTAAATGCAGCTCATCTCGCTCCTTCTGCTTTTTTGCGTATAGGTAGCCGTTTTATGAAATATGATTGGATTCGAAAAGCCAGCTTAAACTTCTATCCAAATAACGGAATGAAAATAAACGGGACACCACTTCATCTTCGGAAAGCTGCACTTGAAATTATTGGAACAGATCAAGTTGAAGGTGTTCGTGTTGCTACTATTGATTCTAAAGGAAACATTATGAATGGATCAGAGAAGATATATGAGGCAGATTTCGTTTGTATCGCTGGAGGTTTATATCCGCTTGCTGAGCTTGCTGCTGTAGCTGGATGCCCTTTCCATTACATCCCAGAATTAGGTGGACACGTCCCTCTTCATTCCGAAACAATGGAAACCTCTCTTCCAGGTTTATTTGTAGCCGGAAATATTACTGGGATTGAAAGTGGGAAAATCGCGATGGCGCAAGGGAGTGTCGCTGGATATTCAATCGTAAAACAAGCTAATATAAAATCAAATTCAGTTGAACAACACTTACAACAAGCAATCCAACATGTTCACACCGTACGCCATCATGCTGCGATTCAGTTTAATCCAATGATTGATGCTGGTAGACGAAAGATGAATGAAATTTGGCGTGATTATTCCACCACATATGCACATACTAAAAAGAGCTGCTGAGATTACTCTCAACAGCTCTTTTCACTACTCATCCGAGTTATTAAATTTCGCTAATGCATAAATGCCTTCTTCATCATCTAATTCAAGTTGTAATCTTGCTGCGAATGAATTGACATTGTATTCTCTGTCAAGTAATAAGCGTAGTGCCTCGATTAAGTTCGCTTGAATTAAAATTTGTTGACGACCATTTACCTCTACTTCAGCAGAGAAACCATACTCATCATCATACATTAGTTCAACTAATACTTCTTCTGGACCCACTTGTCTTTTTTCAGCGATATATACGCAAAGCGCATTTATAAGCTCTTGCTCAGAAATTTTTATTGTTTCCATGCTACTTCATCTGCCTTTTTCTTACGTTGATCTTTGAAGTATTTAAATGCACGAACTGCTAACATTACGATACCAGCCATTACTAACATATTTACCATAAACGCTAATACAGAACCAAGAGCTCCCATATTTGCAAATAAGCTACCCATTAGTAAACCACCAAGACCACCTAGTAATAAACCTTTCATAAAGCTTCCTTTATTACTTTTTGGCGCTGTGTTTGCTGCTTTTGTTTTTGAATCTGGATTCGTTTTTTGAGAATTCACGTTTGAGTCTTTTTTGTTTAAATCAACTTTTGACTTTTGACCTGAACTTGGTGTAAATGATTTTTTACCAGATTTGTAACTCTTCGCTGCTGCGTGATCTACAAACATGAAGCTACTAGCTCCAAAGATAACCATGAATGCTGTCATTACTGCTACAAGTTTTTTCAACATATTATATCCATTCTCCTTTTATATAGATATATGTGAAATCTATCTTTCTTGTAAATTTAGAATGATAGATTTGTTTTTAAGAACATTTTAAAGGTTCTTATGAACTTATTATATGAACTTTTGTCTAAATATGCAAGTATTATTTACTTCTTACAGTTTCATGACAAAGGAAAAATTAAGCAAAAACAGAATTGACTTTAAATGAAACAAAACATATTATAAGTTCATAAGAACTTTTTATTATTTTGGAGGTGAAAAGATGGAAACATTTCATCTCACACGAAACGAAATGGCAACCCTCCTTCTATCACTTAGAGGATGGAATACGAAAAAACCTCTCGGTATTTTACAAGAAGCTTGGGCAAAGTCGCATAAAAAAGATATTGAAAGCGGACAAAGCGTAACTGCTTTTATTACTACCGCACTTTCACCTATTTTCGAAAAACTAATTAAGATTGACGATACGGACGTTGGTTTTTCTTTAAATGAAATTGTTGCACTTGGTAATCAGATTGAAAACACAAGTTTCTCTGTAACTGCGATGCAAAACTGGGTGAAACGAGATATAAAAGAAATGATTGGCTCTCCTCAAAAAGGGAAAAAATATTCAATTGAACAAGCAGCCTTACTATTTATTGTCGAAGATTTAAAAACAGCACTTGATTTTGAATCCATTCGTAAGCTATTACGCCTTATTGTAAATGACCCAGCCGATCGAAGTGATGATTTAATCAATCCTGTTCATTTATATGTAGCATACTCTTCTCTATTTGAAGAACTCAATCAAGGGAATTGCTTACAATTAAATGCAACAGATACCGTTCATACAATTGAAAATATCGTAAAAGAAAAAGCTGATAAAATCGCAAGCAAGTTCGATCAAATTAATAACGAACAACGCGAAGCAATTCGTAACGCTATTATTATTGCGACCCTTTCTGTACATACCGCATATGTACAAATGTTAGCGAAACGTTACGTAACAGCAACGTTATTTTTACAAAACTTAGATGTGAAACCGTAAAAAACAAGCATCCCCCTGTCCTACGTATATGACAGGGGGATGCTTGTTTTCAATCAATATAAACTACACAAATCATTTTACATTTAAGTTTCGTTCTACAATAGCTCTTGATTATGTAAAAATCATTACTAACCTAACATTCAACAATGTTCATTTCTTTCTATTAAATTCCTATCAGATTTTCTCGATAAACTTAATTACTTCATTTTTATAATTATATTTATCATTAATTTCTTGTAATAATTCAATATCATGCGTATGAGTTTTTCCTGTCTCTAGCAGCTCACGGTATAAATCAATATAAGGAAGATTTTTATTAGTGGCATTTTTATATTCCTTTTCTACATCGTAAAAAACCTTTTTAAACCTCACATCAGTAATCCCTGCCTCATCAATTTCAAGAATTGCATACTGAGCACGTAAGTCAGAGTTTAGCTTATTCCACTTGTAAAAAGGTTGTCCAACTGTTCCTGGGTTAATAATTAATTGATCATTGCTACTATAGCGCAACAATTGATGGTGGGTATGAGCGTAAATCGCAATATCATAATCACAATCAAATAACCGATCAAACTGTTCTTGATTATTAGTGGGCCATAAATCCCCTCCGTAATTTTTATTTTGTAGATTATGACTAATACTTATTGATAAATCATTAACCTGTTTTGTTATATGTAATGGTAAATTTTTAATATGATTAATATAGTTTTTATCCAAGTTTTCACATTGATACTGAACTAATCTAGAAACATAAATATCGGTTGCGTTATCAATATCAATGTTTTTATTAAGAACGTCAAGAAAGCTATCTTCCCAGTTTCCTTGTACATAAGTATCAACGTTAACACTATCTAACATTTCAAATAAATCATTCGATCCAGGACCAGGCATAATTAAATCTCCTAAAAACCAATAATCAGTCACACCTTCTTTCAAAGAATCTTCGATAACTGCTTTTAAAGCAGTTGCATTTCCATGTACATCTGCCAGTACAGCAATTTTATGTTTCATGTATTTCATCCCCCTAAATTAACATTATATTCCGAATTAACTGCGTGTATTTTTCTATATTGTTTCTTCTTTCTTAACTCTGTGCATATCATACACTTTCACTTGATTCTCTATATACGATTTTTCTTTTTTAAATCCAGCTTTCTCATAACAACGAATGGCCCTCTTATTATCTTCCCTAACTTGTAATACAACAGCTTCTATATCAGGATTTAAAAATGATTTACTAATAAAATACTTTGTAATCTCCGTTCCAAGCCCTTTTGAATATAAATTCGAAACACCAATGAGGATAGAGTATTCCATCACGTACGCATCTTCATATTTCTTCTTTTTTAATCCGACTCTCCCTATTACTTCATCTTCTACTACTATTACATGATAGCTCGCATAAGACCGCGACAATTTTTCAGTCCAATACTGCCGAAGCTCTTCAATTGTATATCGCTTAAATGATTTCACATCTGCTATATTATGTAACTCTTCATTGTTATACCATTCTAATATAATTGATAAATCATCTATTTGTAATAAACGTTCATGCCAATCCATATTTTCACCTCATCTACATTTCAAATTACTACACCTAATTAAAAAAAATACGCATATTCTTTTTTAGGCAATTTTACTATCTCTTGAATAAAATTCGATTTTTCTAAAATGTCATCTAGCTGCCCCTCACTATACACATAAATACCACCTACGTATGAACTGTAAGCCTTTTTCTCAGTTATTACCACTGCGGTGCTATTTTCCTTTTTATAATCGCCCTCTTTTCCTTTTTCAAATGACAAACTTTTAGTTGCTGAGAAATAAAGATAGATTAATGCTGCTATTTCTATGTCATCTGATTTTGCAAAGCACTTTATTTCATTTATAATCATTTCATCTTGTAATGGAAGAAAGTCCTCTATCTTCTTTCTTTTATAAAAGAAATTTTGTAGCTCAGGAGTATGGAACGAAAGATTTTTCTCCTTTATCTTTTGAAATATGGATTGCAACAATAAATCTTTCCCTACTACAAACGGATGGCCAAAGCCATTATTGTAAAGCCCTTCTTTCATTTTCATTAGTTGTTCAATGTATGGGATTCCTTGTTCTGCAATAACAAGTTTACCGTTAATAAAACGCATACTAGCAATCAATCCTTCTATTCGTAAGCACTCGAATTCAAGCGAGGAATAATATAAATCTCTATTCCAAAAATCTAATTGATCCATTCCTAATGAATTAAATAATAGTTCATCTATAATTGGAAAAACTCCATCTTCTGTTAAAGCTTTCGTTACATCATCTAATAATCCAGGAGTTTGGTTTAAAATCGCGCGTATTTTTTCATCCTCCTGAATGATTCGTATCGTCCACTCACCATGATCTTCACCTGATATTTGCTGAAAACAATGTGAATACGGACCATGTCCAAAATCATGTAGAAGAGCTACAGTAGATACTAGCTTTCGTTCATATTTCGATAAATGTATATCACCAATCTCAGTAAGGTGTTCGATCACTTTATTTACTAGTACATATACACCTATCGAATGTTCTTCCCTCGTATGTATTGCGTTCTCATGTAAAAAATAAGTATGTCCTTGTTGTTTAATATAGGCCAACCTTTGAAATGCTTTTGTATCTATCAATTGAAGGATATCTATATCATGAATAGAGATTGGGCCATAAATTGGATCTGCAACATGCATACATTCTCCTCCTATTTTGTAAATTAAAACCTATATTATTATACTTAATTTTCAGTCTATTTTCATTAATATATGAGAAATTTTTAATGAACTTTTCATTATTTCCGCATGAAAATTTGGCTTATATCCTTTTCTATAATACTTATACGAGACATAAAAGAATTGAAATAGCAATCCCTTATATAAATAAGGTATAATCTACATATAGTGAACCTTTTATATCATTAAGTAAAAGGACATACATTCAAAAATCCATACATTAGAAGGTGCAACAATGTTAAGTAGTTTTATTCACTCAGTATTAACGTTTTTTGAAGGATTAGGTTATTGGGGCATTATGCTTGGACTAATGATCGAGATTATTCCAAGCGAAATTGTTCTCGCTTATGCAGGATACTTAGTATTCAATGGTAGCATCTCATTTATAGGTGCAGTTGTATTTGGTACTATTGGCGGCGTTATTGCTCAAATCTTTATTTATTGGATTGGACGATATGGTGGACGCCCTATATTAGAACGTTACGGAAAATATATTTTCATTCATAAAAAACAAATCGATGCTGCCGAAGATTGGTTTAATCGTTACGGAACTGGCGTAATTTTCACAGCTCGCTTCATTCCGGTAGTGCGTCATGCGATTTCAATCCCTGCTGGTATTACAAAAATGCCATTACTACGTTTCACTACGTTAACGGCACTTGCAATCATCCCTTGGTCTATTATTTTTATTTATTTAGGTGAAAAACTAGGTGAAAACTGGGAGAATATTAATGATATTGCTGGACCGTATGTGAAATCATTCGCTATCGGTGGCGTCGTACTTATTCTTTTATATTTCGTAATAAAAAAGTGGACAAAAAAACGTAAAAAACTTGCTTAAGATAATAAAAAAACCGCTAAAAATTCATTCAGAATTATAGCGGTTTTTATTATAGGCTTGATTATGTATTAAAAATTGTATTATTTCCTCTTTATGCTTCAAGTCTGCCATTTATAACCCACTCCTAATAACACCTTCTAGAAATTGTATGAAAAGCCCCCATATTTACATGGATAAGCAACAATTTAGGCATTCCTTTCGTATATTATCCCAAAAAGGAGTGATTTCCCCAATGCACTGGCAACAAAAAATACCATACTTAATTGGACGCCCTATCGGCATTTCCTTCATGAATGGGCAAGGAACTACTGGGGTATTATGTTCAGCACATGATGGCCAATTATATGTGTATGAATACCTTTACCAATCTCAGTTCGCGATGAAACATTATGATTTCAGACAAATTCAAGATATACACGCATTTCCGAATTGCCCACATCAAAATCCTCTTTATTAAAAAACAGGAACAGCTCATAGCCGTTCCTGTTTCTAAGTTGTTATTTCTCAGAGTAAAACTTCTGCACAGCTTCATCAAAATAGATCCAGCCTTTCCAGCCTAGATGAATCGTATCTTTTAAGAAATACTTATCATATTCATGGCTAGAGAAATCGACTACTGGATACCCTGCTTTCTCAACTTGCTCTCTAACCTTTGTATAATACACTTCACGGCGTTCTTTCGGGAAACCAGCGTAATCATACCAAGGTCCATTTACAGGTACAGAGATAAAGAGTGGCTTAACATTTTTTTCTTTGAAAAGATCTAAAACAATTTGTAAGTCATCATATTCTGGTGATTCATCATACGATTCATTTGCTCTAAAATTTTTTAGGCCTTTTAATTTTTTCTTTAAATTATGTTTATAGTAATACGGGTTTTCAATTCCAAATGTATTTGTAGTAGACTCCGCTTGCCCTTCTTGTTCCGCATGTTTACGTGCATTCTCCCAAGAAATTGAACGTAGTCCCATATTTATTTTCTCTTTCATCGGTTCAATCTTAAATAAAGAATTAAATAAATCTCTATGATCTAAAATGTTTCGGTACATATAAGCAAGTGGTTTGGCTAGACCTGCTTTTATGTTATGTTTCGTATCATTATAAACAATACCTTCTAATGAATTTTTTAATATATCATCCTTTTGAACAACTTTATAATCTAATAGTCGTTTCGCGATCTGCTTCTTCATTTCAGGTTTAATGTCATCATTAAAAATAAAATGATATGCTTGTTGTTTGGAGAAATTATTAGTAAAATCTCCTTGTGATACACCCGTTTTTGTAAACCATTGTGGCGAAAGAACAAAGACGACTTTTTTACCTTCCAAATCATCCATTGTAGACGTCATATTTAAAATGTGAGCTAAACTTTGCGTACCGCCAGTTCCAATTAAAAATGGTGTAAAACCTGCTGGATTTACTTTGAAATAGTTAGATGGATGGTATGCATCCATTCGTAAAAATTCAGATGAACCGTACATCGGTAAATACTGCGAATTCTCTAACATTTTCTGTTGTAAGAAAACACTTTGTAGTTTTTCTTTTTGTAAGGACGTTGCCGCATCTTCTATTTTTTTATCACTAATTAGCGATACTAAACTTTTAGACGGAATAAGCAATACAATGAAAAAAAGTACACAGGCTAAAATAATTGGTCCGAAAGCATGCTTCATCTTCATTAAATATTCCTCATTCCATTACTATTAAATTGTAACCCTTGTTTTTGACACGTCATCTTTTCTCTCCTTTTTCTCTATACATGTTCCATTCTATTTATCTATTATATACATGTATGTATTTCCTTCCTTGTTCTATTAAGTCCTATACAAATAGCGCAAGCAAATGTTTCCATAGAAACACGTTAATTATACAAGATTCTACATAAATTTCACACTGGAATTTTAGTAATAATTTTATTTTTAAACGTCGAAAAAACAAATGAAATGTCTATAATTCATCCGATTATGTATTACATAAAAAAAAACAGACCACCACATACGTGAAGTCTGTTTCTCCATCACTTTATTTTTGTACATCTGCCCATTTTAAGCTTGTAGCTGGACCGAATTGATGCACATATAAGTCTTTCACATATGGTTTTTGTAAGTAAGATAGACCGCGCTGGAATACCGGTGCAATTACTGCATCATCCAGAAGCATTTTTTCAGTATCTTGCAGTGCTTTCCAACGTGCTTTTTCATCGTTACCTAATTCAGTTTTAATCTTCTTAATTAACGCATCATATTCTGGATTTGCATACCCTGTATTATTTACAGTACTTCCTGAAAGGAATACTTCTAAATAAGTCATTGGATCTGGATAATCAGGTAACCAGCGTGATAACGACATTTCATATTCTTTTTTCTTCTCTAACGCTAGTTTTTGCGTATGTGGTTGTAATTTCACATTTACTTTAAGCCCAGGTAAGTTTTTCTCAAGCTGTTCTTTAATATATTCGCCTACTTTTTTAAAGTTTTCTAAGTCATAGTTTAATAACTCAAGCGTTACTTCATTCGTTCCTGTTTCTTGCTTTGCCTTTTCCCAATATTCTTTTGCCAGTTTTACGTCTGTCTTATTAAATTCGCCTGCTGTACTTCTAAAGTCTTTCTTGTCTGGACCTTTTAAAAAACCTTTTGGTACATAGTAGTTTGCAGCAACAGAACCATCATTTAAAAATGAAGTCGCAAGGCCCTTCTTATCAAACACTGTACTTAGTGCCAGACGCGCATTTTTATTTTTAAGAATCGGTACATTTTCATTGAAACGGAAGAAATACATGACTGGATCTGTATATTGTTTCAGTTCCTTATTCGTTTTATATTTATCTACAAATTCTGTAGAAATGACCGCTCTATCAACCTTATTTGTTTCATATAAATTTACCGCAGTCGAAATTTCTTTAACAATTTGATAGTTTACTTCATCTAGCTTCACTTCTTGTTTATCCCAATACTTATCATTTTTCTTCATTGTAAAGCTAGCTTCATGTTTCCATTCTGATAATGTAAACGGTCCATTATATACCGTTTTATTTGCTTCTAATCCGTATTTATCACCTTGCTCTTTCGCATATTTTTCATTAATCGGATAGAAAGATGGCAAAATGAGTAGTTTCGTAAAATATGGTACAGGATGTTCCAGCTCTACGACAAATGTTTTATCATCCTTTGCTTTTACTCCTAATTCATCTAATCCTAGTTGTTTCTTATTTATTTTCTCCGCATTTTTCACATCATACGCAATATATGCATATTGAGAAGCTGTATCTGGATTAATAAGCTGCTTCCAAGCATATACGTAATCGTGAGCCGTTACTGGATCTCCGTTAGACCATTTCGCATCACGTAAATGAAATGTATAAGTCTTTCCATCCTTACTAACCTCATATTTTTGCGCTCCGGCTTCAATTACTTCATCATTTTTCGATAATCGGAATAGCCCTTCCATTACGTTATTCAAAACGTTAAATGATACCGCATCTGTTACTTTCCCTGAATGTAATGATGGAATTTCACCCGTTTCTAGTAGCTGCAATACTTTTTTCTCATCTTTCGGCTTTGTAGCTGTTTTTTCTTTTGCGCAACCAACTAAAAATGAAGAAACTAATAGAGTACTAACTAACGAGTAGCGAACTACCTTTTTCATTTCCAAACCCCCTCTATTTTTTACGGTAAGTAACGGCGAGCACCAGCGTATTCTTCTATATATCCTGGTGTATTTAACGGGATTATTTCAACTGATCTTTCAGCTCTTGGTGAGTGAATCATATTACCATCACCAATATACATTCCAACGTGATGGACACTACCTTTCCCTTGATCATGCGCAAAGAAGATTAAGTCTCCTTTTTGTAAGTTTTCTTTATCAACGGCAACCCCTGCTCTTGATTGCGGTCCAGAATCGCGCGGTATTGTAATACCGTGCGATTTATAAATCGTATGTGTGAATCCAGAGCAATCAAATCCAAACCCACTTGTACCAGCCCATATATATGGTAAACCTAAAAACATTTTCCCTGTGTTGATTAAATCATCGGCTGTCGGTGTTGGAATATCATCTTGAGAACGGTAAACCGCTCCATCATTTTTTCGTAGCCATGCTTTCTGTCCATTTGGCAACAATACGCGGTATGAAATGGTATCTTCACTTAGTAGCGGCAGTCGCGTATTATAGCTAACTTCAAATGCTTTTTGTTTTTCAGAAGGATTTATATATAAAATTGCGGTCGGTTTCGTTACTAATACGAACGGTTCGTTTGTTTTATCTGCAAACTCTTGATTATACGTTAATTGTTTTTCCGGCATCCATCCCGGGTAACCTTCTTCATTTCGCGGTGTCGGTTGTCCGTGTACTAACACTTTTACCCAGTCACCTTTCTTTTCAACAACCGTTACTTCTTGACCGAGTAGTGTTTGCGTTTCTAATTTATTTGCATTTGTTAACCATAGTTTTTCATCGAGCGTCATTGATTTCGTCCATTTCCATAAATCAACTGGATTTGTTGCACTCGGTGCATCAATTGGCCGTAACGAATCAGGTGCAGTCCATAACGTTGCGGCAGATACATCTATAAACGCTTTGCTATCTTTCTTCTCTTCAGCATTTGCCGATGTAAACGATGAAAATATAAATAAAGTTGTTAATAATGCAGTTCCTACTTTTTTCATATATATCCTCCTTAAAAGGTAAGTTACTAGTCATTTTTTCTAAGATTACATATTCACTTTAGAATGAAGGTTTACCTTTGAGCCGGAGTAAGTCATTCCTTCCGGTTCTTCCACTAACCATAGCGGTGCATCAAGATCGAAATAATGAATATTTGGATGTGCAGCAGCTAAGTGTGCTACAGCACTAACGGAAAGTGAAGATTCCATCATACTGCCAACCATACATTTCACACCTGCCGCTTCTGCAATATCTGCAATACGCCACGCTTCACGTATACCACCGCATTTCATTAATTTAATATTAATTAAGTCCGCGTAGCTTCCTTGCACGAGTTTTAATGCGTCACTTGCTGAAAATATACTTTCATCAGCCATAATAGGCGTTTGTACATTTTCTTTCACGTACTTTAATCCATCCCAATCTTTCGCGTGAACTGGTTGTTCAATGAATTCTATATTTAAATTACGATTTTCCATCTCTTTCACAATAGAAACCGCTTCTTTTGGATTCCATCCTTGATTTGCATCTAATCGTAACGTTGTATTTTTTGGTACACTATTTCGAATCGCCTCAATACGCTCTAAATCTAAATGCACAGATTTACCAACTTTAATTTTTAAAGTTTGAAATCCTTTTTCTACATGTTGCTTTGCCTCTTTTGCCATAATAATAGGATCATCTACACTTACTGTAATATCTGTATAGATTTCTTTCTTACCGCCTAATAATGCGTAAAGTGGAACGTTTTGATATTGGCAATACACATCATATAAAGCGATATCAACCGCTGCTTTCGCACTTGTATTTCCTATACAACTCATTTGGATATGCTGTAATAACTGCTGAAATTGAATTATATCTTGACCAATTAAGCATGAACGCAGCGGCCCTAATATAGCTTCCTCAATCCCACTAGCGAAATCTCCCGTAATAACCGGTGTTGCGGCCGCAGCTCCTTTACCAACAATTCCTTCATCTGTATGAATAAACACATCAATACTTTCAATTTCAGTTACGGTACGAAGTGCGGTTTTAAATGGAGTATGAAGCTTTACACAACGACGCTTCACCTTTATATCCGTAATTTTCATTTCGCTCATCCTTTCGTTGTCCAATAAAAAAATCCAGCCGCAAGAACTTCCTTACGGCTGGATTTTGTCTATGATTGAGTAGACAAAGCAGCAATCTGATTATATTTTTTTTGCGCATCTTTTAGCGCTACTAATAATGCCTTTTGAGATGAACCGAAATAACGATCTTTTATTTCTGTTACTAGCGCTGGATCATTAATATTTTTATGTAGAAATAAATATTTAACGAATTGAGATGTTAATGCAATTGTCGCTGAGCAATCTGCATCTACAATTTCCCCTGTCTCCTTCACAAGTACAAATGCTACAAAATAGCTTTTAAACTTTTCCGTAATGGGATTATTTTGAGGCGCTTTCGCATCCCCTACGACATAAATTGTATTTGAAGCATACACAGCTATCTTCCTTTCTTATACGAGGATAACGGGTTTCTTAATAGTCGTACGAGCGATAAACTTAACGTTCATTAAAAAATGTATCCGCTTATGAATATTATATAAAATTATCAGAATTTTAACAACATTTATCTTTACACATATTCCATAATTATGGATAATTGTGAATTCCATTGATGTAATGGCTTCAACTGTACATCTTACATTATGTTAGAACTCCTTGTACCATGCAAAAATTTAGCTTTTCTGTTTTCGTACTTCATTTACAAATAAAAAACAGTTAGCCAACGCTAACTGTTTCATTACTTTGGTAATACGAAAATCGTTTCATTTGACTTAGAAAATTGGTACTCTTTTCTCGCAAACTTCAAAATTTCCTCTTCATTATCCGTTAAATTCTCAATGTTAGTCTTTAGAAACGATTGATCCTTCTTTAATGTAACTAATTGTTTCTTTTGATTTGTAATCGTATCTTTTTTATTCATTATTATCTCTTGCTGTTTCGTTAAAATATATTGAACATATAAAGTAGTCACTGCAATAAAAAGAACCATTAAAATAAGTCGTCTTAACTTCTTTTTATTTATAGTACGATTGTCACTAGGTTGTGATAGTTGCTCTGGTATATTAGGAACATTTACTCTTTTGAGTTTCCTCATTTCAAGTCCCCCTAACCCATATTTTTCACTACCATAGGCACGTTTTCTTACTAAACTAAATTCTATTCTTATAAAATAAGTTCCTTCACAAAAATATCTCACAAATTAACCAATTAAAGATAGCATTCGACGACATTTCCATATTTACATCGAGATTTTTTATGTATGCTGCAATAAAATAGTAGTTTATGTTATTCTTTTTCTACTATTGTAGAAGAGTTTTTTTACTTAGCACTTTACTTTATCTCCTCAACATAAGGATTCACATATAAATCAATATCAAAATCAGCTTTAATACTGTTAGCAAAATCAATTACTGGATTATCTAAATGAAAAGCTGGTGTATGACCTTCATTTATTTTAATTACAATAGTGAATCTACATTCTAATCCAAATTCTCTTTTTAGTTCATTAATAATGGCTGACTTATCTTTTAGTTTTAGAATTAATTGCTCCATTACATCTCCTACATCTAATGATTCCTGATATCCTGTACTTAGTTGCCAAGATGTATAGTTTCTTGTTATGTTTTCAGTTTCGTTTGTTTTTCTAATTATGTCCCCTTTTTTATAACTTTTAGTTGGGCTTACTTGCAATCTTTCAGAAACAACCTCTACTGGAAATTCATCTCCAGACAGATTGAAATAAACCATTACTTGCGTTTCATCCATTAATCTCACACCTTTATTAAAAATAAATTATTATTTAATTCAATCGTTCCATTTTACTACAGACTACAAGTTGAATTTTATGCCAACCTATAACTACTTTTAATATTAATATGAATCATTCTACAATTACATCTTTTTATCAATATATAATGTTTTTATTTTTATAAAGTAATACTTTAATCAATGTGGGTTATGTTCATCCCCACTGATTATCAGCCCTCACCAATCGGTCCAGCCCCACTCCCACCTAACTTCTTTGCCCCAGCCGAGTTTTGAGGTGGGAGTTTTACTTCCCGGCAAATAGCGGGATAAACTCTATTACTAACGGCGCATTACTTCACCATTTAAATTGTTTACATAATACTATTATTTTTATAATTTATTATCCCAATAAAAAAACAATCCATCTAACAAATGGATTGTTTTTACGTTTCATTTTTATAATTCTTTAAATAATTTAATCGTTTTTACCTTAACTGAATTGGATTTATAATAATGAAATAAAAATATATATTAAAAAACCGAGCACACTATGCATATCAAAAAATAGCTGCCTAATAAACATTTATCATTTGAAAGGTTAAAATGTATTTTAACCTTTCATTTGAAAAAAATACGTATAAACCCTCTAAAATGAGCAGACTTATCATACTAATCTATAACAATTTTGTCTTCTCCCCTTACCTGTTTCCTTTAACACATATGATTTTAAAACAAGGGCAGTTAATGAATCCGTTAATGTTTTATATGATAAATTAGACAATGCCAATAGATCGTTTGTATATAACATTCTATGCTTCTCTAATAATAATAGTACTAATCGTTCTGACGGTTTTAATGTCTCATCACTTTCTAGTATAAAGTCTATATTTTTCATTTCTCTAATTATTGCTCCTTATATAAAAAAATACTTTAAATGATTATTTAATATAAAAATAATACATAACAAAATTTGAAGTATACTAAAATAACATCATTTTAAAACACTATTATACTATAACATAGAAAAAGCATTTCCCAAAATAGGAAATGCTTTTCTTAATTCACTTTCTTATATTGCTTATATGATTGTTCCAAACCTATATTATATTTCGTGTTTTTATCCGTCCAGTCTTCTCCTAAATTACCTGGCCATCCTGATGTATTAGCGACATATTTTAATAACTCCCAATCTTTTAATCCTTTTTTCACAACGCGCTCATATGATTTGACCATATTAGTGATTGCTATTTTTGCATTGATTTGTGAATCCATTAAACTTTCTTCAGATAAAGAGGCTGGTGCTAATCCGCCCCGATGCAATTGGAATAATCCAAATGATGTGCCATTATCCCCTATTGCTTTTCGATTCAATTTTGTTTCATGGTCTGCGATAGATAGTGGAATCCAATCTGGAATATCATACCTCTTAGCAACTTCACCAATTATTTTCTTATTATTTTGAATCTCTTTATACTTCTCATATTTTGAATAAAGAGCATTCGTTCTGTTACTAACGTAAGTAATATGAATATATATTGTAACGCTTTTTTCATCATTTCATCTCCTGCTTTGTGTATGTTTCACTTCCTACTCACACTATAAAGCCTTTATGTGACATTCATTTGACGAAATGATATGAATGATGCATAAGTTAATAATAAATTAAGTTTTTCTAAAATCACTTAAACAAATAAAAACGGTTAGCCACCCATGTTCTAAACATGAGTGGCTAACCGTTTTCGAGTGTCTTTTTAATAAACACGTTCTACCTTATATATTTCTTGCAATATGTGGTTTACTGTAATGACTCGTTCCGCCGCCACCTACTACTACTTTACCGCCTTTTCCAAAGATTAATAATTTACTTGAACCATCTGCAAGAAGTACTATTACTTCCGCATGATCACTTGTAGCTACATAGATTACATAACCGCTTTTTGAAATACACGTTTCCCAATTCTCATCAAATTCTGATCTAACTACCCGATTAGAATACACTTGATTTTCAATTCTTCCTTGTTCTTCGTTTTCCAAATTTATTCTCCCCTCTTCCTTGAATAGTTGTATATATTAAAATAGCAGTCCTGTTTAAAATAGTGACCGATTTTAACATAAATAGTATATGTAGGTAGTAGGAGAATGCTTGGACAATGAAAACGTATCAGCATTTAAAAATTTTACAATCGAAACTTCTCTTTAATCATTTCCGCTACTTCTTTTGCACTCAAGTAAGTATTATTAATTTTTATATACTCTTCTTTTTCAATTTCACCATGAAAAGAGTTTAATCTATGCTTTTTCATCGTTTCTTTTAAATTATTTTCAGACCATTCAATATCTCTTTTTTTCGGTTTATGTTCTAATCTATGCGGACTTTTATTCCGTTCTAATCTTTCATCTAATTCCGCTTCCAGCTCTACAAAATATACCGTCCCACCTTTTGATTCAAAAATACTTACTACATGATGTATATAATCCCAATCGGATTGGAGGTCAAATGCCCATACATAAGTAAAAATCATTCAGATAAATCACTTTTAGATACTTCTTCAAATATTTCATTACGAAATAAACTTACTAGTCTTTTTGCTTCTTTCGTACTGTAATCAAAAATTGGACTTACTAAATCAATTGTCATATGGTTATGAAAAAGTTTTAAACCGGTTAATGTTGCTAATTCTTGCCCCACTGTCATTTTCCCAACTGCTTGTGGGCCAAATATTAATATGAATTTCATTTATTTCCCTCCTATCTTTCTCTATAAACAATTACACAAAATAGAAAATAAGGCAGTCGATTTCGTATCGATTGCCTTATTTTTATTAATAGTTTCTGTACTATTTTTTTCGTACAGCTTCAAACGTAATCATTTGATCTGCATTTGACGGCTCTTTTTCATATACATAGTCAGCAGAGCAAGTAATGTTAGAAAAACCAATACTTTCTAAAAGGAGTTTAAACTCTTCTATACCATACCACCGCATTGCAAAACGTTGTAGTTCTGTTTGTACTAACTGTCCTTTACTCCACTTTTCATATTTTAAATATGATACAGCAATTTGGTTCAGCCAATCCATTTCAATTGATTTCTTTTCTAACGTAATTCCGTCTCCGTTTGGCAGAGAAAAAGTCGATGTGTGAATTTCACCTACCTTCCAGTCATACGGAAGTATAAGATCTACAATTAAGCGCCCACCTGTATTAAGATGTTCATACAAACATTTCAAAGCATTTATAGAATCCTCACGATTTTCAATTAAGCAAAAGGATCCAGTAGGAATGATAATCGCCTCATACTTATGTGGTAGTGAAAATTGTTGTAAGCTTCCTTCATATAAATTAGGATGTAAGCCTCTCTCTTTACACCGCTTACGGCAAGAATCTAGCATTTCAGGTGAATAATCTATCCCATCAATGTTAAAACCAGCTTCAAGAAATGGAATAATGACACGTCCTGATCCTACAGCTGCTTCAAGAATTCTTCCTTTACAATTTTTCAAACGTTCTTTGTAATACTCAATATCACCATGTAAAGAATAACCGACAGGCTTTGTGTAATCATAAAGTTCTGCGCAAAGTGTACTATAAAAACTAAACATTTATTTTCTCCTCCGTTTTATACGTACGGAAGATTTCAATTCAATTAATCTTCCTGTACCTTTAATTTTAATGAAAATTCGAAAGAGCTGACTGTCATACTATATCACTCGCTTTCCATAGAATATAATCACATTGTATAATATTTCCTTCAAAATGAATATATAGAAATCGAAAATTCAGACTTATTTCGAAAGGATGATATGATGAATTCATTAATTGGATTTCTTTTTCTTCTTATCACTTTTAATGCTCTAATTTTCTTTATTGCAAAGAAGTATAGGCGAATATGGAAAATTGCCAGTGGCATTTTCATCCTTTCTTCCCCCATCATTTTCTTCGCGACTATGCATGTAATTGGTGAAAAAGTTGGAGATGGTTTCGCTGGAGGTGTTGCTGGGCTTACCTTTAGTGGAATTTTAATCCTAAATGCAATTGTTTTATTTGTTGTAAGTATTTTTAATAGAAATTCATAATTGCCTCCTCGTATTGATAAACAATTACACCCCAAAATTTAAAGAGCTTACTATATAGTAAGCTCTTCATTAAAAATCATTTATTTCACAATCGGTAATATTACTTCGCTTAATTTTACTGTAAGCTTCGTACCCGCTTTCGGTCTAATTGTATAATCATAGTCACTAGCAATTAAAACGATCCCAATTTGATGTCCTGCTTTAAATACATAATCATCTGGCTGCATGTCCCATGTAAATGTATAATCTTTTCCAGGTTGAAGCGCTGTTGAATTTTTTATACTATTTAAGTTTTGCGGGTCCATCCAACCTCTCGTAACGATTTCAGGCTTTGCTCCACCGTAATCAACAAGTAAAGCTGTTAAATTTGCTACAGAACGGTCAATATTTCCTTTGAATGAAACTTGCGGTGTACCGCTTATTCGTATATCTTTTTGCAACACCGGCATTGTATACACTAGTCGATTTGCTACTTCTAATTCCGGGTTTGCTACTAATTGGTTTGATTTCATTTTTGCATCATCTACGAATGAGAAAACCTTATTAGCAGATCCCATACTTAATGGCAAATTGACTGCTTTATTACTTAAATACATTCGGATTTTTGACGGCACAGCCGCTGGATCTGGCCAATTTTTTAACCTTTCCCATGTTTTATTTTCTCGTTGTACATCAACCATTGGTTCATCCATAATTCCATTTTCAATTCCGTACAACCAATAATCTAACCATTTATTTTGTGTTTGCTGCCAGTTATTACTTGATGTTCCGCCGTGTCCACCTTGATGTAACCACATTTTACGAGGTACATCATTTTCTCCAAGCGCATCCCACCATTGCGCGAACTGCTTCGTTTTTACGTTCCAATCGTTTAAACCGTGAACGACAAATACGCTCGCTTTTACATTTTTAGCATCTTTCACATAGTTACGTTTATCCCAAAAATCATTATAATTACCAGTTTTCCGGTCTTGTCCATCAGTGAGCTCTTTTATAACTTGTCCGCAAACTTCAGGGTTTTCCCTTGTTAGTACTGCTTCTGCCATATTATCTGTATCTTCCCCTTGATACCCACCTGGTGCAATGACTGCGCCATTTGCACGATAATAATCATACCAACTACTAATCGCTGCGATTGGAATAATTGTTTTTAACCCTTCAACTCCAGTCGTCGCAACAGCATTTGGTAACGTACCATTATAAGAAACCCCTGTCATACCTACATTTCCAGTAGACCAATTTGCATTTACTTCTTTTCCATCTTCTGTATATGCTTTCGCACGCCCATTTACCCAATCAATGACAGACTTTGTCCCCAATATTTCCTGTTCGTCTCCAGTCGTAGGACAGCCATCTGATTTTCCAGTACCGATACTTTCTCCTAAAATAACTGCATAACCTCTTGGCACGTAATAGTTTCCGTACGAACCAAGATTAACCGCTCCATACGGTTTTCCTTCATACGCATACAATTCTTCATCTACATTATATACAGGAACATCTTTTAATCCAGCTCGATATGGACTCATTTCATAAATAACAGGAACTTTCACATTCGGATCAGTTTTTGGACGCATAACCTTTACTGATACACGATCCTTTTTACCATCGCGATCACTATCAACTTCTGTTTCTACAAACAAATTTTCAATAATCGCTTCATCAAGTGAGTAAATAGGTTTTGTCATCCCATTTTCTAATTCAATTTTTGTGTTCGAATGTAATGCTTCTGAAACTTTTCCATTTAACTTAACGCCATTTTCATTTCTAGTGTTTGTTTCCTTATTTTCTGCATACGCAGTGATAGTAGAAACTCCTGATGTAATTGATAAAGATAAAATAGCTGATAGTGTAATTGCAATTTTCTTTTTCTCCATGCCCTTCCCTCCCCAATACTTCTCTTCTTACTATACAACAAAATTACTGAAAATTCAGTTTATATTTTATACAATAACTTGAGAAATTTGTAGAACATTCTCCCTACGAGCTTTCAAAATTATATAGTTCCACTTAATACTGTCTTATAATCATAAAAAAGCATCGTCTCCTATTGAAAATAGACGATGTTTTTTAGTTTTTAATTAGCCCTTCTTCATATAAATATCAAACTGTATCTCTCCATCTATAGTAGAGACTCCATATTCAAAACCATGTCTTTCTAAAATACTTTTCACTATCGCTAATCCTAATCCTGTACCTGATTTTTCTTTACTACGAGAAGATTCTAATACATAAAATGGTTCCCAAATTTTATCGATATCTTTAATTTGTTCAGCATGAATACCATTTTGAATTTGAAAATATATACCATCGTTTCTATTTTGTAAATAAATTTCCACATTTTGATTCGTTGTATATTTAATCGCATTAGAAATTAAATTTTGAAACACCATTCCCATTTTATTTAAATCTGCATAAATGATTGTATCACCAACAGTATTGTTCACTTGCAAATTGATTTCTTTCGATTCCAGTTCAATCTTATGTTTATCTATTATACTTTGGACTAGTGGCTCAATAGGGAATTCTTCTTTTTGTAATATATCTCTTTCTAGTTTAGAAAATCGTAATAACTCTTCAACTAGATTTGAAATTTGATCAGTTTGTTTAATAATTGTATCTACGTACGTACCATCATCTAACCCATCTTTTATTCCCATAGAATATGCTTTTACTAATGCTATAGGTGTTTTTAATTCATGAGTGATATCACCCATAAATTGTTTTAAATGTTCATTACGATCTGTTAAATCTTGATGTGCTTCATGCAATTTATCACTCATAATATTGATACTATTGGCTAAGTCTCCTATTTCATCGTTCGTTTTCACTTTCGTTCTTTTAAACTTCAAACGTGAAATTTCTTCTGCGACATCACTTAATTCTTTCAATGGTGTCGTGATTGTTTTTGAAAGTATCCACACAAGTAAAATAATGAGAAGGAGTGAGAAACACAAAATGTATAAGTAAAATGTATTTAACGTATTAATAATTTCATTTGAATTTGCAATAGAAGTCCCAATTAAAATTATCGTATCATCTTTCGCAATATACTTAGCAAAAAAGCTTGCTTTTACCTTTCCTTGATCATATAGTTTATTCGATTGCCCTTCCGTTTTCACTTTTATGACTTCGTCTTTCGTAATCCACAGTTTATTTAATGTTACCTTCTTTCTCATAAGTTTTGTGTGTAGTGCTTCGTTCATATCAACTATTGACTGGTTGATTGGCGTATACACAATTGAAACATTACTTTCATTTTCAATTGTATGGACAACATCTTCTAAATCTTTTACTGATGTATTTTGTATTTGCATTGTAAATTTATTTAAGTTTTCACGTGTTTTATAAATATTATATTTCGGTAAAAGATAATTAATTAATAATAAAGAGATCATAAAAATAAGAATAACCGTTAAAGAAATGCTGAAAAATAGCTTTTTTCCAAGTTTATTCACTTTGTTCCTCCAGACTATAACCTAAACCACGATGCGTCTTTATAATATTCTCTCCGATTTTTTTACGCAATCTCCTCACATGTGTATCAACCGTTCTCTCTTCTCCAAAATAGTCAAATCCCCATACGATATCTAACAATTTTTTACGCGTTAAAATCATTCCTTTATGATTTAAAAAGCACTTTATTAATTCTAGTTCTGTTTTTGTAATATCTAATTCTATATCATTTTTATATACTTTATTTTTGGCGAAATTTATCTTTACATCTTGCACTTGAATTACATCATCCTGTTGTACAAGCTTTTTCGCTCGGGTAATTAGTACTCCTGGATGAAATGGTTTTTTCACATATTCATCTGCCCCGCTTTGAAGCGCTGCTAATTCATCTTCACTTTCACTTTTCGCCGTAAGCATTAACACTCTTACACTTGAATTCTTTTTTATTCCCTGACAGACTGTAATACCACTATGTTTCGGCATCATCCAATCTAAAATAGCTAAATCTATTTTCTCATCATAAAAAATTTGAAGTGCTTCCTCTCCATCTTTTGCTAATAAAACTTCGAAACCTTCTTTTTCAAAATAAGCTTTTAAAATTTTCAACATATCTTGTTCATCATCTGCAATCAATACTTTCATAATTTATCCTCCATTGCTTTTAAACAAAAACCAATTGTATCATACAACTTCTTTGTTACATGTATGTGACAGAAAAATATTTAAACCTTTTGAGGGTATAGTAAAGATGAGGTGTTGTATTATGAAAAAAAAAATCGGGGTCATTTCTCTTCTTTTCTTCCTATTATCAACAAATGTGCTCGCAAATACAAATCAACAAATTGAAGTGTTTGATTGCAAAAAAGAAATGGTCATTCAAAAACAATCTTTAGATCCAGCAATCGAAAAAGAAGCTGTTCAATACGCTAAAGCAATAACTGGACCATTTAAAAACTTAAATGTCGTTCCGAAAGATGGACATATGATAAAAATCCCTTTATCTAAACCTGTTTCTATTGCCAATCAATGGTTACATACTACAATAGACGAAGTACTTATACTGCTCCCACAAAATGAAAAACCTTATATTATGCTATATGATGATGAGAATAATCCGCATTTTTATTATGTGAAAGGTGATCCAAATAGATTATTGAAACAAATGAATGTTACATTATAATTTAAGAAAGATCCCACAAATATCATTTGCGGGATCTTTCTTTATCGGTTAACAACTTGATTTTCATTTAAAAAATGCATAACCTGTCTTTTATGATGGTTATCATGATCTACAAATTCTTTAATAATATATATAAGAGAATACGGCGTTCCAGTATGAGGACAATGTGATACTCCATTGGCAGTTACAGGTTTCTTTAGATTTCCAGCAGGCAATAATCTAATTTCTTTTACGAGTAACTCTCTTTTTGTTTTTGCTTCTTCAAGAAGTTTCATCTTAGATATACCTGATTTGGCATAACTAGATGCTATTTTATTATATGTATTAAAGTCAGGGAACTCCACTCCCTGTCCTTCTCTCACTGATGGTAAGACCTTACTTAAAAGACATTCATCCCAATTCATAATATGAGATACAATCTCACCAATAGTCCATTTCCCCTCTGATATTGGTGCCACCCACAATTCTTCTTTCATACCTTTCAATGTATTTAACCAAATTGAATATTCATTGAAATCATGAATAATTTTATTTTCTCCCATCATCCAATTCCCCATTCTAATAATAGATTCAAATAAATTATATCATCAATCCACATAAAAATAGAACAAAAGTTCTGTCAGAGTGGATAAATAATAATTCACTACATCCTTTTATATAAGTTCAAATAATGGCTCGCTCCTACATATTTTTTCCCTTTCACAAATCCACCCGAAGTATAAAATTTGTCACCCTGTTCCGTATCTGTATTTTAGACAACGATATTAAAATATTTTTTAGCATCACTTAAAATTCGCACTAACAGTAACCTTCCTAATCCTTTCCTTCGGTATTCTTTTGCAATATAAAATCTCCTTACCCTACCAATCTTATTATTTTCTGTATATGGATCCTCATTTAGCCCTCCTATTCCAATTAACTTTTCCCCTTGAAAAATACCATATAAACATTCTCCAGTTTTATTAAATACATTTATTTTGTTTTCATATTCATTTATTAATTTTATTAGGAAGTTAAAACCTCCTTCCTTACTGTCCTGAACGAGATGACTAATTTCATATTTCATTAAATTTTCTATTTGTTGAATATGTATATCTTTCAAGTAAATTCCCTCCCTTAATATAAAAATATATAAAAATGCTCAAGAATCATTTATTCTGAGCATTTTTATGGTTGTTACCTTATTCAATTCGTAGCATGCGTATTCTGCACTTCAGACAATATCCCCTTCAACTCCATTAAATCATCAATTACTATATCCGCACGAGCCAGTTCATCTTCTTGTGCAAAATCAAAATTGCATCCAATCGCAATTAAACCGTTATCTTTCGCTGCATTTATATCAGATAGTCGGTCTCCAACTACGGCTGCTTCTTTTATATCATATTTGTTCAAAATATTTTTGACTAAGTCACTTTTATTTAGCGATTGTATTTGTTCAATACTACATGTTTCAGTAACCCACTGATCCAAAGCATAATAAGATACGATTGCTTGTAAGTATTCTTTTAAGCCATTACTAGCAATGTATATTGAACAATTATTTTCTTTTATGTGCATAAATACTTCTTTTACATTTGGATATAAAGCACCTTTTCCGCTCTTTATGTTTTCAATTAATCTTTCCAAAAAATATGCGTCTGTTTGTTCTCTCGCTTCAATAGAATGGTCTGGTAATAACGTCTCCCAAACTTTCGGTAACGGCACACCCATAATTTCACGATACTTATCAATTGGCGTTACTGCATCCCATAATTGTAGTGACCGTAAATGATTAAAAGTATCATCTAGCGATACTTCTAAAATTTTATCTGTTTGAAATAACGTTCCGTCCATATCGAAAATTAGTGCTTGAAACATGTCATCCTCTCCTTACATAAGCTGCAAATATTCATCAATATCTTTAGAAATTTGTATAAAAGCTTTATCCCAAAATTCATAGCTTGTTATATCTATTTGAAAATGTTTTTTCATCAGCTCTTCTACTGGAGCTTTTCCTGTTTCTCGTAGAAATTCTTTATACTTTAAATGGAATGTACTTGAGTTTTGCTTCGCTATTTCTACTAAACTAAAACTTGCTAAATATCCAAATGTGTACGGATAATTGTAAAAAGGAACATCCGCAATATAAAATTGAATATATTTCATCCACACGAACGGCTGATATTCACTTAAAGCATGTCCATATACTTCTTCTTGTGCCAATATAGATAACTTCTCAATTTCGTCAGCACTTATGGGACCTTCTTTACATTTTTCATAAAAATTCTTCTCAAATTGAAATGATGCTCGAATGGCCATAACATAATTAAAAGTATTTCTTATTTTCCAGCTAAGTAATGACTTTTTCATATCTATACACTTTGTTGTTTCAATTAAATAGTTTATGAGTACTGTTTCAAAGAAAATAGACGCGGATTCAGCCGTACTCATTGGCAAATAATCATCTAAGAAAGAAGTAGTTTGTTCAAAACTCATATTATAAAAATGCCAAGCATGTCCTAGTTCGTGGACAAGTATCCTTACACTATCGATACTTCCGTCATAACGCATTGAAATACGGGATTCTTTCTCACTGAAAAAAGGAGCGCAAAACCCACCTGGTGGTTTATTCTCTCTCGGTTCACCATCTACCCATCCACTTTCTATCGCATTACGTGCAAATTCTGCTAATTCTTCATCAATAGCTTTTAATGCATCATATATGTTTTGTACTGCTAGTGAAAAAGGAATAATAGCCTCATTATTTTCCTTTATTGTCATAAGTTCATGCCATGTAATGGAATCTTTCCCTATTTTATACATGTTTAAAGCACTAACTAATTTATCAAGATTTTCTTCTGTCGCATTCCACATTTGTAATAATACAGTTTCAGAAATACCATTCACATGAAGAGATTGTGTTAAAATCTCTCTATCTTCTTTTTCATTACTCTTTGTATTACGCAATCTCCCTATTTGATTTAATACAGTAGCAAAGACTTCTTTTTCCTTATGTAATGCATTTATTAGTAGCACAAATACTTCTAATCTTTCCTTTTCATTATCACTATTCATTGCAATATGATTTGCTTGACCAAATGATAATTGTTTATTATTGTGCTCTATTTCTATCTTATTTCTTAATTGTATGTACATATTTTCCCACGCATTAAGTTCATCTTTTATGAACCTAGTATTAATATTATCAGAAATTTCCACCTCACTTTGTTGTATTACTTGCTGTACTTCACTTTTTAGTTCCTTTACTTTCACAGTCAATATAGTATTATCAGATGAGACACTTTCTTCAGCCGATCGGCAATACAAATAGTTTTCTGCCTTTTCAATAGCCTGTATAAGTTTTGAAAGGATTTCCACATCCTTTGTCACTATATATTGTTCTTTCAACTCTAATATCGGAAATATAATATCTTCACACGAATATAATCGATCTAAATCCCACCTAGCAATTTCATGCATTTTTATAGCCGCCTCCTATTTTTACAAATAGTTACAGATATTTCTCCCTACCCAATTATATATGAAACTACAATTTTTTAATATCTTTAAATATTTCGTTTTTTGATGAGCAGGACTAGATTTATATTCGTTTCTTTCACCACTCAATCACAAATAGCATAAACACATGAATGATACGATGTGTAAAAAAGACAATAAAGTTATTTACTTTTAAACCTAAAACAAGCATAACCCCGTTCTAAATTTAGGACGGGGTTAAAATATAGTTGTATAATTTTCGATATAAGATACTTCACTGTACTTAAAAATATAACAATAAAGTCGTTTGAAAATCTAAGTTTTATTCAACAATAGCGCCTATTGTTGAATAATGTTCAATTTTAAACGAATAAAGCCATTAATATTAAATTTTGATAGCCGTCATCCAATTTTACACTCTTTGCTTTTCTACCCTCTTCAAAAAATCCTAGATTCTTATATAACTGGATTGCACCTAGATTATCTTCCATTACCTCAAGACAAACTTTTTCAATCTTACTGTTATTTTTAGCCCAATTGATTAACGTTTCTAGAAGAGCTCTTCCAATACCATAATTTCGATATTCAGGTAGTATGGTCATCGCAAAAGCCCCTTGATGACTAATTTTTTCTTTGTTTCCATTCTTAAAATCGATTGCACCGACTAACTTACCATCAACTTCAGCAATAAACTGTACATAATTTGGATTTTCATAATAAGCTTTTAACGTTTTTTGAATAGCATCAACACTCATCTTTTTTACACCCTCAACCGTACTTAGCATGTATGGAGCATTTATTAAAGCTTTTGAAGCAGCATTTAGCATTCTTTCTGCATCCTGTTCTTTAGCTTCTCTAATTATTACTGTTTTTCCATCCTTAGATTTATAAGTAAAAACATTAGTTGATAATATATTACACACACCCTTTCGGAATATAATTAATCGGATTTTTTAAATATTCCACAATTCTTAAGTAAGAGAAAGTCGTATCACCTTTTTCTGTAATCGCCCTCCTTTAACTTAATAACAATTATTTCAAATATTTTTAATTTTGACAAGAAATCGTTCGTTATATAGCTCGATTGTTGAATAGAATGACTAGCATTTTTTAAACGACTTTATTATTTCTTTACACGATGACTGATATAAGTATCACTTCACCAATACCATATCGACCAATTATCACAGATTAAAAATAAAAAAGGATTGATCAAAAGATCAATCCTTTACTCTACTTCATTTAAGAAAAATAATGTTATAACACCAGGTCCTGTATGTGCACCGATTGCTGCACCAATTGTATTTACGATAAATACTTCGCAGCCGAATCTTTCCGTAATTAATGCTTTTAACGCTTCAGCTGTTTCTAAATCGTCGCCATGAGTCATACCGATTGTTTGAGCTTTAAGGTCTTTTCCGCGCTCTTCCATAATATCTACAATTCGGCCAAGTACTTTCTTTTTCCCTCTTACCTTTTCAAGTGGTACAAGTTTTCCTTCTTCCACGTTTAAGATCGGCTTAATGTTTAATAAACCGCCGATAAAACCTGCTACTTTACTTAAACGTCCACCTCTAACAAGGTACTGTAAGTCAGCTACAGTGAAGATATGTTCCATATGGTTCATTAAAAAAGCGACACGTTTTAAAATATCTTCTTTTGATGCGCCGTCTTTCGCCATTTTAGCAGCTTCTAAAACGACAAGCCCTTGACCAAGCGAAGCACATTTCGTATCGATAATTTCTAAATCTAAATCTGCATATGTTTCTTTTACTTCCTCTTTAATGACAATTGACGATTGATATGTACCAGACAGTTCAGATGAAAAAGCTAAATATATACAAGGATTACCTTCTTTTGCATAAGAAATAAATTTTTCTTGGAAAGTTTCAAGTGAAGGCAATGATGTTCTATAAACAGCGCCTTCTCTCATTTTTTGCAATAATGTAACTGACTCTAATGTAACTCCATCTAAATACTCTGTTTCTGCTTCATCATATACACGGAGTGGAATTAAATCAATATCATATGCTTGCAGCAATTCTACCGGTAAATCCGCCGCACTATCCGTAATGATTTTAACACCCATTTTTAAACCTCTATTCTGTTATAAATATAAAATAATAAAATAAAAATAGTACTTTTAAATTATATACGTAAAACTTAAATGAAGAAAGGAAAACACTTTATATTGTATGCACTATTCTTCAAAACTTGAACTGTTAATAAAAATCATGCAATTTTAACCACTTTTTCCTGAAATTATATTATGTATAATGAAAATAGTAAAAGTTTTCTGAAGGAGGAGGCATATGAGTATTCAACTGGCTACATATAATGATCTAGAATGGATTAATAATCAATACGAATCAATAGGATTTGTACGGAGCGATTTAAAGCGAGATAAAGTTGCAATCATTACATACAACAATGAGTACGCAGGTGTTGGACGACTAGTCAAAATAGATGATAATACTATAGAAATGGGTGGGATTTTTATTCTCCCAAAATTTAGAGGTCTACAATTAGCTGGGGAACTTGTTTCATTTTTAGTAGAAACTGCGAAAAAATTACAAATACAAAATGTGTATTGTCTTCCTTTTGAGGAACTAGAAAACTTTTATAAGAAATATGGCTATACTGAGGTCGATACTACGAAAGAAGTTGTCCATCCAATTATTCTAAAAAAATATAATTGGTGTTTAAAACATTATGATAAACATGTATTACTGTTTAAATTGTAAGTTTTCTATAATGGGGGTGGATACACTTTGTGTTACACCTCATGTTTTAACAAAGATTTATCCATTTCATCTATTAAAAGAATTAGTTTTTTAAAGCGATCCATCAATTGTATTTCATATCTTTCCCAAACGCTTATTAGCAAGCTCATTTACAAACTTGCTAGCATTATTTTTAAGTTTCTCTAATACATTTTCCTGAAGAAATTTTTAACTAATTGATGTAGAGATGATTAATTATCTAATCCGCACCCAAACTTCCTGTTCTTGTAACAATTGCACAGTTAATTCCAATACAAGGTTTTGTATTAACTGATACGCGTTATCATGCGGTGTACTTCGTTCCGATATAAATTCAATACATTGAAAAATATAACCTTCTACGAGTAAGCTCCCTTTTTCAATTTTAGATGGATTATTTCCTTTCCTTATTATTTTTGGTAATAAAAACTCTTTTTTTGTTAAAATAATTTCCTGTGACACCTCTTTTATTTCTATAACTTTTTCTTTAAATACCACTTTTTCTCGTAAATTAATTTCACCTTTATACTTCCCTATTTCTATTGGGAATTTCGCAGGTATATAATTATTTACTCCTCCTTCATCTTCCTTATCTAAAATTATTCCGTGTATAGGAATCCACGAAGATGTTCCTACCCAATTCTCTTCCATATTACTTTTTATTTTTTGATTAGAAAGTTCTAAAAGCACTCTCTTTTCATAAAGGTTTGAAGAAACTAAATTACAATTAACTTCTCCTTGATAATGTTGCACTGTAGTTAATAACTTAGTATCCAATTCACGACCCCTTTCATCTTTTTGATTCCGAAATACAAATACTTCTTGATTTTTCACATTCATATTAGGGAATTTTATAAAACTAGTCACATCTGAAATAATAGAAAATGGGGTTTTTACTACTTTTGAACGTACTAAGGTCTCTATTTTTGATTCTGAATCTTGACGTTTTTTCTGTGACTCTGTTTCTTTACTCTTTTTCTCGGATTTAACTGCTTCTTCTTTTTTTGACTTTGTTTTTTTACTTTCTTTCTCTGATTCAATTGTTTCTTCTTCTTTTTTCGACTCAGTTTCTTTACTTTCTTTCTCTGATTCAATTGTTTCTTCTTCTTTTTTCGACTCAGTTTCTTTACTTTCTTTCTCTAATTCAATTGTTTCTTCTTCTTTTTTCGACTCAGTTTCTTTACTTTCTTTCTCTAATTCAATTGTTTCTTCTCCTTTTTTCGACTCAGTTTCTTTACTTTCTTTCTCTAATTCAATCGCTTTATCTCCCTTTTTTGATTCTGTTTCTTTATTTTCTTTCTCTAATTCAATTGTTTCTTCTTCTTTTTTCGACTCAGTTTCTTTACTTTCTTTCTTTAATTCAATTGCTTTATCTTCTTTCTCTGATTCTGTTTCTTCAATTTTTTCCTTTTTTCTTATTTCGCGTGCATCATCTTGAACATTCAGCTTTTTCCCTTTATAAACTTTGTTCCATATTTCCTGACCAACCCATGGATTTTTCATCACCATCCCCCCGTCTAATGAAATTCATAAAAATATGTTTTTTGTACGCGACCATTTCATCATTATATATGTTTTATAATAATAAAAAAGACATTGTCTTTTTATCAAAGACAATGCTTTTTTAGTTTTATACTTGTACTTGTTGTACTTGTAAAACTTTTAAAGTAAGATCTAGTACAATTTTTTCACGAAGAGTATCAAATGGTTCGTTTAGGTCTGTTGGACAAGGTGAAAAGTCTAATTCAAAAAATTGAGCACTGACTAATTCGCAATACGGTTGTTCATTATAAAAAACTGTATTTTCGAAGAAGTATTTGTCTAAACGTGGTAGATCACCATTTTTAGGATTAATAAAGTGAGAAGTAGTATCTGAGGAAGCAGCCACTATAGCTAGTGATAGAAAATCACCAGCTGTTAAATCAGCAAAACCAGAAAATGGAACATTAGCAATGCGGTCATATAGCACTCCATTACACTCGTCATTTGCATATTCAATATTTTTACGAATATATCCTTGTACAAATAACTTTGCTCTTGTAACTCGACGGTAAGGTGTACCTGGTACTGGTTCGAATGCTACAGGAACTAACTTACATTGTGTTAAAAATGCATTTTTTAAGATACGTTTAATTTCAACCGCTGGAGGATCTAATGAAATATCAGATTCTACAACAATTTGAATTGTTCTTTCTGCTAATACAACCGGTATTTTTACAATTGGTGCTCCCGGAGTAGTAATTGGCGTTGCAGGTGCATCACTTAATGGTGTTTGGGTTTGTCCTACTACCTGACATGGTACATTAATTGGACATTGTTCACTCATATTTTATAATCTCCTTTATAATAAAATTTAGAGTTTTTTAACTCTCTTTACTGTATATGTACTTTTTCTATTAATGCGTGGGTTTGTATCATAGTCACTTTTATCAATTGCATAGTAAAAGCTTCAATTCCTCTTGATAGTTAAAAATACATAAATTAATATATGGAGCCTATACTGATATCTACCTATATAAAATAGAATTTCTCGACTTTTTTATGATAGAGCTAATAGGTGTTCCAAAATTAATTTTTCAAGAGTCTTTTATTCTATCTAACAAAGAATACATTTAATAAGAACCATCTGCCAACTTAATACTATCCACAAAACAGAACATCACGACTATTGTCCCCTTTATAAAAAATAAAAACCGGCTAAAAAAGCCAGTTTTTGTACTCAATAGATTATAAAATCTCCTTATTATTGAAATAATCATTTTATTCCCTAATATTTCCATAGGAGTTTTTAACAATGCTATCGAAACATTCCAGTCATTTGTCTTTCCCTTTTTAAATTCTTTATTTTGTACAACTCTTACAATCTCTGCTCATTCATCTATTATCCACAAAATAAGTATCATACGCCTTATCAAAAACATATCCTAGCTTTTCTGCTAGTTTGGCAGATGTCGTATTCGCTGCATCCCAGTTTGGGTATTTCCCCTTTTCTAAACAATCCAATATTAACGCTGCACTCACTACGGTCGCCAAACCTTTTCTTCTATGGTTCAGATCCGTCGCAACTTCAATTTCTATCCCCTTATCGTAAATACTATACGAGGATGCACCACATATAACTTCTCCGTTATACAAAATGCTATAACCTATACCTCGATTTAAATAATCTTCTACCGATTGAAATTGACTTGTAAAGTCTTCAGAAAGCTTATGTAGTGTAGAATCATTTGCAATATGCACATCTATTCTTCTTAACTCATATCCTTTTGGAAGTGTTGACATAAAAGATTGTAATTTTGAACGGTCAAAAACTTCCGAATTACGTTTGAATTTATAGCGTAAAAACTTATCTATTTTTCTTTCATAAAATATTTCTAAACGCTTTTTCCATTCTTCACTATTTACGATTACTAACATTTTTTCAGGAATATTACGTAATAACTCTTCTGTTTCTTTCACATTTGGATCTCCAGTATAAAATGTGAAAATCCCTACTGTAACTTGTGCTACTGTCGGATTTTCTAGATCGTTTACCCAGGCTCTTCCCATATGTCCTTGTAAATAAGAAAGTAATATAACATTATTAAAATCTTCGAACATGGAAACTAATTTTCTTCTAGTATGTATATTCGCTTCATATATCATTTACATTCCTGCTTTCTACAAATCAATATAACTCTACATTTTCATGAGGTAACTTATACCCTTTTTACACATCCATTTATTCGGCATATAAGCAAACACCCATTAGACTTAACTTTCATATAATTATAAATTATTCACAAATACAAAATCATTATAACATCAAATCAAAAAATATAAATTCACTTTTTCAATTTTAAAATATACATCTTATTATCCAAATGAAAACTATTTGTTGATAAAATTTTAACCATATACCAATCCAGTTGAATCGCTGTAAGATTGATTAATAAATAAGCTTTTTAAGGGGGATTATAAAATGACTGATTTCTATTCTCGCCTTTCAAAAAGTGACGCCGCTCTTATGCGTATGGCTCATGGCGGGGTTCAACTAATGAACTGGTTTAGCGTTGCAGCAGAATTACAGCGTGACTGGCGAAATGATGTTGAAGGCTTTGGAGCTTTACTTGCTAAACACCTTCCAAGTTATCAAAATATTATAGGAAGCTATATGGGAGCTCAAAAGGAATTTAGTAAATAAATTACTCAATTTTGGATAACTATGTAAACATAATAAAAATAGCAACAGCTATGTACATAATTAAGAAAAGGGCTGCTTCAATAGCCCTTTTCTTAATTGCTTTATCAATATTGTATGCTCTTCCGTCACTTTATTTAAATCAATTACATACTATTCCCCTAGCTTTTCTGTAATGGCTTCTTTCATATTTTGCTGCAAAAGACCGCATTATAGGAGATTATCCATAACAAATCATAGTACAACTAACCACTCTATTTACTTCTAACACCGTACATACGACAAAAGTGATTTTCCCGCCACTATAACGCTCCCATTATATGTAAAAACCCTCCTGTATTTTAAGAGGGTTAATCAATAGATACGTTATAACTCCTTCTTAGAAATAAAGGATTCCGTCTCACCATTTTTATATACTTTAGTCAATTTAACAACTGATTTGTACGTGTTATCATCATCGTTTATCATTTTTTTCAGCTCTTCTATTTCAGCATTACCAGTTCCACTCTCTATTTTTAAGCAGTTCGAAATGGAAAGGTATCCGCTTGATGCCAATATAAAAATAAAAATCGTATCAGGAAAATTAATAAATAACAATCCGTAGTTTAAAGGATCTCCAGCTGGATGCGATAAAAGCAGTCGAAAACCTACCAGTTCAGGCACTTGAACGAAATCTTTAGAAACAATTGCCTCACCTACTATAGTAATTTGCTTTACTACATTCCCGAGTTCATCTGTAAATTCAGTACATCTAGGTGGATTAATTGTGGTTGCTTGGAAAGACACATTTAATTCAGGATTGTTAAAATCAAAAAAGATTGTACTACCCTCCGTTAAACATTGCGGGCAAACATTTCCTAGCAAGCTAAAGTCCTCTTCAATATATTTAACTTTCGATTTACAACTACACACTTTTCCTATTCGAATTGCATCAATCTTTGAACAGTCTACAAATATTACCTCATTGTCTTGTTGTACAAATGATACAATGCCCTTCCTCTTGTTAAATGAAAGAAAATAAGATACATCGATTTCGTTTCCAGCTATTACGATACTTTCAACTTGAGTAAAAGGTTCTAGACTTTGTAAAAATTCACATATACTATTTTGACAACACCCACAATTTCCTTTCGGCTCGCAATCCACTTACATTCAATCCCTTCCCTATATGTTTTTATCTAATACATATAATATGAGCGGAAGATAAGAAAAGCTTGGACAATATAATATTAACGTAAGGAGATAGTTAACTACTCATTAGATTAATAAGGGAATTACACCAATTATAAGTAATAACACATATTTTTTACTATAAATACGTATAACAATTTCATCTTTCATGAAAAAAACGTTATAATAAGGTGTAGCCTCTACGATTACGTTATAAAGGAGATTAAAACAATGGCTAAAATTAAAGTATATCAAGCAAAAGAAGAAAATATGGACGCAGTAAAAAACATCATTGATGTTGAGGAACAAAACCCAACTGCTGAAAACTTACAAAATCTATACGCATGTGTATTAGAAACTGAAGATATGGCATTGCCTGAATCATACATTGAAGAAGATATCTTAATTGATTCTATGGAAGTTATGGTTAATGCTTCTCAAAGCAAACTAAGAGACTTAGGTACATATGATGTAATCGAAGTTCAAAACAAAGGTAAGAAAACACAAATTTTATTATTAGCAGACGAAGAATACGAAATCATCGAAGGCTAATTTAACACCGTACATACGACAAAAGCTCCTTTCAAATTTGAAAGGAGCTTTTTCATTAAGATTTTGATGTTTCACTCTTTATATTCTTTTGTTCTTTCTGCAACACCATGCGCTCATTTCCCATAAAGAAAATGAATACGAATGCTAAACCAGCTGGTACCAATGCCCACATGAATGTTTGAACTATTGAACTAGAAAGAGCGTCAATAATTTTATCTAATATTTGTGGCGGAATTTGAGTTCTAGCCGATTCTGATAAAATGGCTCTTGAATCTCCTAAAGCGTTTGAATTCATTCCCCCGCCCATACCTTTAAATGCTTCTTCTAATTGTTCTTGGAAACCTGTTCTTTGGATCATTCCGAAGATTGTAATACCAAGTGTCATACCTAATGAACGAATAAAGTTACTCGTTGAAGTCGCAGATCCGCGCTGTTCCATACCAAAGTTGTGAATTGAAGCCATGCTTAGTACCGAGAATGAGAAACCAACTCCGAATCCGATAATAATCATGTAAACCGTTAATATTGCCCGACTTGTTTCAGGCGTTAACGTGCTTAATAAGAATAATCCGATTAGCATAATAACAGCAGAAATAATCATAATGTTTCGGTAGCTAAGCTTTGTCGTTAAAAATCCGCCTAACTGTGCTGTTACGACTGACCCTAACATCATCGGTAAAAGTAACAATCCTGAGTTTGTTGCAGTCCCACCATATACACCTTGAATAAATAACGGAATGTACACAGTTGCTGACATAAATGCAGCTCCGTAACATAATGCAATAATTGTACTCATTCCAAACAGACGTTGTTTAAACATCTCAAATGAAATGATTGGCTCTTCTACTTTTCGTTCGATATAAATAAATGCGATTATTAAAATAGCGAATCCAGCAAATAAACTTAAAATAAAGCTAGAATTCCAATCATATTTTTGTCCGCCAAGTTCAAGTGCAAACATTAAAGAAACTACTGCACCAACTAAAGTAATTGCGCCGAACCAATCAATTTTTTGTTTTTTATGAACTCGTGATTCTTTATAAAAGAATGTAATAAAAATAAGTGCTAAAATGCCAAGCGGTAAGTTAATATAAAATACCCAGTGCCAACTAATATAATCTGTAATATATGCGCCAAGTAATGGCCCGAAAATACTTGATAATCCAAATACTGCTCCGAATAATCCACCCATTTTCCCGCGCTTTTCAGGTGGGAAAATATCAAACACGATAGTAAACGCGATCGGCACTAATGCCCCGCCGCCAATACCTTGAATGGCACGATAAATGCCTAATTGTGTAATATTTTCAGCAGTCCCACAAAGTGCCGAACCAATCATAAAGACGATTAAACCGAAAATAAAGAATCTCTTTCTTCCATACATATCTGATAGTTTACCGAAAATCGGCATACCTGCCATTTCTGCGACCATATAGGCAGAAACGACCCATACAAAGTTTTCAAGACCTCCTAAGTCACCAACGATCGTTCCCATCGCTGTTACGACAATGGTATTATCCATTGATGCCATTAAAATACCTAGCAATAAGCCCGCCACAATAAAGCCAAGCTTATTATTCTTCTCAACCATATCTCTTGCTCTCCCTCGCATTACTTATATTTGTTTATGTTCTTTTACGACTGCATTACCTTTTTGATTAAAACTAGTATGATATTCTACAACACTAATTTCACATCCAGAACCAATGGTAACGTTGTTTCCTCTTACTACTTCAGCAATTGTATGTTCTAAATAAATATCATCCCCTTCAACAATTGAAGTTTGGAGGTTTCCAGCATGACTAGTAAAAGGAATAAATCTTGATTTCTTACGCACTGTAATCTTTTTGCCACCGATTTCTCTTACTTTACTTCCTTCATAACGAAGTGAGATTTCAATATGTTCAGCATTAAGCAAACCATCACTTTCAAGACCACCAGTTAGTGATAATTCTTCTACTTCAATATCTCCCTTCACATTTAAAGCACCTTTCACATCTACGAAATCACCTGAAAACTTCCCTGTAACATCAATCATACCTCTAATTTTTGTTTTTTCAATATGAGCATCACCATGCATTTGTGTATTACCATATACTTTTACATATGCTGCATCTACATTTCCTTGTACTTCACTATCTCCATACACGACATAGTTTTTAACTTTCATATTGCCACGCACATCACTTGTGCCATATGTTTTAAACTCATTACAACTCATATCATTCGCAATTGTCCCTTCACCGCGAATCTTCACTTTGTTATAATCTCCGCCCGCTGAATTACCAGAACCATTTACTGTGAGACTATGTTGATGTTCCATACTGATTTCCCCCCTCCGTTAAACTTGCTTAATTTCTTTTACATTTGCGCTTTTATCAACAGTAATAACACCGCTATATTCAATCAGTTCAATCTCACAGTTCGGTCCTACTGTTACATTGTTTCCTCTTACTGTTTTTATGTGAGCATAATCAATATCGATATTGTCACCTTCTAACAATTCAGCTTCTAACTGCAAGCCAAATACTGATTTAAATAGTCTACTAAATGTACTCAATCTATGTCTTACTTTAATCATTTGGCCGCCAATTTCTTTCGCTCTACATGTACCGTGAATATTTATATTAATCTCATCTGCGCTTAATAAACCACCGATTGTAAATTGTCCTTCTGAAGAAAAAATATCAACTTCACAATTCCCATCAATCGTCGCTTGACCGTTGATTTTAAATTCTTCACCCTTAACGTTTCCACCTATCGTACCTTTTCCTGCAATTTTTAAACTATTCGCCTTTACATCTTGTGTAATTGTTGCTTTCCCATCAATTCGCATCGTTTCTGTATTAACTGTACCATCGACTTTACCTGATCCACTAATTCTTGCGTTGCTACTGTTCAAATCACCAGTTACTGCACCATAACCATTACATTGAAATTCATCACATTCAACATTTCCGTTTACAGTGCCTTTTCCATTTAGTTGTACTTTATGAAATTCACCGCCATTGGATGAACCGTAACCATTTATAATTAAATTTTCTGTACGCATTATTTCTCCTCCACTACAACAGTTTAGTTTTTAATACTTCGGTATACTTCATAATCGCTTCTCGTAAAATAATCTTCGTTCCCTTTTCAAAAATTAAATCCTCAATATTTGATACTAAGAAACATGTAGAAATCCCTATTTTTCGAATCATAACTAAATCACAATTTTTATGTTTGATTGCTTCATAATTTTCTCGTAAAACTTGCAGAACCATTTTTCCTTCTTCTAAACTAACTTCTCCTGATTGTAGTAACTCTTCTAACATATACACATAAAGAATATCTACAAATCGAAAGTCTGTCGTTTTGTTCGTTTGCTCAATAAAAAATTGTAAAACAGGTTCTGATGTAATCCCTTTACGGATGAGATCTTCTTTCGTTAAAAGGATTTCTGTCACACTCGGTGAAAACATATTTGCTAATTCATCTAGTGATAAATCTTCTTTCATCGTTTGGATTTTATCAATACGCTCTAAAATCTTTTCTTTCGGAAAAAATGTCTCTTGACCAGTGAATGTTGACTTTCGTACAAACCAATCTTCCGGAATTAAATTTTTTCTCTTCCACCTGTATAACTGTCCGTATGAAATACCTGTAAGCTCTAATAAATCTTTTTTTGAAATTAAATCTGTACTCAACTGTATAACACTCCTTCCTAACAACAATGTAACATAACACTGTTACGTTGTAAATGGAATTATACTACAAGTAGCGTAACAATGTGTAAAACAAACTTGTTTCACATAGAAAAAAGGCTCTGACACATCTTCTGAAAAATGCGTAAGAACCTATATATATCAAGACTTAAACCATATTTCATAAAAATCAATCCAACCTTGCGAATTAATCATTATATTTTGTACTTTTTCATGTGTACTTACCTCTTGTTTGTTACGATATAAAGGAATAATATGAATTTGACGTAACAATGTGTCCTCAAGATCGCGTAACAGTGCAACTCTTTTCTCTACTTGTTCTTGTTTAAAATAAGGGGACAACATTTCATGAAAGTTCATGCTGCTATGCCCATGAATAAAACTGTTTTTTGTCAGAAACATATATAGCAAACTATCTTCTATTCGTTCACTAATTGTTGCGCTATCATGCATGATATCAGCTTTTTGTATCGTACTTATTTGCAATAGTTCTTCTATTTCAAGAAAATTAATCTCTACACAAATTCCATATTTCGCACACTCTTTTTGTATCCATTTTGCATCTTCAACGTGATCTCGTCCTTTAAATGTATACAGTTGTAGCACTTCATTATGATAAATACTTCTTTTCATTAAACTTTCTATATCTTCCTCTATCTCTACTATGCTGGCCTTTGCTGATATTAGTTCCTTTGCCACTTCTCCACGTTCTCCACCGAGTTCTTGAACGATTATATCGCCATGAATGATTTTATATAACGCTTTCCGAAATAACTTATCTTGCATTGGTCCTTCTTTCGTAAGATTGCATGTTACATAAGTCACGTTCGACTCAAGTCGAGACAGTTCTTTATTATGTTTCTCTTTATCTTTATACTGTGCCTTTACTAAAACATCATATGTATCTACACTTTGTTCTACATTCCACAACTCAACGCGATCTAGAAAAGGTCTCTCACGAAAATATAAATGATGCGCTTCCAGTATAAACAGATCTTCATTACTTTTGTATAACTGAAAAGGTCCTGTCCCTATTAATTTTCCTGCTTCATCTTCACTTACGATAGAACACTGTTCTAAACTTAGCATATGTAAAAACATCATATTTTCCGTATGTAATTTAATTTCTAAAACATATTCACCAACTGCATGAAAACTTTCCACATGCTGTAACATCCATGCGTGCGGGTTGTCTACAGCTGTCATGAATCGATTCAATGAATATATAACATCATGTGCAGTAAGGCGTTTTCCATTATGAAAGTGAACTCCTTTTCGTAAATAAAATGTCCATATTTTTTCTTCATCATTATATTCCCAGTGAAAAGCAAGTCTCGGCTCAATAGCAGTTCTTTCTTCATTGATATATACGAGTGTATCAAAAATATGTTTAACCATATGACATTCCGAGCGCATTGTAGCGTAAACTGGATCTAAAGCGATGTCCAGATTCATTTGTACTTGTAAACGGAGTACATCTTTTCTCCCTTCAGAAGTCATTTCAATTTTATGACCAAATATAGAATCAACCCAAGACTGGTATTCTCTCTTTACTGATGGAAAATGTGCGCTATAGCGTTCCACAAATGAGATCCCGCTTTTCACATCCCCTTTTTTCGTTATTTCTTTTCCTCTATCTAAAATCAATGGTGCCGGATTCTTTTTAAATATTAATTTAGAACGATTTCCTCTCCCGCGACCTGGAAACCAAGCGATCCAATGTAACTCTTCTAATTTTTTTATAATTAATTTACTATTACGCTCTGTACAAAATAAAGTTTCAGATATATTTTGCACTGTTATCTCTAATTGTTCTCCTTCTCGTTTCCCTTTCCCATAGGCAAACCATAATTCAATGTATTGATCTAAAATAAACATCATAATCCCCCTAAAAGGTGAAAAATACTCCCTTTTATTTCTACCCTTTTTCCATTTCTCCTTTCATCTTATCATTTCAATATAGAAAGGAGGAAATCAAATTGAACCATCTCTTACTACGTTACAATAAACCTATTATCATTAGACTGTGTGGTGAATTATTAACCCGAACAACGGAATCAATGTTAGCCCTCATTATGATTATATACGTTAATAAGATGTTAAACGGCAATATAATGATGACTATGCTTATTTTCGGACTACAACCACTTTCAGACATTGTCTTTACACTTATTGCTGGGGGCGTTACTGATAAATATGGGAGAAAAAAAATTATGTTACTCGGCCTATTGCTGCAAGGTGTTGCAATCGGTAGTTTTATTTTTGCTCAATCCATTTTTATATTTGCACTGTTATACGTCATTAATGGTATTGGTCGTTCTTTATACATTCCAGCTCAACGTGCGCAAATTGCCGATTTAACAAAACAAAAGCAGCAAGCAGAAATTTTTGCTCTCCTGCAAACGATGGGAGCAATTGGATCCGTAATCGGTCCTTTAATTGGTGCTATCTTTTATACTACTCACCCTGAATATTTATTTATGATGCAAAGTATTACACTTATGATATATGCAATAGTTGTTTGGACGCAGCTCCCAGAAACTGCTCCAGCAATTACAACGCCAAAACAAACACTTGAAGTAGCATCATCTCCAAAACAATTTGTACACAAACATTACGCTGTATTTGGACTTATGGCTTCTACACTTCCTATTAGCTTTTTCTATGCACAAACGGAAACAAATTATCGTATTTTCGCAGAACATGTATTTCCAAATTTCGTATTCATACTCGCATTTATTTCAACTTGTAAAGCCATTTTGGAAATCATTCTACAAATTTTCCTCGTAAAATGGTCTGAACGATTTTCCATGACGAAAATCATCCTTATTTCTTACGCCTGCTATACGATAGCCGCAATTGGCTACGGGCTTTCATCAACAATCTCGTCACTATTTTTCACATTACTCTTTTTAGTCATTGGAGAAAGTATTGCTTTAAACCATTTATTGCGATTCGTTTCAGAGATCGCTCCTACAGATAAACGTGGATTGTATTTTTCGATTTATGGCATACACTGGGATATATCTCGAACGTGCGGTCCTGTTATTGGTGCAGTATTATTAAGTAAACTAAACGGTAATATGCTATTTTATATTTGTGCATGTTTCTTAATAGTTGGAGGTATTGTTCAGGCACTTTTTGTTCAAAATTTAGAACGTAAAAAAATAAAGGGAAATGTCCAAAAAGATAATTCGCAACATACCCCTCAAGTTTTATAGGATGCTACTTTTTTAATAGATCGATATCTCTTATTAGATGAATTATAAAAAACGTTATCCTTCCCTATAAATCTATAGGTAGATAGCGTTTTTTTACTTGCTTTGTATTTTTTTCAAAAATATAATTGAATTATTTCGCCATATGAAAGTATGTATCATAAGGTCGGAAACATACCTTGTTTACAATTGAATACACCTCACTTTTAAAATAAGTGAGGTGTTCTGGAGATTATTTGATTTTTTATCCTGCCATTTTATTAATACTATCCTCTGGCGAAAATACCGAAATATGATATACCTTACCGATCGATTTTGGAATGATGAATTTTAACTCGAACTGATTGTTTACTTTATATACATATATTTGATCTTCACCATTTACTTTAACTGAAGTTGGTTTTCCTAACGCCTTTTCAATTTCTTTTAATGTAATTGACTTTAGTTCTGTTTGATATGAACGTACATCAAAAACTTGTGATCCTTTATTAAAACCGAAGACAACATTTTTATTTGTAAAGGTTGCGTACATTCCGCTCCCTGCTTGTTCTGTTTTATCTGCTTTCCCCCATGCTTTTTCTATTTCTTCGATATCTCCTGTATGAGCAGCAAATGGAACATTAGGTACTTTCCCTTCTTTCGCTAGTTCAAATAATTCTTTAACATAGTTAATTGATTTTTGGTTAAGAGTTGGACTTTTTGAATCTGGCCCTGTTGAAGGTTTTGTTGAATCTTGATTTTTGGGGTTATTCGCTGACTCGTTCTCTTTTTGAGGTGCAGTTCCTTCATTCTTTTGTTCCGTATTTTTTTCAGATGTTGGGTTCGTCTGTTTCTTTTCCTCATTATTCGTACAAGCCATCAATGTTAATACACATGTTAAAGTGAACAATATTCTCAAATGCGCTTTCATATTTTACTACCTCCCATTCGTAAACACTCTATAACATGATTTTTATCTTACATTGATTTCAAACAGGTTGAGATGTGTTGTTTTTCCTTACTATACACCTTCTCTTCTTACATGCTTTATCCTTCTTCTGTCACCTTGAATAAAGTACGTCACAAAAACGCAAAAAACCAACAGAAACTACGTAACATTTCCCTGCTGGTCTCATATTTTTAAGGTTTGAAATTTAATTACATCATTTCTTATTAGTAAACATATGATTCTCTCTACTCTTGTTTTAATGAAGTTGTATAATTTTTCTTTATAATATCTTTTATATGTATGATAAACGATATAAGGAATATCACTGCTAATACACCATTTATCCAATAATATGTATTTTCTTCTGTGTATTTATTATAAAACGATTGAACATTAAATAATAACAGAAACAGAGAAAACAAAGCAGAGCTTGCTAGCATGCCAAAACTTTTCACGAAATTCACCTCTTTTCTAAAATTTATGACCTTTATAATAATACATTTATATAAAAAGATTTTCAAATAGCAGATGAACTTATCTATACTTTAGTATAAATTAAAAAGAACCTGAAATAATACAGATTCTTTCCAAAATAACATATGTAGATAAGCTTTAAAAGCAAAACTAAGAGGTAAGTTTTACTTTCTTTACGTATGTAGAAATCGTACTTTTTACAGTTTCAAAATTATGAGCAAATGTATTATCTCCACTCAGTGCCGTTATACATGTTAAACTTGCCGCTTTAATAAAATGTTTTACATCTACAAGCATTGAATTAGCCCCCATGAATTTAATTATGCTCATTATAACAGATGTATTCCGATTGAAACATGGAAGAAATAAACAACCCTTCGGAAAATTCCATTTCCCCTCAACTTTTTAGCATACAACATACATGTACCTTTATTATATAATTAAAAAGCTGTCCAATATTGGACAGCTTCAAATATGTATATTACACTTCGATTGACTTACCATCTTCTACAATATGATAAAGTAAGTGCGCTAAATGATGAATTGGACCATATTCTTCCTCTTCTTCATTTGTTTCACCTTGGAATTCAAGATCATTTAAGTATAATGCTAAAAATTGATAGTATAATTTCAAATCAAATCCGTAGCAAGCACTTGGCTCTTCGTGATCTCCTTCATATTGTAACATTAAGTATTGATCATTTCCTTCTGCATCTTCTGCGTCAAAGAATACGAAGAAACCAACGTTTGTATCTAAATCAAATAGATGACGAGTACCTTTTTCTGTTGCTTTATTGAAGTCCTCTTCACTTAATTTATGTACTGTTGTCGCTTTTGCATTATCTTCTTGATGGAAATTTACTGTATATGATTTCAATGCTGACACCTCCTGATTGTATAACAGTAGCATATCAGATTAGGCCATATAATTCAAAGGGACTGCTTACAAATGTAAACAGCCCCCTGTATTCATTTTCGCATCGCCCGGAATATAAAGCTTACGATGAAAATCAAAATAATCGCACCTATTAAGGCTGGAACAATCGCATATCCACCTATAATAGGTCCAAATTTACCAAGTAACGCTGTACCAAGCCAAGAACCGACAATACCAGCAATAATATTACCAATTACACCGCCAGGTACATCCCTTCCAGTAATTAAGCTTGCAAACCAACCTAATATACCACCGACAATTAAAGACCAAATCATATGATAACCTCCTTTATAATTCACCAATCAAACTATAATCAGAAACAATTGCTTACCATTAGTTATGTTTCATTTTTCATAAGTTATTCATACAGCTCAACTATTAGATTATTTGAGAACGAAGCTCACTGGACAAATGATTTTACAACTTCACATTTTACATATTAGGGACAATCAGGCTTTAATATCGTCCTCATAAATTCTTCTTTAAAAACTGGATAATTAAAACCAACCGCAATTTTTTGTACAGGCCTATTATCAAACGTCGTTGGCTCAGCTATTTTTCTAAAATCCGCAACACTTTGTCCTCTCGTTACATCATTCGTCGTACTAATCCAAACTGCTGATTTTTTATATTCGAAAATATCATCATTTATAAACGAAATAAACGGCAGTAAATCATGAATAGGACTCCCAGTAATACCCGGGTATTCCTTTTTATAAAAGTTCTCATAATAAAAATCGATCATTGGTTTAATGAGTTTCGCCTGTCCCGTTCCTTCTTTATTAATAATATCAAGCATTTCAGGAGTAATAAGCGCAGCCTGTGTTACATTTAACGGATATATAGTAGCGTTCTGCGCATACTTCATAACAATATTCGCCGCAATTGGATCGCCATAAAAATTCGCTTCAGACACGGGTGTAACATTACCTGGAAATAAGAAAGCGCCTCCCATAATATAATAAGAACAAATACGATTCATTACATTTGGATATAATAAAAATAACGTTGCAAGTGTTGTTAATCTTCCTGTCGCCACAATAACTATATCTTCTGGACAAGGCTCAATTAATTTAATTAATTCACAAAAATTTTCCCGTTTACAAATTCTCATTTCAGGTGGAATAATTGGCCCTAAACCGTGATCCCCATGAATTTCCGGGAAGAATAAAGGCTCTTCAGCTGTCATTGGTCTAGCAGCACCTTCGATGATTTTCACTTCTGTAGCATAGTATTTTTCTAAAAAATATACATTCTCTGTAACGATTTCTCGCGATACATTCCCATACTCTGCGACAATTCCTATAATATCTAATTTACAAGTTTTATTTGCATAAATTAACGCAACTGCATCGTCAATACCAAAGTCTCCAAAAAAGATAATTTTCTTATTAACAATCCTCACCTCTCTTCAGCATAATCTACTATTATTATTATGTGAAAAAGACAAGGCGGTGAAACGCTGCAAACTAAAAAAGCCGCCTATTTATTGGCGACTTCAATCTTTTTATAAGACAAATATGCTAATACATTCTTACTTGAATCGTATTTTGGATTGTTTCCTTTTCTCGGTTCTCTCATATGCGTTTTTTCAAATCCAGGAATGTCCGGGATTTTCTCCATAAATTCAAGCATTTCTTCTTCAGTTCCTTCAATACGTACGCGAATCATTATTGCAATTCCTCAATTCTCATTTTCTCAGTACTAAGTATAACGCACTTTGAAAAGACTTCAAGAAATTTATCTTTTTAATGTTGTACTTTTTTTACAAATAAACATAGCCATTTCAGTATAGAATGACTTTACTTTATTATTTTCAAATAGAATATGAAAGTATTCCTTCATTTCGTTTGGTGTTTTCATCATACACTCTGTTAATTTTTCACGCTTTTGCATAGGTACTTCCAGCATGTCACACCACCAGTCGAAATCAAACTTTTTATCGAAAGTGAAGCATGACTGCATTTGCAAACCATTTTTTTCTAATAAAGTAATCCATTCTGTCTTTTTCAAAGCTCTTTCATGACTCGGATCACGCTTTTTTTCTATAAAATTATAAAATGTATCATATTCATTATTTTCTGGCGAAACATTATCTATTAAAATAAATAATCCATCTTCTTCTAACGTTCGATTTACTTCATAAATAAATCGCGTCGGATTTGTAAAATGATGTGCTGCAATCCTGCATGTAATTGTATCAAATGCTTTATCAGCAAATGGCAATTTTTCAGCATGTCCAACGATAAAAGATACATTGTCATGCCCATTACCTAAAATGAATTTTTTCGCATTCTCTAACATTTTTTCAGTTAAATCTAATGCAACTACTTCTTTAAACAATGGTGCTAATAAATTTGCAACATGTCCACCACCAGTAGCAATATCAAGAAGACGATTATTATGACGAGGTTCAACTTGTTGAACTACATATTGTAAATCCAGTCCTTTTGCATGAATTTTACTTTTTACATACTTTTCTGCATTATTACCAAACTGTTGTTTCATAAGCTCTTCCTTACTCATTTTATCATCTTCCTTCTATTGTTATTAACATATATGATTCATATAATAATTAAAGTTCTCTTTATGTATTTTCAAATCCTCTTTTCAGCTCACCTCTTGTAATACAGACAGACCATCGTCAAAATGATATGAATATTACTTTAAAACAAAAAAGGTTATGGGAACTAATCCCCTAACCCAACTAAATATCTATTACATCTTTATTTCCTCATATATATCTATGTAATATAAATCCTCTTTCAACTTCATAATAACTTCTACTTCATTATAAGTAGCCTCTCGAGCATGTAAACCAAATTGATTCATGCCAATCCATATCCACCCAGGTGTATGATGAAGTATATCGATATTAAAACCATCTAACTTAGTAAGCTCCGATTTAATAAATGTATCTTTAATAGCGATTTGTTTGTCTATTAATCCATATTCTTTTCCATTTTCAAATAGCGATATAATTTTCCCTAAAATCGGATGTTCCCGAACAATAAAATGATAGTCCCTTTCATCTACATTCGCCACAATCAAACGAAAATCAGATACATCAGTCCCAAAATTCGGCATATTCATTTTTTCACCCCCTTAATTAGCTTCAATAATATCATAACAAATGAATATTTAAATAAAGTTAATAAAATGTAAAAAATAAAAAAGCTGACTTCCCTTTAGGAATCAGCCTTTATATTTTAGTTACCTTTATACTTTTACAACCTATTACAATGTTTCCTTTTCCTCATCATTTCCAGAAACTAAATTTCCTATAGCATCTGCCGTTACTTCTACCACAAATTCACAAATACCTGCTACAACTTCTCCAATTACTTCATCCATCTTTTTCCCTCCTTATTTTATGTAACTTATTTGTAGTATAGAAGAGATTGGTTATTTTTAACTATCGGAAAAGGTGACAAAAACATTACAGATTTGTAAGCTATTTCAACATGCTAACATTTTTACTTCTACCTTTTGAAACCCAAAGTATGATTAACAGGTATATAGGCCACCATAATATAAAGCAAGTAATACATTCGATAGAGGAGGCGTGCAAAATCTATTACGTAAAATTAATTAAAGGAAAATCATTCTATGCGTTTGATCATCGTTACTTAGTGTCTGAAGAAGAAGAGGTTTCAGAAAAAATTTATAATTACTTACGACGTAATGAATTTTTCGAAGTTCGTAAAGAAGAATATTCTGCTTAATGTAGGAAGGGCATCAAGAAATACACCACCTACTCTTGGTGCTTTTATATTATTCCCCTATATTCAACCCTATTCTATTACTATCTTCTAATATACGTCCAATCTAATCCGTCATTACCTTCATATTTTAATATATGAGGAGGTGACAACCATAACTCATATCATTGATTACCAAGCTATTCAGCCAATAAATAAAACTGACGCAACTACTTTTACAATTCCCGATTCCCCAAACAAAGCAATTCTAGCAAATATTGAATTAAAAATTCCAATAAAAGATTCACGTGATAATCGAGTAGAATTAATTGCTACAGTTGGAGTTAAAGGTATAACTGATATATCACAAATATTGTTTAGGGTTTTCCGTAACAACATTGAAATTTTCAACACACAAGTAAGTATTAGATCTACAGATTCTGAACAATATTACGTTGAAACATTTCAAACAATTAATAAAAATATAAGCTGTGGGATTCACGAATACACTTTAACTGTGGAAAATTTAACAAGTGCTGCAAGTGCAGATGTTATTGGCCCCCTCACCTTTAGTGCATTAGCAATTGGACAAGGTCATAATAGTTATTAAGCAACTCTATTTACAAAGTGTATTTTAGAAAAGTGAGACGTACTATTACGCTCTTGCTTTTTTTATTTTTTATATGTAATTAATTCAAAGTTCATTTTATTTTTAATGCTTATTTTATCAACTCATAAATCCAATTTTCGCCAAATCAAAAAGATTGAAATCCACTAATGAAACACGTAATATAGACTCTGACTCGAAAAAAGTTCGTAAAAAAATACTACATAAATAAGGAGGTTTTATATACGAGTTTTTCACTTTAAAAGACGGAGAGGTTTTACATTATGTGGCGTAATAAAAATGTTTGGATCGTTTTAATTGGGGAGTTTATTGCTGGTCTAGGTTTATGGCTTGGTATTCTTGGCAACCTAGAATTTATGCAAAAATATGTCCCTTCTGATTTTATGAAATCAGTTATATTATTTATCGGACTATTAGCAGGTGTTCTTGTTGGTCCAATGGCTGGTCGGGTCATCGATCAGTATGATAAGAAAAAAGTTCTTCTTTATGCTGGGTTTGGTCGGGTTTTAAGTGTTATTTTTATGTTTTTCGCTATTCAATTTGAAAGTATAGCCTTTATGATCGCCTTTATGGTTGCACTTCAAATTTCAGCCGCATTTTATTTCCCTGCATTACAATCTGTAATTCCACTCATCGTACGTGAACATGAGTTATTACAAATGAACGGTGTACATATGAATGTTGGTACAATCGCTCGTATTGCAGGTACTTCACTAGGTGGAATTCTTTTAGTTGTAATGAGTTTACAATATATGTATGCCTTCTCAATGGCTGCATATGCTCTATTGTTCCTTTCAACTTTCTTTCTACAATTTGAAGATAAAAAATCAACAGTGCCAAGTAAACAGGCTGCAAAAGATAATAGTTTTATGGAAGTATTTCGTATTTTAAAAGGAATTCCTATTGCTTTCACAGCACTTATATTAAGTATCATCCCACTATTATTTATTGCTGGTTTTAATTTAATGGTTATTAACATTAGTGAAATGCAACATGATCCAACGATTAAAGGATTCATATATACAATTGAAGGTGTTGCATTTATGTTAGGTGCCTTCGTTATTAAACGTTTATCTGATCATTTTAAACCTGAAAAATTACTATATTTCTTCGCAGTTTGTACCGCTTTTGCACACCTTTCATTGTTCTTTAGCGATATAAAATGGATGGCTCTTACATCATTTGGTTTGTTTGGCTTTAGTGTCGGCTGTTTCTTCCCTATTATGTCGACAATTTTCCAAACGAAAGTAGAAAAAAGCTATCACGGCCGCCTCTTCTCATTCCGTAATATGTTTGAGAGAGTTATGTTCCAAATTGTCTTACTTGGAACTGGCTTCTTCTTAGATACGATTGGGTTGCAATATATGGTTCTCATCTTCGGAGTCGTTTCGTTGTTGATTATTTCTATTTCCCTTTCTAAACAGAAACATTATGAAAAACAACCTTCGCAATCTGCGAATTTATAACGTAAACATTATTGGGCATGGATTCAGTTTTATACTGGGCCATGCCTTTTTGTTTTATAAAAAACCATTTAATATGTTAAGTGAAACGATTTAAAGGAGTCCCCCTTTCGCTTTCGAATATAGTATATAAATAATAAATAAAGGAGTTGCAAAAATGTATGATGGCATGCAGTTATTTATTATCTTTATTTTTGTAATAATTATATTTAGCATCCTAAACTTTTTAACCATTTCCCTTTCTCAACATAGCTTTAAAAGGCGAATTGTGGCAGGTTTCGTTTTCTTATTGTTAACTCCCATTGTCTTTTTGACTACTACAGCATTCGCTTCTTTATTCGATAAAAGTGGATTTAGCGTAGGTACGTTAGCCTTTATTATTGCAAGTGTATATATTTTAAATGGAATAGTCATCCTACTTTCCTCCTCATTTATCCTCAAAAAGGCATAGCCAAAATTATACTGATAGGCATGAATAACTAGTAATACGCTAAATTCATGTCTTTTATTTTTGCTATGCTTTTCCCAATTTTTATGTGAAATTAAGTAATTCTTTAAAAAAATTTAAACTTTATTTATTACAATATTTCTATCGTATTCGCACGTTTATTAGCCATAATAAGAAAGGAGCACAAAATGAAAAAATATCTACTTATATTTCCTATACTGATCGTTTTACTTAGTGGCTGCAACAAGAATGATATATACGGTTCTTGGGAAGTCGTTGACAATAAAAACGGTGAATGTCCTGTATATTATAAATTTGAAACAGTTGTCAAAAAAGAAAATAAAGAGGAAATTGTTCAAAATTTAGTAGAAATGCAAACTACAAATAAAAAAGAAGATTTATATAAAGGTTCATTTGTCAAAAATTCTAATGTATATCACATTGATTATGGCAACTCATTTACATCAGATCAAACTTTAAAGGTTGTCGATGATACATTAAATGTATATTTTTTGACAGCTGAAAAATTATGTACATATAAAAAGAAATGATTACATTTCAGATGAGACGCAGGAAATATTTTCTGCGTTATTTCACTTTAGAAAGCTTTCTCAAAAACATTTCCCTCTTTTTAATCTTTTAATTTGAATGTATAATTGCTTAATAATCTAAATAATTTCACTGTGAGGTGCTTATTATGAGAAGTTTAAGTCCCTTACTTATATCAACAATTTGTCCCGTCATCCTAATCCGCGTAGAAAGATATAATAGACATTTCAATTAACCATTCTAGCCTATATACAGCTTCCTCTTTCAAAATAGACTAACCCTTCCTCTAAATTTCTCAATCGTTTTAATTTTCATAAAAAAGTGATAAAATGTAAACATGTGTTTTCAGAATAATTAAATACGTAGAAAGAAAGCACTGTTTTTAGGAGGGGTTTTGATGACTTACACGTTAGCAACTAGAATGAAAGCATTCCAATCTTCTATATTTAGTGAATTAGGGGCCTATAAAAAAGAGAAAATTGCAGCAGGTCATAAAATGATTGATTTAAGTATCGGAAATCCTGATATGCCTCCTGCTGATTTCGTAAGAGAAGCAATGGTACATACAGCAAGTGAAAAAGAAAGCTATGGATACACATTAACAGGTATTCAAGAATTTCACGAAGCTGTAACTGAATATTACAATAACACTCATAACGTTTTATTAAATGCTGAAAAAGAGATTTTATTATTAATGGGTTCACAGGATGGACTCGTTCATTTACCGATGGTTTATGCAAATCCAGGAGATATTATATTAGTTCCTGATCCAGGATATACAGCTTATGAAACAGGTATTCAAATGGCTGGTGCAACATCGTACTACATGCCATTAAAGAAAGAGAATGATTTCTTACCTAACTTACAAGTTATCCCTGAAGAGATCGCCGATAAAGCAAAGATGATGATTTTGAACTTCCCAGGGAATCCAGTTCCAGCAATGGCACATGAAGATTTCTTTATAGAAGTAATCGCATTCGCGAAAAAACATAATATTATTGTTGTCCATGATTTTGCTTATGCTGAATTTTATTTCGATGGCAATAAACCAATTAGCTTCCTCTCTGTACCCGGTGCAAAAGAAGTTGGCGTAGAAATAAACTCTTTATCAAAAAGTTATAGTTTAGCAGGTAGCCGCATTGGTTATATGATTGGAAATGAGGAAATTGTCGGAGCGCTTACGCAATTTAAGTCTAATACAGATTACGGTGTATTTTTGCCTATTCAAAAAGCAGCATCTACAGCACTAAGAAATGGTGCGGAGTTTTGCGAGAAAAACCGCACCATTTATCAAGAACGTAGAGATACTTTAGTCAATGGGTTCCGAACGTTTGGCTGGAATGTCGATAAGCCAGCTGGCAGTATGTTCGTATGGGCTGAAATACCGAATGGATGGACTTCTCTAGAATTCGCTTATGCATTAATGGATCGTGCAAATGTCGTTGTAACACCAGGTCATGCATTCGGACCTCACGGAGAAGGCTTTGTACGTATTGCTCTTGTTCAAGATAAAGCGGTATTACAACAAGTTGTTGAAAACATTAGAAATAGCGGCATTTTTTCTCTTGAAAAAATAGAGGAATTAGTTAAAAATTAGTTACTACTCCCCTGCTTAACTTTAGCAGGGGTATTATTTATTGGAGGTACTTTCATATGCACATTAAAGATACACTACCCCATCGTTATCCATTTTTAATGATTGATAAAGTAACAAGTATAAAACAAGGTGAATCCGTGACAGGATACAAACTCATTACAAATAACGAATGGTTTATAAATGATACGCAAAAACATATGCCTCATATGTTAATTGTAGAAGCACTTGCTCAGCTTAGTGCATTTGTAAATACAAGTGACTCTGAAGGATTAGGCTTTCTCTCCTCATTAGATGGAGTTGAGTTCCATGAGAAAGCATACCCTGGTGATAAACTTGATTTACATTATGAGCTAACACGTAACCGTCGAGGGTTTGTTCTCGGTACAGGTACGGCAACAGTTAACAGCCACCCTATTGTAACTATAAAAAAACTATTAATATATCAAGCAGATTAATCACTATTTGATCCGCCCGGGATATCTATCCCACGCCAATTGGGCTTATAAGATAAATATATTACGTAGTTAGGAGTAGGAAAATGGAAAGAACTATCGGTATCGATGCTGGAGGAACATTAACGAAAATTGCTTATATTAATGAAAAAAAGGAATTAGCTTTTGAAAAGTTTTATTCACATGAACAAAATAAAATTATAGATTGGCTTCAGAGCAATAATAGAATGAAACAAATATGTATTACAGGGGGTAAAGCGAAACTATTACAACAACTACTTTCAGATGCATATACACTAGTAGAGCTAAACGAATTTGAAGCTACTCTTGCAGGTGTACGATACATATTAAAAGAAGAAAAACATTCTATAAACAACTTTATTTTAACCAATATCGGTACAGGTACTTCTATCCATTACGTTTATAATGACCATTATATTCGCGCTGGAGGAACTGGAGTTGGCGGAGGTACTATTATGGGACTTTCAAAATTATTAACAAATATTGATCATTTTGAAGATGTAATCCCTCTTACAAACATAGGTTCTAGAAAAGAACTAGATATTACGGTGGGAGATATTTATGGTGGTATTCTCTCTCCTATTGATAATAGTTTAACTGCAAGCAATTTTGGTAAAGCCGCTATTACAGACTCAAATTATAGTAGCTCAGATATAATCGCTACTGTACAAGGACTTGTCGGTGAAGTCGTTACTGCATTAAGCCTTCAATTCGCCGAAGCAAAAAACATTGACCATATTATTTATATTGGTTCGACTCTATGTAATAATGTACACCTTCAAAATATTATTAGTAGCTACACAAAATATCAAAATAAAACACCAATCTTTTTACAAGATGATGGTTATAGTGGTGCAATTGGCGCTTTACTTCATGCTACAAAATAAAGAGGCTGACTTTTGTCAGCTTTTTTTGCAATGGTACTTCAAATTCAATAATTGACTCTTCGTTCTCTCCAATTCGCTCCACACTAATTCTATTAATCACACAATTTAATTTCTCATGAAAACTAGGAATACTTTTAACTACTTCAGCAGCTAGCTCAGCACTTTCTTTTCTCCCGACTGTTACATGTGGGATATACGGAATGTCTTCTTTCAAAAACTGTAATAAAGGTCCTGTATACAGGATATTACGTAGATCTTCTATTTGTTCTTTCCCTTTTTCAACTCGTAAAAACAAATATGCTCCTTCACTCGTTATTTGATTCGCAAATTCAATTTCTATATTATATATCTTTTTTGATACATTCAAAATATGTAATTTCAACTCATCATTTGAAATAGGACTTTCAAACGGAAATACAATTGTAACATGCGGTGGGATTAATCCGAATAAAGGATCATGCTCTAGTCTAATGTCCTCTATTTCATGGATGGACATGTTCTTTAGAAAAAGTAAAATGGTACGCATTTTTATATCCCCTACTTCCCCTTAATTTTTTATATTTATCATATTGTATGGCAGCCTGTACTTCAACAAATTGTTTTGCTTACATCTAAAAATAAAAAACTTCTCAAATGAGAAGTTTTCATATAGCAGGATTATTATTTTCCCGCCAAACTTTCCTAAATTTTATATAACAAGCAATTCTCCATGGAATAATATACGAAACGGCAACGACATAAAATAATAAACCAATCGTTTGTGGATCCAAATCAACAATATATTGCCTTGAACCGTATCTTAAAACAACAAGTGCAATAAAAGTAATTAGAAAAGCTGTGCTTTTTTTCGTATAAATATTCCCATCATCTCTTCGTTCGTAATTTGTTAAAATTATAAGTGGTACGGCGAAAAGAATCCCAATGCATGCTGCTAAAACTACTTGTAAAATAGCTGGATGTACGGGACCAAAAAACCATATTATCCCTGGCGTTAAAAATAGTAATGGCCACAAAATTCGTTTTCCTGTTCCTTTTATCGGTTTGTACATAGAACGGTAACGACGCCAAAATATTAGTAGTGCAATGCATACAAAGACGGTTATTAGTGAAGAAGTGTCTCCCATTTGTTTTTCCTACTCTCCCAAAATATATACTTAATTACACTTTAAATGGTTTGCTCAAATGATACTTTTCGAATAAATATACCGCTAGTCACGATATAGACGATAGTTAAAACAATTGAAATGACAATAAAGTATGGGATATCTATTAAAGATAGATTAGATGTAGAATTTAAATCCTGTATTCCTACTTCTGCATAAAGTACACTATTCAATGATATAAAAAATGTTCCGCCTATCATAAGACCAATCCACTTAAAACGTTTCTTAATCACTACTGCTACTTGAAAAAAAGTTGCAATTGTAACATACAATAATAGTTGTACAATAAACTGTTTAACTGATTGTTCTCCTAAACTAATATTTACTGTTCTATACAATGTATTTTGTAAAATAATCACTTGAAGGAATGAGAAAACCGCAGCTTGTAATATGATATAGCAAACTGATCCAATGAAAAACTGTAATCTCGTTACTCCAAATGAAACTGCTAAACGAAACACATCATCCTGTATAATAAAAGTACTTACTACTATAAACAATGTAATTACAATCGAAGGATTATTTAATATATGTTGTAAAAATCCTTCTCTTATTTCTTTTAACTCCATTACACTTGTGATCCCTTTTATAAGTAAAGCTGTAATCCAAAATATTAAAATTGCTTTATAATGAAATTTTATATGTAACTTTAACTGCTTCATTATCATCGTCATTTCACTTCACCACCAGTTATGTGAATAAATAATTTTTGTAATGTAATTCTATCAACTACTAACCCTTCTATTTCAAGAGAGTAATAATCTTCATTAGAAAGTTTTTCCCATATAATAGTAATCCCCTTATTTCCATAAACTTCTCGATTTAAAACTTTTTTATTAATTAAGAACTCATCCACTTTATCTTTTTTCCCCGAAATAATATGTCCTTGTTGTAATAAATCTTCCACTGATGATTGAACAACTAACCTTCCTTCTTTTATGATGATTACCTCTTCAATTACATGAGTTACTTCTTCTACTAAATGTGTTGATAATATAATTGTTCGAGGATGCTCACCATAATCTTCTAATAGTAAACTATAAAACAACTCACGATGCGCTGCGTCTAAACCTGTAGTTGGTTCATCAAAAATAGTAATTGGTGCTCTACTTGCTAGTCCTTGTATTATTCCAACGACTGTTTGCATGCCATGTGATAGTTTATGGTATTTCTCTGTCATATTAAGCTGAAATTTATCAGCAAGTTTTTCAGCGTACTCTCCATCCCAATTTTTATAAAACATGCTACACATCTTAAAAATTTCTCTTACTTTATAACTTAAATGAGCTTCTTCTTTCACTCTAACGAAACAAATATTTTGCATCGCTTTACTATTTTCAAATACATTTTCACCTAATATTGATACACTTCCACTACTTGAAATAATTTGTCCTGCGAGTAAATTTAATAGTGTCGTTTTCCCTGCTCCGTTCCTTCCAAGCAAACCATATATTTTATGCTCTTCCAATGAAATAGTTACTTCATTTACAGCTATTTTCTTTTTATATTTTTTCGTTAAATCTTTCGTTTCAAGTGCAAACATTACTCTTTCCCCTCCTTCGTAATTTTTTGTATCATATCCATCAATTCGCCTTTTGATATTTCTAGTACTTTTGCTTCTTCCCACACTTTAGGTAAATACTCTGTCATAAAAGTATTTTGTCTTTTTTTTAGTACGACTTCTTTTGCTCCCTTTGCAACAAACATCCCGATCCCTCTCTTTTTATATAGAATCCCCTCATCTACTAATACATTTACCCCTTTAGCTGCAGTAGCTGGATTTATTTGTAACATCTTTGCAAATTGATTTGTCGATGGAACTTGTTCTTCTTCAAGCAATATATCTTTTAAAATATCAGATTCAATAGTTTCCGCAATTTGTAAGTATATTAACTTATTTTGTTCTAGAGTAGGTTTCACAATTTCACCCCTTAGGTTCATAGGTTCATTACTTATGTAATTAACCATATCACATAGCAATTATTTTTTCCATAAATTTCTTATATATAAAAAGAGAATCATTCGTTTAAGAATGACTCTCTTAAAAAAACCGTAGTTTCAACAATTATTTCAACTGCTGCACTGGATATTTAGTGAAATAAGATTTACGAAAATCTTTATCATTCACAAGCATTTTAATGTTTTCGTTATTATCCCTAAGGAACTTTACTACTTTATTTTTATCCCATATATCTTTTTCTTTTAGGAAATCATCAAATTTCCCATAGAGGATTGATAGTATATCTTCCCTCTTTATCGTAAACATTTTATTTTCTACTTGAAACTCGTAACCTTTTGCATTTGGTACTAAAACTGCAAGATAAATCACGTTAAAGAGAAAGTTCTTTTTCATCGTATCTTTCCCATCAAACCAATATGTCTCAATCATATCCTCTGTCAGATTTTCATGCTCTTTTGCGCCATAGTTCACTTTTATACTTTCATTTTCTAAACTTATACTTTGAACTGTTCCACCACCGGGTAAATTTTTAACAATTGCAACCACATCTGAATTATTACCAACGTACGTTCCAGTATATTTCTTAAAATCATCTGACCTAACATCAGATATATCTTTTATTCTTTCTCCGTTAGAACAAGCCGTCATAAATAAAAAAATTGTTAGCATAACGAGCACATTACGATGCATATATTTCATTTAGCACCCCCCATTTTTATCGATATTTCGTTACTTACTATACTGCTTTTCAAATCCCTTTTAAATATAAGCATTTTAATCAAAATTAAAAATTTTCAATTTTTAGGTTTACAATTATCCATTAATTGTATATACTTACTAACGTAAGAAAAAAATTCTAAAAGGAGGTCGAAGAAAATGATGAAATTACAATTACATGCATTAACTTTTGCGTTAGCTGCACCTTTGTTTTTCGGACAATTGAATATGAATTCGACCACCCTAATGGAGAATTGAAGAACGTACATTATTTCTTTTAATTCATAAATTCGCCACAGGAGGTCGTATATTTTCCTGTGGCTTTTTCACGCCCAGCCGTAGGAGAACTGTATCTTCCTGTGGTTTTTTTGTGCGGTTTTTTAGTCTCTTACATTATTTTTTAAAGAAAGGAGCAACATTCAATGACTATTAGCGTATTGTTTTTAAGTATTACGATTCAAAGAAATAGACGTTCCAATACGGAACTGCTTCATAATGAGCGAATTGAAAAAGCTATGGATGATGTTAAGGAGCGCCAAGTGCTTTATTGTGATCACCTGTAATTCCTTTTCGAAAGGAGGAATTCATTTATGACTTTTCATATTTTCTTTTTTACGACTGCACTTCAGAAAAACACTTTATCTGAAGATGAAATCATTCGTAAACAACAAGTAAAACAAACAACTGATAAAATAACTGACATTAAAATTTCATACTATACACAAATGTATTAAAAATATATTTTAAAGGAGCAATATCTTCATGAAATTTAAAGCATTCTTTTTAACCATTACCATTCAAAAGCGTAAACTTTCACAAAATGAGGTTTTACACGATCAACACGTTCAAACTACTATGGACGAAGTAAAAGAGCTTCAATCTTCTTTTTACAATCGTCTGTTCTAAATAAATCCTAAAGGGGTAATAATTCAATGAAATTTAAAGCATTCTTTTTAACCATTACCATTCAAAAACATACTTTTTCTGAAACTGAAATGCTTCACGAACGTCAAATTAATCAAGCTATGGATTATGTAAAAGAAAGACAGAGTCATTACTGTAGTCATTTGTAATTCCCATTTGAAAGGAGGAATTCACATATGAAGTTTCACCTTTTCTTTTTAACTATTACGATTCAAAAAGAAACGATTTCTCAAAATGAATTAAAACAAGAGCAACAGTATAAACAAATTATTGATGAAATTCGTGATTGTAAAAGTAAATATTACACTCACCTATAATTTATATGAATTAACTTGAAAGGAGTCGATTATGATGTTGATAGTACGGTGTAAAGAAATGATTTGGATAGTTCAGAGGGATTCCACATAGTTTTATAGACCTTAAATCCCACAAGTTTACCGTTAAATGTGATATATAAAAAACATATAATAAAATCGCATTAATACACTTTTTTATATTGATTAACAAACGAAAGATACACCACTTAAAAAGCGGTGAATCTTCCTCAACATATACTATTTTCGATTATTTCGTTTCGTTTTAAACAATCTTACTAAGTTTGAAACAACTGTTTTTGTTACTGCATAAACTGGTACTGCTAAAATCATTCCGATAATTCCCGCGAAATTACCTACCCCTAAAATTAAGATAATAATTGTTAACGGGTGAATATTTAATTTCGAACTCATAATACGTGGTGAAATAATATTACTTTCAAACTGTTGTACTATTGTAACAATAATAATTACGTACAATGCTTGCATCGGAGATACGAACAAACCTACAATAACAGCTGGTGCCGCACCGATAAATGGACCTAAGTTAGGAATGATATTTGTAAATGCTGCAATAATTCCTAAAACAAAAGCGTACGGTAAATCGATAATTAAATAACCGATGAAAGTAAAAGCACCAACAAATATACAAACGAGCGCTTGCCCTTGAATATATGCAGATAACGTTTCATTCGTTTCCTTTATGATACGAAGTCCTTCTTCACGGTAAGACTCTGGTAATAAGCTAACCGCTTTTCCTGGAAAGGCATGCCCATCTTTAAACATGTAAAATAAAATGAACGGTACTGTAAAGATAACTAACGCAACGTTCGTGATGATACCAAATAAAGCCGTTGCACTCGACGTAATTGTATTTGGTATATCCTTTAAGTATTCAATTGCATTTTTTTCAATTGTTTCAATGGAAACGTAATTTTGTGTAGATAACCATTCAAACAATCTGTGATGTGATAAATCTTGTATGTATACTTTTCCCTCTTTTATATACCCTGGCATATTTTTCACTAAATCCATTAACTGTTGTGAAATCGTCGGAACAACTACTCCAACGCCAACCGCAGTTAATGTGATGATAAAAAGATATAACAGTAGAATCGCTAAATTTCTAGGTACTTTTTTATTCTCCAAAAAGACTAATACAGGATTAAATATGAAGTATAAAAAAAGCGCGATTAAGATTGGGAAAAACAATGTTGATATGAAGATACCAATTGGTTGAAATAGAAACGATATTTTTGTGCAAATAAATATGATTCCTACAACCATTAGCACTTCTAATGTCCAAAAGTGCACTTTCGATTTCAAACAAACGTCCTCCTTTAAACTAGCACTTCTCTTTATTGTACCAAATTAAACTTTAATTTCACATAATATTTTCCTTTACAATATTCCAAAATACCAATAAATACACTACAATGAGAATACATACAAATTTGCAGGTAAAGGTGATAAAAATGACACAATGCATCATTTGCAGAAAAGATACGAAAGAACTGAGTGAACAATATGTCATCCCAGAAATATTATGTGGCTATTATTTCACAAACTCAATTTGTGATACTTGTCATGAACAAATGACAACAAATATTGATCGCCCTTTAATTAGGCATAAATTAAGTCAATTTAAGATTGAGCAAATGAAAAAACAAATCGACTCGCCTCTCTATACAAATGAGCATGGTGAGGAACTTGCGGCGGCTGAGACAGATGTTGTTGAAGTAAGTGATGAAATACTTTATTCCAATGCATTAATTATGAAACTATGTAAAAAGCACGATATTTCTCTACATAATGAAATTTGGAAAGAAGAACGTGTAACGAAAGTAGCTAGCTCTATTCAACGTGAATTACTTTTAGATAACCGTAAATACAAAATGAGCGTATTAAAAATGGCTTACGCTTTCGCTGTACAAACAATTGATGGCTACTTTGAAGATCCAGATGCAATTGATATTTCTAATATTCTATCAAATGCCGATTTCATGGAATTAAAAGAAAAGAGTATTGTTCGTGACTTAAGCAAAAGTTCATTATGGAATACATTAAATACAAATAGTGAAAACCATTACTTTATTTTACTTAGCGATAAAGACGGCCTATTCTGCTTCATTCGTTTGTTTGACATCTTTGATGTTGTCGTTCATTTATCAGAAAAGCGATATGAACTTGCATCGCCAATTGTAGGCGTAAATAATGTGAATAAGCAAGAATTTTATGTCCAAACTTTAAAACAGTATATGGATGGGTTATTTAAAGAAACACCATCTACTATTTAATCAAAATCAGAACATACGGTCTCCTTTCTTCATGAAAAGACACTGTGTTATAATGAGTATGAAAAGAACAATACAATCACATAAACTAATTATAAATTGTATATAAATAAAAAAGACTAGTGTGCGGCTACACACTAGTCCACGTAACTTAGCAGATTGGATTGTTCACTTATCCTATTTGTTTCTTACAAACAAAACAACCCACATTCTATTGGCTTAGGTGGGTTGTTATTTTTTGAGCTTGTCTATTAAAACGACGACGAACGTTAACAATGCAACGAGAAACAGTCCACCCTGCAGTAGCAACGCTATTTCACTCATGTATTATCACCCCCCTCCTATTCGGAGAAGTGATAATTGAACAACCAACCGTACCTTAAGTTACTATTTAATTTTACCATATTTTCTGATAGTTTACGATGAAAACCCGCATGCGAATCGCCTGCGGGTTTTTTCTCATTATTTTTTTAATGCAAATGCATCAGCTATCATTTCACCAACAATTTTATTTTCTTGTTTCTTCTCATCTTTCAATAAAGGGAATAACAGTTCTGCCACTTCATATGCCTCTTCTAAATGAGGATATCCCGATAAAACAAATGTATCAATTCCTAACGCTTCATATTCTTTTATTCTTTCCGCTACCGTTTGCGGATCTCCTACAAGCGCAGTGCCTGCACCACCTCTTACAAGTCCGATTCCAGCCCATAAGTTTGGGCTTATCTCTAACGACTCCCTTGTTCCTTTATTTAAATATGTCATCCGTTTTTGGCCAACTGAATCATATCTTGCAAATGTCTTTTGAGCAAGCTCAATCGTTTGATTATCTACATATTGAATTAAACGTTCTGCCTCTTCCCATGCTTCTTCTTCTGTTTCTCTTACAATTACGTGCAACCTGATACCGAATCGTACCGTACGCCCCTTCTCTTCTGCAAGTTTTCTTACTTCCTCTATTTTCTCTTTTACTTGCTGAGGTGGCTCTCCCCACGTTAAATATACATCACTATGTTCAGCTGCAACTTCTTTTCCAGCAGCTGATGACCCTCCGAAATATATAGGAGGATACGGTGTTTGGACTGGCGGGAACACGACTTTACTTTCTGTAACTTTAATATGTTTTCCTTCTAATGAGATCGTTTCACCTTGCAAGGTCGATTTCCAAACTTTTAAAAATTCATCCGCTGCTTCATACCTTTCGTCATGTTTAAGATACAATCCATCTCCTTGTAGTTCAACGGGATCTCCTCCAGCTACTACATTAATAAGTAATCGACCATCTGAAATTCTATCAAATGTAGATGCCATCCTCGCTGCAACTGTAGGTGACATTAATCCTGGTCTCACTGCTACTAAAAATTTTAGTTTTTCTGTTTCAGCAGCAAGAGCTGAAGCTAACACCCAAGGGTCTTCACATCCTTGACCAGTTGGAAGTAAAACACCTGTATATCCTAAATAATCAGCTGCCGCAGCAACCTGCTTATAATAACCATATTCAGCTGCTCTTCCTCGTTTTGTCGTTCCTAAATATCGACCATCTCCATAAGCCGGAATAAACCATAATATTTCCATACTCTTGCACACCCCTTATTTATTTTGAAACGCAAACTAAAAATATGTATATAAATTACCCCTAATAATTTACATATTAATTCCCTGTCTCACCTTTAAAACTATCTCGCCACCTTAAAAACTTCACTTCTAGTAAGCGGACGAGTGAATCAGAAAACTTCCCGACGAATGCAAAGATTATAATACCGACAAATACGATATCTGTATTTGAAAATTGCCTTGCATCCATAATCATATAACCGATACCTTCTGTAGATCCCATAAGTTCTGCTACTACTAAACTCACCCATGCAACACCTAACGATAACCTTGCTCCTAGTAAAAGGTTAGGCAATGCAGCTGGTAAAATTAGTTTCGTAATTAATTTTCGTTTATTAAACTCTAATACTCTCGCAACATCAAATAACTTTGAGTCTACACCTCGTATCCCTAAAAACGCATTTACGTATAAAGGAAAAAATGCACCGTCCGCAATTAATAATACTTTCGATGTTTCGCCAAAACCAAACCATAATACGAAAAGTGGCGCAACAGCTAAATGAGGTACAGTTCTTAACATTTGCACAGATGGATCTAAATATTGCTCACTTCTCGTTGAAAATCCAACAATCGTTCCTAAAATAACCCCTAAGCCCCCGCCAATAAAGAAACCAGCTGCGGCCCTGAATACACTAATACTTAAATGGCCGAATAACTCTCCTGTTTTAATAAGCTCTTGGAAAGCTAGAAAAATATCTAATGGTGTTGGTAAAACTGTTTTAGTGACAAGACCGAATACGCCAGCCAACTGCCAAATTATTAATATAATAACCGGTATAGTAATCGCCCTTACTAAAACTTTTATATTTAACTTCCGCACCTTCTTTACGCTGTTTTTCTCAATCATTATACTCGCTGGTTTCATAACAGCTTTCGTATTTTCCACTTTACAAAACCTCTTTTCACTTCGCTTTCAACGCTTTTTCTACGAAAGAATTATCTACAACTTTTTCCGTCTTAATTTCTTTCTTTATAGAACCGAGCTTATATTGAAATTTCGCTGTCTTTTGTTGTTCTGCTATTATTTCCTTCGTTACCGGAACTAAAATTGGTTTGTCGTGATTAAAAACTTCTTTTACGATTTCCGCATCTATCTTTTTTACAGAAGTGTATACTTTTATTGCTTCATTTAAGTTAGCATCTTGCCATACACGTGCTTTCTCATAAACTTTGAGAAATTTCTCAACTAATTCTGGATGTTCTTTCGCAAATTTTGTTCTCGTAATTAAAAATTCTGGTGAAGAGACATCTAATGTTTCACCATCTGCAATCACTTTCGCGCCCTTATTTACCGTATGTAACGAAATAAATGGATCCCAAATCGCCCATGCATCCACTGATCCTGATTCGAATGCAGGCTGTGCTTCATCTGGTTGTAATTGAATGACATTTACATCTTTTGCATCAATACCTTCTTTATCAAGTGCTCGATATAATAAATTAAAGGCACTACTTCCTTTTGCTACTGCAATTTTTTTACCTTTTAAATCTTTTATACTCGCAATCTTGCTATCTTTTTGAACGAGAATTCCAGTTCCTTTTCTCGCATAACTTGTATTGGCGATTTCGGTAAATCCAATACCTGCTGCTTGCGCTGAAATGACTGGAGAATTCCCTACTTCACCAAAATCTAATCGGTTTGATGCGATTGCTTCAAAATAAGGAGGTCCACTTTGGAACTCTGTCCATTTCACTTTAACTCCTTCTTTTTTAAACTCCTCTTCAAACCACCCCTTTTTCTTTGCTAGTAATAGTGGACTTAATCCTTGCTGTATACCAATTTGTATTGTTACATCTTCTTTCTTACTACTTGCTGTACTTTTTTCGCATCCTAATAAAAATACTGATATAGCTAAAGCAAAAGAAAGAACTTTAAATTTTTTATACATATAAAATCACCCTTTTCCTATATACTTGTTTGAATCAATCCTCCATATTCAAACTGCTCTAATACTTTCGTTCGAAGTTGTTGGAACGATTGTGAAGTTTTATTTCGCGGATAAGGCAACTTATTTTCAATCACTTTATGTATTTCCCCTGGTTTTGCACTCATAATGATGATTCGGTTTGAAAGATATATCGCTTCATCTATATCATGTGTAACGAATATCATTGTTGTTTTCTTCTGCTCCCAAATATTTAGCAATACTTCTTGTAAATGACTTCGAGTAAACGCATCCAGCGCTCCAAAAGGTTCATCAAGTAATAATACATTCGGATCTCTTAACAAAGCTCTTGCTATCGCAACACGTTGTGACATCCCACCTGAAATTTCTTTCGGATACGATTTTTCAAAGCCATCTAACCGAACGATTTCAACCCATTCTCTCACTTTATCTTTCACATACTTATCTTTTAACGACAAATCTGCCGCTATATTTTCTTCAACTGTTAACCATGGAAAAAGCCTATGTTCTTGAAAAATAAAACCTTGTTTCTTACTTGGTTTTACGATGCGCTCGCCATCAATAGCAACTTCCCCTTCAAAATCATTATCTAAACCTGCAACAATTTTTAATAATGTACTTTTTCCGCACCCACTCGGACCAATTATTGTAACAAAATCCCCTTTCTCTAATTGAAATTGAATATTTTTTAAAACTTGAACACTACCTGCTGCTTTCGCAAATTTCTTAGATACCCCTTTAATTGAAACTGTCACACGCTCACCCTCCCTACTATGAATCATTTGGATTAATTGATTATGCTGTTATGTAACTAATAAAAAAACCAAAGGCATTTTATCAATAGATAAAATGCCTTTGGTTTCTCCAATCAGCCACTTGTTATAGAATTAACTACATATTATACAAATATTTCCGATAAGTCAACTAGGTTTTAATGAACATTATTTATTTTTAAAGATAGTAGCAGTTTCTATTATAATTTTAGGAAGCAACTCTTGAATGGTATCCGTCAATGTATGAAGAGCTTCTTTTACAAATCCATCTTCAAAGTTTTCTATCGGCTCCGGTAATTCATCCTCATCTAATATGAAATATTCTCCATTTGGAAGTACCATAATATCGATAATTAAATCTTCGAAGGAAACTACTTCTTCTGTTATTTGTGTATTTTTTACGATATTAAAATAGGCGCCTACATAATTCCCTTCCTTATCTCTCCATACGTATAAATTGTAAGGACGATCTTCCCAGTAGTATGCAATTGTGTAACTTCCTTTTTGAATAGTTAACTTTGTATCGTGTGCCGTCATTGTAAATGAATACTGGACCTCGTGAAATAACACGATACTTTCCGATTGTTTTTTCAGCAATAAGCAATCGTAATCCACTATTGTCGAATCATACCGAATTTTTCTTTCTGTAATTTCAATTTTTGATGTACGTAATTGATTCATTATTTTGTTCCCCTTATGCTATTTCTATCCTTAATTATATCCATTTATATAGCAATTAAGAAGTATATAGTTGTTTATATTGTTGTCTACAATTACACAATAAAACTCCCTCTTATTTTAGAAGGAGTTTTTCACTATTCATGACTTATAAGTTTTAACCTTTCAGAAATCGCATTATAAAATTTCCGTTCCTCATCAACATTTAAGTGCACACGATTTACTGTTTTAGAAAAACCATATAACACCTGCGCTTTTACTGGCTCTTTTAACGTTATTTCAAAAGTAGCAGGTTCTTTTATGAACTCCATAACAGTTGCATCCAATACCTCTTTCTCTTCTTTTGCTGTTAGTGATTCCCCCTTGTAGAACGTAATATTATCAATTTGTGTAAATGGCAAAACGATTTTCTTTCCTAATCCGATTTGAATCATTACTTGTTTTTCTGTTATGATAATTGGACTTTTACGTATCGCTTGTATTTCAGCTATAAAATAAATCATCGCATATACGTTTAAAATAAGTAAAATCCAAGCTATTACTGGATTCCATTGATGAAGTAAATAATGAAAACCGATACTTTCAATTGCTGTTGCGTGAATTATCATGATATAAACACCTATAGCACCGGTGTTTTTATGGTAGGAATAGGTAAATTCGTCATCTGGTACTTTTGCACGCCAAGATAATAACGCATAATAGATTAGCTTACACTCAGTAAGCATGATATTTATAACTTTACTTCTTTTCATAGTGTCATCAAATGCTGCATCAATTGAATAAGAGAATGAAGAATACTCTTTTTTATGTGCTTTATATTTATTAATTATTTTAGGAAGCATTGTCACGATTTTATATAGAAGGAACAATTGTAAAGCTACAAATGCAATTTCCCCCGTCACTACTATATAAGAAACGAATGAAAAAGCTTGTAAATAGTCGCTTGGAATTATAAATCTCGCAAATATATATCCAGCTATTACGACAGGAAAGATATACGTTAACGAGTATCTTTTTCGAATAATAAAGAAATACGTAATGACTGGAATTACAAACATACAATCTAATAATGACCCAAGCACTACTTCTTTTGGAGCAGCTGGTACAATGGGAAGGGCATACAATAAATAGTTGGATAACATAATGCAAGATACGAGTCCAATCCAAATGCCTTTTCGCCTTCGCGATAGTGTGACACTCATACGTTCACTCCTTTATTTAAACACCTCGTTTAAGTGGTCTTTATAAAATGAAATAGCACGTTCAAATTCTTTTACTTCATCTACTTTCACGACTGTTTCAAGTAATAATTTCATTGCGGATTCATGTTCGTTTACATTATACTTTGCTAATGATAAAAATACTCTCATCGGATCGTTCTCAGGGAATTTCTTTACTCCAGCTTCTAGTACCACAATTGCCTTTTCATACTCTCCAATGCAACGATATGTACTCCCTAAACCGATATAGGCACCGCAAAGGGATTCACCATCAAGTCCATGTGCGATCGCCTGCTCATAATACGGAACTGCTTCTGTTTCTAATCCCATGACATCGTGTATCCATGCACATTGGTACAGTACTTCTGCATCTTTTGTAAAGTTTGTTAATCCTATAAGTATTTCTCTAGACTGCGCATATTTCTTTTCATTTCTAAGTTTAATAGCTTGCTTTAATAAATGTTCCATAGAATCCACTCCTCACCAATTATTCTGCGTATAGCTCTTGATTGGTTTATGCTTCACATTCGTGTAAAAGTAAAATTCCCACTAATTAAAGTTTCGCTTACCCATATACTATGCGGATTCATTCTTATCTAAAAACTTAATTTTACAAAGCAGTAATACGATTACATAATATCTCTAAGCTTTTGACAATTTCTTTCGCTGTTTCATCTTTCCCTTTACATAACTTTCCTTTACCATCTTGTCCAATTACATAGTGTACAGCCCCGCGCGAATATAAAGAATGTGGTGAATTTGCTATCATTACATTCGCCTTTGCTTCTTTCATTCTATTTTTCGCTCTCTCAAACAGTTCTTCTTCACTTAAATCACTTTCAAGCTTAAAACCAACGAGTACTGTTTCCGGATCCCATTGTTTTATTTGCTTCAAAACTTTTGGAGCTTTTTGAAAATGTATAATTGGTGCTATATCACTTGAAATTTTCCCATTCATATTAAGAACATTGCCATCTTGATCACAAATCTTTTCCACAACCCAATCTGATCCAGCCGCTGCCATAATAACCGCATCGACTTTTTCATGCGTAATGATACTTTTCATTTTATCTTGCAAATCAACAATTCCCTCAAATGGATGTAATTCTAATCCTCTATTTACATCGTTCGGTTTCTCAGCGAAATAACCGTGTAAATATATAACGTGTGCCCCTTTAGCTATAAGTTCTTCTGCGATTATTCTTCCAATCGTACCTTTAGCCATATTCGTATGTCCGCGTACTTGATCCCATTTTTCTAAACAACCACCGCTTGTAATTAATACCTTTTTCCCCTTCATTGTAACCATCCCTTACTGATTTTTCTTAAGAAACCATTCTGTTCCAAAGTCAACTATATCACGTTGCTTCATAAGACGGCTCGTTGCATTACCTATTTTCCCCATTGTTACAGTTCCTTTTCGCTCAAACTCTACACCAATTTCTACAAACGTATCTGATTCGTAATCCATTTCAACAAATTCTTTCCATACTCTTTCACCGTTTTCTATAATTGGTGCTCCTACTTTTATTAATTCACATGCACCAGAACGTACTTCAGATAAATGAACAGACGTATTCGAGTCATAGCCAACACCAATTAATAATATGTACCCATCAAAATCGTATATTTTTTTTAATGGTGATTCCTCTCCCAAACTCATCGATAGCGAATGATTCATTGTTATTTCCTCTGCATGTTTCCCCCATGCAGCAAAACTTCCTAATGGATGATTACTTCGTACTACATTCGGGTATGTACGAAAACATTCAACTATTTTCCCCATTCCTCTTGTTGGTGTTATACGTGGATCAAATGCTGGGACGCTATCACGTATAATTTGCCACCAATCTTCAGGTACAGGCGGTCTTGACCAATGTTTCGGATCAGATAAATCCGAAGATTGTGTTGGCATTATAATTGTTCCTTCTTCTGTAACGACTTTCATTAAAGCTTCTACTACTGCAACCACTCCGCCAGATATCCAGCCGATAGAACTTAATGATGAATGAACAATAATTGTCATTCCTTTTTCGACTCCTAGTGCTTTTAAATCGTTTGTAATTGTTTGAATTGTATTCGGAAATTGTGTACTCTCAACTATTTCATTCATTTTCATAACGGTTCCCCCACTAACCACGTATATTAAAATTTAAACTTTTATATAAATATATTATCATATTTTTCTTAATTTTTAACTTGATCGTATTCAATACTACAAAAAAATGGTAGTATTATTACGTAAAAAATAGTTAAATTATGGTATATTCATTTGAATTAATAAAAGAAGGTGAACAAATGAAAAAAATTCTATTTCCTTTTCTACTATTTGGGCTCATTTCTTTACATGCATGTGTTTCTATTAACAATGACTATGAGGGGTATTGGGTATTAGAAAAATCCAGATATAATGAAGGCGGATATGGGCCATTAAATTTATATGAAAAAGCACAAAAAGATCCAACTATGATTCATTACTCAAATGGTAGTATTAGTGAAGGAAAAAGAATGGTGTATGTAGCATTTGGAAAAAAGTATAAAAACGATAAAATTACAGTAAAAGAAGTACAAGACGAAAAAGACACATCTGTTATCGTATTACATATTGAAAAAGATAAAGGGCAAGATGAAAATCCCGTTTTATATATTGGTGCACCAAAACTTAGAAATACTATTAAAATTGTAGATGAAGATGGAAAGAAAATCTTTGAAATGAAGAAAGATGAAAGTGTTACATCACAGCAATAAAAAGTTACCATTTCAATTTACACTTTATAGATAGACGAAAAAGCCCATCAAAAATGATGGGCTTTTCTTTTCATTTTATCCTTCAATCGTAACCCCAGTAAACATCGATAAGTTTCCCGTTATTTTCTCACCAACTCGTAAAAATAACCCTGCCGCTCTCCCACTAATACAATGTGAGCCAATTAATAATTTACCAGTATACGGACCATCCCATGTATCAATGGTATAGTCAGGCATTTCTATGTATTGCTGATATATTTTCCGTTGTTCAAAGTAATATTCCGTTTTATCTTCAGCTAATAGTTCATCATTTTCGTATATAGATACGCCCCCACCTTCACGTCCATATAAAGGTTTAGAAACAAATGATTCATTTCTTTCTTTAAATGGCTTATTTGTAAAATATGTTGGTAAGAAGTATTTATTAATAATAACACGCTCTTCTTCTTCAAAGAAAACCGCTTTTTCATAAAGCTTCCAAATTAATGCAAGCACATTTTTATTTTGCATTACGAATGCGGCTGGTGGATTAATAATTTTCACTCTTCCTTGCGCTATATGATTTAAAAACTGCAGACCAATTCTTTTTCCATTTTTATCAACATCTGTAACTAAATATTCAATTGGATACAGTCGATATAAATAATGAATTCGCTTGCCATTTGGCGTATATATTCCATCATCTGTAACTACAATATCTTGAATTCCTATATATTCCGTGGGCTGATTTAGGCAATAACTTCTTAAAAACTGGACTGTTTGATGGTCTTCATCGTGCCAATCATAGCTACTAAAATATATCGTTTCTTCAGGATCAATATTATAGTCATGTTTAATTTGTTCCCATGCCTGTACAATATGCTCCTCAATATGATTCGGGTGATTCACATCGTGATAACGGCACAACACTTCATTTGCAACAGAAGGTTCTAAATATCCTGTTGGTGTATCACAATTCACTTCTATTAATTTAATAACATCACCATTTACGATAAAGTCGAGCCTTGTAAAATAAGAAAACAAACCAGTATGTTTCATTCTCGCAATCTCCCACGTTTCAGGCGGGAATCCGAGTTTTTGAAAATCTTCTGTCGTATGTACAATATATTGATACGTTCTATATAACACATACATTATTTCTTCTGTCGCTTTCGAAATAGCGGTATATGTGTTTACCGACATACGAAACATCCCTGTTGCCATATACTGATTCCACTCTTCATTCTCTAATAGACTCGGCCACGTAAAACCATTCCTACCAGCCTCTTCCGCAAGTGAAAACCATATTTTCATATACTCTTTCTGTTCTTGTTCTGTATACATGACTCTATTATCCTTTCTCTTTATGATCCGGCCGGCGCTTTTGCGTTCCCAATTCCACTTGAACCAGGATTTACTTTCGGCGTTTGTGTCGTAGATGATTTAGATGTATTTGTATCTGGCGTCACTTTATTTGATGGATTGGGCTGTTGTTTATTTAAATCCACTTTCTTTGAAGAATCGTTGTTGCTAGTAGTTCCGCCGTAATAACCTCCGCCACCGCTGCCACCAGTTCTCCGTTCATCTTTTTCACGATAAGAAAGAACATTGTTTGTATATGGTTTCTTCATTACATTTGGTTTGACTGTATAGTTCATATTTGAGGTTTTACTTGCTAATAAATATCCTGCTACGAACGGTAATATCGGTAAGTGAGAGTTTTCTTGATACGATGAAAATGATGGATTATTTTCCTTGCATAACTCATCTTTTTCTACATTTTCAGTAGTTGGGGCTTTATCATCACAATTTAATGGTTCTTGTTCGCTCCCTTGCTTCCCACCATCCGTTTTAACAGCGGTATTTTCTTGTTGTACATTTTCTTCTTCATAGTCACCACAACCTGTTAATAAAAAAGATGACACGCCAATTGAAGCAGCGACTTTCAAAAATTTATTTTTTTCCATTCTCATGTGCTATACACCTAATTTCTTTTATCTATATTTTTCCATTTAACTATATTATATAATGCAAATATCACTTTTTACAAACTATACTCAATATGCATATTTACATATTTTCATGCTATTTATTCCCTAAATGAAAATGAAATATTATAATAGCCGAATTGTCTATCTGTACACCTAAATAAAGTGAAAGACGATTTTGTATTATGTCGTCTTTCACTTTATTTATTTTTTATATACTAAACGTCTCAATAAAATTTCTAATGGTCCATTAAGATTATTTTTTTCCATTATTAAAGCTACTATGACAGACAATATCCAAATACATATTGCTATCAATGCAGCAAAAGCGTTACTTACATGCCCTCCTAAATCAAATGCTACTGGTGATAAAAATATAACAAGCAGTGCTTCATTTAAAACAAAAAATGTTAATGAACGTTTTCCTAGAGCGATTAATGCAAGGCTAAAGTACCCTGGATTTTTCAATCTACTCCCTATTATCCCGAAACCTGTTGCATATGCTAATCCTCCAGCAATTCCAGTTAAAATATGGATTCCATTTATCATTCCAGCTGTAAATACAGTTGGATACCATATAGTCCCTATAAAAGATAAAGGCAAAGCACCTATTAAAGAAATTGCTAATCCTATAGTTGTTATAAAATATAATTTTTTTAACTGTTGCTCTGGTTTTATTAATAACTTATATCTAGCAATCCACAAACCAAGAATTATAGAAGGAAGAATTGGGAACATAAAATGGATGAGTACAGGTATAATAGGAAAGAAAAGTAATCGTATCATTGTAGTACTAAGATACGTGTCTTTTGCCGAAACATCTGGTGAAAAACCATAATCACCTATTGATTGCATATTAAGTCCCCATATTATTGGAATAAAAATGGTATACAATATAGCGATAATTATAAACGTTCGAATTAATGTTTTCATTTTACACTTTAATAGTGGACTAACAAAAATACCCGCTAAACCATAGGCCATAAGAATATCTTGCCCTCCAATTAAGACCGCTAACACAATCCCAAACAGTATTAAATACAAGGAGCGTTTTCTTACTATTTTTACAGCCTGAATTTCATTTTTCCCTTTTGATATTTGCCCTTCAAATGCTAGAACTAAACCGTAGCCTAATAATACGGCAAACATTGCTCTTGCACGGTTATCAATTATGAATATACCAAAAAGATTTACAATTTGATCAAAGAAACTACTGCTTTCCACTCTATGCATAATTCCAGGATCTGCAGCGTACAAATACAGCGGTGCATGAGCAAGTACGATTAACAGCAACATAGTACCCCTTGCTAAATCTAATGAGACTGCACGCTTCTTTTCAAGTGTTCCATCACATATTGAACTGCTCATATTTCACTTCCTTATTATCAAATAAACATCCCAAGCTTTCTTACATATTTGCTATTACAATTAGAACGGATAAATACAAAACAGACTATCTCTTCAAACCCTATTCCGGATATTATATTCTAAGATTATTTCAATATGTTTTTTTTTAAAAATACAAATGAAATCTTTCTATCCCCGGATATTTTTCTCCTAAACTTTTAATCTGAAAACCTATTCTCTTATAAAATTCAACTGCCTCATTGTCTGTTTCTGCTTCTACATAAGTCAACTGATGCATCGTTACTACTTTCTTTATCATTTGCAATGCAATTCCCTTATGACGATATTGTGGAGCGACTGCTATATGGCATATTCGTGCTTTCGTTGCGCCAATTACTTCAATACCTATACAAGCCTTTTCTTCATATTTATATAATCTACCTTTTTTACCTTGATAAAATAATACTGCTTTCTTTAAGCTTGTTTCACTTGGACCGACTGCATACTGTAATACGTTTAATACTGAATCCCTTCCAATTTGTTCAACACGTTGCAAATTCATATCTTCATCCCTTTCTAAGAAAAAAGATTAGCTCTTTATAAAAAAGAGCTAATCTCATTACGCTGTTATTTTTTCTTCTTTTTTCACAACGACCGCCACATAACTATGGAGTATCATTCCGACAATAACGAGACTCATTCCAACCCAAGATAAAGATGATGGAATTGGAGCAGAAAGCCAAATAAGCTCTCCTACTAAAGCAAATAAAACTTCACCGGATTGTGTCGCTTCAACCGTTGCTAGCTTTTGCGGATCATCTTTCACAAGATCTGTCGCAAAGAAAAATAATACTGTCGCGATTAAACCTGAACTAACTGCTACAATAAAACATTGAAAAACTTGACTACTTGACGGTAATCCACCTGTTGATACTTCGTAACCAGATAGTAAAAACCAAAATGGTAAACTTGCTAATGTCATCCCGAGAACTCGCTGGAATACATCTAATTCCCCTTTACATACTTGCATCATTTTTCGATTTCCAAGAGGGTACGCAAACGCCGCAATGAGAACAGGAACTACACATAAAATGGTTTCACGAATTCCTAAAGAAGAAGCATGTTCTACTTGCATGAGTACAACACCGAATAAAATAATACCCGACATTACTAATTCTTTCATCGGAAGTTTTTTATGTAATGGGTCTACCGCAAAAAATGGTGTTAACAAAATCCCTGCGACTATCGTAATTTGCCATGTTGATGCAACAAGCCACCCTGGTCCAAATGCGCCAGCAAAACTAAGTGGTGCATAAAAAAGACCAAAACCTACAATACTCCATACCAACCATTCTTTCGGATTGTTTTTCATATATTGAAAGAGTTGCTTTAAGTTGCCTCTATACATGACAATAAGTAGTAGCATTGGTACCATAAAGTAATACCGTAATGATGCACTCCAAATCCAACTTCCACCTTCTAAGTCCATCGCCCGGTTTAAAACAAAGGTAAAGGCAAAGAAAAATGATGCCAATATCCCTATTGCAATTGCTTTCATTATAAAACCCCTTGTTTAGTTTCTTCTTAATACTATACAACAAAATGAATATAATTAAAATTCACGCACTTTAACTTACATGTAATCTAGCTCTATATAATTTTCTTAACTGACCAATATGCGCTTGATGATACCGATTATGATCAGCTACATGCCATATGCCCCATCTTATTGTCGCATTTTCGCCCTTTTCATAAAAAACTTCCCGTGTTAAATCATTTTCTGTTAGTTTCATACATTCTTCATAAAGTGAAACTTTAATCAGTGGGGGTTTTGTTCATCCCCCACTGATTATTAGTTTAACCAATCGGGCTGCCCGTTAATGCGGGATAAAACAATTGTTGCACTGCTTCATAATCTTGCATTAACTCTTGTAACGTGTGTTTTCTTAAAACTGGCAGTTCTCCCACTTCATTCAACATAGGCCCATATTTATTTTTTAGTGCAGTGGAACTTCTTCTCCCTTTAAGTGATACACCCAATGTAAATCGACAACTGCTAAATGCTGAAGTAGCTGTCCGATGCTATTTTCATTATTTTCAGACCCTTTAAAAGATAATTCCTTCTCTTCAGTACTTTCTACTAAATTTTGCAATCGTATATATGTATCTCGAACCGTTGCATACAAAATTGCTACTTGCGGATTCATGTTTTTTTCTAAATAAAGATCTTTCATGATAAACTCCGTCCTTTAAAGGAACAGCACCATATGTTCATCATCACTGTACGCACCATTAATCTTTATAGCCCTTTTTTCAATTCCATATGTTTTAAAGCCCATTGATTCGTACAAATTTTTTGCTGGTTCGTTTGTAGATACAACACCTAATGTCAATTGCTCTAGTTGTATATCCCGCGCTCTTTGAATTGCATTTGCAATTAGCTCACGTGCCAACCCGTTTCGTCTGTTTTGTGCGTCTACATACATCGCAACGATATGGCCTTTATGCTTATATGCTACTTTCTCTTCCGTTAGTAAAGTGACTACACCAATTAATTTTTCTTCATTAAACGCGCCAAGTGTACAACTAATAGTAGATGTTAAATTCCCTTCAACTCGCTCAATAGGATTTTCCTGACGAATCGCCTCTTCATAAGTTGTTATAAACGCCTCTGGGTTTACTTGTAATGCTTGTAAACGTAAATCCCAATATTTTTTTGCATCTTCTTTCGTAAGTAATCGAATCATGTATCTCTACCCCTTTTTAATTTACATAATATTTTTATAAACCACTAATTATAGATTGATATTCTTCTATTAACATACTATAACGATAGCGATGAATGAACTTCTTTTGACGTAACCGATCATTTCTCATTAGTCCTTCACAAACAAAGCCAGCCTTTTCATAACTCTTTCTAGCTTGTAAATTATCCTCATCTACACGTAGCCAAACTTTCTCCAATTCGAAATCAAAGAATCCCAGTTGTAATATACTATATAGAGATGCTATTCCATACCCTTTTTCCCAATACTCTTTATCCCCAATCGTAATTCCTAGTTCCGCATTTTTATTTGTTTTGTCAAAATTTTTAAGGTCTACCCAGCCAATGTGTATATCGTTTTCTGTAACGATAGCCCTTTGTTCATAACCATTCTTTCGACTTATGCATGCTTCAATCCATTTTCTCGTATCTTCACGAGTAAACGGAGGATATTGATCTGGTACGACTAAGTGTTTTGTCACTTCTGTATCTAATGACCATTGATATCGATCTTCTACATCCTCTAGTGTCAATTCCCTTAATTGAACGAATGGTATTTTCATTTTACTATCCCCTTTTTATTTGCCAATAGAAAATCCTTCGAACACTCTTCCTCCGTATAGTTCTAACGTCTTTTCTGTAAAATTAATTAATACATTTTTATCACCGTTTTTATAAAAATGATCAAAAGCCGCTACAAATTGTTCTGCATAATGGTCATCATATCTTCTTAAAACTCTAATAAACCATTTTGAATTTCCAAGCCATTGGCCATTTACTCTTAATACATATTCATGTATTAATTCCGCTAATAAATTAGCAATGAATAGTTCTTCTTCTCTTTTTGATGCACCAATGAAGTCATCCAAAGTATCCGAAATAAAATAGCGCTTCTGTTTCATCGTTTCTTCGGTCCATTTATCTGGTCCTTTAATTAGTAAATCGTTCGCTTCTTTTTTTAATTTCTCAACAATTTCACTTTCCCCTTTTAATACAATTCCTTCTGAAACTAATTGAGGTAGAGAAGGTCGCCCGCGATCACAATCCATTTTAAAAAAGGTTTTATACGTTACAAAATTATGTACAAATACTTCAACGGGCCATCCATTACTATAGAAGGATTCTCTATAACAAGATGACAAACTTTGATCGACTATAACAATATCAAGGTCAGATGTTTTTGTCGCTTCTCCTCGTACAACGCTTCCTCCCAGTAAAGCTACATTACAATTCGGAAATTGTGATGTAATTATGCTTTGTGCCGCTTCAATTGGTTTCATTTTCTTTTCTCCTTCGCTTATTTTACTTTCTTTTTTCTGCTCTTTCTCGAGCCTTTTTTATATATGGTTCTGCATCTGGTGTTTTACATGACGTTGCACCGTGATCAATTTTTACTTTTCCAATTTCACGAGCAATTTCAATTGCTTGTTGCGCTAAAGCTTCATTTCGAATCCCTATCGCAATTAAAGCGCTATTCATTGCTTCTCTTTTTCTATTTTTTTCATTATGTATATGAACTTTAATCTCTTCTAAATACGGCATGAAGAAGTTATCGTCTAACTTTTTATTTTTTATTGCGATATTCGCTAATAATGACCAACCTGCTCTCCCGATCCATTCATCATCAGATTTCGTCCATTCGTCCATTCTTTCTATTGCGATTGGCGACGTACATATAGCTGTCATAAGAACGTCCATTAAACAATAATAATCAACATCCCTAATCCAACTATTCAGCTGTTCTGATGTTACATTCTTCGGTTCTAAAATATACGTTGCTAAAGTCATTGCATCCATGTTTTTTGTTTCCCATAATGAAATTGCTAAATCATGATCTTTTTTTATCTTCTTTTTTAATAATTTTAAATTTGCAAAACTGACTCCGAATAGCGGCTCTTTCGCCCCATGATTTTTATACGTTTTTCGATTTTGTTCCGTTCCATATTTCTCTAGTTGCTGCATGACCTCTTCAAGTAGCATTTGTCCACCTCTTTTATGTTTTCTGTTGACTTCATATAGGTATGTACGATATATTCTACATTATTTTTTGATTTTCCTATATTTATTTTTAAAATACGGTATGTGAAATTTTAAATATACTACGCAATCACACCATGAAAAACCTACACATTGTAAACATGCAGGTTTTTCATGGTATCAAATTTCCATAAAATAAGAAATAAACGAAGGAACCACCTTTGGTTCGTTCTCTCAATAATTTATCTCCGCTATATTTTGGCTAAACTCTTTACATCTGACCACTCTTCTATAGAACCTGCATCCGGAAAAACGGTAACTACATTAAAATTCGCACCTTTTTCTTTTCCTAATTGTTTTGCAGCTAATAAGTTTGCTGCCGCAGACGTTCCTATTTTCATACCAGTAGCCTTATAAAAACGGGCCATTTCATACAAGGTTTCTTCATATGAATAAGTCCATTGCTTTTCTATCAAATTGTCTTCCTTTTCTATGAAATGTTGTTTCCGTCCTAGACCGAATCCACCTGATCCTGCATATTTCTTTAAAGCATTTGGCGGTTGTTCAGATCCATATGGTAATTCGGCAGGCATTACTAAATGTAGCTCAACATTTTTTGTATACTTCTTTACTGCTTTATAGACCCCAATTAGAGTTCCACCAGTACCAGCGGATGCTACCCATGCGTGTATTGGTTTTCCGTTCATTTGTGCAATAATTTCTCGGCCTGTTCCTTCTATATGACTTAATAAATTTGCATTATTATAATGTTGGAACAAAAAGTATAACTCTTGTTTTTGTTTGCTAATCTCTATTGTCTTCTCAATTACAGCGTAAAATCCCTTACATTTATCAACTAAGATTACGTTAGCACCATAATATTCGAGTTCATTTAATAGAGATTGACCAGTTGCAGAACTTAACACTAACGTGCATTCAATCCCTAAATAATAACAAAGATAGCCAATTGACCTCGCTAAGCTTCCACCACTATACTCTAAAATATGTTGTTTTTTGTTAGCTTCTTGTAAATATTTATTGATCATTCCAAGTGCTGCTCTATCCTTAATCGATCCTGTAGGGTTGTGCCATTCACATTTAGCATAGATTGAAAGATTCTTCGTTTCTTCGCATTCTAATTTAATGAGAGGGGTATTTCCAACATTTTTAGAAAACTCTTCAAAATGGTTTACTATCATACTTTTATACCTCCGTCATACATCATATTTATAACATTTGTTCTTAGTCAAAATACTTTCTATATTTCAATTACGCTATTAACTATATTTTCCTATAAAAAATCCCTACAAACGTTGTAGGGATTTTTGTCTAAATCATTTTGTTGCACTCTATTACATACGAAAAGAACTTCTTTATTCAAATGCATTCATAAGCACAATTCTCCAGCCATCTGGATCCTCTATTGTAGTACCTTTCTCTATCCAATACGGATTTTCCGGTTCCACCTCATGGTAGCCCATTTCACTTAACCGATTCGCGATTATTTCAATTTCATCTTTATTCGGCATATAAAAAACTAGTAAATTATCTTTTGTCGGTGCTGGGCATGGGCTTCCATTTACATGCGTAGTAAACTCCAAATGGTACTCTTCACCCGGTAATCCAAACATAACCCCGTCATATCCTTCATGATTGTGAAATTCCCCTATACGTTTTAACCCTAATCCTGTTTCGTAAAAACTTATAACTTCTTCAAATTTATCTGTTGGTCTTGCAATTCTAAATTGAACCCAATTCTTCATGCAAATCTCCTCCTTTTCATTTTCCAAAGCTTTATAGTAGCCATTATAAGTTACATATATTTAGTTTAATATCCCTCATTAGTGTGAGAACTGCTTAAGTTGAAAGACCTATTCGTTCATACATAGTAGGACTTTAGTATAAAATTCATATAAACTTAGTTATACAAATATGGAGATAAAATAACGATTTCTTCCATATATATTATTACGTATGAAATAATTCTCCTTGTAGGGCCTTTATATATCGATCAGCAGATCTTTGTACAGCCCTATTCGCACCTTCCATCACAACACCATGAAACGCATTATACAGTCGACTAAATTGGATTCCTTTTACTTTCTCTGCCATTTTTCTAACTTTATTCGCTGGCAATGGGATAAGATTGGGATAACTATACATAAAACTTACCCATTTTCGATCCGAAACTACTTGTATAATATCACCTGATAACAAAATACCTTTCCCTTCATTACCGTCTTTCCAGTGCATAACAGTTCCACCTTTAAAATGGCCTCCTAACCGATGCAATGTAAGTTCTTCCGATAATATCAAATGTTCCCCAGACCAAAATTTAATTTGCTTACTCGGGTGAACCACCCATTCTTTATCATCTTCATGAATATAGATAGGTATATGAAATGTTTCCGCCCATTTTACTTGTGTAGAGTAATAATGTGGATGAGAAAGTGCTATTGCTTGAATACCACCTAAATCATATATACGTTGTATCGTTTTATCATCTAAATAACTAATACAATCCCACAAAACATTTAGAGTTTTACTTTGTATTAAAAATGCTGTTTGTCCAATTGCAAACTTAGGTTTAGTAGTAATGCTATACAAACCAGTTTCTTCTTTTATTATTTCATTTTTGTATAAATTGCTATGTTGCATTGTTTCTAATGTTGTCCATGACTGCCCCATTGGATTCATATATTGCCTTTCCTCATTACAAATTTTACAACGAGAAGGTGCCTCTTTATTTTCGGGATACTGAACTCCACATGTCGTGCAAATATAATGAACCATATTCCCACTCCCTTTTTAAATGTAATTGATTCTTTACCAATATTTTAATAAAAAACGAAAATAATTAAATCAATAATTGTGACTAAAATGAAGTCATACGAAAGTACGATTATTCCCCTTCTATTTAAGAATTTAGTCTAAGTACTATATTTTATATTTCTTCTTTCTGGGAAGTTAAATTTTTCAATCATTACATGAAAGAGTAACTCTATACGAAATAAATGAACCTATTCATAGTTTTTGTCACAAGTTTGACACAGTAGTATAAACTAATACACATCTGGGGTATAGTATATTTAAAGTAACGATAAAAAAGAATATTGAATAAATTCTTTTTTAATCGTCACTAGATTACATTTGTAATAACTTAAGGGGAGATTATAATGGAAATCGTTATTATGCTCTATGAAGGGATTACTGCATTAGATGCTATTGGTCCGTACGAAGTATTTGCAGCAGAAAGCAATAACAACATAAAGTTTGTTGCTAAAACTACGGGCTTAATTAAATTAGATTCAAAAATGGGCTATTTACATGCCGATTATAATTTTACTGAAGTTAATTCAGCTGATATCCTTATTATTCCTGGATGTCGCCCGCCTAACTTTAAACAACTTATGGAGGACGAAGAAACTCTCAATTGGATTCTCCAAATACATGAAACTACTAAATGGACTACAACTGTATGTACAGGTTCTTTAATCTTAGGTGCTACTGGCCTACTAAATGGTGTTAAAGCCACTAGTCATTGGAGCTCTTTTGACTTACTTCGTTCTCTCGGGGCTATTCCAACTGAAGAGAGAGTCGTTCGTCATGAAAAAATCATAACAGCAGCTGGTGTATCTGCAGGTATTGATATGGCTCTCCAGTTGATGGCTTGGGAATTCGGAGATGAAAAGAGTAAAGCAGTTCAGCTCATGTTAGAATACGACCCACAGCCTCCTTTTGATACAGGTTCACCAAAAAAAGCATCCGCATCATTATTAGAAGAATTAAATTTGATGCTTGAAGATTTTCATAATAAAGTTTAAAAGCATCCAATTTTTCAAGCATGCAGTTGATACAAAATCTTGCATATTTTTGACCAAACTTTTTTACAGTTGTAAAAAAGTTTTTTTGCATTTCCCTACCTATAATTGCTAATATAGTAGAGTAGATCTTTTATAGAGAGAAGGAAAATTATGCACAATGGAATTCGAATGACAACTTTAGTAAAAAGGGCTATGTTGATTTGCGCTGGGGTATTATTTACATATGAGGCCGCTTTAGGATCAGTACATACTGCTCTAGCAAGTACAGAAGATGAAGCAAAGTCTGTTCAATTTGTAAGTGAAATTCAAACATCTCTTGCACCGAAAGAAGCTCCAAAACACTATAATGGGCAAGTTAGAAAAGTCGCTTACTTAACATTTGATGACGGTCCTGGAAAATACACAGCTGAGCTTTTAGATATGTTAAAGAAAGAAAATGCAAAAGCAACATTCTTCCTAATTGGTTCAAACGTGAAAGCTTTCCCTGATCTTGTGAAACGTGAAGATGCTGAAGGCCACTATGTTGGGATGCACAGTATGACTCATAACTATAAGAAACTTTACACAGAAGGACATTACGTAGATGAAATGAAAGAAGATCAAGGCTTAATCGCTGGCGTTCTAGGCAAATCACCCGTATTAACTCGTCCATCATACGGCTCAATGCCAGGATTAAACGAAGCACTTCGCAACAAAGTGGTGGAAAACGGGTTGAAAGTTTGGGATTGGACAATTGATTCTTTAGACTGGAGATACAACAAAATGCAAGTTGATGCTGCATCAGCTAAAATTGTAGAAAACGTTCTACATGGTGCTACAAATCCAACAGAAGTTATCCTTATGCACGATATTCACCCACAATCAGTTAAAGCAGTACCTGGAATTATAAAAGGACTGAAAGAAAAAGGATATGAATTAGAAGCCTATAATGAGAACGAACACTTCCCATTAAACTTCTGGCATGATAATCGTATGTAATGAAAAGACTTGATTCCCTCTAGTAGGATATCAAGTCTTTTTTTAACGTTTTGGAAAGTTTCTTTGTTGCTCTTCAATAAAACGAATAATCTTTTCTCTGTCCTCATGCGTAATACTTATAGAAAATTCGTACTCCTCTTCCTTACACCATGAAGGGGTAAGTTCCTGAGATAATCGGACTACAATTTGAAACTCACCTTCATTTTTCCCCATTAATTCAAACGCTATATTAGGCTCTATGAAATCTAGTTCGGTATATGTAGGATTCGGTAATGATTGAAACCATTTTTTCATATGCTGTAAGTCGAAAGTTTGTAGAAAAGGATCCATCGTTTCAAAAACTTTATTTCCTTCTGACAGTTTCGCTTTTACTATAAGCCAATTTCTATCACACTCCTCTTTTGCATCTTTAAATTGGTATCTCACCACCTCTAAATGTAATGCTACTTTTTCATTTTGAAAATCCATAAATTGCTCCCCTTCTTGCTATAAAACTTTTACTTTATAAATTTGAAATATATAAGCCTTTACTTGCAAGACAATTATTTTTCTATCTCCTGTTAATTTCAATTCTTAAATATAATGATTTTCGTTTATTAATACACATGACTGATTCTAACATATCATCCTTTATACATTAAATATATTTGATTTGCTATATAATCTGAACTAAAGTGAAGTCCATTCCTTATCCACCACATGATAATACCTACCAAAGAGGCTGTTTTAATATCAACTGCAACATAATCATCAGGTAATTTATTTTTCGTATTCTCTCTTCTCGTTTCTATTAATTGCTTTAAAAATAAAAATAATTGCTCTTCAAATTGATTCATTTTAAATAATATAAATAAAAAATTCCGGTGGATATATAAATAATCTAGCAATTGTGTTAGCTTTTGTTTTTCTGATAAATCTTTTGCATGTATTAAATCAACAATTTTATTAGAAAGCTCATTTAAAATCTCGATATTGATTTGGTCTAGTAAATCTTGAATATCTTGATAATGTAAGTAAAATGTTGTTCGATTTAATCCTGCTTTTGTTGCGATTTTCTGAACCGTTAAGCTTGAAATAGTAGGATTCTCACATAAAAGAGAAAAAACAGCATTTTTAAACATTTCTCTTGAACGAACTGTACGAGGGTCCTCTTTTTTAAGTGTAGACATTTTGAAACTCCTTTATAGATTTTCTCTTTACTTTCTCGACAGTACATATCTTCTCTGTCGAGTAGTGAACATTTTCAACAAAACTGTTCATGGTCAGAGAAAACGTATTTTGTTACCATTAATTTTATCGACACGAGGTCGATAAATCAAGGTAACAATGAAGGAGATTACCAATGCAAAAGGAAATATCAGAAAGCAATAAAAAAATTATATTAGTTGTCCTCATTACCGGCTGTTTTTTATCAACCTTAAATCAGACACTATTAAATGTGGCAATGAGTAATTTAATGAAGGTATTTGATGTAACAGCTGCAACAGTGCAATGGCTATCAACAGGCTTTATGCTCATAAATGGTGTTCTAGTTCCAATTACTGCATTTTTAATGAAACGATTTACAACAAGGCAGCTATTTATTAGCTCAATGCTCTCTTTGTTTATTGGGACCGTTCTCTGTGCATGCGCCATGAATTTTAGCATTTTGTTAACAGGAAGAATGATTCAAGCAGTTGGAGCAGGAATTATTATGCCACTCATGATGACTATTATTTTATATTTGTACCCTAGTGAAAAACGCGGAAGTATTATGGGGACCATCGGATTCGCTATAATTTTTGCGCCAGCTATCGCTCCAACTTTATCTGGCTTTATTATTGAATATGTATCATGGAGATGGCTATTTATTGGATTAGCTCCATTTATATTCATCGTAATTATTCTCGCGCTTAAATATTTAATGAATGTTGCAAATACAACAAAAGCGAAATTAGATATCGTAAGTGTCATTTTATCAACGATTGGCTTTGGTTGTGTTATATACGGATTCAGTAGTGCAGGAAGTAAAGGATGGAATCATCCCGTTGTTATTATAACAATTACTATCGGTATCATCGTTACAGCTTTATTCTGTTTACGTCAAATAAAGTCTAATGATCCATTATTGAATTTATCAGTATTTAAATATAAAGTTTTCACTCTTACTTCCGTCATTAACGTACTCATTACGATGATTATGTATGCAGATTTAATTCTATTACCAATTTTCTTACAAAACGGACGAGGTTTTACTGCATTTGAATCAGGTTTACTTCTATTACCTGGAGCTGTCATTAACGCCTTCTTATCACCTATCACAGGCAAAATGTTTGATAAATATGGAGCGAAACCACTCTTTATTACCGGTTTAATCTGTGTCATTATTTCGATGTGGGGTGTAATTGATTTGACCGACTCCACAACTTATATGTATTTAATGGTTCGTACCATTATTTTACGAATTGGGTTAAGTTTCATTTCAATGCCTTTAAATACAGCCGGCTTAAACGCTTTGCCAATAGAACTAGGTTCACATGGTTCAGCAGTAAATAATACAATTCGCCAATTAGCAGGTTCGATTGGGACAGCAGTTATCATCACGGTGTATACAATTCAATCTACTTCACACATATCACAGTTATCTAGTGGGAATGGAAATATAACAGCTACGCAAGTAACAAAATTATCTTCTATCTTCAGCTCAAGTGATGCATACGTGTTTATGTTAGTCTTATCTTTTATAGCTTTGATTATTGCAAGTTTCATGCCAAAAAAAGTAGTAATCAAAAGATGCGAAAGTAAATCTTCAAACATAAAATGATTGTTAAAAATTAAGCACTTAAAAGATGGCTCCGGAATTGTACCGAAGCCATCTTTTTGAGTGCTTACGACTATAATTATAATCCTCGATTACTATTTGAAGAGATTATATTTTACAGTTATGCTTTTAAATAATCGTTAGAATTCTTAATACAGAATAGCTTATAAGTACATATTAATCATAAGGAGTGATATGTATATGGATTTTCTTTCATCTGAATATTTGTCTGCCTTGCTTGCCATTATTGTAATTGATTTAGTGTTAGCTGGAGATAATGCCATCGTAATTGGATTAGCAGCAAGGCGATTACCGAAAGATCAGCAAAAGAAAGTTATTATATGGGGAACTGTCGGGGCTATCGCTATTAGAGCCCTCGCCACCTTAATTGTCGTTTGGTTATTAAAAATACCAGGATTACTTCTAATTGGTGGTGTACTCCTCATATGGATTGCTTACAAATTAATTGCTGAGGGCAAAAATCATGATATTAAAGCTGAAGAAGGATTTTGGTCTGCTATTAAAACCATTATTATAGCTGATGCGTTAATGGGAATTGATAACGTACTCGCTGTTGCGGGAGCTGCCCATGGTAACTTTTCTTTAGTAATCATCGGATTATTAGTGTCTATTCCAGTAGTTGTATGGGGCAGTACATTAATTTTAAAATGGGTTGACCGTTTCCCTGTCATCATTACGATTGGAGCAGCTGTTTTAGCTTATACTGCCGCAAAAATGATTGTAGATGAGAAATGGTTCGCTGGATTTTTCGAAAGTAACCCTTTCATGAAATGGGCATTCATCATTATTATCATCATCGGTGTGGTATTCTTCGGAAAGATGAAACAAAAAACTAAAGATGATACTATATAATGTCAATGTAATTATAGTTACAAACAAAAGCGCTACTCATATGAGTAGCGCTTTTTAATATTTATTTAGCTTCCCCGTCTTCAGTCGTTTTTACCTTCGCTTTATTTTTATCACGATGGTTATAGTTATACTTTGAACGATCTACTGGAGTGAAGCCTTCTGGTGTGTAGAATCGTAATAAGTCACCATTTACGACTTGGTCAGAGTATTTTAATGAGTTTTGAACCATTTGTTCATTTTGTTTTATTTCATCTGTTAATTCTACAGGTTTTCCAGTTGTTGTATCATAATATTTTCCGTTCAATGCCGTAACTGTTGGGCTTACATAATTACCGTTACGGAATGGAACGACTTGTTTATGATCTGGTGATAATAAATCTGAACCGAATTGAACATAATTTTTCGTATCTGTACCTAGTAAGTGTAATAACGTTGGAAGAACGTCAATTTCACCGCCATATTGATGTTGTACGCCACCTTTCACTCCTGGTACACGAACGATTAATGGTACACGTTGTAACTGTGCATTTTCAAATGAGTTCATTTCTTTACCCATTACTTGTGACATTGCTGCATTATGATTATCTGAAATACCGTAATGGTCACCGTACATAACGATAATTGAGTTATCGTATAAGCCAGATTGTTTCAAGTAATCGATGAACCCTTTTACAGATTCATCTAAATATCTTGCTGTTTGGAAATACGTATCTACTGATGAGTCACCTGTTTTCGCCGGTTCAATCGTTGCTTCCGCTTTATCAATAGGATAAGGGAAATGGTTTGATAACGTAATGAACTTCGTATAGAACGGTTGTTTTAACGTTTGTAATAATGGAATTGATTCATTAAAGAACGGTTTATCTTTTAAGCCATAGTTTACAACGTCTTTTTCGTTCATATCATAGTATGACGCATCAAAGAATTTATTAAAACCAAATGATTTATAAATATCATCACGGTTCCAGAACGTTTTGTAGTTACCGTGGAACACTGCTGAAGTGTATCCTTGTTGCCCTAAAATAGCTGGTGCCGATTGATACGTGTTATGAGCTTTATTTGTAAATACAGATCCTTGCGGTAATCCGTACATTGAGTTTTCTAACATGAACTCCGCATCAGATGTTTTACCTTGTCCTGTTTGATGGAAGAAGTTATCAAAGTATAACGTATTCGCATCTTTTGTAAATGAATTTAGAAATGGTGTAACTTCTTGACCATTTAATTGATAATCGATTAAAAAGTTTTGGAATGACTCCAAATGAATATAAATTACGTTCATTCCTTTTCCTTTACCGAAGTACTCAGGATTTGGACTTGCATATGTTGATGCAAGATAATTTCTAACTTCTGTCATATTATCTCCATCAGCTAATGCTCGTTCTGTTGATGCTTTCGCACTTTGAATACCATCATAAATCGTATAATTGTATGCCCCTAAATATTTCACGATATAATTACGGTCAAACGTTCTTGTTAACAATTCAGGACGGTCAGATTCTGCAAGCCCTAGGTTCACACTGAATAATAAAATACCCGCTACAAATACTAGTGATAGTTTATGTTTCGCAACACGAATAGGTTTTGGATTTGCAAATTTTGTTGCGACTAAAACAATTAAAATAATTGTATCTAAGAAATATAGTGGATCATATAAGTGTAGTAAAGCGAAAATACTACCACCTAAATCTCCAAAGTTATTCGTTTGTGTTAATGTCGGGAACGTAATAAAATCACTGAAAAAGCGATAATATACTACGTTTGCGTATAAAAGTATCGACAATAACAAATTAATAATAATTACCCAAATATAAGATCGTTTCCCTTTTGCAAATAATGCAAGTCCTAAAAATAGAACTGCTGAACTAAGCGGGTTAAAAAACAGCAAGAATTTTTGGATTGTGTTTGAAATTCCTAAATTAAATTCCGTTACATAAGCTGCATATGTTTTGAGCCATAATAAAATAACGGCAAACAGAAAGAATCCAAAATGATTACTTAACACACTTTTGCTCTTTAATAAGAATTGTTTCATTTCTCCACCTCTTTTGATCATCCAAGGCTTATTTTTTATAAGTCTGTCTCTCTATTCATTTTTTCTTCTTCAAATAGATTATTTTTATTTAACTATATGAAGAATATTAGTAATTATAATTTGAAGCTAGTATTTATTCAACTATTTCTTTCTAGACATTTTGACCTTGGTTTCTATTTAACAAAATACATTTGTAACATTTCCTGTTTTCTCCCAAGTTTCATCCACTAATTATGACACCACATACTATAAACCTTTATTCACTACTTCGCAAACTAATCTATCTCCATTTTTGGTACATTTTTCACATAAAAAAATAGTGTATTTTAATCTTATTACTCAAAATACACTTCTCCTGTTACAATTAACTCCTTCAATTCTATACACATTACATGTCATCTATATGTCAAAAATCTATGCAATCATAACATTACAACTTCTTACCACCATAAATGTTATATTTGAATAATTATTCATTTCGTACCTTGGTCTTCATATCTTTTCAACAAAACCCCCGCTCTAACAAAGAGCGGGGGTTTTCATCATATATTATTGACCTTTATACATTGCATCTACTTGTTTTTGAAGTTCTTCATTTTCTAAGTACTCATCGTAAGTTGCCTCTTTATCGATTACACCGTTTGGTGTTACTTCGATAATGCGGTTTGCAATTGTTTGTACGAACTGATGGTCATGAGATGTGAATAACATTGTACCTTTGAATGCAATTAAACCGTTGTTTAATGCAGTGATAGACTCAAGATCTAAATGGTTCGTCGGATCGTCAAGTGTGATTACGTTCGCACCACTTAACATCATTTTAGATAGCATACAACGAACTTTTTCGCCTCCAGATAATACAGAAACGTTCTTCTTAACTTCTTCACCTGAGAATAACATACGGCCTAAGAAACCACGTAAGAAGCTCTCTGACTCATCTTGTGGAGAGAATTGGCGTAACCAATCAACTAAGTTGAAGTCACTGTTCTCAAAGTATTTAGAGTTATCTCTTGGGAAATACGATTGAGATGTTGTAACACCCCATTTGAATGAACCGCTATCTGGCTCCATTTCACCCATAAGGATTTTAAATAATGTTGTCATCGCAATATCGTTACGACCGATAAATGCAACTTTATCACCTTTATTTAAAGTGAAGTACACATTATCTAACACTTTTTCGCCATCAATTGTTTTAGAAAGTCCTTCAACAGTTAATAAGTCATTTCCTATTTCACGCTCAGGTGTGAAACCAACGAATGGATAACGACGTGATGATGGTCTAATATCATCTAATGTAATTTTATCTAATAATTTTTTACGAGAAGTTGCTTGTTTCGCTTTAGATGCGTTTGAGCTAAAGCGTGCAATGAAGTTTTGTAACTCTTTTACTTTCTCTTCTTTTTTCTTATTAGCATCTTGTGTTAATTTTAAAGCTAATTGGCTTGACTCATACCAGAAGTCATAGTTACCAACATAAAGTTGAATTTTACCGAAATCAAGATCAGCCATGTGCGTACAAACTTTATTTAAGAAGTGACGGTCATGGGATACAACGATTACTGTATTTTCAAAGTTCATTAAGAAGTTCTCTAACCATTGAATCGCTTTTAAGTCCAAGTGGTTGGTAGGCTCATCTAGTAATAGAATGTCAGGTTTACCGAATAAAGCTTGAGCAAGTAATACTTTTACTTTCTCTGCCCCAGTTAATTCTGACAATTTCTTATCATGAAGATCTTCACCAATACCAAGTCCTTTTAGTAAGATTGCAGCTTCTGACTCAGCTTCCCAACCGTTAAGCTCAGCGAACTCACCTTCAAGTTCAGCAGCACGCATACCATCTTCATCACTAAAGTCTTCTTTCATGTAAATAGCATTTTTCTCTTGCATTACTTTATAAAGTTGCGTGTGACCCATAATTACTGTTTCTAATACTGGGAACTCTTCATATTCGAAGTGGTTCTGTTTTAATACTGCTAGACGCTCACCTGGCGTAATATGTATGTCACCTGTTGATGGTTCGATTTCTCCAGATAAAATCTTTAGAAATGTTGATTTACCAGCACCGTTTGCTCCAATTAAACCGTAGCAATTACCTGGCGTGAATTTTATGTTAACATCTTCAAACAATTTGCGATCCGCGAAACGCAAACTAACGTTACTTACTGTAATCATTTGTGTCCTCCTACTAATACCGCTTATTTCAGCGTTTTCTCACCGATTGTCTTAAAAAATCGCATATTACGACTCAATTATTGTAGACTATAGCTATTATATAGTAGAAGCTGGATGAATAGCAACGGTTGATTACCTTTCTACAATGAAATCGGATAGTTTTTATCGATTCTCACTCTGTAATACATTGGATTAATTTCCTATTTTTAATTTTTATATACAGAAAAAACTGTAGAGAAAACATTCCCTACAGTTTTTTCTTATTTCGTATTTATTATTTTCTCTTTATAACTCTTCAATTTACTCGTTAACCCTATTAAAGCAGGTAACAATATCGGCATCACGGTTAAAGCTAATAGTAATAGTGCAACGCCAACAACTGATGCTACTTGTATAAGTGTCAATACACCTGACGGAATTAATGCAGCAAATGTCCCGCCTAAAATTAGCGCCGCTGATAATACAACTCCTCCTATATGACGAGATGCAGTTACAATTTTCGTTACCGAATCCCCTTCTATCTCGTTATAGCGCATCATTACGAAAATACTATAATCCACTCCTAAAGCGACAATCATAATGAAGCTAAAGAATGGAACATTCCAGCTTAATGAATCTACATGTAATACATGTGCACTAATTTGTTCGCTTATACCAAGTGATGCAAAGTACGCTAATAGTAATGAGCCAATAATAAATATTGTGTTTAGTAATGAGCGTGTAATTACGATTAATACAATCGCAATTCCAATCAACATAATTGTAGCTGTACGTAAGAAATCTTGCCCGGTTACTTCTTTTAAATCAACATTTCTAGCTGTTGTCCCGCCGATCGCTTTTTTCGCCGTTTTTAATTCAGTACCATTTAGCGTACCATCTATCGTTTTATTAATTTCTTGAATGATTGGCATCGCTTCTTTTGAATACGGATTTACGTCTAAAATGATTGTCATTTTAGCAGTCTTTCTATCATGTGACATGTACGTATTCAATGATTTTTGGAAATCTTCTCCCGCTAACACTTCTTTAGGAATATAAAATTTCTCAGAGCTTTTTGACTCATTAAGCTCGCCTAAATATTTCTGAGCATCCCCTAGGCCGTTACTTACTTTTCCAAGCCCTTCTGTACTTTTAGATAAGCCGGATTGTAATTGTCCCATCTTTTCTTGCAGGTCTTTCAATCCAGTTAAAAGCTGCCCTTGCCCATCATTTATTTTTGTTAAGCCGGATTGTAGCTCAGATGATTTGTTTGCAATTTGTTTTGAACCTGTAGCTCCTTCGTTTAATCCAGTTTTTAGTCCGGCAGCTCCTTTTTGTAACTCGGTAACGCCATTATTCATTTCCTTTAAGCCGTTATCTACTTTCAGTAATGATTGATTCGCTTCTTTAAATGAATTCACCGCAGCTTTATGTTGCACTGCTAATTGATTTAATTCTTTTGAAAGTCCACTTAATTGCTTTTGAGCTTCCTTCGCAATTCCTATCGTTTGCTGTACATTAGGATCATTTGCTACTTCTGGTTTCGTTTGAATGAAATTAGTCATTAACACTTCAATTTGTTCATATCCTTTTTTCGCACCGTCAATCGCTTGAGAAATACTTCCGAAGTATTTCTCGTAAGAACTTAAACCCTTTTCTAACTGTGCATAACCAGCATGAAGCTGTGACGTTGCACCCGATAGGACATTTATATTTTCATTTACTGAAGTTAACCCACTCTCAATTTGCTGCGCTCCTTGTGCACCTTCGTTTATGCCAGTGGATAATTGATTTAAAGCTGTTCCTAATGCTGATACTCCATTTTTCGCTTCGTTCGTTCCATCAATTAACTTTTGAACATTTGCAAGACTATTTGAGTCATTACTACCCATTTTATCTTTCGCATCCGTTAAGCCATCATTAATTTCCTTTATGCCACCATTGGCATCGCCTAAACCAGTATTTAGTTCTCCCGCTTGTTTATTTAAATATAATTCTTTTATCTTATCACCAGTTGGACGCGTCGGTGCATATACTTCTGAAACACCTTTAACTTTCGAAATTTTATCAGTTAATTCATCTAAAGTTTGTAGAGACGTTCCTTCATCTAATTTTTTGTTAGATTGAATCACTAACGTACTTGGTGAAGAAAATCCTGGTGGAAAATGTTCTTCTATCACATTAATACCCATTTTTGATTCATACTTATTATCCACTTCAAACAAATCATTGTAATTCAGTGTATTAGAGTATTTTAATACGAAAGGAATCGATATCACGAATACGATGATTAAAGCAACAAATGGTCTTGCTACTGAATTTTTAGCAAAGAATCCCCATAAACGGCTATCCTCATGACCTTTAAATGTTTTAACTGGATAAAACATTCCTTTTCCTAAAAGCACCATAAAAAATGGATTTAAAGTGGTTATTACGAGTAGTAATACTAAAACACCAATTGCTACCGCTGAAGTGGATTGATATAATTTAAAACTCGCTAAAGCAAGTGATGCAAAACCAATTAGCACCGCTATCCCGCTATATAAAACGGTTTTACCTGCCGATTTAAATGTTTCTTTCGTGGCCAAAAATGCATTTTCTTGTTTACTTAATTCTTCTTTAAACCTCGTATATAATAAAATGTTGTAATCTGTTCCTACTCCAAACAGTACGACAACTACAAACACTTGCGTAAAGTTAGAAAACGGAAAATTAAATTGATCTACAAGATGAGCAATAATACCCATTGAAACTAAATACGATATACCAACTGTAAGAAGAGAAACAATTGGAACAATTGGTGAACGGAATACAATGATTAATACTATAAGAATGAAAATGATTGAAATAACTTCAGTCTTTTTCACTCCCTCTTGAGAGGATGTAAGAAAATCACCCGCTATTAAGTCACTTCCTGTTAAGTACGTTTTCACTCCTTTCGTTTGCACTTTTTTATGAAGATTATTTGCAACTTTTGATATTTCACCATGCTTTTTATCTATTGATATTTGCGTTAAAATAGTCGTATTATCTTTAGAAACTAATTGTTTCTCCAATTCTTTATTATCTAAATGTGAAACAACTTCCTTAATTCCTAATTGCTCTTTTTCATTTTGCAAAGCGTTGATTGTTTTTGTTATTTCCTCTTTTTGCTCAGTAGTTAAAGCTGCTTTATTGCCACTATTAAATACGGCGATAACTTCGTATTTTTCAACCCCTTCTTTATCCATTTCTTTGATCATTTTGTCAGCAATACTGCTTTGTTCTGTATTAGGAATTGTAATTTTCCCTTTTTCCTTCACTAATTTATCCATATTAGGCATCGTTACGACCATTGTAATAGTAATAACTATCCATAATAGAAAAGATAAACTTCTCCAACTTTTTAACTTGCTCATTTGAATCATCTCCCGTTTTTAGCGTTTCATGTTAAATTCGGAATGAACATTCATTCCTATCCTTTTAAAACTATCATTACGGAATGAACGTTCATTCCTATCACTCTATTAAATTATTTTTAAAACTCTTTTAAATTACCTTTCACGGAATGAATATTCATTCCTGTCCTTATAAAGCTATAGAATCAAATGATTCTAATAGCATTCCAACAACTTTCTTCCAGTTCTTTTACCAATTCTTCTGTATATTCTAATTGCCCTGTTTCCATTACTTTAATTAATTTTTCAATTGGTTGATATACAATGATAATTAAAGCAATTGGTGGTAATGGACGAAGAAAACCTTTTTCGATTCCATCTTCAATTAAGTTCATAAAGAAACCCATAAAGTCCTCGAATATTTCATTACTATGCTTATCGAGAAAATAACTATCACAGTGAGAATTTGTAAAAAGAAAAGCATCTGCATTTTGTCTCGCAAATTCAAATAAACGGTTGTACGTATGGCTAAACTGTTCACGAATATTTGCATTGACTGGAAAATCGGTTTTTATTAATTCTGATAGTTGTAAAACGCTTTTCGTAAATAAAGAATTAACTAACGACTCTTTATTTTCAAAATAACGATAAATGGTACCTGCACCTACTTTTGCTTTTTCAGCAATCATCGGAATTGTTGTACCATCATAACCTCGCTCTGCAAAAAGTTGTATTGCAGCATCAAAAATGTCTTCTTGTTTGTTTTTAGCCATTTTTCTCACCTCAATTTTCAGGAATGAAAATTCATTCCGTTTTTAATTATAAATTACATGGATTAAAAGTCAAGTGCGCTACACAGTTCCGTTATGTTTTTTAATTCCATATCTGTCAGTGACATTATATCAGCAATTTCCAGAATATATCAGCGCAACTCACATTTTATCAGCGATTTTCAAGATATATCGACTTAACGACAAAAAACACCAAAATAAGAGTGAACTGTACCAAAACTTTATTTGGTACAGTTCACTTTCAAATATACAATTAAAAGAAATCATAAATAAACGCTTCACGCACCGGGACTACATTTTCAAATGTTCGTATCTCCTCTTTGCTTCCACTAATTAATTCCAGCTTACTTAGCTCTAACGGACGTTTGTAGCCAAGCATTATTGTAGATAGCGCATTAATGTCCAGCTTTATTCCTTTATCAATTGTTTCTTCTTTCATAATTGTTATTTCATGATTTGCAAGTCTCACTGTTATGTTATTCCACGGAGCAAATGAATCTGTAATATGTAAGATCACTTCTTGCTGTACATTGTTCCAGCTCAACTCATATTGTTTTAAGAACTGCTCTACATCTACAATTCTGCCCATAAAATATGGTTTCACTTCTGTCTTCACGCGTGGCTCTTGCAATGTATATAACAACGGTTCGTTTTCACTTACTGTCATTTCAAGTTCTTTAATCATAGAATCATGCTGGCAAATAAAGTTCCACAGACCATTTCGTGCTTCATTATGCAGTGGTACAAATTCTTCTACTGTCATTTTATAGTTTTCTATTTTATATAACATGTAACCAGCTGCCGTTTTATTTTCATCATAGTAAATCGCTAATGCTAAATCATCATAAACCACTTGTAACCACCAGTTTTTCTCTCGAACTAACATACCTGAAAAACGTTCTGCAAAGATTTCATATAGCTTCTCGACTTCTTCTGGATGATTTTCTTTATTGAAACGTTTCACGGTGCCATTTACTTGTTTTTTCATAACTAAATCGCTCTTAGTCATATGACATACGAGAAGATTCGCACAAAGTTCCCAGCCGTATTTACGGTAAAATGAAACAGAAAATGGATGTAACATCGATACTGTATATCCATCTTTTTTCATCGTTTGAAGAGAATGCTGAAGTAGCTCTTTTACATACCCACTTCTTCTATACTCAGGATACGTTGCTACCCCTGCAACGCCGCCCATTTTAAATGTTTCTTTTCCTATGTATATATGAAATGGAATAAGATGTAGTTTTGCTGCTAAGTCTTCCCCTTCCATAATGCCGTATATTTCATGACTTTCTTTCATTCGAGTGATTTGCCGCTGCAATCGTTCCTCATTTACTTTATATTGAAAAGCGTATTCTGATAAACGTAATGCTTCTCTAAATTTATCTTCTTGTAATTGTATGACATTCATATAATTCTCCTCCATTCCCTGATTGAATTGTATCATAATTCTTACTATTGTAGTTCGGTAAGTGAAATTACACAGACGTTTCAACAAAAAATATCGAATTTACAACAACCTAACATAAAAAAGCAGATACATAATGTATCTGCTTCTCATCACCTTATTTTGCTAACTTTTGAAGTTCTTCAAAGAATGTAGGATATGATACGCCTACTGCTTCTGCATCTTCAATTGTTGTTTTTCCCTCTGCTAGACAGCCAGCAATCGCAAGCATCATTCCGATGCGGTGATCACCGTAACTATTTACTGTACTGCCTTTTAGAGCTGATTTTCCGTATATAATCATGCCATCATCAGTTGCTTCTATGCGAGCTCCTAGTTTCGTTAACTCCGCAACGACTGTATCAATACGGTTCGTTTCTTTTACTTTTAACTCGTGTGCATCTTTAATAACTGTAATACCTTCTGCTTGTGTTGCCGCTAAAGCGATAACTGGAATTTCATCGATTAGTCTTGGAATAATATCCCCACCAATTTCAATTCCTTTTAATGAAGATGTTTCAATCGTAATGTTTGCAGCTGGTTCTGATGCCCCTTCGTTAATCGGCTCTACAGTAAATGTAGCACCCATTGTCTCTAAAACATCAATAATACCTGTACGAGTTGGATTCATTCCTACATTTTGTAATACTAGTTTACTATTTGGAATAATTGCTCCCGCTACTAAGAAAAATGCTGCTGATGATACGTCACCTGGTACTTGAACGTCTGTCGCTGTTAACTTCTGTCCACCTGCAAGTTTCACTGTTTTTCCCTCACGAGTTACGTTAACACCGAATGCTTCAAGCATTCTTTCCGTGTGATCACGCGAAACATGTGGTTCTGTAACAGCTGTTACACCTTCTGCCCGAAGACCTGCAAGTAAAATAGCTGACTTTACTTGTGCACTTGCAACAGGAGAAATATACTCAATTGCTTTTAAATCTCCGCCACGTATTGTGAGCGGCGTAAACGTTCCTTCTTCTCGGCCATCAATTTTTGCGCCCATTTGTTTTAATGGATTTGTAACACGTTTCATCGGTCTTTTTGCGATAGACGCATCACCTTGTACGCAAGAGAAAAATGGTGTATTTGCTAATATTCCTGACATTAATCGTATCGTTGTACCAGAATTACCAACATCTAATACAGCTTTCGGTTCTTGTAAGCCTTCAATTCCTTTTCCGACTACAGTTACTTCATCACCATTTTGCGTGATTTCTACTCCCATTTCCTTAAAGCACGAAATCGTACTTAAACAGTCTGCACCGGGCAAGAAACCTTTAATTGTCGTTTTTCCTTCTGCAATTGCGCCGAACATAACAGCACGATGTGAAATGGACTTATCACCTGGAATTGTAATGTTGCCGTTCAATCCGCTATTTATAGGTTGTATCGTTCTTTCTTTCATGTTTTCACCTTCTCATTTAAATTGTTTCATAAGTTTGGTATTCTTCTTCTCCAAGCGCTAGTTTCGCTTTCATACGATCTTCTTCTCTTTGGAAGCTAATGCGTAATACGCCAAGCAATCCTTCTCGCGCTTCTAATATTTGCAAGTTCGTAATACTAATTTCTTCACGCGCCAAAATACTCGTAATATGAGCCAATGCCCCTACTTTATCTAAAACATCGACGTATAAGTCGTGATAGGCAGGAATTGCCCCTCTTTTTCGTACTGGTAAAGAATCACGGTATTCTTTCGCATCTGCAAAATAGTTTTGAATCTCGCCTGCATCTCCAGTAGAAACAGTATCATATAATTCTTCCATTTCAGAGATCCACTCTTTTAATAATACCATTAAATGCTCACGATTTTGCTTTACAATATCACTCCACATTTTCGGGCTACTAGATGCAATGCGTGTAATGTCTTTAAATCCGCCAGCAGCTAGCTGATGAATGAGCGGATTATCTCCTGCATGTTTCTCCACTTGCTTGACTAACCCTGCTGCGATAAGATGCGGAAAATGACTAACGATCCCTGTTACATAATCATGCTCTTCTGTATTTAAAACGAGAAAATGAGACCCCGTTCCCTTTAACCAACCTTTTAGTTCTTCCACTTGTTCATTTGGCACATGGTTCATCGGTGTTAAAATGTAAAATGCATTTTCAAATAAATGTGCTTTTGCACTTTCAACCCCAGTTTTATGAGAACCTGCCATCGGATGTCCACCAATGAAAGAAATTTCCTTTGAAAATAAAGCTTCCGCTTCGTTCATAATTGTTCCTTTTGTACTACCAACATCGGTCACTATCACATCTTCTCGTAAACGAAATGACGCTAATTTGTGTAATAACTTCTTCGTTTCTTCAACTGGAGAAGCAAAAACAATTAAATGTGCCTCTTCACATGCACGCTGTAAATCTACTGCTACTTCATCTACTACGTGTAATTCTTTCGCACGCTCTACTTGTTCTTGAAATATGTCATAACCTGTTATCGTTACATCGTGCTCTTTCTTAATTGCTAATGCGAGAGAACCTCCTATTAAGCCTGTTCCAATTAATACTACCTTTTTACACATTTGCCTCATCTCGAGACTTATTTTTCTTATTTTCAAAGTGTTGTTTTAACACTGAAATCACTCCTTCATTTTGCTCCCTTGTGCCGACTGTAATACGGACACCATTCGGGAACGGACGAATAATAAACCCTGCGTGTGCACAAGCTTCATAAATCTCTCCACCATTCTCTACCGGTAAGAAGATGAAGTTTGTTTGTGACGGATAAAATGGAAATTCGTTTTCCTTACAAAAACTTTCGTATTGTTGTATTCCCTCTGTATTAACACGTACAATTTCTTCAATAAACGCTTCATCGTTAAAAGCAATCGTTGCTGCTTTTTGCGCTAATGAAGATACGTTAAATGGCAAACGTACGACATTTAATTTCTCGATTAACTCTTCCTGTCCAATCGCATAACCAACGCGGAAAGATGCTAATCCGTACGCTTTAGAAAACGTTCTAAGTACAAGAATGTTGTTATGTTTTTCTAGAAGCGGTAATGTCTCAGGGAAATCTTTTGCTGTTACGTATTCATAGTACGCTTCATCAATGACAATTAACGTATTTTCACTAATGCTTTCAATGAACTGAGTCAATTTTTGCTCATTCACATATGTGCCTGTAGGGTTGTTCGGATTACAAAGCCAAATGATTTTCGTATTGTTATCAACTGCTGACGAAATTTCATCTAAGTCGTATACACCGTTATTTAAAGCAACTTCTTTCACTTCACAACCTTCAATAATTGCATGATGACGGTACTGTGGGAATGTTGCACCTGCCGTTACGATGTTATCTCCAGCTCGAAGTACGGCGCGACTTATTATTTGAATGACCTCATCTAAACCACTACCGCAAAGTATTTGTTCCATTTGAACTTGTAATTTCTCTGCAATTGTTTGACGGAGCGTTGTAGCACCTCCGTCAGGATATAAAGCATGTTCCAACCACGATTTTTGTAACTCTTCTAACACTCGTGGCGAACAACCGAATGGATTTTCATTCGATGCTAATTTCACAAACGAATGATCTCCGTACACTTCTTTCATTTGTTCTGGTGATTTACCTGGTTTATATGGTTGTAAGGATGATAGTTGATCTTTTACTTGCATGTTAAACCCACCTTTTTTAAAATTCTTTTGCGTATTTGTTATGTTGTGTAATGTTTTGCTTTAATAATTCTATACGATCTTTTCCGAATTGTTCGACTAGTGCATCTGCAAGTTCCCATGCCACAACAGATTCAGCTACTACACCTGCTGCTGGTACTGCGCAACTATCAGATCTTTCAATACTCGCTTGGAATGCTTCTTTCGTATCAATATCGACGCTTGCTAACGGTTTGTATAATGTAGGAATCGGCTTCATAACACCTCTTACAACAATCGGCATTCCCGTTGTCATACCACCTTCTAAACCGCCGGCATTATTCGTTTTTCTCGTGTACCCTTTTTCTTCATCCCAAAGGATTTCATCGTGCACTTTACTTCCTGGCTGTCTTGCCGCTTCAAAACCAACACCAATTTCAGCACCTTTAAATGCATTAATACTCATAATAGCACCAGCGAGTTTTGCATCTAATTTACGATCGTAATGAACGTAACTACCAACACCAATTGGCATACCTTCTGCAATGACTTCGACAATACCACCGATTGAATCTCCACTACTTTTTGCATTATCGATCGCATCCATCATCTCTTGTTCTACTTCTTTATCTAAACATCGAACAGGTGAATTTTCAGTTATCGTTTGAATCTCTTCAATTGATAAGTTGGAAATATGCTTCGCTTGCACCCCACCAATTTCAAGCACATGCCCTGCAATTTCCACACCTAACTCTTTCAAAATTTGTTTCGCAACTGCTCCAGCAGCTACACGAACTGTCGTTTCTCTTGCAGATGAGCGCTCTAATACGTTTCTTATATCACGATGACCGTATTTAATAGCTCCGTTTAAATCTGCATGTCCTGGACGTGGTTTTGTAATTGTGCGTTTCATTTCTTTACTTTCTTGCTCTGAAATTGGGTCTGCACCCATTACTTTCGTCCAATGTTTGAAATCATCATTTTTTACGATTAACGTAATCGGTGAGCCAAGTGTCATCCCGTGACGAACACCACTTACAATTTCAACTGTATCTGTTTCAATTTGCATGCGTCTTCCGCGCCCATGTCCTTTTTGTCTTCTTAATAATTCCTTATTAATATGTTCCGCTGTTAATGTTAAACCTGCCGGTACACCTTCTAAAATAACTGTTAACTGCGGACCATGTGATTCTCCAGCTGTAATGTATCTCATTTCTCTTGCCCCTTTACTATTTTTTTGTACAAAAAAGTCCCTACTGAGCGCTCAGTAGGGACGATATTTATCGCGGTACCACCCTAGTTGTAGACAACTATCGTCTACCTCTCTTCTTCTTTAACGATCGTTTGACCGTCTTACCCTCCAAAAGTTATCGGGAAAGATGCTCCAAGGCTGTAATTCATGCTTATCTTTGTACTGATTCACACCGACCATCAGCTCTCTTTAACAGTGAGATAAGCACTACTGTTTCCTCTTCAGCGCATATATGATATGGAATTAAGATAATTTATTTTTGAAACCTTTTAACTCATCCATGAATCTATGGAATTCTGGAATGTCCATTTGTTGTGCAGAATCTGATAATGCAACTGCTGGATCTGGATGAACTTCAGCCATTACTGCATCAGCTCCAATAGCAAGTGCCGCTTTCGCTGTTGGTAATAATAAATCTCTACGTCCAGTTGAATGTGTTACGTCAACGATAACTGGTAAATGTGTTTCTTTCTTTAAAATCGGTACTGCAGAAATGTCTAATGTGTTACGTGTTGCTCTTTCGTATGTGCGGATACCTCGCTCACAAAGAATAATTTGGTCATTACCTTGCGCAATAATGTATTCTGCTGCATTAATGAACTCATCAATTGTTGCTGCTAATCCACGTTTTAGTAATACTGGCTTATTAACTTTACCTACAGCTCGTAGTAAATCGAAGTTTTGCATGTTACGTGCACCAACTTGAATTACATCAACGTATTCTAATGCCATTTCAACATCGTTCGGATTTAAAATTTCACTAATAATCGCTAAGTCGAACTCATCTGCTACTTGGCGTAAAATTTGTAACCCTTCTACTCCTAAACCTTGGAAATCATATGGAGATGTTCTCGGTTTGAAAGCACCACCGCGCATTAATTTTAAGCCTTGGTCTTTCATAGCTTGCCCTACTTGGCGAACTTGCTCTAAGCTTTCTACTGCACAAGGCCCCATGATGAACGTTTGTGTTCCGTCCCCAATCAATTCACCTTTTACATTAACGATTGTATTTTCTTGTTTCTTTTTACGTGATACTAATAACGCCTTACGGTTATCATCTTCTTGTAATTCCAAGCTAGCTTTGAAGATTGTTTTGAAAATATGTTGAACTGTTGACGTTTCGAATGGTCCTTCGTTATGCTCTGCGATCATATCAAGTACTTCACGCTCACGTACTGGATCAAAGCGTTTCGTACCTTGTACTTGCTTTTGCTCCCCGATTTTTTGAACGATTTCACCACGTTTGTTTAAAAGGTGTAATAGTTGTAGGTTAATTTCATCTACCTGTTTACGTAATTGATCTAATTCATGATTTGCCATTTGAAAATCCTCCTCTAATGTTTTAAATATAGTAAGAGAATGAAAAATTCTCTATTTTCTGAACTGGTTAATTATACAAATTTTAAGTGGAATCGATACCTCTTCTTATCTTAAACTAATAATTACCACAAAGACACTATCTACTAGCTGAAAACCACTTTTTTTGTACAAAAAAGCCCTACTGATCCAATCAGTAGGGACGATATTTATCGCGGTACCACCCTAGTTGTAGACTTCTTTCGTCTACCTCTCTTCCTTGTTAACGATCAATGTGACCGTCTTTCCCTTCATAAAGACAATACTATCTTTACTACGAAAAAGATGCTCCAGGACTGTAATTCGCTCTTGTTTTTGTACTGGTTCGCACCAACCACCAGCTCTCTGTTACAGGGAAACAACAACTACTGCTTTTCCTTTCAATGCATGACTATTTTATTTTCAAGTTGGACCACTAAAATACAAAAAGTCCCTACTGAATAAATCAGTAGGGACGATATTTATCGCGGTACCACCCTAGTTGTAGACTAACTTTCCGTCTACCTCTCTTCACTGTTAACGATCAATTGACCGCTCTTTCTTCATAAAGACAATCCTATCTTTACTACGAAAAAGATGCTCCAAGACTGTAATTCATGATTATCCCTGTACTGGTTCACACCAACCACCAGCTCTCTGTTACAGTAAGACTAACCACTACTGTGATCTCTTCATTGCACTTTGTTTATTCAAATGTTTTTGAAATTGAATAAGTATGATTCGTATTATAGAACGCTTTTCAAAACACTGTCAATATGTTTTTTATATATTTTTTAAAATTCCACTTTCGTCCTATATTTCTTCTTGTAAATTCCCCATTACAATTCCGATGCGAATCATCTCATTTTCTATTAAGTTTAATACGTGTTTTTCTATTTCAAACTGGGCTAATCGTTTTTTTATTTGTATGATTTCATTTTCAAGAAAATCAGCTTCCTGACGTGTTTGCAGTAATGTAAAAAACACATTTGCATACATTTCTTTATACGCTTTCATACTCTCTTTCTTTTCAAGCATTTCAATAAATAACTGTTTCATTTCCTCTCCTGCACATTCTCCATTTACATCTATAAATGTACGCGACATAATACGTAATCCTTTTTCTAAAATCTCATCCATGTATAAAATAGTACGTAAAATCATTACATATTCTCTCGTTGTTATCTCACCCATTTTTGGTCGTTCTCGTAAAAATATACTGAGCCAAGCTGTCCAAAATTTTTGTTGTTCTTTTACACTTAATGTTTTAACGTAATAGCATAAATGTTGCATAAATTTAATTTTATTCTCTTCATTTTCTCGTATAAGCAACGGATATAGCCAATCTGTTTTTTGTTCCCAATACAGCACACATTTTATAAATACAAAACTAAGCCACTTCAAGAAAGCTTCCCTCGTATGCGGGTGTAAAACTTCTAAATGCTCTACTGCATACTTAATAAACCTCTTCATTTCAGTAAATAAAGGTAAATTTATTTGCGTATAACATAGACCTGCCCAAGCATATTTCGTAATCTCATTTTCTTTCTTTAATTCTAAGTAAGGTAACAAATATTTTCGGCACCATTGTTTCTCAATATGATATAAAAATGTAATATCTGCTATTAAACGCGCAAACATAAAGTTTGTCCGTTCAGAACTTACTCTTACTTGTTCTTCAAATAAAAATAAATATTCATACACATTGCGATCGTATAAATGATCATATGATAACAGTTTTAATAATACAGCTGTCATTTTTCCAACAGGATGCTGAATCGACTCATTATAAAAGTCTTGTTTTCCAATCTTAAAATCTGTATCGCTTTTCATAACTTGAGGAAATACCGAAAAAGCAAAACGTTTTACAAACCGTATACTATTCTCCTCTAACTCTTCTAATCGATTACTAATCTCATATAGAAAACTACTAATTAACCAATGAAACGCAGTGTTTCTAACAAATTTCTGTAACAGCGGAATAATTTTTTGGATTTGCCCATTTGTCAGTCTCCGGTTATTTCGCCACTCTCTAATACAAACAAACCACACTTCGTTACTTATTTCATGCATGCCTATTAATTGGTACGCAAATGAAATACTCCACTCTGTATTCAATTTACATGCCTTTGATAACATCTCTAAAAAATGACGTTGTTCAAAAACACCGTCATTCGAAAATTGCCGAATTTGGTTCATGATTTCATCGTCTTTCAGCTGCAGTAATCCATCGGCAGTTACATTACAAGTAATACTTTGTTCGATAGCCTTTTTTTTAGGTACACTGTATCGATCAGAATGAAAATGCGGATGTTTCTGTTTCATTAGCTCGTATCCTTGTGCTGTTGATGGACTATTTGAATCACAAGTGAATAATAAATCTAAGACTAAACAAACATCAAATGCCCTCTCCTCTGCAAGGTGCTTCATTGCAGTTTGAATGACTTCTTCCTTTGTTTTTTCTAAAGAATGTACGTAATGATTTTTTAAAAGTTGAAACACCTCATGTTTATATGTGACATCTAAAAGAAGCCCTTCCTGTAACAACCATTTCATTTTATCATCTACGCTAACAAATAAATTTTTATTCATCGCATCAATTGCAATTCGCTTTTGAAGCAAACTATTTGCTTCTATCATTTCTGTAATATAATAATTCGCTTTTTTCTCATTGTTTTCACATAAATAGATTAAACACTCTTTTACAATTTGAATTAAAAACGCAAGGTCATTTTGATGAAACTCTTTCTCTACATTTTCCTTATTTCTTTTTTTCAGTGCCGTTTGTCTTAATGACAACATTCGCATCTTCTCTAATCCCATCATCAAAATGGGAACTGCGTAATAAGAAATATGCGGTCTCATCTTCTCATTCCAAATTTGCTCCACATGAGAAAATGTAGACACCGGTAACCGACTCGATTCCTCAAGTTCAATGGATTCTTGTGTATCATTTCCTAACTTTCTTTCACGCTTCAACTTAAGTTTTCCATCCAAAATAAACGTTAGTAACAATAAAGCAATTTCTTTATGCTCAGGAAAAGAACACTTTTGCAATAAGTAAGAGATTTTTTCTATAGATTTACTATCTTTTTCAGCTGTTTCTAATAAAAGGAGTGTCCATCTTGCAAACAACAACGGGTCCATCTTGATCTTCGTTTCGTTTAAATAGCTGCAAATTGTTCTCCATAATAACGGGGATATTTTAGAATGATTTTTAAAAATCAATTGAAATAATTCTTTCTGATGACTAAAAAGAAATTGTTCCACCAACCATTCTGCAAGCAATTCATCTACTTCATCATAGGTTGACGTAAGCAAAAATAAATTTCGTAATTTCCCCTCTGCTTCAAGCCATTCCACCCATTCATAATCTCGGGCAAATTCAACAAAATATCGAACAGTTTCAATTTTTTTAATGGACTGTTTTATGTAGGATAATTGTTCCTGCTCTACTGATGGTGGCACTGTTACAATGTCACGAATACGCATTCTTTTTGTAATATAATTATCCCCCATTAATTCCGCCCAGCGTTTTACCGCTTTGACGAGGGACTGATGATTATTTGATTTATTCGGATACACAATCGGCCTTATCCCTAAATGTTCCCAGTGATACGTATTTTCTCCTTGTGCGACAAATGCATAGCGCCTTGTACTTGGTGGTAAACCAGTTGCTAAATATTTCATTACTGGGTCATTATGGCTATACCCAACGAATAAAACAGTGTAATTGGAGAATAAATCAACTAAAAATCTTCTCGCCCATCCTTCCGTTAAGTAAGCCCTTCCAAAATCACCATCTGTTAAAATTAAAGCTTCCTTTTCTTGTTCTATATTTCCATGTATGTAAGCGAGCCCTTTAAACGCTCTACCTGTAGGTAAAGCAGGTGCATAATAAACGTTTAATTCTCTATTCATTTCGTTCATCGCAGTTGTAAAATGTCGATCAAAATTCGTCGTTACAATGCGAACTTCTGTATCTAAAGGAAACAACCTCGGAATTGCAAAATGAAGCGGATTTGGTTTTGATGTTTCTATATGAACTAGATCTTTTGCAACTTGATGTACATCTTTTGTTTTCGCAATTTTACCAAGATAATAATCATGAGGTTCTGTTATTTCACGCTTTTCGACATATAAAGTTTTTGCAATTTCATCAACTAAATCATCAAAATTCGGTAAGTTTGATTTCCCTTTCATAGAAACTCCCGCTCCAACAAACAATACTAACTTTCCTTGTTCAAGATGATCGATTAACTCATCTGGAATTTCTACTTCTGAAGTAATCCACATTTGGATTCACCCCTTACCTAAAAATGTCATATACTCTCATTTTACTATAACATTTTTTTGTTGTTTTTTTAATATTTAGACATAAATTCGAACATGAAAAAGTTTTATTTAAATATATTAGTTACAATGTATGAACTCCTGAATTTATTGCAAAACTATGTATAAATCGGAGGTGTAACTATTGAATGGTTTTACTGTAGTACTTATCAAATTCATATCGTGCATTATCGCATTTAGTATCGGACTAGCTTTATTTTTCCCTGCAACGTTCGTCCAAATTATTTCATTCAGTCTTTTTGTGACAATCGTATCTTATATGTTCGTTGATAAAATTATTTTAAATCGCATTGGCAATACTGGTGCCATTATGACAGATTTCTTATTAGCGTATTTAAGCGTTTGGATTTTCGGAAATATTTTATTAGACAATTACATGCAAATTGCATGGGGGAGTATCCTTTCAGCGATTGTCTTCACATTATCAGAAGTAATTGTACATCGCTTCTCTAACTCACACACAAGACATCACAACGATAATATTCATATTAATCGCCGATTTGCATATGGTACGGAGTTTGCTGAAGAACAGAATGTATTGGATAAAGATAAGAAGAAGTAACATTTTGATGAAGGAGCTCCCTTTTTAATCATGTGGGCTCCTTTTTCTGTACTATCATTTCGGTACATGAAATGATATAGACTTACCAACAATATTTGATATGTTATCTTCAAATAAAAAACTACCTCTTATTTAGAGGCAGCCACTTTCAAATCTTTTAACGTCACAACATCAGCAAACGCTCCAAACACTACGTTATGATGCTTCACAATATCTTCAGCACGTAACACATCTGTATCAAATGTACTATGTGCATCACTTACTAACGTTACTTTATACCCTTCACTACATGCTCTGCGCGTTGTCGTATCCACACAGTACTCTGTTTGCATGCCTGAAATAATAACATGTTCAATTCCTTTTTCTTGTAACACTTCGTTTAAGTTTGTTTTATGGAATGAATCTGGCGTCGTCTTTTCAACGATACTATCACCCTCTTTTGGTGCAATTGCCGCATGCACCTCCCAGCCATCTGTCCCTTTTTCTAACGGGTGATCTTTTGGCCCGTTATGTTGGACATACATAACCGGAATATCATTTGAACGACATTCTTCAATGAGTTCTTGTAATGTTTCTAAAAACTTTTCCCCATTATGTACTGGTATTCCTGCTGTATACATACCTGCTTGTACATCAATTACTATTAATGCTTTTTTCATTTCGCTCATCCCCTTTGTTTGTATAGGCCATTGGATATTCACTATAGTTGTTTATATTCCATCATCCAACAATCTTCTAATTTCCCCTCATGCAGTTCATGTTCCTTTAAAATCTTCACTTTTTTAAATCCGCATTTTTCATAACACTTTATCGCACGTTCATTATTTACTTTTGGATCCATTGCGATTGCTTCCGCCCCCACGTTCTCTACAATATATGTAATCGCTGCTTGAACGAGTTTTGTTCCGATTCCCTTTCCCCAAAAGGTCGGTTCTCCGATAAATTGATCCATCCCCCATACATTTTGCGATTCTTCATATCCATATAACGCTTTCCATTCAGAATCAACTTGGTACATTTGAATGTATCCGATTGGCACTTCATCAAATTCTATTAAACATCTTTTTTCATGGCTGTTTGGATTATGTATAAAATGAGTAAGCACCATTTCTACAGATTGCGGATTATCGCGTCCTTCGTAATACTGCAAAACTTCTGGGTCTGTTAACCATTTAGACATGATAGGTGCGTCATCTTCTATTACGTACCTAACCAATAAATCTCCTTTTTGAAAAAGCATGTGACACCTCTATTGTTCTTGTATATTTTTCTTTACTATTACATCTTTACTTGCACCTACTAGTGCATATGGTAGTAATGTTATCGCAAAAAATATTGTAAATACATTCAATTGCGAGATTTTATATGGTGTGAACCATTCCGTGAAAAATTGAGAATGTAAAATTCTATTAAAAAACTCTCCGCCCAGTCTAAAGTTTGGTTTCCATTCAGTAACATCACAAATAATAAAAATGAATTGTACAATTAAAAATGCCCCTAAATACCGAAACCAAATTCAATTCCAAATCGGCTGCACTTTATTTAATGTATCTTCCATCTAGCTCTCACCTTTTTTATTTCTATCATATTGATTATACACTTCCCTCACTTTATTTGATAAAATTTTCTATACAATCAAAGATGTTGGGGGAAATATATGATGTCTAATCCTATACAAAAATCAACTTTAATTATCCTTCGAGGAAACTCCGCAAGTGGCAAAACAACAATCGCAAAGGAACTGCAAGAACATTTCGGGCAAGGTACACTATTAGTCTCACAAGATGTCGTGCGTAGAGATATGCTAAAAGTTCACGACACAATGGGTAACTTATCTCATGATTTACTATTTGAAATTACAAAGTATGGAAAAGGAAAATGTGAATTTGTTATTTTAGAAGGTATTTTAAACAGTCGTAGATACGGTAATATGCTGAAAGAATTAATACACCACTTTGATGGAAACGCGTATACATACTACTTCGATTTATCATTAGAGGAAACGATCAGACGCCATAATACAAGAGAAAAACGAATTGAGTTTGGAGAGGATTCATTACGAAAATGGTACAATCCTCACGATACAATTGTAGTGAATAGGGAGACTGTTTTTACAGATGCTTTTACGCAAAAAGATATATTTCATGCGATTCTTAATGATGTTGCGATACGAAAATAAGACCGACAGAATATGTCAGTCTTATTTTCGTTATGTACTTTATATTTCGGTTTTTATAATTGAACAATCTTTACATAAATAAAAATATATATTCATTTCCCCGAACTGGAAATCAACTACTGAAATAAGTTTCCGTTCCTTAATATCTTGTGTAATTGTAGCAACATACTTCATTTCTTTAGAGCAAGTTGGACATGCAGAATCCTCTGGAAGATCTTCATATAATGGTGCCCCTAATAATCTACAAACATATTCTGAACCGAACAAGTCAAAAGCTTCCCAGTAACTATCCTCATCAGTAGGTATATCTTCATTTTTCATATTTATAAGCTTTACAGTTGTTTTTGGTAATGAAACTGGAAGCTTATCTTCCTCTTCCATTACCCATTCTTCTGTATTTTCTTGCCGTATAATTTGAACTGTTTTACCTCCATTACTTAATTGGAAATATTGTGGCTCCCACACCATTGCACAATTCAAGCATGAAACTAATGGTAAAATATTTAGTTCTCCACTTTTAAGTTCAGCAAGCCGCTCATCATTCAAATCAAAACAAATGATTTGGTGCATCTTCTCACCACATAACTTACATACTGGTAAATGACAATCTTGATCGCCGAAATAATGATTATACAAATCTTTCCCTTCGATTACTCTATACCCTTTCTTTTCATTGCAATATGCGCCATATAATTCCGTTGTCATATTCCATCCTCGCTTTATATAAATGTGATCCACCATATAATATTAATTAACACTAAAAAGCATCGTCTTCCTGCATAGTTTCTATAATAAATCCTTTTAAATTTCGGGCTATTTCTTCCATTTCCGCATCTTCGTGATACCAAATATATATTTCATCACAAACTATTCCGTTATGTATTTTAAAGCACAATTTATCCCCTGAACCATCGTCACCAATTATTATAAGGTCTTCATATATATATTCATCTCTCAACTCAATATTTTGTCTAACTACATCGTCCCAAGTTTTTGCTACATTTTTATTATCTTTAATAGGATATAATATCCATTCCCCTATTTCAGCGTTATTTACTAATTTAAAAAGATCTCTATATTGTGCCGGGAAAACAACACCTAACTTTTCTTCGGTTTCTTTTATATACAATTCAAATACACCTTGTTTCTTTGTTTCAATAATTTCTCTTACTTCTTTCATACAATACACCTATCCTTTGAACTTAATTACACGAATATGAGTGAAAGTGCTTAGCAAATAATTTAATTTATATATTTCATTATATATTAACCCTTCGTTGCCATCATACTGTTCTTGTCAATTTCTCAATGAATCACACTAACTCAAAAAATAAAAGCCAGCCTCAATAAAGAGAACTGACTTCTATCTAGATAACTATATATATTATAGAATTTTCACTTTAACGGTTTGTCTTCCCCAATTCATAGCTTTACTTTTTGACCCCATTAAAACATCAATGCGATTACCTTTAATTGCACTTCCGGTATCTCCAGCGATGGCTTCTCCATAACCTTCTACCCATACTTTAGATCCTAAAGGAATTACTTTCGGATCAACTGCGATAATTCTCATATTCGGATTAGCCGTTAAATCATGCCCCATCGCAGTTAAAACGCGTCCACCATATGTACCATTTTCACTTGGATCAGCAGTATATGCTGTCGCTACTACCGTTAATTCACGTTTAGCAGACTGTGTGTTATTTTTAGATTCTTCTTTTGCTTTCGCTTCTTCTTTAGCCTTTTCTATTTCTCGAGCTTTCGCTTCTTCCTTAGCCCTTGCTATTTCTTTTGCTTTTGCTTCTTCCTTAGCCTTTGCTATTTCTCGAGCTTTCGCTTCTTCCTTAGCCTTTGCTATTTCTTGCGCTTTCGCTTCTTCCTTAGCCCTTGCTATATCTTGTGCTTTTGCTTCTTCTTTAGCCTTTGCTATTTCTTGCGCTTTCGCTTCTTCCTTAGCCTTTGCTATTTCTTGTGCTTTCGCTTCTTCTTTAGCCTTTGCTATTTCTTGCGCTTTCGCTTCTTCCTTAGCCTTTGCTATTTCTTGTACTTTCGCTTCTTCCTTAACCTTTGCTATTTCTTGTACTTTCGCTTCTTCCTTAGCCTTTGCTATTTCTTGTGCTTTCGCTTCTTCTTTAACTTTTTCTACCTCTTTTACTTTTGCTTCTTCCTTAGGCTTCGCTATTTCTTGTACTTTTGTTTCTTCTTTAGGCTTCGCTATTTCTTGCGCTTTCTTTTCTTCCTTACCTTTTGCTACTTCTTGTACTTTTACTTCTTCCAGCACTTTTGTTGTTTCTTTCGTTTTTGCTATTTCCTGTATTTTTGCTACTTTCTGCGTTTTGGCTTCTTCCTTAGCTTTTACCGCTTTTTGTACTTTCGCTACTTGCTTCGTTTTCTCTCCAGTTTTCTTTTCACTTGGTGCTGTACTTGATAGGAAAGAAACATTTGCATAAGCTGTTTTTCCTTTATACTCAAATTGTAGCCATCCGTCTTTTGCTTGATGCGTTGATTCAATTACATCATCTTTTTTCAGTCTACCAAGAATTTCTGATTCTGTGTTTGCTTCAGAGCGTACATTTAACAAGTTTGCTGTTACATGATAAATATCTTTTGTAAACTCCGAACTTACAAACAATTCTTTACCATTTAAATCAATTTTTGACCATCCTTCTTCGGTATTTATTACTTTTAACTTTTGTCCTTCTTTTACTTTTTCGATAACTTTTGATTCCGTAGTTGGCTTTTCACGTACGTTGAGTACATCCGCTGTTACGATCGTTTCTGCGATAGCAGATGTAGTAAAAGCCCCCAATCCAAAAACTGTTGCTGTTGCTGCGCCAATTATTTTTTTCATATTAGCCTCCATTGCTTTTTTTGGGTTTTATGAAATGCTCCCATAAAATTAGGTAATTTCACGGAATATCAAAACATTTGCAACGATATATTTATACCGCCTAATATACCGTTATTAAAACCCTTTACTCCAATAGTATCAAATTCTCATTTTTAATTCTATAAATTATCAATCTCTTTATCTTATATAAATGTTTCTAATCCTTTTTCTTTTTACTAAATAGTCGTTGCAATTCCTGCCAGAAATAAACTTACAATTGCTAAAAATGAAGTACCGACTATAGCCCCTCTTAAATGGAACATGTAATCTTTATATCCCTTCATCCCATCCGTACAAGGAATAACAACAAACCTCGGAGTAATCCAGCAAAAAATAAGCCAATCAATTATAATTAAATCTACTAAATTGAAGATCATTAAAATGCCTAAAGTATGTAAATAAGCTTCAATATACAATAATTTTTCTTGTTGATGTAGTATATATGTAGAAACGAAAGGAGTACCGAAAAGAATTATATTGTATGCAATATTAAAGTAAATCGTTTGCTTTTTTTCATGAATTGATTTCGGAAAAACTACCTTTTGAATATCTTTCGGATAATCATTTAATGATAGACGAGGATTATAATATACAGACCCCAATATCATTACGGAAAGTACAATAGACATAATGACACCAACATACATCATTTGCTCAAATTGACTCATAAGCCTCATTCACCCTTTTCTGTAATTCCTATGTAAGTCATTCACTTAATTACACATTGTATGTACGGACACAACTAAAAATTAAAAATTATCTTTTTTGCCAAATCAAATTCCTTGTAATATAAATACAGTTTTTATACAGTGAAAGCCTAATTAGTACAGATAGGATTGGTGGAACCTATGAAAATTGAACATATCGCAATTTGGGTAAATGATTTAGAATTAATGCGTGATTTTTATATAAAATACTTTAACAGTAAATCAAACTCTTTATATCATAATGAAGCGAAACAATTTGAATCTTATTTTATTACGTTCGAATCTGGAGCAAGGATCGAACTAATGCGTAAAAAAGGTATAGAAAACCAGCCTAACCTTCATATAACTGGCTATGCACATATGGCTTTTTCTGTCGGTAGTGAAGAACGTGTAAATACATTTACTACAACATTACAAGATGATGGTTACCCTTTATTAAGTGGACCTCGTTTCACTGGAGATGGATATTACGAAAGTGTGATAGGCGATCCGGAAGGTAATCAAATTGAAATTACGATTTAGCTTACTTTTTCTTTTCTGAAGAACAAATAAAAATTGGTTTGGAGGAATATTATGCAAAAGCTATATTTTACTAAATATGGAGCAACAGATTTCAATCAATATTTCCAACTCGTATCAAATGAAGAAGTGATGGCGCAAATTACCGAGCGTGCCATTCCGTTAGATGAGGCACAAAATGACTTTGAAAAATTGTTAAAGCGCAACGAAAAGCATCGGCTATTTGGCTCCTATAAAGTGTATGACTCTATTACAAATGAATATATCGGCCTTGGACACGTTACACTCAGTGAGGAAAATGAAAAAGAGGCTGAAATTGGTTATATGATTTTGCCAGGATACTGGGGAAAGAGATATGGTAGTGCGATTGCAAAGGAATTAATGCATATAGCGAAGCAAACAGAAGTAAACGTATTAAAAGCAATTATTGATCCGAATAATATCCCCTCTCGTAAAATATTATTAAACTTCGGTTTTACATCTGAAAAAGTTTGCGAGATTGATGGATTGCCTGGGGAGATTTTGAGTACATATATTTAACTATATAAAAAAGCAGTGCTACATTTGAACTAACCGTAGCATTGCTTTTATCTTTTATTATTATAAAAATCCATTTTCACTTTAATACGAACTAAATCATTATTTCTTTATCTCGTCTACTACACTTTGAACTAAAGAGATAAGAGCTTCCTTTGTATCCTCATCTGTTACCTTTGCATCATCACTAAATTTAGTGCGCACTGATGGGATTAATAGCGAACCATTTTGAACGATAATTGTATCTAGCATACCTAGCGTAAGTAATAATGATTCATGAGCTTTATCCCCTCCAGCAATCGACGGTGAAGCTGTTATAATAGCAACTGGCTTTTTATAAAGTTCCGCTGATGAAACAAGCCATTCTAATGCATTCTTCAAAACTCCTGGAATACTTTTTGCGTACTCTGGTGTACAAATAATAAGTGCATGTGCCTCACTTAATGTCTTTCGAAATTTTTCAACAACAATCGGTGCTCCAACTCGATCTACATCCGGATTAAAATGAGGTAGTTCCCCTATCCCATTATAAATAGTGTAATCTATACCTTCTGGAATAAATGCTGCTAAAGTTTTTAATACGTTTGTGTTGGATGACCCTTCCCTAATACTTCCTGAAATCGCTATGACCCTTTTGTGTTTACACATATGATCCCTCCTAAGAACATCATACTGATACAGCCATAGAAAAATCAAAAATATTGAATCATTTAACAAATGTACATCCGTTAAATTTGTTTACATAATAATATTATGAGTATAAAAAACGAATCAGTTATTACTTTCACCGTTTTTCATTTAGTCTCTACATACCACGCACTATTCCACCACCGAAAGTAAAACTTTCTCAAGCTCTTTTTTAGACAACATACTATCGTTTATATACACTTGGTATGCATTTCTTCCTTCTTTTACAGGTACTACTATTTTTTTATTTTAACATGTTGGATATGCATTAGAACCCAAATAACGTTCTTTTATAATTTGACGATAATGAAGCTCATGACCAGCGATAATGTTTGCTAATGCAAGAACCGTGACTTCAGAATTGTTCGCGATTCCCCTTTGTAACCAGGCTTCTTTATCTAAACTTTTAAGCAAATGCACAGTAGATTGGCGAACAACTGTTAAATTCTCAAGAAGATCTTGCATAGATTGCTTATCAAAAGCTGCTCTAAGAACATACATATCATCGTTATATCCAGGAAGTTCTGCTGTCTCGCCTCTTGCTATGGAAAGCAATCGATATGCCATAATACGTTCAGTATCCACAATATGACCGATTACTTCTTTTATACTCCATTTATTAGGAGCATATCGAAAATGTCCCTCACTATCAGAAATATCTTTCAATAAAAGATTTGTTTCCTTCATTTGTTGCTCTAGAATACGTATGATATCTCCATTTGGTATTAAATTTATGTACGTTGAATAATACGGATTATATTCATTTGCGTCTGGTCTCTTTTGCATGCTTATCATCCTTTTTATCTTATCTTTATATACAACTTATCATAAATTATTATCATATTAATCAGATGATTTAAATTCTAAAACAAAAGGTCCCCTTCCTATAGAATTACATTAACAAAGCGACTCATCCCCAAGCTTCCAACTAAACCATCTCCCATGCCCTTCCGTTTCCCCAACAGTTTCACGATATTCGTTTCCGTTAATATAATAATCAATATGAAGATCACGATCCCACATGTTGTTATATAGGTGGAATACATCACGTTTTGCACCAATTTCTTTCATTTGTTTTTCTAGCGTATGTTTTACATTTTCAGGTATTTGGTTTGCCACATGTGTATGGAAAATACAAATAACAGCATCTTCCCTTATTTGATTTACAATGGCCGGAAGAAGCGCTACACCGTCCCCTTCAATTAATTGCACTGATTTTTCTTTTACAAGCGTCGCTGCTTGGTCAAACATTTCAAGCCTTTCTTTATGTTCTGGCCAAATGAGTGCACGTAACCATAAATAATCTTCCCCATTATGTAAATCATTCACATGTAAGTCCAGTCCGATTCTTTCTACGACAGATGGGCTTTCTTTTAGAAAATGCGGCACATTCGCCCCTCTTATTTCAGAAGTTACATGCACATTTGAATTTATATTTCCGTACATTTCATCCGTCCCGTACGAATAACGGTATTGGTCCCAGAACAGTTGCAACCCAGAACTTGTCCCAATTTCAATTAACGCTAACGGCTTCTTCACTTTGTTAAATATGTAGCAGAAACTTGGGTATAAGTATGCGCACCGTCTTACTTCATTCGTTTGAACAAGTTTTGTTTGTAACAAAGTAATGATTTCTTCTCGGTACTCTTTACAGAAATCTTTAAAATGATTAAAAGCTTTATCTAAATTTGTATCGGCATTTTCAACTAAACTACTATAATACGTTTTTAAATGATGTTCTTTCCCTGCTAACAATAAATAATGTACTGCACCTAATAATAAGTTTGGGACTGGTTGATCTACCTGAGCATAGGACGATAGTGTAAGTACTTCCTCATCTTCAGCAATTTTCATTGATAAATATTCATATAAATCACTTGACCCTTTACATTCCTTTATTGAAAAGTTTCGAAATAAGTTTGAAATTTGCTCTTTTGTACGCATTAAAGTCCCTCCTTTTCATTTTTCAGAATAATCTTACCATTACTGAGAGAAAAATCCCATAAAAAGGTACTCGATTTAGTCACTTAAGGATACGTAAGCTTTTTCGAGATAATTTCAAACTGTAATTTTTTTCTATTCATTAACTGAAAAATGCTTGTTAAATAAGAATTTTGGCAAATAAAACGTTAAATAGTTTAAAATTATCAGATAACACTAGATATTTTAGTCTATTAATTATTATAATAGAGTATGAGATGGTTATATAATTGAGACAAAAAAGGTATACACCTAGGTGGGGCCTAGGCGGTGTTTCTCTTTTACGGCTTAGACATAGAAAACACCTACTCTTTTTTGCCAATATAGGGGATGGAGAGATTATCATGAGCAACATGCAGCAAAAAACAGACGTTATCTTAATTGGTGCAGGAATTATGAGTGCAACGTTAGGCTCATTACTAAAAGAATTAGCACCTGAATGGGAAATTAAAGTTTTTGAAAAACTCGCAAGTGCCGGGGAAGAAAGCTCTAACGAATGGAATAATGCAGGTACAGGGCATTCTGCGCTATGCGAACTGAACTATACTTCCGAAAAATCTGACGGATCTATAGATATTAGTAAGGCTGTAAAAGTGAATGAGCAATTCCAGCTTTCAAGACAATTTTGGGCATATCTTGTAAAAAGCAAATTAATTCGTAATCCACAAGATTTTATTATGCCACTTCCTCATATGAGTTTAGTAGAAGGGGAAAAAAATGTAGAGTTTCTAAAAAATCGTTTTGAAGCGCTTTCAAAAAATCCACTGTTTCAAGGAATGGAGTTTTCTGATGCTCCTGAAACATTAAAAAAATGGCTTCCTCTCATTATGGAAGGTCGTACATCTAATGAACCGATGGCTGCAACGAAGATTGACTCTGGAACAGATGTTAACTTCGGTGCATTAACACGTATGTTGTTTGATTACTTACAAACGAAAAATGTCGAGCTAAACTACAAACATAGTGTCGAAAATATTAAACGCACGAAAAATGGTTTGTGGGAAGTAAAAGTACACGATATGAATAGTGGTAAAATTGAGCATCATACTGCAAAATTTGTCTTTATCGGTGGCGGTGGCGGTAGCCTACCTCTACTACAAAAGACAGGTATTCCTGAATCAAAACATATCGGTGGATTCCCAGTAAGTGGACTATTTATGGTATGTAAAAATCAAAAAGTAATTGAGCAACATCATGCAAAAGTATACGGTAAAGCTAAAGTTGGTGCTCCACCAATGTCTGTACCTCATCTAGATACGAGATATATAGATAATAAAAAAGCTTTACTGTTCGGACCGTTCGCAGGGTTCTCACCTAAATTCTTAAAAACTGGTTCAAATCTTGACTTAATCGGTTCTGTAAAACCGAATAACGTCTTAACGATGTTAGCTGCTGGTGTAAAAGAAATGGGACTAACAAAATACTTAATTCAACAAGTTATGTTATCACATGAAAAACGTATGGAAGAATTACGCGAATTCATTCCGAACGCAAAAAGTGAAGATTGGGATATTGTAGTTGCTGGGCAACGTGTACAAGTAATTAAAGATACTGATGCTGGCGGTAAAGGCACACTTCAATTCGGTACAGAAGTTGTAAGTGCAGCTGACGGATCAATCGCTGCATTACTAGGTGCTTCACCAGGTGCTTCTACTGCCGTTCACGTCATGCTTGAAGTATTAGAAAAATGTTTCCCTGATCGTATATTAGGATGGGAAGAAAAAATAAAAGAAATGATTCCTTCTTATGGCATTTCTCTTACTGAAAATCCAAGACTATTCCAAGATTTACACACTTCAACTGGACGTACACTTGGATTAAACGAAAAAGAAACTGTTCATAATTAATGAATACATTCACAAAATGACATAATAAAAACGTCCGATATATTCGGACGTTTTTTCTTCTTTAAAAATTATACTTATCAATATTATCTTTCGTAAAGACAACTCGCTCTGGTAATACGATAATTCCGTTTCCTTCTGCCTCATAGTCATATCCTTGTATGGAGTTAGGCTCTACTTTCACTTTTCCGATACCTTTTACTTCGAAGCTATCCCCTACTTTTAACTTCTTCCCTTTTACAACAATTTCATTTGCTACATATGTTGCGAGAGCCCCTTGCTGTTTTACATCCCATAATCCAAATTGTTGTACTGTTCCTCGTTTTACATAATCACGCATAACGTTCGGCGTAGAAAATCCAGTTACAACTACTTTTTTATCCATTTTTAAATTTTCTGCTGCTTGTGCCATTGCTGGAAGTGCTGTTGCATCTGGACAAATGACTGCGTTTATATCAGGATACGTTTTTAATATGTTCTCCCCTACTGACAAAGACTTTTGCGCATTATTTTCACCATACTGAGTCGTTACAATTTCCCAGTTCGGATATTTCTTTTTAATTATTTCTTTCGCCTTCGTTACCCATTGGTTTTGATCCGTTACAGTTGGACTTGAATAAAAGAATGCTACTTTTCCTTTATCTCCAATTTGCTTTGAAGTCATTTCAATCAATACATTAGCAAGTTGATCTGGTGTTCCTTGACTTATATAAAAAGAACGATCTTTCGGATTCACATCAGAATCCCACGTTAACACTGTCATCCCTTTTTTCTTAGCACGTTGCAGTGATTGTGATAGGCCGTCCACCGACGTAGAAGAAACCATTAATGCATCATAGTTTTGGTTAATAAAATTATTTATATATTTCACTTGTCCTGATACACTCGCTTCAGACGGTCCATCATATTTTACTTGTACACCTAGCTTATCCCCCATCTCTTTCGCGCCTTCACCACCTGATGTGAAGAAACCAACTCCAGTTAATTTCGGGATGAATGCAAATTTTACATCATCAGCCTTTTTCTTATCTGCTGTTTGACTAGAGCAAGCAATTAAACCGATTAAACAAATACATACAATAATAACAATCCCCAGTTTTCTCTTCATGACATTTCCCCCTTATGCAAATTCCTTCTTTTTCCCGCTAAGAATGGATGTACTTTGAAATGTCTCATAATAACTGAAAGAATAAGGATAATACCAATCACTACATTGGATTGTTCATTAGTTAAGCCTGTCATTTGCAAGCCATACTGCATTAGTCCTATAAATACACTCGCTAGTACAGTACCGATAATACTTCCTTTTCCCCCTGTAATAAGTGTCCCGCCTAATACGACTGCTGTAATGATCGGTAAAATCGTTTCACTTCCCATATCAGCACGTGCGGAACCAAAATATGCAGTTAAGAAAGCTCCCCCTAATCCACCTCCTAACCCAGAAATTATATAAGCGATGATGACTACTTTCTCCGTTTTGATTCCGGTGTATTTCGCTGCATTTTCGTTTGCGCCTGTTAATTTTACGTGGCGCCCATATATGGTACGATGAAACAATACAGTGCATAAAACAGTTAATACGATTAGGATCCATAATAGATTAGGTATTCCTACTAAACTACCATTTGCCAGTTGCACATACGCATCAGGTAAACCACTTATTCCTTCGTATCCAGAAGCGCCCGCACCTCCTGAAATGACGAGTGCAATTCCTCCGTATAAAAACATCGTTCCGAGTGTAACGACAAGTGGTTCTACACCTGTCATTTTTATAATGATTCCGTTTAAAGCGCCCGCTAAGCAACTTATTATTAGGGCGATTATGACAGCAAACAAAATAGGTATTCCGCTCATCCAAAGTACACCAATCAAAATCGAAGTGAGCCCCATTATTGAGCCGACCGATACATCAATTCCACCTGTTACAATAACGAAAGTCATTGGTATCGCCGCGATTGCGATAAATAGGAAATCATTTGTACTAAAAAGGAGATTACTAACGTTGAAGAAATCACTATTTAGAAAACTAAAGAGAATGAATTCTATAAGAAGGAATACGATTAGAACACCTTCCCATCTGTAAACATGCTTCATATATTCATCCTCCTTTCTGCTCTCCACTTTTTCATTACACTATCTAATATAATAATAAGTAATAGTAAAAATCCTGAAATAGCATTATTCCAAAATGCTGGTATTTTTAAAAAGACGAGTGAACTGCTTATTGCTTCTAAAAATAATGCACCTAATGCGGCCCCAAATATAGAACCTGTTCCCCCTTTTAAATGAATTCCTCCTAGCACAGCAGCTGCGATAACCTGTAGTTCTATTCCTGTACCTGTTTGATTTGGAACGAACCCGATATTCATAACAAAAATGCAACCAGCAAGTGCCGCACTTAAGCTCGATATAATAAACGCATTTATCTTCACTTTATTAACAGGTATCCCAATGAGTCTTGCACCATTTTCATTATCACCTACCGCATAAAAGTATCTTCCGTACGGCACTTTCATTAAAAAGAAATAGAGTAGTAGTAAAATAATAAGAACAATCCATACAGTTATCGGTAGACCAAGTATGACAATAGATGACAGCTGCTTAAAATCGTTTGGAATATCTTCAATCCACTTCCCGCCTGTGAAGATTAACATTGCACCTCTAATAATTCCTAGCATGCCTAATGTCATAATAATGGCTGGTACCCGAAACTTCGCAACGCCAATCCCGTTTAAGAAACCGATAATAGTGCCAAGTATCATAGTAGCAATAATTGAAAAGAATGCACTATACCCGTTCGTTAACAACATTCCGCAAACCGCTGCGCTTAATCCCATAATCGAGCCAACTGATACGTCTATATTTTTCGTAAATAAGACGAAAGATTGGCCAATTGCTAGAACGACTAAAATAACGCTTGATTTCATCATTAAAGATAACGAGTTAAACTGAACAAAACTAGGATTTATCATTCCGACAATGGCTATATACATAAGTAGTAACAGTATGATAGACGTTTCGTGCATTTTATACATGCGTTTCATTCCGTTACACCCCCATATGCAAGACGTGTAACTTCACCTACACTCATTTGTTCTTTCTCTAAATGAGAAACAAATTGACCATTTCGCATTACATATACACGGTTAGAAAATTGGACAATTTCCTCAATATCTGAAGAAATCATTAATATGGCGAGTCCTTCCCCTTTCATTTTTTCTATCGCCTCATACACTTCAAGTCTTGCTTTTGCATCAATTCCGCGCGTCGGTTCATCGAGAATAATAATTTTTGGGTTACATGCTAAATATTTCGCAAGCACGACTTTTTGCTGATTACCTCCTGATAAAGATGCCAGTTCTTCATTCATGTTTGGCACAACAATTCGAAACTGGTCTATATACGACTTCGCTAAAGCGCTTTCTTTTTCTCGGCTAATAAAAAAACGATTATTTTGCTGTAAACATGCTGCTGTAATATTTTCTGTAACAGATGCGATTGAGAAAATCCCATTCCTCGCTCTATCCTCTGGCACATAAACGAGTCCTTCGCCTAGCCTTTTATGCAAAGAAAATGTATCAATAGATTTTCCTTCTAATAAAATAGTCCCTGTTTTTATAGATTTCAATCCAAATATCGCTTCTGCTAATTCAGTTCTACCTGATCCAACGATGCCAGCAATACCTACAATTTCTCCAGCGTGTACAGCGAATGATGTATTTGAAAATGCGTGGCCAGTTACATTCGTTACTTCTAATATTTTTTTCGTCCTTTCTATCTCTTGAACTACTTCTCTTTTTTCTTCCTGTTTATATCCTTTTGGCAATAGTCCCTCCATCAGCATGTCATAAGTATAGTCACATACATCCCCTTGGCTTATAATCATTCCATCACGTAATATCGCTACTTTATTAGCAATTTCAAAGATTTCTGGAAAACGATGCGTAATGTATATCATCCCAATTCCTTTTTCTTGTAAACTTTTCATCAACACAAAAAGACTCTTCATTTCGTGAGTTGTTAATGTCGATGTTGGCTCATCTAAAATAAGAATCTCGGCTTCTCGTATTAATCCCCTAACGATTTCTACTAATTGTTGCTGCGCAATGGATAACGATGCTCCTAGCTCATAAAGGGCAATATCCCAACCTAAACTGTCCATTAATTGCTGAATCTTTACTTTCAGTTCCTTTTTCTTTCTGTTTAGCCCAATACATATATTTTCTTCAATAGTCATATGCGGAAAAATGAGTGGTTCTTGTGGTATTAAATACATACGTTCTCGATGTGCTTCTGACGGATTTGAAAATTGTTGCCTCTTTCCTTTTACATACATTTCTCCACTATCATACGAATATAACCCCGTTAATATTTTCATTAATGTTGATTTTCCAGCACCATTTCCCCCAACTAAAGCGTATATATCTCCACGCTCTACTTGTAAGTTCACTTCTTTTAGCACAAGTTGATTTGAAAACGCCTTACTCATTTTCTTTACTTGTAATAAGGGTATGTTCTCCACATGATGTCACCTGCCTTTATCCCGCTATTTACTACCCGTTCATGCCCGATTGGTGCGGGCTGAAAATCAGTGGAATGAATAAAACCCCCACTAATTACAGTTTCACTTTATGCAGAACATTTTTTGAGAAAATGATTATTTGTTCTACTTGTTTTGTAGCATTGTATATTCCTTTTTTCATATCTAGAACACTTTTTTCACCAGACGTTTCATCGTTTCAACTGGAATAAACAAAATATGTGGCACATATGTTTAAGCATTGGTCAATTGTTGAAAGGGATGAAGAGTATGCCACAGCTGAACTTTGAAGAAAATTTGTTAACAAAAGTCGCTTGGTACTATTATAAAGATCAATTAACACAACAAGAAATCGCTTCACTTCTTCACATTTCAAGAAATAAAGTGGTTCGGTTATTAGATAAGGCGCGCAGTGAAGGAATCGTTACTTTTCACGTAAAAGGGACTGGTTTACACTGTTTGAGCATTGAGCGTGACCTAATGAAAAAATTCAACCTAAAAGATGCTTTCATTATCCCTACTCCAATAGACAATTATGCCACTTCTCTCGGAAAAGCTGCTGCACAATATTTAGAGACTCAGCTCCAGCAAGGCGATTTACTCGGTATTGGCTGGGGAGAAACGATTAGCAAAATGCTAGAAAACATTCATTTTGAAAGTTCTATTAATCTTTCAATCGTAACGCTAACAGGCGGAGTCAACCACTACCTCCCAAGAAAACAAAATTATTTACATTACATGCAAGGTGATCTTCATATTATCCCCACTCCTTTTCTTGCATCTACTACTGAAATGGCAAAAAGTATTTTATCAGAACCGAGTGTGAAAGATATGCTTCATGTCGCTTCACTTGCACAAACGGCAGTTGTCGGTATTGGAGGGTTATCTCAAGATGCTACCATTGTGAGAGAAGAAAAATTAACACTACGTGAAATGACATATATTCGTAGCCAAAACGGTACTGGCGATATTTTAGGACAGTTTTATAATACGAATGGCGATTTATTGGAGCTTCCACATCACAATCGTCTTATTGGTACGCCGCTCTCTATTCTTCGCAATATGAAACATGTCATTGGTGTTGCTGGAGGTACAGAAAAGATAGATGCAATTTATGGTGCCTTAAAAGGAAAGTTCATTCATACATTAATTACAGATGAGGAAACAGCCCTCTCCTTATTACGAAAGGATGGTGATTGTTAATGTCTACTTTATTAGCTTTTGATGCTGGTACGGGAAGTATTCGAGCTGTACTTTTTGATTTACTCGGTAATCAAATTGCGGTCAGTCAAAAAGAATGGGTTCATAAAACCGACCCTCTTTACCCAGGCTCTATGAATTTTGATGTAATTGAAAACTGGGAGCTAGTACAACAGTGCACGAAAGAAGTTCTACAAAAAAGTAATACCTCTCCTTCTTCTATTCAAGCTATTAGCGCTACTAGTATGCGAGAAGGTTTTGTTTTATATGATAAAGATGGGCAAGAAATATGGGCTTGTGCAAATGTTGATGGGCGCGCATCCGCTGAAGTTAGTGAACTAAAAGAAATTCGGTCACATCTTGAAAAAGATTTATATACAAAGTCTGGTCAAACTTTTTCATTAGGTGCTTTACCTCGCCTACTTTGGATTAAAAAACATGAACCTGAAGTCTATAGCAATATTCATTCTTTTACGATGTTAAATGATTGGATTTTATATAAATTAAGCGGCGTACTGCAAATCGACCCTTCAAACGGTTGTACATCCGGAATTTTTGATTTACACAATAGAACTTGGGATAACGATGTCGCTAAAGAGTGCGGGATAACTTTACCGTTTTCACCAAAAGTAAATGAAGCTGGCACCGTGATTGGTAATGTTACAAAAGAGTGTGCAGCATTAACTGGTTTACGCGAAGGAATTCCTGTAGTCGCCGGGGGCGGAGATGCTCAAATGGCATCACTCGGAACTGGAGTCGTGAAGCCTAATCAAACATTAATATGCGGGGGCAGCTTTTGGCAACAAGAAGTGAATATTACTAAACCAATAACAGATCCGCATGCTGCGATTCGCGTAAATTGCCACGTCGTTCCAAACCTATGGCAATATGAAACGATTGCCTTTTTCCCAGGTCTCGTTATGCGCTGGTTTCGAGATGCCTTTTGCCAAGAAGAAAAGAAACTTGCAGAAAAACTCGGTGTAGATGCTTATGAATTGTTAGAAGAACAAGCGAAAGACGTACCGGTCGGTTCACATGGCATTATCCCTACTTTTTCAAACGTCATGAACTACATTTCTTGGCGTCATGCCGCACCTTCTTTTTTAAATTTAAGCTTAGATGCTGACAAATGTGGAAAAAAAGAAATGTTCCGCGCTATCGAAGAAAATGCCGCCTTCGTTACACTTGGTAACTTAAAATTAATAGAAAATCTAACTGGTACGTTCCCTTCTGAAGTTATTTTTGCTGGCGGCGCCGCTAAAGGAAAACTTTGGCCACAAATTCTTTCAGACGTACTCGGAATTCCTGTTAAAGTACCTGTTGTGAAAGAAGCAGCTGCTTTAGGAACTGCGATTGCTGCTGGTGTTGGTGTTGGCATATATTCATCTATAGGAGAGACTGCCGAACAGTTTGTACAGTGGGAAAACACATTCGAACCAGTTACTGAAAATCACGAACTATATAAGGCGTTCTATGAAACTTGGAAAACTGTGTATGACAGTCAGCTCACTTTAGCTGATATAGGACTTACATCACATATGTGGATCGCACCAGGTGCACTGTAACACATTACATAAAGGAGTGAAATGTATGCGAAAAGCGAATGAAAATGATTTCTCCTATCGCTTCGGTGATAACGGGCCGAAATATTTAATACAAGGTCCAAATATTGATCTTGGCCTTGTTGTCATTCAGCCTGGGCAAGAGTTTCAAAATCATTACCATACAACATGCGAGGAAGTCTTTTATGCATTAGAAGGAGAAATAGACTTCTATGTAAATAATGAAAGAGTTCCAATTAAACAAGGTGATGTCTTACAAGTTCGTCCTCATGAATCTCATTATCTTATTAACCATTCTGACAAACCTTTTAAAGCTGTTTTTATAAAGTCACCACATTTACCAAATAAAGATACTGTACAAACGGAAAATCCAACATTAACGAAGGAGTGATTTCGAATGACTTGGGGATTTAAAAATCGATTAAATACAATTTTACCTGATGGAAGAGCGGTTATGTTAGCGATCGACCATGGCTATTTTTTAGGACCGATTCACGGACTAGAACAACCATTAGAAACAGTTAAAAACTTACTTCCTTATACAGATTCCCTTTTTTTAACGCGAGGTGTACTTAGCTCTTGTATTCCTGAAAACTGCAGCACACCGATGGTTATGCGTGTATCTGGCGGAGCTACTGTCGTCGGTAAAGATTTAGCGAACGAAACTATTGTTACACCTGTGAAAGAAGCAGTAAAACAAAACGCAATTGGCGTCGGCGTTTCTGTCTTTGTTGGATCAGACTATGAAACACAAACGGTTTCAAATCTCGCAAACGTAGTTTCAGAAGCTCATGATTACGGATTACCAGTTCTCGGCATTACCGCGGTCGCAAAAGAACTACAAAAACGAGAGGCACGCTTCCTCGCACTCGCTTCCCGCGTATGTGTTGAAATGGGTGCTGACATTATTAAAACGTACTACTGTGAAGGATTCGAAAAAATAACGAGCACATGCCCTGCCCCAGTCGTCATCGCCGGTGGACCGAAACTAGATTCAATCGAAGACGCATTAAACATTACGTACAATGCACTGCAAGAAGGTGCAATTGGAGTAGACATGGGCCGAAACATATGGCAATCCGAACACCCCGCTGCGATGATTCAAGCGATTCATGGTATTGTGAAGAACGGATTGAATGTGAAAGAGGCGCTGGAATTATATGATGATGTAAAAAACTAAGATAAAAGATAGACTATTACACTTAAATATATACAAAATCAATATTTACTATTAGGAAAAGCCCATATCTAACATATGGGCTTTCTTTTACATTTTTAATTGTTCCGAATCTAATCCGATTTCTACAGATCGCGTACGTTCCAAACAATCTCACCTCGTTCACCAAACGTACTGTGATGCCGCTTAAATCCTATCTTTTCTAATACCCGGAAGGACGCCGTATTCCAAGCACCTACAGTTGACCAAAGTCTTTTGCGACCCGTAGCAATCGCAGCCTCCAGTACTGCTGATGCCGCCTCTGTCGCATAACCCATGCGATGAGCACTGCGGAACAACTCATATGCAATCTCCGGCTCTTCAAGCGTGGAACGACCGATAATTAAGCCACAGTATCCGATGAAATCGCCTTCGTCTCGTCTACGAATCGTGAGAAGGGATATGCCATTTTCGGTTGCTTTCTTGCGCTTCTCAATAAGATCGTTACGAACAGATTCAACGGTTGGCATTTCCACTCCACGTTCACCAATTAGTTCTCTAAGCCAGACTGCATCGGATTCCTCCCACATATTCAGGTCAAGTCGTTCCGTTTTCAACTGGAACGCCATAGCTTTAAATGAAGCTGTCATAATGAAAACCTCCTATTTATTTCACTGTACTACTTATAATGGTTTCGTACTGCACCATATGGGAAACCTGCTTAATTCTCTAAATTTTCTAGTATCAGTATACATTATTGGTATTTTATGCATAAGCAATTCCTTTGCAAAATAGACCTTGTTATGAAACTTTATTTCAAATCTATAATATTTAGTTTAAGAGGAATACCCTCTAGTTTATAAACATTTTGATGTTCACTTATCATACAAATAAAATGCTCAAGCCCCTTTCCAAACTGGATAAGGGGCTATATTCACATCTTCAAAACAATTTCTCTTATTGCTATCGAACTTTCTTACCATCTTTATAGTCAAGGCACGATACTTCAATTAACAATCCATTAAACATTGTAAAATAAAAACCATAACTACTACCTCTCATCACATAAGGTGCCTTGTCTATTTCAATGCCCCCAGCTACTAAACGATTATATGATTTATCAACTTCATTTGTAGTTTCCACTAAAAAACCAATATGAAAAGCTTCTGGATACGTAACGTCCTTATTCCCCTTGAATGCTTTTGGATCACTTAATACAAGTATAAATCCACTCTCATCGCTCATCACTACAAGTGCCTTTCCTTTTTGCTCCAAAAATTGAAAATCAAAAAAAGTTTCAAAGAAATGTCTCGCTTCTAATAAATCATCAACACATAAATTCAAATGATTCAACTTCATTCACTCATCTCCTTTTAAACAGGGGCTATACAGAAGTATTTTGACCCATATTAATAACACCCGAATGTTTAAGGTTGTATTCAAGTGTTCATTTTTTAATAGTTTAATACTTTTTTCTATCGTCTAGAACGTTTTTTCAATGCAACTTTTAAGATACAGTGAATGAAATTATACGAACGATTCGAAACGGAATATCTATTTACCAATAAAATTTAACAATCGTATTCTATTGTTTATTCTCCAAATGAATTAAACTCCACTCAATTAAGAAAACTGCTGAAGAGATTCGCTCTGTCGTGTCACCTAAAAACAGTTTATTTATAAAATCTTCAAAGTGAGTTGGTACTTTGGATAATGTTTCAATATACTTCAAAACAGATCCAGCTGAAGGTACTGGCTTGTTATTAATAGCCCATATTCCCTCTAACAATGTCCAAGTTGATGTTTGAACTATATATGATGCTTTTAACTCATCTTTTGCTTTCAGAGCAGTCTTAATTTTAATTAGCGAACTATGTAACCAATGAGAAATGCCCTTTACTTTATCACTAGCAACTCGATAGTTTTCAAATTTTTGTTTTGCTATTGCCTTTAATTCTTTCAATTCACCGCTTTTATCAAACAAAATTTTCCCTTCTAAAAATGAATATAGTTCCATCTGATTATTTTTAAAGTTTACTTGTATTTGATTAAAATCAGCATACTTATATTCAACTAAAATATCTTCTCTCATTTCAGAATAAAATCGCTTCTTTTGTCCGTCTTCTAAAAGAATATATAAGTCTAAATCCGAATCAGGATATGCATCACCTCTTGCGACAGAACCGATGAGCATAAATCCGGTTACTTTTTCTATAGATAAACATTCGTTTAAAATTATTTCCACTATTTCTTTATGTTTTTCATATGTAATAAATGAAAGGTTTTCTATCACTTACATCCCTCCAGTACTAAAAAAGAGGATACAAGTTAATTTCTACAACATGTATCCTCTGCTTATATTTTACGACTGCTGATAAGCCGCTTTCGATGATTTCACATAATAAACACCGTGTTCAACGTTAATGATATGATCTGGTTTTGGTTTACCACGGCCCGCTCTATGTCCAGCTAAATGTTCTTCACTCGTTTCCCAGTTTTTCCATGCCTCTTCAGATTCCCAGCGAATCATAACGACAACTTCTTCATCGCCGCGTCTTACTTTTTTCACAAGAACACTTAAGTCAATGAAGCCTTCAAATTTTTCAATTATACCTTCTCCAGTGAAACGTTCTACAACTATATTTGATGTACCTTCTTTTACAGTAAATGTTTTCGTTTCGATAAACATATATCCCACTCCCTCTTTGTAATTCGAATACTAGTATTCTTCTATTATAGTTGATTATGATAATTATTTTCAATTATAAAGTTTTAAATCTTTTGAATTATGCTGTTTTCTCTTCAACTGCCTCATCTAAAAATTTAAAATATGGGAGTAATATTCCTATTAAAGAAGTGACACATATAATCGCACCGATGATAAAGTATAGTGCTCTAACTCCCCACATTTCACTTAGTATGCCTCCTACTAACACACCTAACGGCATAGCGGATCGTATGAAAAATAGTCGAACTGAAAATACTTTTCCTATCATATTGTTCGGGACAGTTTGTTGGCATATTGTCGTGTTATGAACATTGAAAAATGCGATGCAAACACCTGCAATCACTTCAGTTATTACCGCAATTATTATACTATGATTGAACCCTAGCGAAATGTATGTGAGCCCTCCTATAAACAATCCACCAAGCATAAGTATACGCCGGCTTTTATATGTTACTTTTCCGACTAGTATAGATCCAACTACATAGCCAAGCGGAAATCCTGCCAAAAAGTAACCGTACTCCGCATATCCCGCTGACAGCTCGTCTTTTATATAAGGAAGGTTTGTGACCATCGTTACCCCTACTCCAAATTGTACGAAAGTAAGAAATATACCGAGCCAAACGATGATTGGTTTTGTGAAAAAGTATGTAAAACCGTGAAGAAACTGTTCTAGCCACGTTTTTCTCAGTTCTTGTTTTACCCTTTCCTCCTTTATGAAAAGTAACAATCCCCCACTTATAAATAGACACATACATACGAGCAATATAGTTAATTTGATTCCAATGAATTTAATAACGATGCCACCTAATACTGGCGCAAGAAACATCATAAGACGAGTCATCCCATCAATATACGCATTTGCCTCTTGAAGATTCTCTTTACTTACAATGTTCGGTGTAATTGCTTGACTTGCAGGTGTATAAAGCGGTGTAATGAGCCCAATTATAATTTGAACGACATACACGTGCCAAACTTCTATATTACTAGTAACTACCATGACTAAAGGTAGTAAGAAAACAGATGCCCGCATCCATTGCGAAAAAATCATAATCCACTTTCGGCTCCATTTATCAATAAATGGTCCGCTTATTAGTTGCAGTATGAGAGATGGGATAAAATATAATAACCACATACTACTTAATGCTGTTTTTGATCCCGTTAACTCATAAACAAGAATTGAATTACACAACGTCCCGAAAGCTCCGCCTAATTCCGAAATTGCGCTACCAATCCACATAAAAAAGAATGAACGATTTTTCAATACACTCTTCACTATAGCTCACCAACTTTTCTATTTAATTCCTCCCTTTATGTACATTCTCGTTGTATATTATCTATTTAAAAATACATCTAATTCTTTCGCTAACGACTGCACTGCTTTTTTTCTCAATACATATTTTCCGTCATGTATATCAACTAACTTAGCCGAACGTAATAATTTTAAATGATGATGCACTGTCGATTTACCAAGTTGCAGTCTTTCCGTAATTTCCTGCAATGTACGTTCTTTTTCAAACAACATTTTTACAATTCGTAATCTCGCTTCATCCCCAAGTGCTTTATGTTTTTGAACTAAAAAATAATTCGGCTCATACGGATCTTCTGGATGTATACTTTCATTTGCGACAGGATAATGAAACACTTTCGTATCTTCAATATCAGCTTCTATATTCCACGGCCTGTACGTCAGTTGTGGGATAAGAAGTACGTAATGAACACTTGGCTCTGGCATATAGTTAACGCCGCCAGTCGCCCACTCGACAAACTCTTCCGGTTTCATCTTTTTATTCATTTCATTCTTTGCTTCATAGTCTCGCTCTAATATAGAAAGTAATTGCTCTTCCTCTTTTTTAATAACGCTCTCATACCATCCTGTCATAACGGCGATTAAATGGTCCTTTAGTTCTTGTATATCACTATTACATATAAAGCTAATATACGTAGAGAAAAACTGATGATCCTGTGTCAGTTCCTTTAATTTTTGTATTGCAGTTACGTCTCCATTTCCTGCTAAACGTCTTTTTTCTTCATACTTCTCTCCTACAAAGGGTAAACATATATACTTTAAATCTTCTTCTGAAAGCGAATCGATATTCGCAATAAACTGTGATAGATTTTGAAAATCTCCTTCATACAACAACTGAAGCAGCGCTTTCCACGTATTATGCTCTTCTACAAACTGTAAGTGCTCCCTCATTTCTTCTGTTAATGATTGTCTAATTTCTTCCCATTCGCTTTGGGATTTTTCAAGTGTGTCTATTAACCTTTTATGAGTAATTGCCGCAATACCAAGTGCACATTCGAAAAGTATCGAATACTTCATTTGAATATGGTACGTTTCCCTCTTTCTACTCGTTACATGAAAGACTTCCATTTGATCCCCTCCTTATTTGCTATATATTGAATTCTATAACTATCGAATAATACCTTCTATATTTTTAGAATTATATTACAATTACTGAAAACTAAAGACTATTATAATCTTTTTAATCCATACTCCATTAAAACGCCGATTGTTAAATACCTTATTAATAATGGAGGTTCCTTTTTTAGCTCTTTTATACGTTGCAGTTCATATTCTTGTTCTACTATAAGGCAGGCATATTGAAGAGAAAGGAGAATGTATTACATGGAGAAAAATAATGTAGAAAGCGTATGTTTATTTTTGCAATTACTAAAGTTAAGAATACAAAAGATGTTTATTAAAAAAGAATTAAAAAAGTATACTTGGCAACAAACAGTAAAGCGAACGCTTCAAGTACATGATGCCTTACAATCTTCATTAACATCTCTTCAAGAAGCAGAGCTGGATCAACCGATTCCTTCTCTACCTGTTTGGCAACAATATATGAATATCCTTTTGCACGATGCTTATCATACAGGACAAATTATACAACTTCGGAAACTCCAAGGTTCATGGCCAACTCATCGTTCTTATTTATAAATAATGATTAAAATTGCTTAAGTTTAACATGCCACAAAACAATTGAACGCAGTTAACTGTTACATCAATTTCTCTCCCGTAATTACTACCATTACCCAAGATAAAGTAATAAGAAAAAGAGCATCGTAACAGACATAGTCTAGATACGAACCGAAAGAAGTGAAAACGTTAGGTTTTATAAAATTACTTTTATTGCTACAGATAATAAGTGGGAATCTACCGAAGGACCTTTTTATATCAATGTCCCACATTACAAAGAACTAAATGGGCCTGCTGTAGATAATGGACAATTATTTGATTTTACATTAGCTGAATAAATTCAAAAAAAGCAAATGAGATGCTAGCTCTCATTTGCTTTTTTGTAAATCTATGTTTATTAATAGTATAAAATATTAGCCCAAACCAATCGGGTATTTCCAGACCGTAATCCCCCATCTAACTTCTTCACATGCGCCGCTTATTGATTCATTTGCGCATCGTTCAATAGCTCAATTATTTCACTTAACATTTCTTCTGTAAATGCGCCTGCACTAAAGTTTACTAACGCTCGTAACGGCATGTAATTTAGCATAGCATCCATCATTTCAGAGGCATCACTATCCCCTTCAGCCATACTTGCAAACGGGCTGTCTTTTAATGCTTTTTCCATAAGCTCTTTTGCAATTGGTGCTAACATTCGGTCCGCAAATATGTCCCCTAGTAACGTATTTCGATGCACTGTTTTTTTAATTATAGTCGTTGATTGAACGAATATGTTATCTTGTAAAACAATCTCTCTTGAAGACTTTCCTACTAAAATTTCGAATTCACCTGTTTCAACATGCCAGTCCTTCAATTCAACATTATAATAAGCAAATGACCTGTTATTTAAAGTAAAACTAACCGTTTTTTCTTCTCCCGGTTGCAACTCTACTTTTTCAAATCCTTTTAATTCTTTTTCAGGACGAATCATACTACTTTCAACATCTTTTATATACAGCTGAACAATTTCTTTCCCAGCTATACTACCAGCATTTTTCACGTTTACAAGAACAGAAACAGTATCCGTATCCTTTATCTCGTTTTTACTTATTGAAAGTTTACTATACTCAAAGTTTGTATAACTTAACCCAAAGCCAAATGGGAACAATGGTTCAATATTTTTTGCATCATAATAACGGTATCCAACGAACACGCCTTCTTTATATTCTACTTTATCACCTTCACCCGGGAAGTTTAAGTAAGAAGGATTATCGCTTAAAACTTCCGGGAATGTTTCTGCTAGCTTCCCACTTGGATTCGCATCACCAAATAATAAATCAGCAATTGCTCCGCCTAATGCTTGGCCACCTAAATAGCCTTCAAGTATTCCTTTTACTTTACCTATCCATGGCATTTCAATTGGCGCACCATTACTTAAAACTACAACGATATTACTTTGAACTTCAGCAATAGCCTCAATTAATTGCACGTGATTTTCTGGCATTTGTAAATATTTTCGATCAAAGCCTTCTGATTCATAACGATCTGGAAGCCCAACGAAAAGGACAGCTGTATCTGCGCTCTCAGCTATTTTTTTTGCTTCATTAATCAAGTTTTCATCTACGTCATCGCTTGCAAGATCATAGCCTTGTGCAAATAAAATGTTCGTTTTTTCACCTGATACCATTTCAAGTTCTTCAAAAATACTTTCAAGCTTTGTTGGATTAATATGAGAGCTTCCGCCGCCTTGATAACGTGGTTGCTTTGTAAATTCTCCAATTACCGCTACCGTCCCCTCTTTTTTTAGCGGAAGAATGGAATCTTCATTTTGTAACATAACCATACTTTCACTTGCAACTTCCCTTGCAAGCTGATGATGCGTGTCCTTACTATACGTAGCGTTTTCTAATTGATTATCATAAGCTTTAAAAATAATGTAAAGAAGACGCTCAACTGCTTGATCAAGCTTTTCTACACTTAGCTCACCACAATGCATTGCATCAATAATTTTCTTCTCACCAATTCCAAAGCTTGAAGGCATTTCTAACTCTAAACCGTTCGCTAAACTTGCAACACGTTCATTTACTGCGCCCCAATCAGATACGACAAAGCCTTCAAATCCCCATTCATCTTTTAAAATATCATGTAACAAATAGTTATTTTCCGAAGCGTATTCACCATTTACTTTATTGTAAGCACTCATTACTGTCCAAGGCTGTGCTTCCTTAATAACATCTTCAAAGCTTGCAAGGTAAATTTCACGTAAAGTTCTTTCATCAACAATTGCATCTACAGACATTCTGCGATGCTCTTGATTATTAGCTGCGAAATGCTTTAATGACGTTCCAATGCCTTGACTTTGGACGCCTTTAACATGATTTATAGCCATTTGCGATGATAAATACGGGTCCTCTGAAAAATATTCAAAATTTCTTCCGCATAGCGGTGAACGTTTAATATTTGCACCTGGTCCAAGGAGAACACCTACATGTTCAGCCTGACATTCTTCTCCTAATGCAACTCCTACTTCATGTATTAAGTCTTTATTCCATGTACTTGCTAACCCTACTGCTGAAGGGAAACAAGTCGATGGAATACTGTTATAAATCCCTAAGTGATCTGCTCCCTCTGCCTGTTTTCTTAGACCATGTGGTCCATCAGTTACCATAATTGATGGAATCCCTAATCGTTCAATCCCTTTTGTATTCCAAAAGTCTAATCCAGAACATAGACTTGCCTTTTCTTCTAGCGTCATTTCAGAAATGATTTTCTTTATATCTCTTTTCATGATAGCCCTCCTAAAAAACATATAAGTAAACGCTTTCTTAATGATATTATAGTTATTATCTTTCAGATATTATGGTATATTTTTTAGACTACTTGTAAAAATTTTAGCCGTTTTTTAAAGAATAGAGGTTAAAATAATGAATTGCTCCAAACGAGAAGATCTATATTATATTTGTAAGCTAGTCTTTGATCTACATAAAACACCTATCTATTTTCTTACTAACAAAGGAGATTTAGTATTTGAAATCTCGTCCAATATTCTGCATAACCCTATGTATTCTTCCAAAGAGGCAATACTGAATGAACTATATAAGGAACAGCCTTCCTATACTTTTCCGTCACTAGTAGAGACCGCCTTTCTCGAAAACTTTTTCGCAATTCATCTGCGTTTGAACGACCAAATTAGTGGGAATATAATTGTTGGACCAGTCCTTTATTCCAGGCTATCAGAAACATCAATTAACGGCATTGTTAATGATCTTCAACTAAAAATAAACAAAGAAGAAATGATTCGATATTATCGTTCTCTACCCGTATTAAATAATATGAGTTTTTTAAATGTAAGTTTAGTGCTTTATTACATGCTATATCAGAAACAGTTGGACATAGCTGATATACTGCAAAAAAACATGCTAATAAAAAAGGTGGAATTCGAAATTGAACAGCCTGATGTACATATATCAGAGCAACGACAAAGTACATTAACTCATATCGATCCACTAGCCGAGAGGAAAATATTTGAATGTATTAAGCAAGGGAAAAAGGAGGAGTTAATTAAAAATCTAAGGAGATTACCTGAATCAGGAGAACTTGGGGTGTTATCAAAGACAAGTCACCTGCGAAGCCAAAAGAATTCTGCCATTGCAGCTATTACACTTGCAACTAGATCTGCTATTGAAGGCGGAGTTTTCCCTGAAATCGCATATACTATTAGTGATTTATTTATACAAAAACTCGAAGAAATACATAAAAATGAAGCAATTCCCCCTTTTTTAGAGAATGCTTTACTTGAGTTTGCAGAACGTGTCAAAAATAGTACAATGCAGCAACATTCAAAACATATAAACGTATGTCAAAATTATATATTCACTCATCTTTATGGTGATATTACACTAAATATCCTTGCAGAAATAGTCACATTAAACCCTAGTTATTTATCTTCCCTTTTCAAAAAAGAAGTTGGAATTTCTTTAAATGAATATATTCAGCGTGCGAAAGTCGATGAGTCAAAAAAGTTAATGACATATACGAGACATTCTATATCCGAAATTTCTACATTACTAAATTTTCACGACCAAAGTCATTTTACAAAGGTATTTAAAAAACATACTGGTATTTCGCCTAAACAATTTAAAAATGGATGCAGTTATTAGTTATCCTTCGTTCCGTCAATAGATTTAATTTGTTGCTTTACATTCCTAATACATATACTTTATAAAGCGAAAACATTAATTGTTAGTACATTAATTGAAATAGATGAATGCTAAACATAATTCACATTCATCATAACTCCTGATCATAATCCAAATTTGGAAGAATAGAGGCTTTTTTATATACAAATAATAAGCCTCAAGGAGTTGTTGACATGCATTTCATATTAAATATGTTAGGGATTTTTGTTGTAATATTAATCGTCTTCCTTTGTTCGCCTAATAAAAGAAAAATAAAATGGAGACCAATCGTTATTCTAATCATATTGGAGCTTTTTATTACGTGGTTTATGTTAGGCACCAAATTGGGCAGTATTATTATTAATAAAATTGCGTCATTTTTCAGTTGGCTACTATCGTGCGCGAATGAAGGTATTCGTTTTGCATTTCCTTCAGCTATGGAAAATCAAACAGTTGATTTCTTCTTTAGCGCCTTACTTCCTATCATTTTTGTTATCACTTTTTTTGATATCCTTTCCTACTTTGGAGTCTTAACTTGGATCATTGATAAAGTTGGTGCACTTATTTCTAAGATTTCTCGTTTACCAAAGTTAGAAAGTTTCTTTTCCATTCAAATGATGTTTTTAGGAAATACGGAAGCACTTGCGGTTGTTCGTGATCAATTATCTGTTTTAAAAGAAAATCGTTTGTTGACTTTTGGAATTATGAGTATGAGTAGTGTCAGCGGATCCATTCTTGGTGCTTATCTATCAATGGTTCCAGCAACATATATTTTCAGCGCTATTCCTTTAAACTGTATTAACGCATTAATTTTAGCTAATGTTTTAAACCCTATTGAAGTTACGAAAGAAGAAGATGTTGTTTATAAACCTTCAAAAAATGAAAAAAAAGATTTCTTTTCTACTATTTCAAACAGTATGTTAGTCGGAATGAATATGGTAATCGTTATTTTAGCTATGGTAATTGGATATGTAGCTTTAACAGCATGTTTAAATGGTATTTTAAGCTTTTTTGTAGCAGGTTTAACAATTCAAAAAATCTTCTCCATTATCTTTAGCCCCTTTGCTTTTTTACTCGGTTTAACAGGTAAAGATGCTATGTATGTAGCTGAATTAATGGGAATCAAAATCACAACGAATGAATTTGTTGCCATGATGGATTTAAAATCAAACTTAAAGTCTTTACAACCGCATACGATTGCTGTTGCAACTACATTTCTAGCCTCTTTTGCTAACTTTAGTACAGTAGGTATGATATACGGAACTTACAATTCATTATTTGGCGGAGAAAAATCATCAATAATCGGTAAAAATGTTTGGAAGCTTCTTGTTAGCGGAATGGCTGTTTCCTTGTTAAGCGCTATGCTCGTGGGGCTTTTTGTGTGGTAAATCAATACTTATAATAACGAAAGACACCTAAATGAAATTGGGTGTCTTTCGTTATTATTTCACTTTTTCTTTTATAATTTTTATCCCCGAATCTGTCCATTCCCACGAATCACATATTTTGTAGAAGTTAATGCAGGAAGTCCCATTGGTCCCCTTACGTGTAGCTTTTGCGTACTGATGCCAATTTCTGCGCCAAATCCGAATTCAGATCCATCCGTAAAACGAGTCGATGCATTATGATAAAGTGCTGCGGCATCAACGGATGTGAAAAACTTGCTGACGTTTTCCTCGTTCTCTGTAATAATCGCTTCGGAATGCATGGATCCATACGTATTTATGTGATGAATCGCTTCTTCTACTGTAGAAACGACTTTAACTGCTAGCGTGAGAGATAAAAACTCAGTTTCCCAATCCTCTTCTGAAGCGAATGCAATAGAAAAATCAATTGCCAATGCTTTCTTATCACCACGTAGCTCCACGCCTCTTTCCTTCAATAAAGAAAACAGTTCGCTACCAAATTGCTGCGCCCACTTTTCATGAAGTATAATCGTTTCAATTGCATTACATACAGATGGACGCTGCGTTTTTGCATTTATAATAATATTAAATGCCATTTGTTTATCCGCTGTTTCATCAATGAAAATATGACAATTTCCCGCACCTGTTTCAAGTACTGGAACAGACGCTTCTCTTACTACAGTATCGATTAATTGCTTGCCACCTCTTGGGATAAGAACATCCAAGTAGTCATTTAATGTAAATAACTGCTTCGCGCTATCTCGCGTCGTATCTTCTATGAGCTGTACACTTTCTTGAGGCAAGCTCGTTTGTTTGAGCGCTCGGTGAATTACAGCAACGATCGCTTTATTAGAATGGATAGCGGAAGAACTACCACGCAATATGACTGCATTTCCTGTTTTCAAACAAATTGTAGCAGCATCTACTGTCACATTCGGCCTTGCCTCGTAAATCATCCCGACAACACCAAGTGGTACTCGCATCTCCTGAATAGATAGTCCATTTGGTCTTTCCCATGCACTTACACATTCCCCAACAGGATCACGTAAATCAATTAGCTGCTTAATTCCCTCAGTCATATCAATGATACGTTGTTCATTCAGCATAAGACGATCAAGGAGTGACTCAGAAAATCCTTTTGCCTTACCTTCTTCAATATCCCGTTTGTTTTCCTCTACAATATAAGCTGTTTCTACTATCAACTGATCAGCAATTGCGGTAAGTGCTTCATTTTTTTGATTTGTAGATGTAAGCACAAGTTCTCTAGCAACCTCTTTCGCTTTTTTCCCCTTTGCCAACACTTCATTCATTTTTATTTCCTCCTTTTTAAAGGTTAATCCGTATATTATTTGAGAACCATTTAACACGAGTATCTAAAACTTACCTGCCCATTCAAATTTGCGTGCTCTCTTTTCTTAAAATGAAACCCAATGATCTCTATGGATGACTTCATAATTATGCCTTTCGCCTCTTGCTTGAATATCTTGGCTTTGCATACCTTTTAAATTCCTTAGTTCCTCCGCGCTATATGTGCATTGTCCTTTTCCTATTACGCGCCCTTGTTGCGTAATTACTTCCACGACTTCACCCACTTGGAAAAATCCTGACACATTTGTAACACCAGCAGGAAGAAGGCTCTTTCCATGTTGAATGATAGCAGTAGCTGCTCCGGCATCTACTTCAATTTGACCGCTAACAAGCGAATGCAAGGCGATCCATTGCTTGTTCATTTTAATTACTTTTTGAGGAGCATTACCGATATACGTTCCATCACCTTTGCCCTTCAAAACATCTAAAAACTTTTCCTGTCCACGTCCTGTTCCGATAAATACACTCACTCCAAGAGATAGCGCCGTCTTTGCAGCATCGATTTTTGATTTCATACCGCCAGTTCCAAGTTTTGAACCAGCATCTCCAGCAAGAGAAGCGATTTCTTCCGTAACTTCAGGAAGAAAATAATATTTTTTCGCATCTGTATTTTTTTGAGGATTTTTGTCATATAAGCCGTTCACATCCGTAAAAATCATAAGTATATCTGCCGACACAAGTCCGCTTACTAAAGCTGACAGCATATCATTATCACCGAACGTCAGCTCCTCTAAAGAAATGGAATCATTTTCATTGATGATAGGAAGAGCGGAACGGTTTAGTAGCTCTCCTAAAGTAGCGTAAGCATTACTGTATTGTTCTTTTCTAGAAAAATCACTTCTCGTTAATAAAAGTTGTGCAGTAACAATATCATATTTACGGAACTCCTCTGTGTACGCCTGCATTAATAAACTTTGTCCGACAGCTGCTGCAGCCTGTTTCCCTTTAGTTGTCACTGGTCTGCTAGGATACCCAAGAGCAGAAAAACCTGCTGCGACGGCTCCAGATGTAATTAACAAAACTTCATGCCCTTCCTGTTTCAGTCGTGCCAATGCGGCAACGTGATCTGAAAGTTGTTCTTTAGAAATGCCTCCATGACTATCTGCCAAGGAACTACTCCCTATCTTTACAACAATTCGTTGTTTTTTCACTTTTGTAACCCCCAAGTCTAAAATCAAAGTTTTTATACATTACACTTCTATTCATTCAGTTTGCAGCTATATTTATTCTCATCCATGCTGCCCTGTAGTATGAAAGAGCAAAATAAAAATGACCGCTTCGCCCTTAATAAAATAATAAGGACGAAACGGTCATTGTTCCGCGGTACCACCTTGATTGATATACATAGATATCCACTTGACGCCTATAACGCAGGCGAACGCCTAAACTTTCATTTAAGACTCAGGGATAGGTTCGATACATTCTATACGAGGAATCTTTCAGCCGGTGAATTCCACTCTCTTTCGTAAGAAGACATATGTACTAATTCCCTTCAACGATTTTCGATCTGATTTTTTTATATTATGCGATATAGTTCGATTCGGTGTCAAGAGGTATTTTTAAAAATAAATAGAGCCGCAAGTTACTGGTATGAAATTATCGCCCTACTGAATGAAAATAAAAATTGATATAAGTTTAACTCATATTCATAAGCATAAAACCTTAAATTATAGTGTATATATTTACATAATGTCGAATATAATTAATTTTTATCTTTTAGTGTTGCAAAAAGGAATATATTCTCTTAGAATGTTTCTTTATATTGCACAGGGATGTTATTTTTATTCTAAGATAATAATATCAAGCCGATATAATTAATTATAAAAGGAGCAAGATCGAGTTATTATGAACAAACAAATTGGATTCATCGGATGCGGAAATATGGGGATGGCTATAATTGGCGGTATGATAAACAATAATATAGTATCTTCAAATAAAATCATGTGTTCAGATTTGAACACTATGAATTTAAAAAATGCTAGTGAAAAATACGGGATAACTACAACTACTGACAACAATGAAGTAGCTAAAAATGCTGATATTTTAATTTTATCAATCAAACCAGACTTATACTCCTCCGTAATTAATGAAATAAAAGAAGTGATCAAAAACGACGTTATCGTCGTAACAATCGCTGCAGGGAAAAGCATTAATAGTACTGAAGATGCCTTTGATAAAAAATTAAAGGTTGTGAGAGTAATGCCTAATACTCCTGCTCTTGTTGGAGAAGGAATGTCTGCTTTATGCCCTAACGAAATGGTTACAGAAAAAGATTTAGAAGATGTACTAAACATTTTCAATAGTTTTGGTCAAACAGAGATCGTAAGCGAAAAATTAATGGATGTTGTAACATCTGTAAGTGGTTCTTCGCCAGCATATGTATATATGATTATAGAAGCGATGGCAGATGCTGCTGTACTAGATGGTATGCCAAGAAATCAAGCATATAAATTCGCAGCTCAAGCTGTGTTAGGTTCTGCAAAAATGGTATTGGAAACAGGAATACATCCAGGTGCATTGAAAGATATGGTTTGTTCCCCAGGCGGAACGACAATAGAGGCTGTAGCAACATTAGAAGAAAAAGGCTTGCGAACAGCCATCATTTCAGCTATGCAACGTTGCACGCAAAAGTCTATTGAATTATCTAATCAAACTAAAAAGTAAACACTAATTACAAACTGTTTTTGACTATATACACATGTAGTTTACATCCCCCTATTTTCGCCAAAAGATAAACGGACAAATTCATAAATGATTGAGTTTGCCCGTTTTGTTTTTATTATATTAAAATAATTATATTCAAATCCTCTTTTTGGTTTCTATTTCTATACCTTCTCTAAGAATGTTATGTTTTCCATTCATTCACTTTTATACACACCTAACTATGACTGTGTAATTTTATTAGATACAAGTAATTTTTCAATACATATCGGTAACATATCGAATAGCGTTTCAAATGCGTAATTTACGTCTAGACGCTCTGTCCATTGATGTGCATCTTTTCCTACCGGCCCCATATTTAATACTGGAACGTCAAACTCTTCTAATTCCTGAAGTGGAATTGAATATCCTTTATCCCATAATGGCATATTGTCTACAAGAGAACTCATTGAATCCAATGGGTTCTGTAAGCCCACATAGCTTAAATCTGAAATTCCTCCAAAATAATTTTGATTTTCAAATGTAATGCTATGATTGTATTGGGCATACTTTTCCATTTCTACAACTACCTCTTTAATGAAAGGATTGTTGCGTGAACTCACAGCTGGATAGTACGGCGGAGCGAAGAAAAGTACAATCATCGGCGCTTTTTCTTTACATAATATAGCTAATTTATCAACTAAATCGATTGTTACTGCACGATCATCTTTATCTTCTCTATTTTTTATAATATTAGATTGAATATCATTTATTGTCTCTTTTCCATGTTGTTCAATTGCATACGCGATAAGCTCTTCATACGTTAATACATTTACTTTAAGATTAGGAGGTATGAACGGATTATATTTAGAAAAACGATATGCTTGCTTCTCGTAAGACTCTTCGATTTTCTCTGCTACTTTCGTTACTTTTTGACGCAGCAACGAAACGACATCTGTCATCGATTTTTCTAGTAAAAACAAATTAAATAGTGTGACTGCACGATGCGGAATTTGTACAGAATAGTCCTCTTTTAAGTCTCTTTGAAGCAAGTTAGTTGGTGGAGGACTCGCTTCACCATCTACAATATCACAAAGGTCCGTATTCAACTCTAATTCTGCTGTTAATAATGCAGCCATATAACTCCCATTTAAGCCTGCAAAAGGTTCGCCTACATGTGTCTCTTTTCCATAGCAAAGGAAACCAGGTAACACCTTCCCAATAGAACCAGTATAAATATACTTATTTTGGTCCCCAGGATGCCTTGAAAACATAGGCTCTGAATTTAGAACCGTTTTAAATTCTAAATCATGTTCTCTTGCTAAATCTAATAATCTCGGAACAGCTGCTCTCATCCCTACGGAGTTCACTTCTTCATCTGGAACAGCTAATAAAAGAACATTCCCATCAAATCTTCCTTCACAAGCTTGCTCAACCATTGCCATTTGTAAAGCTAGACCACATTTCATATCCATTGTCCCTCTACCAAATAGCCAATCTCCCTGTTCTATATCTTCACGTACATGATCTGGTAGTTCATCTTTATGGGAGTAAAACATAGATGTTAACTTTTTAGGATGAAATGCCTCTTCTTTCCACACTCCATAATCTTGTACATCTACAACATCAAAATGACTAACAAGAATTACAGTATTTTTCGTACTATCACTTTTCTTTACTAGAGCGGTAACAAAATATCGTCCATCCCCTGTCGGACTTTTTTGCAAATGATGCGGATTTTGTTTGAAATACTGTAAATCAGATAATTGTTCTACAACAAAGTCTGGTAATATAACTTCAGCTTCTGAACCTGTAATACTAGGAATTTCAACAAGATTGCTTAATAACTGAATCAATTGTTCTTTTGATTGCCACTTTGACATAGTAATCCCCCTATTTTTCCGCATTATGAAAATCAATTCCAATATATGAATAAAAAATGACGACAGTTATCAAAATTATAATTCTGATGTACTGCCGATTTTTATTGAAATTTCATGAGCTGCTTCTTTTACCTTACTAATAAGAAAAGATAGTCGATCATCATTAATACGATGACTAATTAACCCAACACTTAATGCTCCTACTACTTTATGATTGAATCCGATAATAGGTGCAGCTACTGAAGCTGTCCCTTCTGTTTTTTCACCATAACTTACAGCATATCCTTCATTTTCTATTTGTTTTATTTGATTAAGAAGAATTTGCTTTTGTTCTGGTAAAGAAGAAAGTAATTGTTCTACAATGTATTCCATTTCATTCGTTTTCATATTGGCAAGCATCGCTTTATTTGCGGCGCCAATCGAAAGTGGAATCTGTTCCCCTAAGTTATCGATAACCCGAATTTTTAAAGGGCTATCAATTCTTTCAATAATAATAGAATGAGTTCCATTTGGAATGTTCAAATAGACACTTTCTTCCACTTCAGCGGCCAATCGCTTCATCACTTCCCTTGCAACAGATCTATAGTCTACCTTCTCCAATTGACGTAATCCTATTTCCATCCACATTGGCCCAATCTTGTACTGCTTTGTTTCTGAAATTTGTGTAACTAACCCATGCTCCATTAGAGAATTAAGTAACCTATGTACTGTACTAACCGGAAGATGTGTTCCATCAGCTATATCAGAAATAGCCCAATACTCTTTTTCATTTGTAGAATTTAATAGCTTAATAATACTTATCGCTCGATCAATGGACTGTACCATAATTCGCCTCAACTTTACTTGTAGTATGTTTAGCCTAATTAACTATCAATTTATCAAAAATTCAAACTGAAATCAATCAATTTATTTAATTTTCAAAATAAACAAAAGATACGCTATCAACATTTTGAAAACGCAAACAAAAAAATATTGACTTTTCTTTTTAATTATCTGAAAATTAGAACAAGATTTCACATCACGGAATACATTCCATAATACGGAAAAACATCAATTTTCATACTACCAATTTTGAAAGTGAGGAAAACAATGACGCAAGTAAACAATACAAACAATGAATTAAAGCGCACAATGAAAAGTAGACATTTATTCATGATTGCACTCGGTGGTGTGATTGGAACGGGGTTATTTAACGGATCTGGTTTTATTATAAGTAAAGCTGGACCTGGCGGATCCGTACTTGCCTTTATGGCCGGTGGATTATTAATGTATCTCGTTATGCTATGTCTTGGTGAGCTTGCTGTAGCCATGCCTGTCTCAGGTTCTTTCCAGGAATATGCAACCAAGTTTATTAACCCTGCAACTGGGTTTACAATCGGCTGGTTGTATTGGTTAAGCTGGGCGAATACAACCGGTCTTGAATTTACAACTGCCGGTATTACGATGCAGCGCTGGTTTCCTGATATTCCCGTCTGGGTTTGGTGTTTAATATTTGGCGTTACCATATTCACTATAAACGCATTATCTGCTCGTAGTTATGCAGAAACAGAATTTTGGTTTTCAAGCATTAAAGTATCTGCCATTATCGCTTTCATTATTCTTGGTGGCGCCGCTATGTTCGGTTTTATTGACTTAAAAGGAGACGAACCAGCTCCGCTTCTTTCAAATTTCGTAAATCACGGTGGTTTATTCCCGAATGGACTTGCCGCTATTCTATTAACAATGGTTACGGTCAATTATTCCTTCCAAGGTACAGAACTTGTCGGAATCGCAGCTGGTGAAAGTGAAGATCCAGCAAAGACTTTGCCTCGTTCTATTAGAAATATTATATGGCGCACGATGTTTTTCTTCGTTTTAGCAATTTTTGTTCTCGTAGCTTTAATTCCTTGGGAAGAAGCAGGATTAACAAAGAGCCCATTCGTTGCTGTTTTTGATAATATCGGTATTCCGTATGCAGCTGATATTATGAACTTTGTTATTCTTACTGCTGTTCTTTCTGTCGCAAACTCAGGACTGTACGCCGCAACTCGCATGCTTTGGTCATTATCAAAAAATGAAATGGCGCCAGCCTTTTTAAAGAAATTATCATCACGAGGAATACCACTAAATGCTTTAATCTTGACGATAGCTATTTCTGCTTTTTCTCTTTTGACAAGCGTGGTAGCTGCTGAAACGGTTTATTTATGGCTTATTTCGATTTCTGGGGTCATTACAATCATTGTTTGGATGTCAATTTGTGTTTCTCAATTCTTTTTCCGTAAACGCTATTTAGCTGAAGGTGGAAAATTAGAAGACTTAAAATTCAAAACTCCACTTTATCCACTTGTACCCATTCTTGGTTTTGGATTGTATGGCATTATATTAGTAAGTCTTATCTTTATCCCCGATCAAAGACTAGGAATCTACTGTACTGTACCATTTATCATCTTTTGCTACACGTACTATCACTTTAAGATTAAGAAAAAAATCGCCACTAATACTCATAAAGAAACTAAAATTAGCGAAACTTTGTAATACTGTACGATACAGAGAAGACAGCACATGGATTTTACTTCATGTGCTGTCTTTTATCGTTCTTTCATTTTCTCAGGAACAATTCCCCTATTTCTTCTATACTATTGAAATGATTATTTATAGCACTTCGTGTTTTGAATTGTTCAGGAGGTTTTTGCGTTCAAGTGTTATACTCAAACGGGTCAGTATTGCTACATTCCTTTACTTTGGTTTCAAAGATGATGTCGGTATAATTAATGTAGGAAATGCTGTTAGCAATTATTATTTTTTATTGTTCATAAGTTGATGCTTTTCCTTACTATTACCACTTTGTTTTGATATATTAAATTTATACTACGTCACATTAAAAATTTAAAAATAGACAGGAGTTATATAAGATGATCAAAGGATTCGGAGGAATATTTTGGAGAACTGAAAATATTGATGTTATAAAAAAATGGTACAGCGAAGTATTGAAGATTGAAATAGAAAATTGGAATGGGACTGTGATTAAACCCGAATCAGGAACTGAGACTATCTTTTCTTTCTTCAATAAAGATGACAATTATTTTCCAACAGAACAACAAGTGATGTTAAATTTCCAAGTACATAATCTACATGAGACTATTCAGCATCTTGAACAAATTGGTATACCTCTTGAAAAGAAAGAAGAGGTATACCAATTTGGAAAGTTTATTTGGATTAAAGATCCTGAAGGACGACTCATCGAGCTTTGGGAGAAATAGTCGATTGTAATCATTCGCTATTAAGATAACGGATAATTTCGTTCAGCCGATGTCTTCGGCTATCCATAATAGATTCCTGTTGCAAATTTGTAGCAGGCTCTATTTTCACTTCATCATTTTCATTTAAACGCGAATCAATTATCCTTAACAGCATTTCCTAATCCTTCGTCATTACAATTTGAAATCCCCTCCTCATCAATCATCTATTATTTAAACAAAAACTCCCCTTAAATCAAAAATGATTAAGGGGAGTTTTTCATATGCGATGAAGTTATAGTTCGGATTTCACTCGAACAGAAACATTATTTTTAATTATATTTTTGACATCTTTAAAGCTAACAAAATTGTTACTTTTCTCATCCCAAAGACGGAAACGTAGTGATTGTAAGCTTGTAGCAAGCGTAATCGTTGGTACATTTTTTAACGGAAGCGTATTATTGTGTGCCTCTTCTAGTTTATAGTTAGGTACTCTTGGGCTTAAATGGTGAACATGATGGAATCCAATATTACCAGTTAAGAATTGCAAAATTTTTGGAAGCTTATAAAAAGAACTTCCTTCCACTGCCGCTTTCACATATTCCCAATCTTTATCTTCTTCAAAATAAGAATCCTCAAATGTGTGCTGTACGTAAAACAGCCAAATACCTATTGAGCCTGCTATTAAGAATATAGTACCATGTACGAAAAGGAACGATTGCCATCCGATTGCCCAGCAAAGTACCCCTATTAAAGCAACGATTAATATATTCGTCAAATAAGTATTCATACGTTCTTTCTGTCTTGCACCTTTTCGGTTAAATCTATTTTTAAGCAAGAAAACATAAATCGGACCTAATCCAAACATAACGAATGGATTGCGATATAAACGATATGCTAAACGAAGTCTAAATGGTGCAGCTACATATTCATCAACTGTAAGCGTCCAAATATCCCCTGTACCCCTCTTATCCAAATTACCACTCGTAGCGTGGTGAATAGAATGCTCATGCCCCCATTGATCAAATGGGAATAAAGTTAAAACACCCATACATGTTCCAACTATTCTATTTGCACGTCGACTTTTAAAAAAGGAATAATGGGTGCAATCATGAAAAATAATGAAAATTCGTGTCATAAATCCAGCGGCTAACAGAGATGGAACTAATGTTAACCAATAAGAAACTGACAAACTTTTATAAGCAAGGTACCATAAAATAATAAATGGAACTATTGTGTTGATAAGTTGCCAAACACTTTTTTTAATCGTTGATTTTTCAAAAGGAGCAACTTGTTTTTTTAAATTTTTAGTATTTTGTAAGGTCATTTTTCTAATTCCTTTCCTGTATGTTGCTAATTCATATTATAGCATACTATTAGTATCAGGTGTTATGTGTAGATATAATAAATATTTTACACAATGAAAATCTCTTTTTTCTTACTCATTTCTTACAAATTACTTACGTCCAAAATAGCTTCTATAATAATAAAGAAGGAGCATTTGTGCCGATAATTCGAGTTTTTTTTCCAATAAATACATAAAAAAACACAGTGCTTTTTCACATCTGTGTTTCTTATTTTCATTCCAATGAAAACCAAGTAACTTTAGGATTTATACTTTTTTGATAAAAATAACAATTACATACATTCTATACTATATAATCTATGGGTTTACCATATTACTCACTATTTTCATTTTTACAAACTAAAAGTGGTTCGTACATCATTATAGCGTGATTCTCCGTTACATATTGATCTTCTATAAACTGCTTCTGTTGATTATATACTCTGCGTTGAATCACATTATGTCGTATATAACCACCCCAGTATGCAGGCTGAATGGCGTGTTCTTTTTCATAAACTTCATATTGATAAAGTTGCGGATACATTGTTCTCCATTCACCAACTAAATATTTCTCTGTCATATAAAGGTGAAGTTGATATGGTTGATCCGTGTCATTTTTAATTTGCAAATCCAAATAATTATAAGAGCACGTCGCTCCACTTCCAAACGGCTGCGTTCGCCTGGAATCAGGAAAGACATCAAAGCTATGACGATATCGCTCCGTTACTGTCAGCGGTGTATGTAAAGTCATCCAATATATTAAATTTGAAAGCTGACAAAGGCCTCCTCCAATACCTGTTTGAAAAGATCCATAGTGTAAAACCATACCTTCTACATACCCTTTTTTCCTCGTAGGCTTACCTATTAAACGCCAGTAAGAAAATGTTTCTCCCGGTCTAATGACGATACCATTAAGTTTTTTAATAGCAATTTTTAAATTAACAACCTTATTGTTTTGATACCACATATCTACATCCTTGAGCTTCCGAAGTAGTATTGTTCGGTGCTGAATTGCTGTACATGGCAGCTTTTCTTGTTGGAACCTTTTTGCATATGTTTTTCCGTCTACTAACCACTGAATGTACCTCTTTGTAGAGTAATACCATGTCCCTACTATAATGCGATACTTAGACCGCTGCTTAGGACGTAATTTCACTATATTCATTTTATTCCCTCTCTCTTTCATATGCTGCCATTTCCGTTATTACCCCGACAATTGGCTTCCATATTCACCTGCACAGCATTGAAATACTAATTGGTGCATTCTCTTTTTCTTCAAATAAATTCTAATATACCTCTATTTCAATAAATTGCACTTTTCTTAGTTGCATAATCATTTTTTTTCAATAAATAAAGATTAAATGTACTCTAGTGAAAATTTTATTTTTTGGATTTCTTTATAATTGTGTGAAACTGCGTCGCAATACGATAAATTGAAATAAACACATTATAAATATAACGGATAATTTTAAACAAATAATAATGAAAATTAAAGGAATTCTAAAGTATTAATATATTTTCTGTAAATATTGAGTGATCATACATTACTTATTAAAACTTTACTATATGTATCAATTCTCTATTCTACAAACGAACTTCTTTATTTTCAGAGAAGCATTTTTTTCCTTTCTTGTTTTTATAAGTCTCTTCTGGAAAACTTTGCGGCAGAATCCAAACATCACTATTTACAGGACAAAACACAAAAAAATTGCCAACCAGTTCGCTTAGCAAGGTTAGCTAGTTGGCAATTTTTTAACGAGAATGCTTTACAAATAATTGAATTGCTTCTTCCGGTACATAGAACTTCCCATTACTCTCTACAATAATACTTCCTAATTCATACTCTTTATCATTAATACGAATTATATTTTTATTAACACTTAATTGAGCTTCCACTTTATTATGATTTACTACGAGCACTGGGTTTGCTACATCGGTTTTGTCGATTGATACAGTGGCACCAATTCTCTTAAAGGCTTGTTCACTCTCTAAAAATATTTTATTTGTTACTTCTTCTAAGTTAAAGCCCATTGCTTTCGCCATCGTCTTCGCAATGTCTATATTTTGGATTAAGCCTTCTGGTTTTTGTGGTCCATAAGAGTATAAGAATACATCCTCACCTGTATGTCCTCCTGTCGTAAAGCCAATATTTGCACGATTAGCCAATAACATAGTAAGGATTCGACCTACATCCATTTTCTTTTTTGCCGCTTTTAATTTTTCTTTTTCATCTTGAGTTAGATTGTCCAAACCGTATAGTTTAGCTACACCTTCTACATTTGATAAATCAGATTTCAGTTTATTTGTAGTCCCTTCAAGTGTCATTTTCGCCTTTTTTAATGGGTCAATGTATGCAGATACAGGTTTAGTATTATATCCCTTTGTCGTATTCCTATTGCCAATAGAGATACCACTGTTGCCATGGTCAGCTACAGCAATGAGCATCGTATTACCGTCTTTCTTCGCAAATTTTAATGCTTCTGCAACCGCATTATCAAATGCCAATACATCACTAATAATCCCAATTGGATCATTCGCATGGGCTGCCCAATCTGGCTTACTTCCTTCTACAAATAAAAAGAAGCCATCTTTATCTTTTGATAATGTTTGAATTGCTTTTTTCGTCATTTGAGAAAGTGTTGGTTGCTCTGGATTTGTTACTTCACGATCCATATCGAACGCAAGGGCATTATGTGAGAAAGAGCCCCAAATTTTATCAGATTTAGAGTTCAATAATGCATCTTTCGTTTCAACTAAGTCGTATTCTTTATCTTGAATCACTTTAACTAAATCTTCACCATCTTTACGGATTCCATTTTTTTTCACAGGCTGTAGTGCTGCTTTTCCCCCGCCTAATACGACATCTATATTTTGATACACTTGCTGCTTCGCAATTATGTCAAAATGCTTGCGGTTAGCATGATGGGCAGAGAACCCAGCAGGAGTAGCATGTTGAATTTCAGATGTAGCTACAATTCCAGTTGCGCGACCAGAGCGCTTTGCACCTTCTAGAACGTTCGCAACTGGCCGCATCTTCTCCTCTTCTTTAATTGGTTTTAAGCTAGGTGAATTCACAATAGATGGCAATACACCTACATATCCTGAATTTGATTTATTCCCTGTTGCTAAAGCTGTAGCTGCTGGGGCTGAGTCTGTAATAGCGGATTCTGCTGAATATGTGCGAACACCTCCTGTTATGATTTCATCTAATGCAAGCGGTGCCCCTTTATACAAGCGAGCTAACGTTGTTGCTGAAGAGCTCGTTCCATCCATAACCATCATAATTATATTTTTTGGTTGATGTTCTACTTGTTTCACCTTAGCTTCGGCCGCCTGATCATTCATCATGCTTTCAGTACTTAATACACTTAATGTTACAGTTGATACTAATAATATCCCCTTCACTTTTTTACTCAATTTCATCATTTTTGTTCCTCCATAAACTTTACATTCATTTATATACAAGATCCAATTTCCCATTACGTTTATACAAACTTATATATGTTCTTTTTTATTAGTTCCCTATTGTCATAAAGCTAACAACAATTACCGTCACTTTCGTTCATTAATTAAATAATGTTATATGTCACAGCCTTATATTCTCTACTATTAAAGTGTCATTATTCTCTTCATCATATAAAAATTTGTTTATCAATAAAAACACGATTAAATTAAATAAAAGTTTATTGTTAAACAATAAATTACATGTTAAATTATATAGATAATAATTAAATGAGGTGCTTTTTATGAAACAAGGATCAACACTCTTTTTAAAGACGGCTGTTATTCTTATGGGAATTCCTGTTCTTGCTATGTGCATTTTTTTAGTTCCTAAAATAGGGAATTTCGCTGCAGAATTATATCCTGATATTGCATATATTAAATATCTTGTATTTATCAACTTATACGCAACAGCAATACCTTACTATTTCGCACTGTACCAAACGTTTAAGCTGTTAAACTATATTGACAAAAACAACGCATTCTCAAAATTGTCTGTAAAAGCGTTGAAAAATATTAAGAACAGTGCATTAACAATTAGTGTATTATATGTATTAGGCATGCCGCTTTTCTATCTCGTGGCAGAGAGAGATGACGCCCCGGGCATTATTATTATTGGAATGATTATGATTTTTGCTTCATTGGTTATCGCTGTCTTTGCTGCCGTTCTCCAAAGACTATTAAAAGATGCTATTAATATAAAATCAGAAAATGATTTAACGGTCTGAGGTGAATAATATGGCAATAATAATTAATATTGATGTAATGTTAGCGAAAAGAAAAATGAGTGTAACAGAGCTTTCGGAGAAGGTTGGAATTACAATGGCTAACCTTTCTATTTTGAAAAACGGAAAAGCAAAAGCGATTCGATTTTCAACTTTAGAAGCAATTTGTAAAGCATTAGAATGCCAACCAGGAGATATTTTAGAATATCAACCTGAAGATACCGAATAAAAAGAGTCCTTCTCACATGAAGGACTCTTTTTATTGCACATTACGGTGCGAAATTAATTTGACCAGTAAACAATAAGATAATCGTGATAATCCAAAATATAAAAAATGATGAGGACAGTATGAATGAAAGAATACCTATCCCCTTCTTCTCTGTTTTTTTCGTCATTATAATTATGGAAAGTATGATACCTACGCCTGTAAGAGCAATAGTAATATAATCTCCCACTATATTACCCGCATTCGTTATCCTCGTTGGAGTTATAAAAACGAATAAGAAACACAAAATTCCGACAAGTAAAGATATATAGCTTATTATACTGTACTTCTTTTTGAGGACTATTTCGGTTTTCATCATAACCCACCCCTTCTGTATAGCTATGATTTCATACTAACACGAATAACCATAATTTGATTTTATTTTACCGCCTATAGTGCTTTTATTAAGTTAATTTCTTTTTAATACTTTTTTAAAAAAGTATATTGGACCTACTACCAAATATGCTGGGTTTGATAAGAAAGTCGGCTTCTTACCTTCAATTGCATGACCTACAAATTGAAAAATCCATCCTAATATAAATAGTGATAGCCCTAATTTCCAATTCACGAATAAAATGAATATAGAAATGATAATCGTAGGAATACCAATAAAGTGAAAAAATTTATTCATTGGATGTTGATGGTCGTCTCGATATTTTTTAAACATTTTTTGAAAGTCCATATCTTAACCCCTCTCCATTATTAAAAATCTTATTTTAATTTGAAACTAACGAAAGTAAATTTTCTTCTACTAATGTATATGCAGGTGTACCATGAATAACCTATACAGCCAATCTTTTTAAAGAAACTAATAAAGCTCTTGAAAAAGCTTCTGAAATAATTAACCTACTACATACAAAACATAGAAAATAACCTCTACTTTTTGTATGAAAAGTAGAGGTTATTTTCAAACCATTTATAAAGAAACCTCTCTATCAACCACTACCTTAAAAAATTCCGAGTAATGTGCCAAAGAATAATCCGCTACATCACAAATCCCTTGATACATGCATGTTGAAATACCTAATTCCTTTGCCGGTAATAAATCTAACTCTCTATCTCCAATAGCTAAATCAATATTGTACTTTTTATGTAAATAATTATACGCTAAAGAATTCGGTTTTCGAGGGAAACCATCGTCAATTGTAACCATATCGACGAAATATTTGTCCCATCCGTAATATTTTAAAATTTCCATAACCCCTGCTTTATGTTTATGGGTCATGATTACATTTTTATCTGCAAATTTCAAAACCTTTTCGACACCAGCAAAAGGCTTCATATCTTTTGGAGTAAATTTCTTCTTCAAAATTTTAATCTTTTCTTCCTGCTCACATGAAATATTATAATAATGAATTGCGTGAGAATATGATATTTTCAAGTTTTTGTATATTTCTTGTTCATCTACTGTATCACCTAATATTTCAGAAAGCATCTTCGTATATGCAGGATACGTATCAAATAACGTCCCATCAAAATCCCACAAAATATTCATTGTATTCACCCTTCTATTTTCGAATCATTGTATGACTAAATCCGCCCTATCCTTCGGCAATTCCATTTCTAAATAATACTCCTCTGCTTTCCAATACCTGTTTTGAAACTTTGAAAGTTTCTTTTGTGTCTCTTCGCTTTCACGCTGAAACCTTGTTTCCCTTGGACAGTCCAAATACACCATATAATGAAAGAAATCTCTCCATTCTTTTCGCTGTAGAAAAACTCCTTCAATTACAATTACACCTACAATAGGGAGCTGGACTTTTTTCATTTCACATGAATCTGTATCATCATAATAGAAAGGCAATTTCAATTTCGTTTCATGTTGTAACTTTTGAAATAATTTCTGCCGCAAGTATGCAATATCCCACTGTAAATGATAGTACTCATACCATTCTTCATATCCTGTTTGATAGCGTTTATTACGCTCCACTATATGATCATCAATATGGAAAATATGAAACGGAATGCCTTCTTGTTTCATATTTTCTTTTAATTTAGTTACGAATGTTGTTTTTCCCGAACGACTTAAACCATCTATTCCGATAATGAATCGGTTTTCTTTATGTTTCTTCATTATACTTATAATTTCACTCGTACTCATTGCTTCTTCCACTCTTCTTTTAATAAAGAAAATAAAATGGTGTCATGAGCAACTCCATTTTGAATCATATGTTTTCGAAGTAATCCTTCTTCTTGAAACCCTGCTTTTTTCAACAATTTTTGAGAAGCTTCATTTTCCACATATACGACAGCAGCGATTCTTATGAGCTGTAACGTTTCAAATCCGTAAGTTAAAATGGCTTGTAATGCTTCGGATGCATATCCCTTTCCCCAATATATATCATCTAATTCATAACCAATTTCAGCTCGTTTATGATGATTGTTAATTAAATGAAATCCGCACGTTCCGATTAATTGGTCCGTCCCCTTTTTCTCTATTCCCCAGCGAAACACATTGCCTTCTTCATAACGATTTTTAAACGTTTGAATCGTTGTTTTCGCTTGCTCAATATTTTCGAAAGAATCCATTCCGAAATAACGTATAACAGATTCTTTCGAAAAATATTGGAACATCATTTCTGCATCTAATAGTGTAAGTTCTCTTAAAAGTAAACGTTCTGTTTCTAGTTTCGGAAATCCCATCTCTTTTTCTCCCTCTATTCTAATGAACTGCAAATTTCAATATAATTTCCATCTGGATCAGCAATGTAGGCAATTGTTTGTCCCCACGGTTTCACAATTGGTTCTACTAAAACTTTAATACCTTGCTCTCTGAATTGCTCAATTGTTTCTTGTACATTCTCAACTACGAATCCTATTTCGAAGTGAGAAGATTGTAATTCACCTTCTGTAAGCGGTAGTCCTGTTAATTCTTTCACGTCTTCTCGTGTATTCATCGCTAATATTGTAGATCCAGTATTAAATTCAATATATGTACCATGCTCAGCTTTTATAGGTAACTGTAAAGTATCTTTATAGAATCTTAAACATTCTTCAAACTTTTCTACATATAAAATGATGTATTTCATTTTTAAATTCATGTTACATCCCCCTTTTGTATTCATCCCTAAAAATTCGACAAAAACTAAAAAAAACCTTGTTCTTCCTACAAATGAACATAAAAAAATGAGGCCGATTTCTCGGCCTCCCAGCTTATTGGCATAAAACAGGAGATTTGGTTTGGACATAACCAGTTCGTACTTTTATTATATTTTATTTTTTCTGAATTTTAAATACTTTAAACACCTATTTATATTGAGAAAGTTTTTTACTTGCATAAAATTATATTGTTTAAGAAATGCTACAAATGGAGGTGTATACATATGGAACCAATGCTTTGTCCAAGCTGTAAAACAAATCGTACTCGCTTTAACATTCTTGAGCAACAAGTAAAACCAGTAAAGTTAAATCCTCAAACTGGTCAAGTAGAAGAAGAGTATACTAATGAAACGATGAATGCTTTTCATATGGCTTATCAAGGACCTACATACCGAGTCCAATGCGCTGTATGCGGACTTGTTGAAAACCCTGAACAATTTATTAAACCTGCTCAAAATCAGTCTTTCTCATAAAGTGAAACTTTAATCAGTGGAGGTTTTGTTCATCTCCCACTGATTATTAGCCTTCACCAATCGGGCTTTTACGGGTATTTGATCCCCCACCTAACTTTTTTGCTTTCGCTGAATTTTGAGGTGGGGTTCTTACTGCCCGTTAATGCGGGATAAAATATTGTTAATCAGTAGTTCCTTATTTATGATTTTTTAGGTATTGTTACGGGATACTCCATCTACAATTGTTCGTTCTATACCTTGAATACACATATTTTTATTGTGTAAAAAATAGCGAACAAAAAATAAAAATATATAAGAATTAAAGAAGATAATTCCCATATCCCCCTTCTTTAATAATTCCACTCTTTGTTACAATATTTCCTTTTTCAACTGTTTAATCTTCCAAGTTATATTAATAAATATATATAAATACATACAACCTATAAACCCTACCATACCTTTAAATATATAAGGAATTCTAGATTCTGATGGTCCAAGAAAACATAAGTAAAACGTTGGCATTATCGTTACAAACACAATTACAAAGAATAGTAATAACTCATTTAGTTTTTGTATCCTCGTATCCTTTTCTGAATATATATCAGGCAACTCATTTTCTTCTTCTACTTCTTTACAAAAATAATTCCATTTTGCAAAACTCGTTACATGTTTCCATCCACACATTTCATATATATCAATATATTCTTGTTGTTTTTCTTTTGAATCTTTATAATCCAATCTAAAATCCGCTTTATATACTACATCTTTCGGCACAGTTTTCTTAAACGTATACATTACATTATACTTTTGTAAAGCCCAACCTTTTTGATGCATTTTTCTTAAAAAGTCTTCTTCTTTTTCTAAACTCCATACCGCGAAAGGTTTGAATATCCTCTTTGTCCCCATCATCCATTCACTCCCCTAATATACTGTTTCCATTTCTTACAGATCTCTGTAACCTGTTATATTCTAGCTCTAACACTTCTCTCCCAAACGACGTTAACTCATAGCACTTCTTTCTATCTGTAGAGGCCACTTCAACAATTAACTTCTCTTTTAGTAACTTCGTCGTATTCCCATATAAAGTACCAGGACCGAGCCTTACTTCCCCTTTTGTCATCTCTTCCACCATTTGCATAATTCCATATCCGTGCATTGGTTTCACTAATGACAAAAGTATGTAATACGTCGCCTCTGTTAACGGAATATATTTTTGTGCTTTTGCATTCATTATACCTACCTCCGATACATCGTCTTATGATATATCGACTAACGATACATCGTATAACGATATTGTATAATCATATTCCAAAATATACAAGTATAATTTAATAATTAAATATCCATTTCTTTAAATTGAAAAATCATACCTATTTTCAGAATAATTTGTTAAAATATAGAAACATTAACTCTTTTATAATGAAAGGAATGATACATATGATTCATACATTAAAAGAAAATATAGGGTGTGTGTTTGTTGGTAAGGAAAATGTTATTGATCTACTACTCGTTTCTCTACTTGCTGATGGACATGTACTACTTGAAGACGTGCCTGGTACCGGGAAAACGTTGCTGGCGAAAACAATTTCAAAAAGTATTGGTGGTAATTTCTCTCGTGTTCAATTTACCCCTGATGTACTTCCGAGTGATGTAACAGGTATTGAATATTTCAATCCAAAAACAAGCCAATTCGAATTAAGACTCGGACCAGTTATGACGAACATTTTACTAGCAGATGAAATTAACCGTGCAATGCCGAGAACACAGTCTAGTTTGTTAGAATCAATGGAAGAACGACAAGTAACGCTTGAAAAACAGTCTACTCCTCTTCCGAAACCGTTCTTTGTTATTGCGACGCAAAATCCAATTGAATCACAAGGAACTTTCCCTCTTCCTGATGCACAGCTCGATCGCTTTTTAATGACAATTGCAATTGGTTATCCGGCCCCAGAAGATGAGTTACAAATGATGCGACGTTTTCGTAACGATACACCATTAGAAAGTGTTACATCTGTTATCTCTTTAGAAGATATTTTAGAAGCGCAGAAACAAGTAAAAGAAATTTTCGTATCAGAACCGTTAGAACATTACATAATTAAACTTGCTCACGCTACAAGAAATCATGATTACATCGCTAACGGTGTAAGCCCACGTGCCACTTTAGCTTTAGTGCGCGCAGTTCAAGCATTAGCCTTTTTACGTGGCAGAGAATATTGTACGCCTGAAGATATTCAATTTTTAGTTCCTTCTGTTTGGAATCACCGTATCGTCTTATCAATGGAAGGCGCATTACGCACGACAAAAAATGAAATTATGCAAAGGATTTTAAAAGAAGTTGATGTACCTGTGGAGATTGAACAAGCATGAATGGTCAACGCGTTGTAACTGTACCTTTATTTTTCCAGCTTCATATTATTCAATTAACTGTGCCAGTCGCGTTACTTTTCACATTCTTTTTCCCGCAACGAATGTTTATGTTTCTCTTTTTCTTCTATTATTTATTTGCGATTTTCATTTATAAATACGTCGCTTTCATAGAGAAAAAGTTTCAAGTTATAAATGAGAAACAGACGACTCGGCTATTTCCTGATGAAACTGGACAATTTTTTATTCATTTAAAAAATGGAGCAAGCATACCACTCGTGAATGGGGTTTGTTATTTTCATTTACATTCATCTCTTATACCGCATAAAGATCAAGGAATTGAACAAATTTCAAAGACATTATTCTCCTTTCCATTTTCACAACCTGCACATTCAGCGCAAAAATGGGATTTAACATTAACTGCGACGAAGCGTGGTGTGTTTCAAATTGAACAGTTCGAATGTGTATTAAAAGATCCATTTCATCAATTGAATGTACATTTACCTGTTTTTGATAAATTAAAGACCGAAATTATTGTGTATCCTTCTCCTAAAGAAGTAGCAGGCTTGCAAGAACTTCAGCAACTATTAAATGGTTCATATCGAACAAATTTTTCTTTTTACAATGATGAAACATCTATTACCGGTGTGAAACGATATGAACGTGAATCATTCCGCTCTATTCATTGGAAAGCATCTGCTAAAATGCAGGAATTACAAGCAAAGCAATATGAACCAGTAAAAAATTATAGCTGGACGATTTGTCTATCTTTAGCTGCTAATCGCGGGTTTGGTTGGAGAGATGATGTAGAAGAACTTATTTCATATGCAACATATATTTGCCAGTACGCAACGAATCAGCAAATTCCGTTTGAATTGTTTATTAGTGTATTAGCAGAAGGTGGCCCTCTGCACTTACCATTAAACGAAGGACAAATGCATTATGGGAAGGCATTAGAGGAATTGGCACGTATTTCAGATGATAGTACACTTCTTCCGAAACAAGGATTTCTTCACTATGTAACGAGAAAAAGAGAACGCTCGTCTACGATGATTTACATCGGTATACAGAAGAATGAGCTCCCTCTTCTAACGCAACCTACATTTCTCATAAATAATGAAGGGATGGTGGACACAGTTGAAAACTTGGCTCTATCACGTTAATGACTTTATTCTGCTTCTCCTCCTTTCGTTATTAACAGAAAGAGATGAATTTGTTGCTATTGCTCTATTTTTAGCAACAGGCTATATTGGAGTACTTCTTATTCATAAATTCATGAAGAAACGAACGACAGGGTTTGTAATACTATTAATTATTCAAATCATCGGTTGCTCTTTCACTCTACCTTTTTCTCTTTTTGGCACAATTATGTTACCACTTTTCTTCTTTATCGTACATGCAATCGGACCTGGGTATCCGGTGCAAAAGTCGTTAGGCGGTATTTTATGGTTTGTCTTTACAGCTATATTTCATGCCCCTTTTCCACCGTTATGGAAATTATTATTATTAGTTTTACACATTATGATTACATTTTGGCAAACAGGTTCAAATCGTAATCAACAGCTATTACGTTTTACTTCTATTATTGCTATTGGAACAATTAGTGCTTTACTTATTCCGGTATTCCCTTATATTCGTCTTGTTTTTTCTTATATCGTTCAAGTTGTTGCGTTAGGATTCGGATACGCTATCAATCCGTTATTTTCGGCAGCTGCATTAAAAGAAACAGATGATTTTTGGTCGAATAAAGGGAATCTAAAAGATCCTACTATTAAAGATGACTTGGAGCCCCTTCCTTTTGATCCAACTCTTATAAATAGCATTACCATAATAGTCTGTACCGCCATCGCCATTTACATCGTTTGGAAAATAATAAAACATCGAAAACATTTAAGTTTACCAAATATACCTGTCTTTGAATCTACAATTATTACTGATAAAGAAGGAATAGGCCAAAAACGAATGAAGCGATACAAACCACCACATAATGAAATTCGAAAAGAAATTTTCAAGCTGGAAAGTAAATTATCCCCTCCTTTAAACCGGGAACGAGGAGAAACAGTTGAAGTATGGTTAGAAAGAATTCATGATGATGAAGGTATACATATTCAGAGGCATATTATTATAGATGCGTATAATGCAGTACGTTATTCAAATGGTGAAAACATTGTACTTCTGAATGAATTTAAAGAAGAGGTTCATAAGCTTTATGCGTATGAGAAGAGTTTGAAGAAAAAGAAAAAATGATGTATACAAAAAGACTCCTATTAAACTAGGAGTCTTTTTGTAAAAGTCCACGTTGCTTTTCACAAATTATGCTTTTTTTCCTGCTTCAATTTCTAAAGATTCTTCATGCCACCAAAGTGTTTCTTCCGGATCCTCTTTAGCGATTTGGCGTGCTTCTTTTTTCGATTCTACTGTAGGATATGAACCTTTTAGCGCACGTCCTGATGTTGTAACGAATAGTACACTAAATACGACTAATCCAATTATACTTACACCTGCTAAATAAAATGCTGGTGCGAGCGGATTACCGGTTGCATGAACTAAGTATGAACATACGAGCGGTGTTGTTCCACCGAATATAGATACAGAAATATTAAAGGAGATCGAGAGTGCTCGATAACGTACATCGGTGAAAAAGAGTGATGGTAATAACGAAGGTAGTGTTCCTTCATACACACTTAGGAAGAAACCTAATACGAAAATACCTGCAAATATAGCTGCAATATGTCCGTTACCTATTAGTAAAAATGCTGGAATTGCAAATACGCTTAAACCAAGTAAACCAATTTGCACGACGCGTTTATTACCAATTTTATCACTTAATTTACCGAAATAAAGTGCCAATGGAATCATAAGTGCCATCGTAATCGAAATAATTAATAAGCCAGTTGTTTCTTTGACTTTAAGTACTTGAGTTAAATAAGAAGGAATATACGAAAGAATCATATAATTCGTAATATTAAAGAAGGCGACAATTACTGTGCTTAATAAGAAGTCTTTTTTGTGATATTTAATAATATCCATAAATGAAAATTGTTCATTGTCTTCAGATTCTTCTTGTGCTTTTTCCATCTCTTCAAAGATGGGAGATTCATCTAAATGACGGCGTAAATATAAACCGACCAAGCCTATTGGTGCAGCTATTAAGAAAGGAATACGCCAGCCCCAGCTGAGCATTTGCTCATCTGTTAACAATAACGTTAAAATGGTAACAATTACCGAAGCAGCAATGTAACCTGAGAGTGTTCCAATTTCAAGACCACTACCGAGTATACCACGCTTTTTATCTGGAGAAGATTCTGCGATATAAACCATTGCTCCTGAATATTCGCCGCCTGTAGAGAAGCCTTGAATCATTCGGGCAACTAAAAGTAGTATTGGTGCCCATACACCAATTTGTTCATAGGTTGGTAGTAATGCGATGAATAATGTAGAAAGTGCCATTAAAATAATAGTAGTACTTAATACGATTTTTCGGCCATACTTATCTCCTATTCTACCAAAGAATACACCTCCGATTGGTCGAACGAGAAAGGCCGCTGCAAATGTACCAAATGTAAGTACAAGCTGCAAACCACTATTATTAACACCTGAGAAGAATAATTGACTTAAAATTACCGCTAAATACGCGTATAATCCGAAGTCAAACCACTCCATTGCATTCCCTATACCAGTAGCAACCACTGCTTTCCTGGCTTGTTTAGGATTGACAATATTAACGTCTTGAGGTTCAAAATTTAAATCAGTATTTTGTTGCATATAATAAAACAGCTCCTTGTTTAATTTAACTTCTTTAAGCACACCTTCTCTTATTGAATAAAATTAATTCGAAGCACTTAAGGAAAATTAATGTCTCCTTATCTGTTATTATTGTTTCACATAATTAATTATTTGTCCAATGAGATGCTCTCTATGTTAAGTAATTTACTATTTTAAAAAGCTGAAGAAGGCGCTAAAATAGCGCCTTCTTCAGCTTTTTATATTTTTTTATATTTTTTTAAATACTTGCTGTAGCTGCTATGCTATGAACACAGGAAATAAACTCATAAGTGAATGCGTCAATTTCCTCTTTCGTAATAATATACGGCGGAAGTAATCGAATAATATTCCCTTGTGTTACATCGACTAACATTCCTTTATTCATTAACTCAATCTGTAATTTCTTCACATTTTCATTCGTGTCATTCACACTTATCCCAAACATCATCCCCGCATGACGCACTTCCTGAATATAATAAGAATTTTCTTTCTGAATGTCTTGCAGTTTATCATTCAAATATAGTGACGTTTCATAAGCTTCTTGCATTAACCCATCATCAAGTAATGTATTTAATACCGTTAAACCTAAAGCTGTTCCCATTGATGAATGAGCAAATGTTGTGCCATGATCTCCTGGTGAAAATACATCGCATAGCTTTTCACCTACAATAATTCCCCCTAGCGGTATCCCTCCTCCTGCGCCTTTACCAATTTGAATAATATCCGGTGTAATATTAGAATTTTGATAAGCGAACAATTTCCCCGTTCTACCCATACCACTTTGTACTTCATCAACGATAAGCAGCACATTATACTTATCACAAAGATGTTGAATACCATATAAATATTCACTTGATAAAGGATATATCCCGCCACTTCCTAATACAGGCTCTAACATAATTGCAATAGGCTTTTTATTTAAAATTGTTTCTTCTAATTGCTCTATATTCTCACGCTCTACTTCGTATACAGGAATAGATGTTTTAGGGAAACTTTGATATACATTTTCTTGTCTCGTAAAATGAAGTGCCCCTAACGTTCGCCCGTGGAAACTACCTTTGAGCACAACGACACCTTCTCGCTCTTCATTCGTAATAAATCTATATTTATCAATTAATTTCAACGTTGTTTCTGTCGCTTCCGTACCAGAGTTTGTAAAAAATACTTTGCCGTTTTTTAAAGAGTACTCAACTAATTTCTTTGCATATTCAATCGCAACTGGGTTTAAAAAGTGAAATGGAAGATGCAACGATTTCGTAACTTGCTCCATTGTCGTTTGCACAATTTTAGGATGATTGTATCCTAATACGTTTACTCCTACGCCAGAAAACATATCTAAATACTCTTTTCCATTCACATCATACAGTTGACAACCTTCTCCTCTTTCTATTGCAACCTCCGTACGGCAATACGTAGGCATCATATATTCTTTATCTAATTGAAACCAATCCGACATGTTCATTTCCTCCTAGTTATTTTTACCATTTTTTTAATGACCATTATCTATAAAGTTATTTATCAATTAATTTTTAAGATTAAAATTTTAATAGTGTGTTTTCTCTTTCCGATATTCATTTTTCCATAATTTCTTCTATTTCAACAGGTCCACTCTATATGCGTTTTTTTCATCTAGCGGTATGTTACTACTTTGAACTTTGTATGTAATACATAATCAAGGCTATAGAATCATATTTAGTAACAATCGAAGAAAAAATTTGGAGGCTATATCGATGAATGAAAAATATAATAAAAAGAGGCAACCCTTATTAGGAGAAGACCTTAATCAAAATCGAGAACTTAATGAACAAGCTACACTTCACTCTCAAACAGTCGGTTCACGTGGACCTGTTCTCAAGCAAGATAGTGTACTGCATGAAACGTTACAAGAATTTATACATGAAAAAATTGTAGAAAGACCTGTTCATGTAAAAGGTTTTGGGGCATTCGGTTATTTTCAAACGATCTATCCGATGTTTGAACATACAAAGCTAAGTTTTTTACAACATTCTAATGAGAAAGTTCCTGTTATGGTACGGTTTTCGTTAGCTGTTAGTACGAAAGGAACACCAGATACTTCTAGAAATGTACGCGGCTTTTCCACAAAATTTTATACAAAAGAAGGCGTTTTCGATCTTTTATGTAATCACATTCCTGTCTTTTCCGTTCGTGATCCGATGCATTTCCCTGAAACGATTAAAGCGTTGTTGCCTTCACCTAAAAATAACTTAATAGATCCGGATAGATTTTGGAATTTTGTCGCTAAAGCACCCGAATCCATTCATTTTGTTGTCCGTTTATACTCTAATGTCGGTACGGTAAAAAGTCTTCGTCACATCCCAGGACATAGTGTAAATACATACGTTTGGAGAAATGCTGAAGGCAATCGAAAGTACGTAAAGTATCATTGGTATCCTTTTGAAGGTGTACAATTCATTACTAGTAAGGAAGCTACTAAACTAGCTGCTGAAAATCCAGATTATAGTGGGAAAGATTTATATGATGCAATTGAGGCTGGTAAATCAGTGGAGTATGGTTTATATGTCCAGCTCATGGATCCAAAAGATGAAGTACATCTTTCTTATGATCCGCTAGATGATACAAAAGTATGGGATGAAAAGATGTACCCTCTTATACCAGTCGGTAAAATGGTATTAAATAAAAACCCTGAAAATTATATGGAACAAGTAGAAAAAGTCGCCTTCTCCCCTTCTAATTTACTAGATGGTGCAGAACTATCTGATGATAAAATGTTGCAAGGGCGTGCTAACATTTATAGCGATTCTCAAAGAAGAAGAATTGGACCCGAATTTCGAAAATTAGCGATTAACCAACAGCAAAATTGGACACCTGCTAATCAAATAACAAGCGGTGATGGAAGGTATGTTGAAGGTAAACTTGAAAGAGCTCCTATAACGAAACAGGATGACTTTACGCAGGCTGGTGAATTTTATACGAAGTTACAGCCGATAGAAAAAGAATATCTTGCTGAAAACTTAGCTAATGATTTGAAAGGTATATCTGATGATATTAAAAAGTTGGTTATGGGATATTTCGATAAGGTATCAACTAATTTGAAAGCAAGCATTGAGGCTAAAATGAAAGAGCATTAAGAAGATGAATTCATACATGGTTTACGAGCAGAAATTCAAATTTATATGCATTGTTTTCTTTTCAAAACCAAGTGAAGTTATGAAAATTAAAAAAATCTAAAATACATATACCCCCGTTCTCAAATTAAAACGGGGTATATGTAAAGTAGTTTAATATTACATGCTTTACTTCGCTAAAAAATACAACTAGCAGTCTCTTAAACTAGCTATAGTAAACTATTTTACTTCCACTGTATAATTCCCTGTTCCCCCGCCATATTTATATACACTTAAATAATATTTTCCTGGCTTCGCATTATAATTTCCAAGCAATTTGTTTCCATCACGTTTTGTTGCGTAAGTTACGTAATTGTTTAGATCTGATTCAGAATATAATACCCAGTTTAGTCCAATGTTTTGTTCGTTCGTAACAGAAATCTGTAAATCTTTTTGATCCTTTACATCGATAACAAATTTATCCCCCTGATCTTGATCACTTAAGTTTCCTCTTAATAACGTATTTAAAGATAGTGGATTAGCTGTTTCAAATGAATTATTCGGCTCTTTTTCTACAGCCGTACCTTCTTCCGTATTTACTCCGCTAAACACAACATCATATTCAAATTGTCCAGCATGATTAACACGGTAATTTATAAAATAAGCAGTCAATGTTTTATATCCAGTCCACTCTTTTCCTGAAATACGTTTCAACATATCATTTGTTGCTTCATTCATTACTTTCCAATCCTCAATCTCTCCTTTTGCTGAACTTCCAGTATATGTCCCCTGTAGTGTAAATGTATTAAAGAATTGTGATTTATTCTTTGTTACTTTCACATCTTTTAATTTCGCTTCATTCGTAATATCTGAAGTAATGTCCGAAAGCGATTTTGGATCATGCTGCGCTAAGTACTCATCTGATACTTGTGGGATTGTATACTTATCGCGATTATCTATAAGCATTTGCATATAAGATTGATATTCTTCATTTAAGTTATTATCTTTGCTTAATGCAGAACGGTATGCGTCGTAACTTGAAACATCATTTGCACGAATTAAATCATGCACTTTATCGAACATTTCAGGACGTTTATTATACATATATGATTGCAATGCAAACGAATAGTTATAAAAATCCCACGTTCCATATTTTGCATTTAATGTTTGTGATGCTGTATAACGTTTTGCAGGATCATTAGATAACCCACCAATTATACTTTTTCGCGGTACTACACTATTTAATCGCGTTGAACCTGCAAAGAACTCTGCATTTCCTTCTTCAAACCATGTTAAACGTTCATTTTGATACATTTCCCCTTGGCCCCATAATCCCTGAACCTCGTACCTTCCTTGTAAGTAGTGTGTAAATTCATGGCGGAACAATTCTTCCAAACTATAAATACTTTGCTCTGGTGTACGTTCATATGTAAAGAAAGTTCCCGTTCCTTCAATGTACATTCCACCATTATTCGTTTCATATCCGTACAGTTGACGATTAAATTGATACTCATCTGGACTATTATAAATAACCATCGTTAGCACATCATCCGCATGTCCATTTTCAAGTGGTTTATCGCTACCAACTGTACGATAAAATTGAGAACGTACTTCTTTCGCTGCCCAGTATAGTCGCTTAATTTTCTCTTCACTAACCTTATCCCCAGCTTTAAAGACAATTGCTCCATCATCAAACGTATATGTTTTCGGTAAATATTTCTTTTTACCATCGTCTCGAATTTGATCTAAATTTATTGTTTTTCCGTTCGCATCTACTCCTCCGTAATTTGTAGTAATTTGTTCTGCCGCAACAAAGTATTGCTCTCCTAAATATGGATAAATTCGCATTGCGTCTGTAACAACTTGCTGTCCTTTTGTCGGCGTACTATGAAGCTTGCCCAATCGGCCAGTATAGTAAATTCCGTTATTAATTAACCATCCATTTTTATCTGTTACAGTACCAATTAGTGCGAAACGACTTACTTCATTAATAAAGTTATCGATATTTCGATACCACATCGTATCTTTCGGCTCTTTTCCAGTCGTGTACATATCCGTCTGAATATCAAAATCAATTCCCTTCATCAACTCATATATTGCGTCTCCTTTTGTTCGGTCTTCAATGAAAGTTGCAAGATTATCGTTATATTGTTTAAAAATTTCACCTGCATATAAAACCGTTTCAACATCAGCCGATGCATTTCCAATTAATTTTCCATATGATGAAATAACTTTATTTTGTTCCGATGTACCAAGTTTGAAATTTGGATTTTTTGCAATTGTTTTTAAAGCCGGTAAACATTTATCATGGTAGCTACGCTCATTTAGTTTGCTTAATTCATCATGGTAAAAACCTAAATAAAATGCTGCACGTAGAGCTTCTACTAATGTTTCAATCCCTTTTGAATCATCTTTCGTATAAGCTTGTCCTTGTTCTGCTAGTTTATTAATAATCGCTTGCATTCGACTATCATCTTGATAGAATTTAAGACTATCACTATTAAACTGAAATAATTCTGGAATTTGATACCATTTAATTGTCACAAGAAGATCAGTTAATTGTTTGTTATTTAATTGATTTAACTCAGCCATCGAATACTTTTTTTCTTCAGCTAACGGTTTAATATTATCGGTTGGTGCTAGTGGACGCTGCGATAAATCCGCTAATTTTAACCGTTTTGTAAAAGATGCATTTTCTTGTACTTTTGAAGGATGCGCCAATTCATCAACAGATTTCTGTATTCCTACCGGCTCCATTTGTAATACGTTCTTCACATTTTTCTCTTTTGTCTCTGCTTGAATTTGCAAACCATTACATGTTATTGTCACTAGTCCAACACCAAGAATCCACTTGGAAATTTTCGAATATTTAACCATACCATTGCCCCCTAATAATTTAAAAGAAAATTCTGAATTTTAAAATCAAAAAAACCACTTATTTGTATGTATTTACAGTTCCGCTATAAATACAACTATGATCAATAATGCAATAGTAGCTTGTTTTATACTATTACGAGTACAGATTCCTTACATACAATCTCCCTTCCTTACATGTAATACATGCAAAAACTGTGCCAATCATATTTCTTATGAATAGCCAACATTCTTTTATAAATACTGTAGAATAAAATATACATAGGTGGTTCGACAATGTATAAATCATTTGACACAAAATCTAATTTTTATGAAGAACAAGTTCATTGAATGTTATAAGTTCATTAGCAAGTACATAATTTTCAACTAACAATATCGCAAATTTTTAAATCTCTCAAAAAAGGTAAACAAACATATTCCATAAAGCTAATATGTTTGTTTACCTTTTCCGATTTCAAATCAACAGCAAGATATCGTTGAATAAAAGCAGCATTAATACGTATTTTGTTATTCATTTCTCTTTTTCATATAATCTTTTTCACATTGTAACGGTTTGAATTTCACTTTTTTCCCTTTCTTCTTTTTCGTTTTTATAACGAGCCATTCCCCTTTTTCAACGTCTAGTTTTAGGCGTTTCATTACATTGATATTATCGTTTTCTTTATAAAGTAAAAATGCCTCTTGCGCCCTTACAAATAAGCTCGGCTGCTCGCTAAATCCACCACTATCATAAATTTTAGTTAGCGAATTATAATAAGAATCATTTTCCTTTCCACCATACATCAAATGGGCAGCCTCCAAATCTCTTTTACTTACTTCCCAAAAACTATGTTCATCAATATTTAAATTAAATGTGGATTTAATGTCCTGTATTATATTCTTCACATACTTTTCATCTCGAATTTTCCTTTCTTCGAGACAATCCGAAGATAACCTTGGTGTATCTGATTGGGAATGTACAACGTGTTGTATCGATACACACAGAATAAATATGCTTAAAATGTAAAATATTTTTTTCATATTTACATATCACCTCAAATGATTTAGATACTATATTATTTGAGGCTTACAATATTCTTATGCTAATAATAAGAAAGATCCTATAAAATAAAATTTTTATAGGATCTTTCCTTTTAATATTGCTTTATCAAATTCACGGGCTGGGCAACTACCTTACTACTTTTCACATCATATAATCCTATAGGTGTTACTCGTATAAACGGCAAGTGCGTCGCAGAAAAGAACAAAATGGTAAATGCTGGATCATCATACACGTAGCCACGCTCTTGTAGTAATTTCACCATCTTTTTCTCTTCCTGTATTAATTCACTCATTTTTAAATCGGACATAATCCCGAGCAACGGTAATGCAATTTCGTGTAACACTTCATTGTTTTCTGCTATGACCATTCCACCACCGAGCTCTTTTACTCTACGAAAAGCTGTAAGCATATCTTCTTTCCTTTTTCCGATAAGAATAATGTCACCTGTACCAGAATAAGAACTTGCAAGACCTCCTAATTCATTTACAAAACCTTTCACAACTGTATTCACTCGCCAAGTACCATCGCGGGCAATCATCATTAGGAAACATTCATCATGTTCCATGGAAAGTTCATCACAGTCTAAGTCGATTTCGCTAACATATGGTTTTGTTATAACATTGTTTAACAAGTGTATACCCGTTTTATTAGAAAAAATCATATGTTCTTTTTCTATAGACCAGTCTAATGATAATGGGGTTACTTTAAATTCACTCCAGTTTATATGTAATGATTTATTTTTGTTTACTCCGTCACGCTTCACCCATTTTCCCTTTGCAATTACACTAATTGGCACCGGATTTTCTTTACTTTCCAAAATATTAATATTGGCGATTCTCCCTGTCGCAATGGAGCCATGTAAATGCTCCATATTATAATAACGAGCAATGTTATAACTTGCCATATGGTAAGCATCTATTGCCGGAATTCCTTGCTCAATCGCTATTTCTATCAATCTATTCGTCATTCCGTTTTCATAAAATGACGGATGTGAACCATCTGTTGTAAAAATGAATCTATCAAATTGCTTAACACCTAATTCTAGTAATTCTTTCAATAAAACTTTTAAATCTGGACGAATCGAAGAATTTCTAAGAGAAACAGTGTAGCCTTGCAAAAGGCGCGTGAAAGCTTCCTGTCCTGTCATCGCTTCATGATCACAATCTGTACCTAACAGTTTTAACTTCGCTAAAGTCGTTTCAGATGCCCCCGGAAAATGTCCTTCTACTTTTTTCTGTAACCGCTTCGTTTCCTGCACCCAATTTAACATTTCATCATCGCCATGTAATAGTTTCGGCCATGCTGTTAACTCGCCGCCTTGAAGAACTGCGTCATGCTTTAGCCACTCTATTATTTCTTCACTATTAAATAAAGATTCCCCATTTTGCAGCTCAGTTTGCCCATCAAAACGACACCACCAATACATACTTGCCGGAACCTTTTTAAATTCATCTAATAAACGAAATGCTTCTTCACGTTGTAATGTGAAAAATAAAGTTAAATTATCATTAATAAAAGTTGTCGTCCCAAATTGCATCGCATGATTCGCTAACGTCTCTGGATTATACAATTGATATGGATGCACATGCGGTTCGATGTAACTAGGAACTATATGCTTTCCATCGCAATCAATCACTTCACATTCACTTAGTTGCTCTGGCAATTTTTCTCCTACATATACAATGCGGTCATCATAGATCCAAATATTCGCTTTCATCCACTCACGCATATACGAATTTAAATATGTTGCATTCCTTAATAAAATGTGTGGACTTCTTTTACTATCTAATACTTCAACATGTTCTCGTAATTGCTTGTTAGTCCATTTAAAATGATTTTGTTCCATTGTATTCAACTCCAAATCAACTCATAATTATTTTGATTAAAACGAGAAATATTTAACTAACTAAAGTATTTTCTATGCATAACTCCCCTATTGATGCCCCTATACCCTTCATTATATGGAATGATTCCAAAAATAACAATTTTCAGAATCATACACATATCTCTTTTATCCAAAATAAAAAGAATGTCATGTAACTGACATCCTTTTTATTTTTATCGTAAGCTATACGATTGATTTTCACTTTGAAATACACTTGATGCCCTATCATAAATGCTACTACTGTCCATAGTTGCGCATTTTACAAAGTACCTCTTTTATATACAACTATAACAAAATTCCATTCATTTTCTTTTCATTTATTTATTAAATTCAATTTGCATCATTTTATTAAACTGCGAAACAATATCGACCTCATCTAAAGAGTTAATACTGACAGCCAATGTATGTTTACCACCAATTACTCCGCCAGCAAAAGTTGTAAATCCGGGAATTCCTCCTCCGTGACCCCAAACTGAAACACTGTTTGGAAGTTTAGTCTCATAGATTCCAAGACCATACCCATCACCAACCGCTTTTCCTTCTACAGGAACTGTAGTAAGCATTTCTTTTAGCTCTCGTTCCTTCAATAACTTACCACTGAGTAAAGATGAAAAGAATTTATTTAAATCATCCGCATTAGAAATCATATCTCCAGCTGAATTAGCTAAACTCGGATTATAATACGTAATGTCTTTCAACTCGCTCGTTCCTTCGGTTTTCACATACCCACGAGCATGATTCTTTCCTGGGATGACAGGTGAATTACCTGGTAAAAACGTATTTGACAAGTCCAAAGGTTCAATAATTCGCTTTTCGATTTCTTCCGCATAACTATTACCAGTTATTTTTTCAATAAGCATTCCTAGTATTACGTATCCTGTGTTTGAATACGACCAGCCTTTACCTGGCGAAAAATCCGGAGGCAGCGCAAGTCCTATTTTCACTATTTCTTCTGCTGTATACGTTTTTTTCGAATTCATTATGTCAGCATCTTTTGACTTCAAATATTCAGCTATACCACTTGTATGATTCAAAAGTTGGCGTATCGTAATTTGATTACCATCATACCCATTTCCTTGAATGAGGCCCGGTAGCCACTTTTCAATTGAATCGTCAAGTTGTACGCGATTTTCTCCAACTAATTGCAGAACAGTCGTGGCAGTAAAAGTTTTCGTCACACTACCAATCCGAAAGCGATAATCTGATTTCACCGGTTTCTTTGTACTTAGATCTGCTACGCCAGCAGTATAACTACTCGTTTTTCCGTTGTTAGACGCCTTAGCTAATATTCCTACAGCACCAAGCTGTACTGTTTCCTGCATTACTTGTTTCCAGCCATTACGATTCTTTTGATCATGTACTTGTGACGAACTAGAAATATTTTGAGTTGACTCTGCAGTCACAGTAAAACCAGGTGTGAATAGAGCAGTACCCGCTAATAAAACTGCAAAACTTGCTAACTTAATTGAATTACATTTTTTCATAAGGCTTTCTCTCCTCCATTAATATCGGATTGATTCAAGCTATACTTTCATCCTATATGATAAATCTCTCTTTTTTCTTATCCATTCCTTACGAAATACTTACGTTTAAATTTAAATACGGTAAACTGAGGAAGAGTTATGCATGCAAATAAAAAGAGAACATGTTTTCATTTTTTATGTAAACATGTTCTCTTAAACATTTAAAATTCTATATCAACTTTTCATCCTATTCTTTACACAACTAATTTATATTCTTTTTACCAGCCCGCACTAGCATTCATACCATTTCCAATAATAGAAAGTAATAGCGGCCATAATACTGGTCCCAATGTAAGAAATACATTTAGAAGTATGAGCATTCTATATCCACCGGTGAAATTATGATTTTTACGATTAACAAATACGAGACTAACTAATGATATTATGGTCGTTAAAAATAACACTAACATTACCAACCAATACCACACCATTAAACTGAGACTCCACGGTGTTAATAGCTCGTGTATGATACAAAACGAGATTCCTAATACAGAAAAACTAAAACTAGTCACCGCTGTTTTTATAAGCCATTTATTTATTTTTTTATCGTATGTATTTTTACAATATAAATCTATTAAAGTATATAAAGATAAATATGCCATTAATACACCTATCCAAGACAATAACCAGTCTCCGTCCCCTTTGAATAATACGTACAGTAACCAACACATACCTACTGCAGAAAAAACAAAGGAAATAAGTATGCTTTTTAATACCGATTTCATTACATTTTCACACCCTTAAAAAACTTAAAAATTAATTATAATTTATAAAAATTAAATATAGGTTAACATGTAATGAAGTATAAGTAAATAAAGTTAATTTTGTTTACCTATTTGAATACGGTTTCATATAAGAAAATAATTCATATTAATCAAATTTCCATATAAAAAAGAAAAGGTGGATATTTATGTATCCACCTTCCCATCTCCCTCTACCCACTTCATTATTTCTTCCACATCTAAATCCGTATAAGTCTTTTCACCATAACGAACAGACTCATATAACGAGATAATATCCCTTGTTCTACAAATTCTTTTTAACCATTGTTGCATCGTTTCATAGGACCTTCTCTGTTCATGAAATGGTAATGTTCTTTCCCATTCAACTAACGTTTTTCTTATCGTATCTGTCGGTAACGGCTGTTCTAACTGATGAATGACTTTTTCATTCTTTATGCTTCTTACCGCAGTTTGCTTTGTGATCGATTCTTTCTCCTGTACTATTTCTGTTTTCGTCAATTTTTTCCTAATATGCTTGTAGATGGCATATATAATTGATATTGCGATTATCACATAAAAAACTATAGTAATCCATACATTTGAAAGAACAGAAAGCACGTCACTCCATAGACCTTCTCTTTCGAAAGGTTGAAATTTTCTACCCGTTTTCGTTCTTATACCTGTATCTTCTACTTCTTCATATTCATCTTCATCTATTTCGGAATCATCAAAATTTTCACCTATACTAGTAAAGTCATAATTTCTTTCCGATATTGTCTTAGTCTTACTGAAAAAACGCTCTTTTACTATGTCTTGTACATACACAACACCTTGTGATAACGTTATCGCGCTAATCGCAAAGAAAAGTATGATTAAAGTTCTTACACTCCATAATTTCACTTTCATATGCCGCTTTTTATTCACCATGACATAAGCCCCTTCTTATTCTTTCATTACAATCCATTTATTCGTTCTACTGTATTTCTTTGGTGAAGTACCAATAATTAAAGGAACCGCATCCAGTTCCTTTCGACGAAAGCCTGCTGTGTAAAAATAAGAAGAAGATATAGGCGTATCTTGGTCTGATATCGAGGCAAGTACCCTTAATACATTTTGCAAGTGTTTCCGATTATCCCCATTTTTTATATGTAGCAAACCGTTATCTTTTACACTATTGATCCATACTTCAAACGAACAGTTTTGCATAAGAAGTTGTTTGCATATACCTGCCGTTAATTCAATTAGTTCCTCTATATCATTTCGCAAAGAAACACCACTTTTATTTTGCAAGTTGAGATAAATCGCGTATTTATCACATTGTGTTCGCTCATACTTTTTCGCAATTATCGTCCCTGCTTTCGCTGTTGCACTCCAGTGGATGGAACGAAAATCTTCATTTTCATAAGACTTTACTCCCATTACTTTCGTTTCATCATATAAGGGTGAAGACATCGCTTTTCGAAATCCTCGTGACCATTCTTGTAATTCCGGAACTTGTATTTTCGGAACGGCTGGTAAGACTAAATAAGAGGGCGTATCAACTTGTTTATATGTTATATGGTTCGTTATAAATCCAAAGAGATCAGTAATAACAATTTCAACTTCTTCCCATTTCGCGATGCCTCTTTTTAACGCTACAGCTTGTAAATCAAATGAAACTGACTCCCTTCCTTTTAAATTAAAATTCATATAATAATTTGAACCTGTACTATGATTTTTGTTTATTTCATCATGATTCCAAGTTAGCTTATTTTCACATTTAAATCGAAATACGATATTAAGAATAGGAAATATCGACTTGTTTGAAATTTTCATTTTGCACATATTCGTTTCACCTATAAAAACGTTCGAATTCCCTTGACTGTATTCCCATTCAACACGAGATACTTTACGTATATATACATGCATAGCACCTATTAAAATTACATATAAAAATACGAGAGATAAAAACAGTAGATTACTTGAAAATACACTTAAAATAACGGCTACAACTGACATAACCCCCATTACGAAAGGCTCCGCTAAAGGTGTATACACAAGCTGTTGATTCATCGTACATTCTCCACTGGCACACTAATCGTATGAAGAATTTCTTTCATAATTTGTTCTTTCGTAGTTTTCATCTCTCCCTCAATCGTTAACGTTAAACGATGAGCACAAACTGATGCAGCGAGCGTCTTAATATCATCTGGCGTACAGTAATCTCTTTCATTTAATATTGCCCGTGCTTGAATCGCCCTCATAAATGCCAACGTTCCCCGAGGGCTTACACCAATTTCAATTAACTCATGGTTACGAGTTGCTTCAATAATTTCAAGGAGATAATCTTGCACATCATTCCCTACTAACACTTCTCTTGCACGCTTTTGCATCGTAATAATTTCTTCACTTGAAATAATAGAATGTAACGTTTCTAACGGATCATTCATTTGAAACCGATTCATCATTTCCTTTTCTGCTTCTCTCGTAGGATAACCTTGACGAATCGTAAGTAAAAAACGATCTAGCTGAGCATCAGGTAAAGGAAATGTACCAGCCGATTCAAGAGGATTTTGCGTTGCAATTACTAAAAAAGGTTCTGGTAATGAATGTGTCTGCTTCGCAATTGTAACAGTACGCTCTTCCATAACTTCAAGTAACGAAGATTGTGTTCTCGGTACAGCCCGATTAATTTCATCCACTAATACGATATTTGCAAAAATAGGACCTAACCTCGTTTTAAATTCCGATTCCTTCACATCAAAATATTCAAGACCAATAACATCTCCAGGTAAAGTATCCGCTGTGAATTGAATTCTTTGGAACTTAGCGTCCACACTTTTAGCCAAACTTTTCGCTAATGTTGTTTTCCCCGTCCCAGGTACATCCTCTAATAAAATGTGCCCTCTTGCTATAAGAGCTATAGCTGCCAGTTCAATCGATTCATCTTTTCCTATAATAACTTTCGAAATATTGTTAGTAATTTTCTTTAATGTACTCATATAGTAATCTACCACCTTTTAATTATCTAAAAATTAAGAATATATTTTTTCCAAATTATAACATGTAATTCGAAGATGAAATAGGGTGAAAATGAATCTTTTATTTTTTCTTCATTGCACGCAAAAAAGCACCTATTGTCGTATATTGACAATAAGGTGCTTAACTCAATCCAACAGCCTTCTTTCCCTCTAATTTTTAGTAACAATACATCCTTTTTTCTCCCACGCATGCATTGTTTTCAATTAACTAGTAAAATGCATTCTAATATTACATATAATGAAAACCATTTCGATTTGTTCGTTATAGAACTTCCTCTACATCGATACTCTCTATCTTCACTTCATACATATTTGGGATACTTGCTTCTTTTGGTACCCATGCATAATAATTTTGATCATTTTCTAACATAAATTGAACTAACTTTGTTTCTGAAACATTCCAGAAATTTTTAAGATTATCAATGTAGTCCTCTAAATCTTCTTTATAGTCCAATTGTAATATATAATCTCTTACCGTCAGGGCAAACACAATTAAACTTCCTAATAGATTTTTTTGCTCATTTTCTTCTTCATACTCTTGTGGTAAGAACCACACTTGACCTATTCCTATCGTTTTTTTGTATTTTTCATAAAAACTACTATCATCCATATTCTCATAGTCATGGATCAATTCATTGACCAATGAATTCCATTTTGGAGGAATAATGTTTTCCAATGCAGGATTATGTTCAATTCCTTCTACTATATCCTCGATTTCTTCTGTCTCATCTTCATAGTGATATTCACTTAGGTCTATATGTTTAAATTTCATTTCATTTTTATAATGTGCCAAATCATATGGATAATGATTATTATCTTTTAAACTTATATCATCAAGTTCGAGTATCTTTACTATTGCAGCTGTCTCAAAGCTCCAGTACCCCACATATCCAGGTTCTTTGTGTGCATTTTTCCATTCATAATCATAATGGCCTTTAAACCATTCTTTCTCCATATACGTTTGTAATCTTTTAGACGCTTCTTTTTTATCTGTTTGTGCAAGTTCTATAATCTCTTTCGTTTTTGCATATGGATTTTCTTTAAAATAAACATTCGTCATTTTTGTGTATCCGATATCACTAGCGCATAAGAGGAAATCGATTACTGCATCATTCACATTTTTTTTATCAACTATCTTTTTTAATCTTTCTATATTCTTTTTATCCGTTTCTAACAAAATTCCTAAAGAAATTATCCAAAGCATATATATATAACCCACTTTGCTAGTCCCTGTATGCTCTAAATCATCTATCGCATTATAAAAAAATACTTCCATTTTACTAATGTCTTCTCCTAAAGAATACATTGCCCTAATGTCGTTCATCTCATGTATAAAATTCGACAAATAATTTTCTAATATAATACTTTTGTTATCATTAGGATATCTTTGAATACCATTTTTTTTATCTTCTTCTAAACTTTTAATCTCTTCTCTATTTTCTTCGATAAACTCTTTATGATATTCTATTCCCCTTTTACATTTTTCTTCTATACATAAATGATCTCTCATTCTTTTTAATTCCTCCTCGCTTCTAGATTATGGCCACTCTCCAACGATGTTACCCTTTGCATCTATCTTAAATGTTTTAACCTTTCCACTACTATCAACTTTTGATAATACTCTTTCAACTTTACCTTTTTGCAAGGCTTTCGTAATCTGTTCAGCTAATACTTCATCTCCCTCAACAGCTTTTAATATTCTACTTTTTCCAGTTTCAGAACCTTTCAACCAATCATTTGACATTTGTCGTCCATCTTTAGTTTTCCCCAATTGTGAACTACCAAACTTAGCTTCATCTATAACGTATTTGATCTTTGATTCTGCATTTGCATTTTCGTATAATCCATCAATTCCTTTTACTATTTTATCATTTATACCTGATGGTGCACTTTTTCCGACTGGCTTTAAATCAAATCCAGCTTCTTTTAAACTTTGATTATTCAATAAATTGTCACTAGATTTTATTTCACCATAATTCCCTTTTTGCTTATTTGTAGCTGTTTTTGCATCAAAATTATCTACATTTGTATTTTTGTTACTGCTAGGTTTACCGTTAGCCGCACCCCCACCAGAAGACTGGATTTTTTGAATAGTATCCTTAGCATTTTGAATCGATTTATTCCAAACAAATCCACCATGTACAAAAAGACTTGCCCCAGTAGCTGTTGCTGCTATATCTAATGGAATAACAATTGGTGATGCTAACCCACCAGTTCCTACTTCTGCCACGATAGTTAAGAAATTAGATCCGCCTATGAGCGAGATACCTTCAAACATTTCTACAATGGACCCGGCTATTTAATAATTTTGCCCTGTTTTTTGACATTGAAAAACATACTATATAGCATCAATTGAAGCCTATGTGCCTGTGAAATGCGAGGTACGAAAGTGCATTCGCTCAAATAATAATTTTCAATTGAAATCAACAAAAGAGACCTCAAATGTGAAGTCTCTCTTGTTGATTATTTTCCATAAGTAACTCGCCATTTATTTGTTTATTTTAAGACAGATAACGTGGTTCATTCAAATATATATCTTAAAGAAAAAATTTTTCCTGCCGTCATAATCTAGTAGAATAGATTCAATTAATTCTTATTAATTGCGATAAACTCACTAGGAATCTCATCTGCTAACCAAACTTTTTCATTTCCTAAATAAAATTTAACGCCTTCTTCTCTAGCTTTTTCAGTATTAACTTCTAAAATAATAGGATGCTTATCTTTTCTTTTCCCCACTAATTCAGCAGTTATAATATCTTCAGAAAGATGGACATATTGTCTCGACATAGGTGATAGACCATTTGATTCAATAGAATTTAAAAAGCGAGGAGATGTACCATGATAAAGAAATTTAGGTGGAACGCCTTCTTCCTTTACTATTTTCATGGGAATAGAATGTCCATACAACGCACGAATTTTATTTTCTTTTAGCTCATGCCTTTTTTTCTCAGATTTCTCAATCATTATTTTTAAATCTTCTATCTTCACATCTCTCCATTCAATGGATTGGTGAAGTGCTTGTAAAAGTTGCTCAACAGAAACCCACCCATTCTCATCTAACTCCAATTCGTATTCCCATGGAGCATGACGTAAAGCATAAGATACTTCTTTACTTAAATTTGTATAGAATTTTTGTTTATTCAATTTCTTCACTCCGATTGTAATCAATCATTTCTTTCATAGCAACTTCGACCCACTCCCAAAAATCATCAAACTCTTTTCTTTGTTCAAAGCCTTCAGAAGCAAAATCATGAATAAGTTGAACTTTACTTCCTTTGCCGATTTCAAAACATGCAGTATCATCATTATCAACTCTTTTAGCAAAAGGAATCAGCTTACGATTAGGATATCTTTTCTTCATACCAGAGTATATGTTAGTAGCCTGTTCTGATTCCTTTAAAAACCATATATCAAAATTAACTAAATCTAATTTGACTAATAAGGTAACAGTTTAAATGCCACCTATTATTTACACATTTTTCTTTCCCATACTCTTTTTCCGTCAGTTAAAAACACTGCACTTGGCGGATCATCATAGAGAGAAATTTCAACCAATGAACTTTTTTCTTGTTTTAACCAATTATATACAGTACCTTCGTTTGTATTAGGTCGAGATAAAATATTATTTACTCTAAATACAGCTGCATCATATTCTGTATAATTTATATCATCCTCATCTAGTCCATTGTCTGTTTCAAAAACTGTATCTAGTTCTCCAATAATCCTCAATCCACTTTTCCATTCTAGTATCATGTCACTATGTTCATAATTTATTAATGTTCCAATTAAAGAATCGTACCCCATTTGCATCCTCTTTTCTTATGATTTTTATGGTCTTGATGGTACTATATGAGCGCCATCTTTTCCATAATGAATCAACCCTTTAGTAGTCTCATGATATTCACCAGTATTGCGGTCATAATATTTTCCTATTGGCTCACCAAAGTCTACTCTTTCTCTACCGTTTTTTAATAGTTTACCTTTCCCGGCGAACTTATCAAGCAATTCTTGCGCTATTTTATTATCGCCATAGAAAATGCTCTTATTTTTTCCATTTGCTAATTCTTGTTTATAGTTCGGTGTATCAGGAATATGCTTTTCTTGAGCTCCTGCTTTCACTTTTATTGGATAACCATTTACTTCACGGTATAGACCTTTAGGTACAGAATCTTTTCCATAAGAAGGTATTCGATTACTCGCACCCTTACCTCCACCAGAAGACTGGATTTTTTAAAGAGTATCCTTAGTATTTTGAATCGATTTATTCCAAACAAATCCACCATGTACAAAAAGACTTGCCCCAGTAGCTGTTGCTGCTATATCTAATGGAATAACAATTGGTGACGCTAACCCGCCAGTTCCTACTTCTGCCACGATAGTTAAGAAATTAGATCCGCCTATGAGCGAAATACCTTCAAACATTTCTACAATGGACCCGGCTATTTAATAATTTTGCCCTGTTTTTTTTAATGTTTTTTGACATTGAAAAACATACTATATAGCATCAATTGAAGCCTATGTGCATATTCTGTTAGCTTTAATTCATAAAAATAATTTCGATAAATTTATAGCTTACCTTTCAATTAAAAAAGCACTTATTGTCTCAAATAGACAACCAAGTGCTTTAAGTTCATATGTTTTTAAGTAGCATAAATTTGTAAATTTTTGCCCATTCCAAGTCTTTAATATTCGTCGTACAGTAAAATGTCATCTCGCCTAAGCTCGTACCTCGTTTTCTATTCTATCATTGCACATAACACTCTATGATGGTACAACCATCATGATCTATGAATTTCAAGAAAGTATCATTATATCCCATGGTTCTATGCTTAAGCACACCAACTATTCCTTTAATTTAAGGATTTTCTATATAACTTTCTGCAATATCAATATCATTTGTCATTTCTAATTCTGGAAATTTTCCATCTAATTTTCTTAAGCAATTAATTAGTTCTTTACTTTGTATAATTTCTACTATATCTTCCAAAACTTCACTTATCCAATATAACTCTTCTTTACTACAGTTCTCTAAATATCTTATAGTATTTTCCTCATTTTCTGAGAGAACTTCTATTATTTCATTCCAACTTTTTTGTATCCCATAGTCATCATTCAAATTTAATTTTTTTCTTTCATTTAATATAACTTCCATTTTATTTGCTATATCCATATTAATCCTCCAAACTCTATCTACGGTTGTTTAGTAGCATCTGGAAAAATAGTCCCTACCTCTCCATTTGTTTTTATAACTCCAACCCTAACCCCTATCTACAGATTTCTCTTTCCCATACTCTTTTTCCGTCAGTTAAAAACACTGCACTTGGCGGATCATCATAGAGAGAAATTTCAACCAATGAACTTTTTTCTTGTTTCAACCAATTATATACAATACCTTCGTTAGTAGAAGGTTGAGATAAAATATGATTTACTTGAAATGCAGTTGCATAATATTCTGCGTATGCGGGGTCATCATCATCTAATCCATTGTCTGTCTCATAAAATGTGTCTGTTTTACCTACAATTCTCAACCCACTGTTCCACTCTAATATGATTTCTACACCTTCATGCTCTGTTAATGTTTTAAATAAAGAATCTGCTTCCATAGACATCCTCTTTCTTAATTTTATTCTGATGGTTTTACTGGTACTATATGGGCACCATCTTTTCCATAATGTATCATTCCTCTATTAGTCTCTATATATTGTCCGGTCACAGTGCCATAGTATTTACCTATTGGTTCACCAAAGTCCACTCTTTCTTTATTTTTGGTAACAGTGGTTCCTTTTCCTGCAAACTTATCAAGCAATTCTTGTGCTATTTTATTATCACCATAGAAAATGCTCTTATTTTTTCCATTTGCTAATTATTGTTTGTAATTTGGCTTATTAGGAATATGTTTCTCTTGAGCACACGGCTATACTTTAACTAGAAATCCATGTAATTCTTTGTAAGTTCCTATAGATACGGACTTCTTTTCATACGAAGGTAAGCCATTACCCGTACCTCGTAATCTTAAAATAAAAAGCACTTGTTTCCCATAGGCGACAAGTGCTTTAAGTTCATATGTTTTTAAGTAGCATAAATTTGTAAGTTTTGTAGTAACAGTATGACACCTTTTCTATGTCGTGCCAACTACTACGTTAAAACTTACAAGTTTGTACAAGTTCATTAGTTTAATATACATTCCATCTGTTTATATTCATCACCCATTAAAATATCATCTTGCCTAAGCTCGTACTTCTTTTTCTTTTCTATCATTGTACATAGTACTCCATGATGGTTCAGCCATCATGGAGTATGGACTTTCAAACACCCTTTCACTTTCTTATCCTACTTAAAGACTCGCTTTTTCACTCTTGATCATCATAAGCATCTCCAAGTGATTCAAATTCACTCTTTAGCCAATACCAATATTGTCCATTGTTCTTAATAAGTTTTTCAAGTAATTCAGTGAATGAAGTTGCGATAATTTGCGTCTCCCCAACTATTCCATGTCGATCAAAGAAACTATCATAACATCTACCTAATCTCTCTTCACTAAGATCTATTGTTAAATATTCACCCTTACCATCATTGCATATAATATACCAATTTGATGAAATATCTTCTTCACATAACTCTCCTACAATTACGGGATTAGCCAAAATAAACTCCTCTGGGGTAACAATATGAATAGAATATTCCTCATTTTCAAATAAAGTTAGACCACCACAAAGACTATAAAATTCTTTTAAATCACCTGGTAGCATATGCTTATTCTTATCAATTATCGGTAATTCTGTAGGCTCCTGAACTCGACAATTAGGTAATGATTTTACTTTTTTAATCAACTGATTAATATTTTCCATCTAAATTACTCCCTAAAATTATATTGATTAAAGGCCCTATATTACCCTTGTCTAGCTAAACGTGGTACATTCGCAGCACCAAACATTTTTCCCGTCAATTCTTGTATTTCTTTTGGTGAAACAGATTTCCAATCTACTTTACCTCCAACTTTTTTCCCTGTTTTTTCAAAGAGCCATTGTCTATAAACAGCTTTAGTAGCATTGTGTTGCTCTTTAGTTAAAGCTATAGTTGGAGTATTCGCCCCTCTACTAACATAATCAGGGACATTATGTTTAGCCCATACATCCATAACTCCATGATGATTTTCTAATGGTGAATTGCTTGGCCTATACGGTACTATATCGTATGGTTCTGAAGTCTTACCATCTTTAGACTCCGCAAACTTATAATAAGCTTCTATTAATTCGCCTTGAGGTATTTTGATTACAATAGTTCCACCAACACTAGAGAGTGCATAGGAAGCCTCTCTCTTAAATGATTGTAACATTTCAAGCGTAGGCTTCAATTCTTTTGCTAGTTTTACTGCATTAGCAAATGTACTTACTCCACTTGATGCTTTTGCTCCTTTTGTGATATGGCCTATTGAAGATTTAATTAAATTATTCAATTAATTTATATATACAGATATAAATAGAAGGTGATAACAATATGTTTATAAATTTACTAACATTCAATTAGATATTATGGATATTTAGATAAAAAAATCCAGTGATAATTCATAATTCGTCTGCGTTTCAACATCTCGTACATATTTCCTAATTAGCTCTTACATCTAGCTCACTGGATCCATTACCAACATTACCCTTATACCTACTTTAATACAAACTAAAAAATCCACAGTGTTAAAATTTATCACTGTGGATTCCAACATTTATTTTTCTTGGCAATGCACCATATCATAAGGGTAATATGAACTATCTTTCAAGGTTGAATCATCTAATTTTAAAATTTTAGCGATTGCTCCACTTTCAAAACTCCAGTAACCACTATAAATGTCATGTTTATTTTCATGTGCATCGTACCATGCTTCTTCTAAATGTCCCTTATACCAATACTCCTTTATATATTTCTCTAAATTTTTTATAGAATTCTCTTGTGAAATTTTATTACTCTCAATTACTTCTTTTAATTTGAAATATGGATATTTTACATAAAACTCACTTTGCTCATAAAAATCTGATGGCTCACTATTTCTAAAAGCAATAAAATAATTAATCAGATAATCATTTAATCCTTCTTTCCTTACCATTGCTATTAGTCTATTAAATTCTTTATCTTCAACATTTAGCATTACTGCTATAGATATCATCCATAACATACGTATATATCCACTTTCTTTATTCCACACTTTTTCCATTATATTTATTACTTCAGGTAAAAAATCACGAATAGTTTGGATAGAACAACCCGCAGAGTACATTGCCCTTAATTTATTAAAATGATACCCTTGTAACGCTATATATCCATTCTTTACACCTTTATCATCTTTGCCTCTTTCCTCAATAACCTTTTCAACCAATAATAAAAACTTTTCTATTCTCTTTTCCTCATAATTGATAAATTTGTTAAAATATATATCATTTTTGATTTTATCCCTTAGCATAATTTCTTTTCCACCTTTTATACTTCAAGAATTTTCTTCACAATCGTTCCGTCAGGCATAACTTGAATAACAATTCTTTGAACATTTTCTGGATTCAGCAACATCTCTTCCACAATTTCATCTGCTTTTTCTTTTGACAAAGTACTATCTAACCTTTCACTTCCAAGAATCCAATCTTCACTCATTTGCTTACCATCATTTGTTTTTCCTAATTTGGATGTGTTATACTTAGCCTCCGCTATCACATACTTAGGTGGCGGAGATGAATTTTCATATACAGCATCTATTCCCTTAACAATTTTTTGATCTAATGTTAATACACGATCATCACTAATTCTAGTATATGTTTGACTTTCAAAAAAGTCATCCATCTTCATTTCACCATAATTTCCTTTACGCTTCGTTGTTTTTAAAGCTACTTCGCCACTTTCTACTGATTCTATTACCGTACGTTGTTGTGCTCTAGCTGCTTCTAATGTTTGGGCTACTTTTCCAAATTCCTTAGCTATTTCACCAGTTTTACCCTTACTACCATCTTTAGACTTCGCAAACTTATAATAAGCTTCTATTAATTCGCCTTGAGGTATTTTGGTTACGATAGTTCCACCAATACTAGAGAATGCATAGGAAGCCTCTCTCTTAAATGATTGTAACATTTCAAGCGTAGGCTTCAATTCTTTTGCTAGTTTTACTGCATTAGCAAATGTACTTACTCCACTTGATGCTTTTGCTCCTTTTGTGATATGGCCTACTTTATTTAGTGCCCTATCGCCTAATATTGTGGTAGCTATTTGTGTTAATCCATAGGTAGTCAATTCTGTACGACTCTCTGCATCTCCCTCTATCATATCTCGTTTTATTTTATTTGAAAATGCATGCCACATATTTTTTGCAGTTTCATCCAAATGGAAAAGTGCATAGGTTACATTAATAAAAGTTCCTATGTCCATATTACTTAAAGCTATTGCGGACTCGATTTCATCACCAATAGCTTTCCCCGATCCTCTTTGAATAGCTTCCCACATCTTTTTCGCTGTTTCAAACGTGCCAACTATACTGTCTGTCGCATCGTCCCAAGCATTTCTAACCGGAGATCTCTTCTCAATTATGTTATTTGTTTCTATATCTTTAATTGACTGATCATTTTTTCGAGCTGTTTCTTCTATAATCCCCTGAATAGAACTCACCCAATCCATATTCAACCCTTGTGTACTAAACGTCCCACTCACAGGACTAAATCCTTTCCCACTTTGCACTTCAGCGAGTCCGGCTGTGATGCTAGCCGCTAATTGGAGAGCAGTGCTGTAGTTGTTGCTGGATGAATGTTCGAATTCTTGTAAACGCTCTAGTTTTTCTTCCAGTTTTTTTCTCATTGCACCTAATACCGTTACAATCGCACTTACTCCGGGCATTGGTGTAAGTACTTCTATTGCTTCTATACTTGTAATCGATTGATTAATTCCCCGTATTTGTTCTCTTATTTCTTGTTCAATCACATCTGTCGAAGCAACTTTCGCTTGGAACTCGTTTGGAAATGCTTCGTTTTGGCGAATTAATTCTTCACATAAGCATATGATTCCTTGCGCTAATGGCCGAAATGTTTGGACAAGGTAGGCTTTTGCACTACTGTATGTTTGTCCTTGTAGTACTGTATCTACCGCAAATGCATCAATAGATTGAATGGCTTGTTCCATACTTTCAATCGTAGCATTACATATAGCGTTCATACTTTGAGTTTGACTTTGTACTTCTCCCAAATACATGTTTAAACTCATGTATTGGCCTCCCTTTGTAGTTGCTGCTGTTCATAGGAAAGGTCGTTTTCTTTCTCACTGAGATGCCGTTTTTCTTTAAGCAACGTCTCTTTTTCAATTTCTAATTCGAATGTAAGTTTTCTTTCATACTGTCCGATTTCTTGCCGCATATTCGTAAAAAGGTGAAACACTTCTTTGTCGCCGTGCCAAGTTTCTAGTATTCGGTTAAATAAACGATTGCTTCTATTTTTCCATTCATGAAAACTAGCCTCGGCTCGTTCTTGATTTTGCAGCGCAATTCGGTTTTCATTTTGTTCTTCAAATATATTTCGTAATTTTTGATTACATTGACTGATTCTCTTTTCAATTTCTTGACTCATCTTTTCTCCCTACCTTTTCCCCTTTACGTAGGTTGTTACATTATTGAAAAGTCTTTTGAAGTCCTGTATCCATTTTCTCAAATTCATTTGCTACGGAATGGATATTATCAATTGTTTGTTGAAAAGCAGTACAAAATTGTTTCGTGATCTGTAAATTTTGTTGATTTGCTTCTTGTGCCTTGAAGTTCACAGATAGTGTAGTACGCGTTGCCTTATTTATAGAGCGACTAGTAGCACTTTGCATTCTATCTGAAGCATTTCTCATTTTCGTTGCAAGTTGCGTTGCCGTATGCAAATTACTTTGAAATTCTCCCATTACTTACTCCCCTCTACCTTTTATTTACAAGAAAATTATAACACGGAAAAATATCCCAATAAACCAAATGTTCGAATTTAACATACAATTCACCACAGTTACTGAGGATACGAGCAACACTTATCAATCAACATAACTGAGTCCAAAATGGATTCTACTTATACAAAAAAGATGACTTCAGCCATATGCTAAAGTCATCTTTTTCTACCTTATTATTTTACTAACTCTCCATTATAAGCTTTTATATCAAGAGGAGCAGTTAAAAATTGTGCTGCTTTACTAACGAAAGATGTGAAGTGTTCACTCGTATTATGGCTCGCAACTGCTGCTTCATCTTTCCATACTTCTACCATCGTATAAACACTTTCTTTTTCTGTATCTTTATATAAGTCATAAGATACATTTCCACTTTCTTCTCTTGAACCATGAATGAGTGGCTGAATTTCTTCTAAAAATGCTTGTTGTTTTGCTGGGTCTACTTGAAATATTGCGTGAATAATAATCATGGTGCTTCCCCTCTCATCTTTCACTTATTGAAGTTCTTTTATAAAATTATTTCCACTCTGCAACTTTTTCAATTGGAAGACGTACTGATTGGTAACCACTGTCTGCAGCTTTCCCGATTGAAATTAACATAACTGGTACGTAGCGTTCTTTATCTAGTCCAAATGCTTCTGCGATTTGGTCTTTTTCAAATCCACCAATTGGACAAGTGTCATAACCGTGCGCACGAGCTGCTAGCATAAATTGCATTGCTACAAGACCACCGTCAATTAATACCGTATCTTTCATTACTTCTGGTGTAACCATTGAGAAGTAAGCTGAAAGTTTTTTCATTTGGTCTTCTTTTACTTCTGCTGGCATTAAGCCACGCTCTACTGCTGTACCGTAAATTTCCTCTGCGTTATCAAAATTGTTTAAATCACCAAATAAAGCAATCATTGCTGAAGATGTTTCTACTTGAGATTGATTGAATTTCGCAAGTGGCGCAAGTGTTGCTTTCGCTTCGTCACTTTCAATCACTACGAATCTCCATGGTTGCATGTTTACTGAAGATGGTGCAAGTGTTGCTTCTGTAAGAATTTCTGTCATTTCTTCTTTGCTAATTTTCACTGAAGGGTCGTACTTACGAATTGAACGACGTCCTGTTAAAATTTCGTTAAAATCATTTGTTTTTACTGAGTTAGTCATAGTTGTATTCTCCCTTTTTTATAATTCTTTTATATTTTCTTGAATGTGATTTAACATATTTAAAAGATTATCGCGTTCTTCCTCACTTAATCCTTTAAATGCAGATGCTGCAAAACGTTCTTTTTCTTCTTGAAACGCCTGAATTTTATTTCGCCCCTCTTCAGTAAGAGAAACTAACGTAATTCTGTTATCATCTGGATTTTTACGTCTTACAATCATTTCATTGGCCTCAAGCTGCTTTAAATGCCTTGTTATCGCAGCATTATCAATATTCACTTCTTGCTGAAGTGCTTTTTGACTAATTTCACCTACTTCAAATAATTGAAGTATAAGCTCTAATCGAGACTGGCTCATACCCGTACACCCTTCAAATTTCGAACTTACTTCTTTATTTAGAAAGTGTAATTTATATAAAATAATCGCTTCTTTTGAGCATGAACTTGTCAAATTAACCCTCCTTTACAATCAAAATAAAAACATTTGATGTATCAATAGTTGATATGTCAATTAATATAATCTATATCGATTTAGAATGCAAGCATTTTGTTTTCATTTTATTTTTTCCAAATTAAGGCGCTTTGTAGCGTTACAAATAATGTTAATTGCACTATAATAGTAATAATTTAAATGACTGGAGAGTGATTGTAATGCGGCAATACACAAATAGAAATGAGGAAATGAAAATGGAAAATGAAATGAGGATATTCATAAATGACAACAATAAATATAGGGATTGTTGCGCACGTAGACGCTGGCAAGACGAGTTTGACTGAGCGTATTCTTTATGAAACGAATGTGATTAAAGAAATTGGCCGAGTAGATAGTGGTAATACACAAACTGACTCAATGGAATTAGAAAGACAACGCGGAATTACGATTAAAGCATCTGTCGTTTCTTTCTTTATTGATGATGTAAAAGTAAATGTCATTGATACACCTGGACACGCTGATTTTATCGCTGAAGTGGAGCGATCATTCCGCGTTCTAGACGGTGCGATTTTAGTTATCTCTGCCGTTGAAGGTGTGCAAGCACAAACAAAAATTTTAATGCGAACATTACAGAAACTAAACATACCGACAATTTTATTCGTTAATAAAATTGATCGTAGTGGAGCAAACACTGAAAAAGTTATGAAACAAATAAAAGAGGTTCTTTCAAATGAAGCATTCCCCTTCTATTCTGTTCTAAACGAAGGAACGAAAGAAGCCCGGATCATTGAATACAAATCATATGACGATTGTATGGAACTGTTAGCACCATTTAATGAATCATTACTTGAATCATATGTAAATAACGAAATAATACCGGACGCACTATTAAGAGAAAAACTAGAACAGCAAATACAGCAAGCAAATGTGTATCCAATCTTTTTCGGCTCAGCAATGACAGGTATAGGAGTAACTGAAATACTTGAAAAACTTCCTGCCCTAATGCCAGCTCTTACATCCGCACAAGAGGAACCATTATCCGGTGTTGTTTTTAAAATTGAACGTGAACCTTCTGGAGAAAAGGTTGCGTATATAAGAGTTTTTTCAGGTAGCTTACACGTTAGAAAATATGTTGATATACAGCGCGATGAGTCTCTACCACATAAAGAAAAGATTAAAAAAATGTGTATGTTTCATAGCGGAAATGCTGTTCAATCTACTATCGTTCCTAGCGGAGAATTTTGCAAAGTGTGGGGACTGAATGATATAAAAATTGGTGATATTATCGGTGAACGTACGGATTATATAAAAGATATTCACTTTGCCGAACCACAAATGGAAGCTTCCATTGACGCAGTACCAAAAGAACGAATTCATGATTTATACGCTGCACTTATGGAACTATGTGAAGAAGATCCACTTATTAAAGTGTGGAAAGATGATGTTCATAATGAACTATACATTCGCCTTTTCGGTGAGGTACAAAAAGAAGTAATTGAAACAACACTTTATGAGAAATATAATTTGCAGGTTACTTTTTCAAATACGCGAGTTGTATGTATCGAGAAACCAATTGGCGTAGGCAATTCTGTTGAAGTAATGGGTGAAAAAGAGAATCCATTTTACGCAACAATCGGTTTCAAAGTTGAACGTGGGAAGCATAACTCTGGCATAACGTACGACTTAGGTATTGAACTTGGATCACTACCTTTAGCATTTCATAAAGCGATTGAAGATACGGTATTTCAAACGTTAAAACAAGGTTTATACGGATGGGAAGTTACGGACATTATCGTCACGTTAACACATACTGGTTATGCAAGCCCTGTTACAACAGCGAGTGACTTTAGAAACTTAACACCGCTCGTTTTAATGGATGCTTTACAGCAAGCTGAAACATGTGTATTTGAGCCATTAAACGAATTTGAATTAACTGTACCGGAGCACGCAATTAGTACCGCGATGTATAAGCTCGCTGCCATTCCAGCGACTTTTGCAGAGCCTATATTGCATAATGATTCTTATCACTTAACTGGATCGTTACCTATTGCGAAAACAGAAAATTTTAAACGAATGCTCCATTCATTTACAGAAGGAGAAGGAATCTTTACAACGAAGCCAGCTGGTTTCACAATGCTTACGGCTCCCTTCCCTACTCGAAAACGCGTTGACTTTAATCCGCTGAATCGAAAGGATTATTTGCTTCATGTGTTGAAGGCTTATTAATCCAAACAAATAATAAGCGCCCTCTAGTATGATACTTTTCCTTACTAAAGGGCGCCTTTTTATATACAAACTTAAGGTAAAGCTGGTTCAAACTCTCCTGTAATTGTTTGAAATCCATTATTTCTCTCATATTCCTGTTTCCGCTCTAACCCGAATTTTTCTAAAATCGGGAGGTCATTTGTGGAAAATACATAACTAGTTTCAAACGCAACGTGTTCGTGCCATGCCCAGTTTGGTACAACAAAGAAGTCTCCTTTAGACCAATCGAAGCGAACACCATTAATAATTGTATATCCTGCCCCTTCATGCACATGGTAGATTGATGCATGTGTATGGCGATGTGCTTTTCCTCTGAATCCCTTCGGCAATTTTTGCATCCAAGCTGCAATCGTTGGACATGCTGTCTCACCGTTTGATGGATTTATATATTCAACAGCATAACCATCGTAAGCATCTGGCTCAAAACGACTTAATCCATTAAGCGCTGCTTCCGTTCCTGCCCATTTGTAGGAACTAAGAGGAGCTTTCTTTGTATATCGGTCCGAAACCGGTCGAACCATTCCACCCTCATAACGCTGAGCAGTATAATTATCTGGCACATTTGGCTGTTCAATTTTCTCTGGATACGGCTCAAAGAACGTACCACCGAGATAATAAATAGTCGGAATATCAAGGCAATCCATCCAAATCATCGGTTTGTCACCAGTGTGGCCATGTCCATGCCACAGTCCATTTGGAGTTGTTAAGAAGTCTCCTCGTTCCATGAAAATACGCTCTCCTTGCACAATTGAGTAAGCCCCTTCTCCTTCCATGACGAAACGTAACGCATTTTGAACGTGCCGATGTGACGGAGCAGTTTCTCCAGGTTGTATTAATTGAACCGCAGCATATAACGTTTGGGTAGTCGATGCCCATCCCCAAGGTTTTCTATAATTAAGTCCTGGATTTTGTAAATAGATGGCCCGGCGTTCTCCGCCACGATCTGGTGTAAATATTTGCGTCGCTTCTGTTAACTTTTTATGGAGTAATTCCGCTTTCCAAAGGTATGCTTGTGCATGAGGTTCTGGTGTATGCTTCATTAAATCTGGAATAGCGTTCCATAGCGGGCCTAGATGGTATTGTTCGATATCACGATTGAAATCTTGTACAAGATCACTTTCATAAAAAGTATTTTTTTCTGCCATTTTATTTTCCTCCTTTATCCTGGTTATACTTCGATACATTCCGCTCGATTTGTTTACAATGCTTTTCTGTATGTTCTACGATGAGGTGATTCACAATAAAGTTAATCGGTTTGTTTTCGAAACGAGGATTGCGACTTGGAGCTTGTATATGTAACTCTTCGTCAGTTAATGTATGAAGTACATTTTCAATCGTGATTGGTATAGAAGAAAGCTGCTCTATGACTTCTTCTACTGTTTTCCTATTTATATTCTCTTCTGAAACTGCTTGCAGGCGCACTTCATCTGTTAAGCCGCGGCCCCATAAGTTTTCATTACTTAATTTAATATTGCTTATTTCCTTTGCCCAATACGGAATTGCTTCTGCTACATGTGTAATAATTTGCATTACTGACCATTCATCTTTTGAAGGTTTCCAACGAATTATTTCCTCTGGTAACGACTTAACAATCGTTTTTATCTTATTGATTGAGTCGTAAATAGATTCGACCGCATAGATTTGCACGTTTTTCGTCATAGTACTGGCACCTCTACTGTTTGTCTTACTCTATTTTCAAGTACGCCTACTCGATCAATTTCAATTCGAACGATGTCTCCATCTTTAAGAAATACTTGCGGATTACGGGCAACACCTACCCCACCCGGTGTCCCAGTTAATATGACATCCCCTGGCTCTAATGTCATTAAACCGGATAAGAATGAAACGAGATATTGTACCGAAAATACTAGATTAGCAGTATTAGACTGTTGACGTTTTTCTCCATTCACTGTTAAGACAATGTTCAGTCCAGATGGATTCGTTAATTCATCTGAAGTAAGTAACCAAGGACCCATTGGAGCGCTACCTTCAACTGTTTTTCCTTGAAGCCATTGAATTGTACGACGCTGAATATCACGGTAAGTAATATCATTCACAATTGTGTAACCTGCTACATAATGAAGGGCGTCTTCTTCTGAAATATTCCGGGCACGCTTTCCGATTACGAAAGCAAATTCAGCTTCGTAATCTAGTTGTTCTGAAATGGGATAATACGGAATATCATCTTCTGGACCGACTACCGTATTCGCAAACTTCGCAAAGATGACCGGAAATGCAGGTAATTCGCGTTTCATTTCCAAAATATGTTCACGATAATTGTGACCTACACATATAATTTTTCCTGGCGCAGGTACTGGAGCTTCTATTTTTACTTCGCCTTCCTCAAATACCAACTTATCTTCATGTTTTTTCATAAGTGCATAAGCGATCGCATCTTTTGCTAGATTCATACTTTCTGTTCCGCCTTGTAAAAATCCATTCATATCCTTTGGTATATACGCCTCTGCAATTTGAGCAGCCCGAAGATTTCCTTCACTTATTAATTTCGCTTTAAAAGCAGCATGCAAATCAATCAATTTCCCATTTTCTAAAGCAGCAATTCTTGTATCTCCATTATGTGTAAAAGTAACAAGTTTCATATTACTCATCCTTTCCTATAAAACAAGTGAAATTCTACCTTCTCAAATAATCGAAAATGATAATAATGTATGACTTTCCGGCCCTACTCTTTGTTATAAAAGATAAAAAGTATTTCCTTCTGGTCCAAGTGGCACATGTCCCATTTCTATTAACTCTATAATTGGGAGACACACATTCTTTTCTTCAGCTAATTCAGCAGCACATGCAAGAACACTTACGTACATCGCATGCCCGACGAGAAATTTCACTGTTTTTTCCTCTCCAAAAATTTCGAACGCTTCTTTATAAACACCATGAAAGATTGCTTCTGGTACTTCATCTACTACATCTACAAGAAGTTTTTCGTTACCAGCGCGCTCAATTTTTTCTTTCAATTGATCAGGCACTGCTGCTAGTGCCCCCCATAAATCGTTATCTTCAAATGAAATCCGCTCAATTTTTTCAATTAATTGTTTTCTTGAAATCCATTTGATTTCATATTCACTAATGTTTAGAGAACTCATAAATTGATCAATTTTCTTCTCAGCCTCTACATTTTGCTGTCCAATGTTACAATACCAGTTCATCGTCATTAACCGTTCAATCATTCCATTTGTAGAACATGCATGTGAACCATACTTTTCTTCATTCATGAATTGAGACAAAGCCATTTCTTATCGCTCCTTTCATATTACCGATCTAACTTTTAATATTTCGTTGTCAGTTCAGGAGGTCCAAATTTCGGTCCGTACGGTCCCTCATCGAGCCACCTTCCAAGCCTTGGAACAATAGATACCATTGATGCTGCAATATCACGTTTCATGTTCATTCCAGGAGAGTTCCCCTGAAGGTGATGAAGTGCAGTAGTTGAAGCATCTCGGTTCCATTTAGCTGCAATTCGGCGTTCGTTTGCAGCTGCTTCAATCGCGTTTATCCGCTCTTCTTCAGAGTTAGATTGTAGTGCTTTCTCGATACCTCTCGCAGCAAGAACAGCATCTGGAATTCCAGAATTTAATCCACGTGCACCAAATGGGGCAAATAAATGCGCAGCTTCTCCAGCGAGAAGGATACGACGTTTTGCATCAGTAAATGAATTTGCCACTACTTGATGGAAACGATAAGAAGACACCCATGTAATCCTCTCCGCATATTTCGCATCCATTACTTTCGGCAACCATTTCTTAACACTTTCAATATTTGTATAATCATCTGGGTTATCTGACTCAAGCAATTGTAAATCCACACGCCATCCACCTTTAAACGGAACAAACATTACATTTCTTCCCTCCATAGCTGGATGTTGATAATAGAATATTCTTTCTAAAGGAAGTGGATTTGTTTCATCTTCTTTTACATCTACGACTATAAAAGTATCTGCTGTACGTGGACCTTCAAACGTTAATCCCGCTTGCTCTCTTACAATTGAACGTGCTCCATCACATCCAATTACATACTGCGCCTTTAAGATTTCGTCATTTGTGATTGTTACTTCTACTTCAGAGTCTGTAATGTGCAACTTCTTAACCGGGGCATCCCAAAGGAATTCCACGCCGGCTTTTATACATGCCTCATACATATGCTTTTCGATCTCATCTTGATGAAGAGCTGTGAAATGAGGCAAGCGGTTTGATTTAAGGTTTTCATCCTTACCATAATCTCGTACATATACTTCTTTTCCTTTATAAAACGTTCGTTTTACTGGCCAAATAATTCCGTTATGAGCAAGTGTAAAACCAAGACCTTCTGCAGTCTCCTCCAGTAATTTTAACGAAGCACTATGCAAATAAATTGCTCTACTTCCCGGACGTGGTCTTCCGAATGAATCTCCCTCTATTACTAATGTTGATATGCCCTTCTTTTGTAATGAAAGTCCTGCTACAAGCCCGACTGGTCCCGCCCCAACTACTATGGCATCATACTTTTTTTCTTTTCCCATCACTATCTCCCCCTTATTAACAATTACTTGTTACGGTATCCTTACTCGTACTTCTTAACTTTCTACAGTTTTTATCTCTGGCATCATCTTCTGCCGAATATATCCAGGTATCGGTTGCGCTTTCACTTTTTCTTTAAAAGAAGTCCATGCACGAGTTTCATAACCTTCTGCCACAACCTGTTCCCTTTTTACAAAAACATGCTGGATTGTAAAAACTTTATTATGCAATTCTTTTACAGTACTTTTCACAACTACTTGATCTTCAAAACGAAGAGGTGACTTAAATTGACATTTTGCTTCTAGTAATGGCAAACCAATTTGTTGTTCTTCGTAAAGTTCAACTGAAGGAAAGCCAATTTTTTTAAAATATTCATGAGTTGCTTCGTCCATCCATTTATAAAAGTTAGGATAGTACACAATGCCCGCAGCATCAGTATCTCCCCACCTTACTTGAAAAGCATACTCTTCCATTATGCCTTCGCCTCCTATCTATTAAACTGTTGGACTACTATTTGAAGATACTTGTTCTTTCAATTTCAATTTTTGAATTTTCCCACTTGCTGTGACAGGAAATTCCTCTGTAAAGATCACTTTCTCTGGTAGTTTATAAATTGCCATTTTCTCTTTAAGATAAAGTTTTATTTCTTCTTCGGAGCTTACTTCTCCATTTTTTAACCGTATGACCGCACATGCGACTTCTCCCAGTACTTTATCTGGAAGACCTACAACTGCTGCTTCTATTACTTTTGGATGTTTCATAATGACTGCTTCAATTTCTTGAGGATAAACGTTTAAGCCTCCTCTTATAATCATCTCTTTCTTTCGTCCTACGAACCTTAAATATCCTTGAGGATCGAGGGTACCTAAATCTCCTGAATAGTACCAACCTTCATTATCTAAAACTTGTTTTGTTTGTTCGGGCATATTGTAGTATCCTTTCATTACACCAAACCCTTTAACTGCTATCTCTCCCACTTCTCCAGGAGGAAGATCCACTCTATTTTCATCTACAATTTTCAATGTTACTCCTGGAATGGCCTTTCCAAGCGTTTCTGTTATATTCTGCTTTGTATCATCATACGAGGTCATCGTAATCGAAACCGTCTCAGTTATCCCAAATGATTGGCAAAGGTTAATGCCCATCCGTTCTCGAATCTCCGTCACTGTTTTTACTGATATAGGTGCTGCACCAACTAACCCGGCACGTAATGAAGATAAATCATATTTATCAAAGTCCTCTAACTCTAGTTCCTTTATAAACATAGTTGGTACACCTTTTTGGATAGTTACCTTTTCTTGTTCAATTAATTGTAAAGTTTCTCGCGGGTGGAATTTTTCTTGTAATATGATCCTTCCTCCCATCGCTACTGCGCAAAGCATATTAATTGCCATACCGAAAATATGAAATAGTGGTGCTGAAATAATGAATACATCCTTTTGTGTACAATACAGCTCTGTTCCTATCGTTCGTGCAGATTGTACAACGGCACGATGTGTAACCATTACACCTTTTGGAGTTCCCGTCGTCCCTGACGTATATAAAATACAAAACAAATCATCGTTCACATTTATATGAACTGGTTCAATATTCATTGTTTCCGTACGCATTAACTGCTCATATGAACAGTAATTTTCTTGCGAAAACCGTACTGTAATAACCTTTCGTGCCTTATTAAAAACTTTTTCAAATCCAAAATTCTTTTCAAATTCCCCTGAAGCTATTAATAGCTTTGGAGCTGAACTTTCCAATATATATTCAATTTCATATGATTTATATTTGGGATTAAATGGAACGATTATCGCTCCTAATTTCGCAGCTGCAAAATAGATAACTACTGTTTCGGACCAATTTGGTAGCGATACGGCGATACGGTCTGCTTTACCTACTCCTAGTCTCTTAAATGCCGTAGCTAAACAATCTACTTCCTGTTTCAATTGTTTGTATGTAATTCGCCTCGTTACGTCATATATTGCTTCTTTTTCACCGTAAGTTGCAGTAACCGTTTCTAACAGCTCATACACCGATAATAAGTTTTTATCCTTTTTCATTGTCTCACTCACTTTCTATCTTCTTACCAACTAGCCCGAATCTCTCATCACATACTGATAACATGAGAAACGATGTAGTTAAAACCAGGAAGGACTCTTCCTGGTTTTTTCTCTAGTACAACGCTTCCCAAATCGCTGCAATTCCTTGACCTCCGCCAATACAAACAGCCGATACTCCATATTTTTTATTTCTTCTTCTTAATTCATAAATTAAGGATAGAGAAATTCTCGTTCCACTCGCAGCAAGTGGATGGCCTATCGCAATTGCCCCACCATTTACATTTGCCTTATCAAGGTCGAATCCTAATTCTTTTTGACAAGCTAAGTACTGCGCAGAGAATGCTTCATTAATTTCAATCAAATCTAAGTCTTTTAAAGTTAAATTCGCTTTTTCTAATGCACTTTGAATTGCAGGAACCGGTCCGATTCCCATATACTTCGGTTCCACTCCAACAACAGCCCAAGAAACGAGCTTAGCAATCGGTTGTAATCCTCTATCCTTTGCAAAGTCACTAGATGCTAAAACAACTGCTGCTGCACCGTCCACCATGCCGCTTGCACTTCCAGGAGTCACTACACCATTCTCCACAAAGCGTGGCTTTAACTTTGCTAATTTTTCTAAACTCGTATGACGGATATGCTCATCTTCTTCAATTACCTGTTCTCCTTTTCTTCCTTTCACCGTTACAGGAACAATTTCTTCTTTTAAATACCCTTTCTCTCTTGCCAAAAGAGCGCGCTCATGACTAGAAAGTGCATGCTGATCTACTTCTTCTCTCGTTAAGTTATATTTTGCAGCCAAGTTTTCTGCTGTTTCTCCCATCGTACATTTTCCGTACGTATCATAAAGACCATCCCATAACCAATCTTCTATAGCTGGACCACCGAGTGGGCTTCCCCATCTCATTCCGGGTATTACGTGTGGCACTTGGCTCATATTCTCCGTTCCACCGGCAAGTACAACTTCTGCTTCTCCGCTTAATATATAACGAGCAGCCGTTAAAATAGATTCAACACCCGTTCCGCAAAGTCGATTGATCGTCAAAGCTGGGACATGAATAGGCGCTCCGGCTTTTAAACCAACATGCCTCGCCAATAAATGTGCGTCTTTACTAGATTGCTGAACGTTACCAAATACAACTTGATCAATATCTTCAACAGATATAGAAGCTTTTCGTATGGCTTCCTTAGCGGCAATTGCCCCTAATTCTGTTGCATTTACGCCTCGGAATGATCCCGAAATTTCAGTGAACGGAGTCCTCGCTCCCTCTAATAAAACAATTTCTTTCATATCCTTTTCACCTCATTATTTCCCTAAATAAACTGGTTTTCTTTTTTCAACGAATGCTTGTAATCCTTCTTTACGATCCTCTGTTGCGAAAGCATTTCCAAAACAAGTACTTTCAATGATTAAGCCTGTTTCAAGATCAGCATTACTTCCTACATTTACTGCCGTTTTTAACATTTGAAGTGCTACTGGTGGGGTTTTTGCCAATTTATATGCCCATTCCTTTGCAAACTCAAACAACTCTTCCGCAGGTACTACTTTGTTAACAATATGTAAATCGAAAGCACGCTCTGCATCAAACATATCTCCGAAGTAAAGTAATTCTTTCGCTATACCTTGGCCGACAATTTTTTGAAGACGCTGTGTACCCCCGCCTCCAGGAATAATTCCGAGCCCTACTTCTGGAAAGGAAAATTTTGCTTGATCCGTACAAATGCGTAAATCACATGCGAGTGCAAGTTCAAAACCACCACCAAGAGCTAATCCATTTATCGCAGCAATAACTGGTTTTGACATATTTTCAATTTTGCTAAATACTGTTCGTGAAGTTTTATTCATTTTGTTTACACCGACAAGATCAAGTGCTGCCATTTCATTAATATCAGCGCCAGCGACAAAAGCTTTCCTTCCGCTTCCTGTAAGAACAATTACTCGCACTTCTTCATTCGCCTCTAATTCGTCAAATAGACTGGAAAGTTCATGAAATACTTGTGTATTTAGTGGATTTACAGGTGGTCGATTAATCGTAACGATCGCAACTTTATTTTCAATTTCACAAATTAAAAACTCATAATTCATAACTTAATCCCCCATTCTTTATTCATAATCATAAAAACCTGCACCTGATTTTTTGCCGTGTCTACCTGCTCTAACTAGCTGTTTTAAAAGAAGCGGCGGAGCGTATTGATCATTATTTAGTTCTTCTTTGAAGTACTCCATCACGTGATACCCAATATCTACACCTGCAAAATCTTGTAGTGTAAATGGCCCCATCGGATAATTGAGGCCGAGTGTAACAGCCTTATCAATATCTTCTGCAGATGCAACCCCATCTTCAAGCAATTTAATTGCTTCAATAAATTGCGGAATCATAATTCGATTTACAATAAATCCAGGTGAATCTTTCTTTACCTCAACTGGTTCTTTCGAAAGTTTTTTAGATAACGCTTTCAATTCTTCGACTGTTTCATCACTCGTTTTATAGCCGCGAACAACTTCTACAAGTTTCATAAGTTGTGCAGGGTTAAAGAAATGCATACCTGCCACACGTTCTGGACGATTCGTTGCTGAAGCAATCTCTGTTATCGACATAGATGAAGTATTTGTTGCAAGTATAACCCCTTCAGGAACGATTCGATCAAGAGCTGCAAACACTTCCCTCTTCAAATCTAATTTTTCTAACACGGCTTCAATAACTACATCTGCATCCTTCATATCTTCTATAGTTGTAGTGAGCCGAATTCGGCCAAGCGCCTTTTCTTTATCTTCTTCCGTCATCTTTCCTCTCGTAACACTTTTAGTCATAAAACCATTCATACGTTGCATTGCATTATCTAAATAACGCTCTTCAATATCATGTAAAATAACTGTAAATCCATGTAATGCAGCTAAATTTGCAATGCCAGAACCCATAGATCCTGCACCGACAATGCCAATTGTTTGAATTGCCATTTTGCTACCTCCTCAAATAACTTTTTAAATGTTCTGTAAATAAATTATATCTATATCCAAAAAGTTTTTGTATATACACAGTGTAGGAAATACATATATTTCTTTCATACATTTTAATGGTATTCATTTCGGTTCAAACCGCTTCATTTTCCATTTAATGAGAAGTACAGTTATTTTTCATACAAAAAGTGCGCACTTCAAAAGAAATAATGTTTTCTTGAAGTACGCACTCTATGATGTGAATTTCGAAACTATATGTTATCGTTCTTTACCATTTGATGAAATAACTTCTTTATACCAATAGAAGCTCTGTTTCTTTATTCTTTTTAAATCTTTTAAATCGTCTTCATCACGATTTATATAAATAAAACCATATCTTTTTCTGAAACCTTGATGCGTAGAAATTAAATCGATTGCAGCCCAAGGACAATAACCAATTACATCTACTCCATCCGCAATTGCCAATTCCATCTGTTCAATATGTTTTTTCAAATAATCAATTCGGTAATGATCTTGTACGGATCCATCTTCATCTACTTTGTCGTAAGCACCTATCCCATTCTCTGTAATGATAATTGGTAAGTGATAACGATCATTCACTTCTCTTAATGTAACTCGGAAGCCGATTGGATCAATCTCCCAACCGAAATCGGTTAATTCTAGAAATTCATTATCGTCACCCATAAAGAATCCTTCTTCACCTACTTCAATTTGTTGATCACCAGCATCATCGATTACAAAGTTTTCATCATACTCACTAACAGTAATAGAAGAATAATAGTTAAAAGCTATATAATCTGGTTTTGAAGTAGCTAGAATCTCCATATCTCCCTCTAGAATGACTGGTTCGATATTTTTGCTTTTCATGAAATTCCACGCTATATTATTATATCGTCCATATACAGCCATATCTAGATATAACCAATTACGAATTGCGTTACAATTTTGAGCTGCAATTATATCATTCGGCTTACATGTTTTCGGATACACATAACTAATATTTGGTGCTGGACCAATTTTCGCATCAGGTATCATCTTATGACATAAGTTTGTTACCTTTGCCTCCGCTAACAACATATGATGATTTTGCTGATATAGCTCTTTTTGAGATAATATTGATGTCCCAATCGCCTGTCCATGTAGGATCATCATGTTCTGTTCATTAATCGTTAACCAATTCTTTACTCGATCTCCAAAACGTTCAAAAAGGATTTCACAATACTGAGCAAAAGCATCGATGGTATCACGATTACTCCAGCCACCCTTTTTCTCTAATTCATACGGTAAATCAAAATGATACATCGTTATTAACGGTACGATATCATGCTTCAGCAATTCATCAATAAGATTGCTATAGAATGTAATACCTTTTTCGTTCACTTCTCCCGTACCATTTGGAAGAATACGAGTCCAAGCTATAGAAAAACGATAAACGTTTAATCCTAATTCTGCAAAAAGCTTTACATCTTCTTTAAAATGATGATAATGATCACTACAAACTTTAAAATCTGATGTACCTTCAGGAATAACTTTCACATCTTGAACAGAAAGGCCTTTTCCATCTTCATTATAGGCACCTTCTACTTGATAGGCGCTTGTCGAAGCGCCCCATAAAAAGTCTTTTTTAAATGTAGTATTGAGCATATTTACCTTTCCTTTTCAAAAATAGTATTGTTATCGTTTATTTCTACTAGTTTTGTTTCACTAAAAATGTTTCATAAACACTTATAAGCTCTTCTGCAATGATTTTAAATCCTTCTGCACTCATTAATTGATCTTCTGCATGCGCCAACAATAAGCTTACTTCTATTTTTTCACCAGCTGCTTCTTTACTAATCAATCCAGCATGTGCTCTATGGCCTTCAATAAAAGTTTCACTGCCTTCATTCATCAATTGTCTTGCTTGTTCAAAGTTACCCATTTTTGCTTCTTGAATTGCTTCAATATACGAAGATCGTGCGCTACCTACAGCTGATATAATTTGAAATACTACTAATTCATTTTGTTCCATAACGATTCTCCTAACATTTTTTTATTTTTATAGTCTTATAAATCGATAATGCAATCAGTGAAGTCCATCCCCACTGATTACTATCCCGCCCAATCAAATTTGTGTGGAATAAATTATTATTGTTGTGATGCTGCTTGTTGTTCTGCCTCGTAAGCTTTCTTATCTCCCATTTTAAAGAACGGATAATATAATAGAATTTGAGAGACAATAATTAATACTGTCATGATGAATAGTAACCAACCACCAGAAATATAAGCTGCAAATGGTGCTGGTGTTACCCATGGTAATTCAATAAGTGGATTAAAGTTAGATAAAATCCCTGTAATGTTAAGGAATACGATACCAATTAATCCGCCTACTATTGAAGATGTTATTAATGGAATAAAGTAGATTGGATTTAGAACAAGCGGTAATCCAAAGACAATTGGCTCATTTATATTAAAGATATTTGGGACGATACCAATTTTTCCAAGTGATTTATATTGCTCTGATTTCGCAAATAATAGATTTATTGCTAATCCTAACGTATTTCCTGTTCCACCAATAACGACTGCAAAATGCATTAAAGTAAATGCTAAGTAAGGAATTTCTGAAAAAGGTGTTCCTGAAGCAAAAGCTGTAATAGCTGCCGTAAATAATGGAGCTGTCGCACTATACCATACATTTATGATTGGTGCTGGGTGTAAACCGAAGAACCAACATATATTCATGAATGTAAAGATAGCAATTACTGACCATACAGACGATCCAATGAATTTTACAGGTAACGCTATAACTTGACTTACAAAGTTAAAAATATTTTCATATGGCGTATAGCCAAATATTACTCTTATAAAGAAGATAAGTGTGAAAATGATGATTGAAATAAACACTGGATTAATTGCATCAGCTACCATAGGGGGTACTGATTCTGGCAATTTCACTCCAATATTTTTTCTTTTCAATGAACAATACAGTTTACTAGTGAAAACACCGACAAACATAGCAACGAATATGCCATCACTACCTAAGTACTGATTTAATATAGCAGGAATTTGTTCTTCTCCTACCTTAATAGACATTGGCATTAAGCATAAGAAACTGCCTAGCGCTATAACAGCAGCTGTCATTCCATTCATGCCTTCCTCTTTTGCATAGGAATAAGCGATAATGACAACCATATATACTGCTAACAAGCTTAATGTCGCACTAATCATGTCTTGCATATGCGTATATATACCAATTTGGATTAAAAATTCTTTCCACCCTTCAAATGGTAGATTACCTAAAATAGCAAATAATGTAACACCGATCGTAACAGGAATTGTCATCATCATCCCTGATGTAATCGCATTGACTACTTTGCTATTTCCGAGATAATTAGTTAGTGGTGTAATGATTCGTTCTAGTCCGTTTTTAGTCCCTTCTAACAGTTTCATAATTACCTCCAACATTTACATATTTTATTAAGTCTATTTTTTACCTTTTTCTACATAGCTCATATCATTTACAGATTGAACTTTATATTTCCCATCTTTATATACAACTTTTGAAACACTTGCATTTCCTAATCCTTCTTCAACCTCATTTAAAGATTCAGGAGATATTGAATATAATAGATCCATTAAAGATATACCATGTGATACAACAAGAACTTTACCGCCGCCATCTTCTGCTACTTCTTCTGCAATTTGATCAACTTCTTTTTTCATTCTCTTTGTAACTGTTTCAGTATCTTCAGCCTGTTTACTCGTATCAATCTTCGCTGTAGTTTTTTGCATAATATCAATGTCGAAATTATTCATAAATTCTTCATAGGTCATATTATTTGTTTGTGCAAGTTTTTCCCTGAACGTATGATTTAACTCCCCTTCAAACTCACCAAAACACACTTCACGTAACTTTTGACTTTGATTAATATTCATATCTTTATTTCCACTTTGATCTAACACAATTTTCGCTGTTTCTATTGCACGTCCACTATCGCTACTATATGCTTTATCAAACTTAGTCCCTTTCAAACCTTTTCCAAGGTATTCTGCTACTGCAACACCATCTTTCGTAAGTGGTGCATCCGCCCAACCTTGTACTCTATCCGTCGTATTTAACATCGTTTTTCCATGTCTTACTAAATAAAACTCAACTGGTTTTTCTTCTTTTTTCTCCTTACCTTGTTCTGTTTTATTAGGTGAACAACCAAATAGAGAAACGGTCAAAGAAGCTATCAGGCAGAACGACAACATTTTTTTATTCATTATGAACTCTCCTTAAGGGCTTATGGGCTTATAAAAATATGCATACACCACATGAGTAACATAATATTTTTATAATAAAGATATTTAAAAATTATTTTGACTGATTAAACAACCAATTTATCATCTCTTTATCTTGCAAAGCTGGTACCCAAGAAAAGTGTCCCATTGGTTTAACGATTCCAGTTGGATATTCTGTATATTTAACAAAAGAACCACCTAGTTCTTTAATAGCTTGTACAGCATCTCTGCTATATCTCACATCAACTAGCGGATCATCTTCTGCATGGAAAACCCAAATCGGCATATCTTTAATATCCTTGAATACGGAATTATCTTGCAGCGGTTCATATTCACCAACAAGCGTATTTCCTGGCAAATCTCCTATTCCACAAATCGGAACAGCAGCTGCGAAAAGATTCGGGTTCTTCTTAATAACATTCCAAGTCCCAATTCCACCATTGGACATACCAACAACATATATGCGATTTTTATCAATATCATATTTATCGATAGTTTCTTTGAGTAAATTCAACATAGTAGTATAGTTAGGTTCCTCGGTCCAATACGCTGTAAGAGTTTCAGCTGCTTCAACCTGAGGAGCTAACACATAGGCAGGATTTTTCTTTTGCTGTTCTGGATTCGCCCACGCTACAGCGCCCTCATTTCCTACGACTTGCATATAGTTGTCATTTCCTCGTTCACCTGATCCATGTAAAAATAAGACTAATGGATATTTTTTGTTAGATTCTTTTTTAGGCTCAAAAAGTCTGTATTGCATTTTGCTTCCAGATGCATCTTGATATACCCCTTTTTTAAAATCATCTACAACAGGAGTAACTACTTTTGCAATTTTATTTTTCTGTTCGGATGCTTTAAAAGTTGTACCTTCTTTTGTTTTAATTTCTTTCGTAAGAGATAACTTATAATCTAAGTTATCTCTTGTACTTAAAAATTTTTCTTCATTAAACGTTGAGGTAGATGCATGTTTATCGCTTTCATCTAATTCGATCACGACGTATTGTCCGTCTTTTGAAGTCTCTGATACTTCAGCTTTATTATTTGTATACACTTTAGTTATTTTTCTATTTTGAGGTTTCCCATTCACTTCCACCTCAACTTCAAAACTATCTTTTGTTAATTTTGAGCTATCTATTGTATCTCCAAAATCACAAACGACGGTAGTCCCTACTTCTCCATACGGAAGAACATTCGTAATAAGTGTTATATCTGAATCTTTTAAAGCCTTATCTTTGCTTTCTGATGTACATCCTGACAGTACCAAACCACCTACCAGGCTCCCTACTACCATACATAAAATTGGAAATTCCCTTATCTTTTTCAGACGATGACCTCCCTCAGAATATGTACTTTTCAAAACTGACATAAATCGTGTAAGGCTCGTAAATCGTTCCCCATGTATAAACTATTAATCACCTAAAACCTTTTTCACTTGTTCAATTACTTTTTTCCCATCTAACATGCCATAAGCTGCCATATCAATCACTTCAATATGCTTCTCTGGCAATTGACTTTTCACATTATTTAATGCATATCGAACTTGTGGTCCTAATAAAATGATGTCTGCCGCTTGCCCAACATTTTTCGCTTCAGTTAATGCATAAGCATTAATTTCACAGTTATAATTCGCTGATTCTGCATATCCTCTCATTTTGTTCATTAACATACTTGTAGACATACCTGCATTACATAAAAGTACAATGTTTCTCATAATAAAAACCTCCAATATTTATTTTAAGTGCTTTGCATACTCTCTATTTATGCAAGCGCTTTCTTTATAAGTTCAATATAAACTATGGTCTAAGACTAGGGTCAATAGCTTAATTTAATTAATCCATTTATTATGTATAATTTGTATAAAGCTCAACTTCAATCAACGGGATTTTGTTCATTCCCCACTGATTATCAGCCCCTACCAATCGGGCGTTTACAGCCCACAAATAGCTGGATAAACCTAGCTAAACACCGTGTGAAAACTCTTTTGTTTCAAAAAAAATGCATGTAACTGTAGACTGTGTCTAACAATTACATGCATTTTTTTCATGTCCTTCTCTACTTCAAGTCACTTTGTACCGTTTGATTTAATAATAGGAATCATAATAATATAATGTTCAACTGTTTTGTCTTGACTCTTTGTTTCACAAACATATCGACATAAAACATCTCCGTTAAGAGCGTATCCCTGTTCCTGCATAATATGGAATGGTTCATCTAATATCAAAGATGATAACGGTTCATCCACATTTTTTTCATATAAATAATGCAAGCACTCTCCCATAGGTATTTGAATAACCGAATCATCCATAGGTAATTGACATTCTTTCACCTTTGATTCAGAGATTGCCATTACCCAGTAACTATTCTCTATATTTTTCATTTTATATTCTTCAAGTGGAATACATAATGCCGTGGAAACTGTTGGCAAGAAATTTAACCATGTCTTTAATAGAGGATTTACACATAACGTTCCTTCATTTAGATGAACATGTTTGAGAAAATAATAAGTCTCAGCTTGTTTTATAACCCATCTCCTATCTTCCCGCTTATATTCTTGTAATAAGTTCATAAATTCATTTATTTGCTTTGTTTCTAACTCTAACTGTTTTATCGCTTCATTTTTTTCAGCTATTTTATCATTACATTTTTTCATTATGTCATCATATTCTAAACCGTTAAAAACCGATCCAATTTCCTTAACATGAAATCCCATTTGTCTAAAGCTTCTAATTGCTAAAAATACTCCAAAATCCTCATATGTATAAAATCTAAAACCGTTATCTTTGTCTTTTTGTGGTTTTAGGAATCCTTTCTTTTCATAAAACCGTAAAGCATCTATTGAAACTCCAAATTCCTTTCCTACTTCTCCTATTTTATATTTCTTCATACCTATCACCTTCAAATCTATAATTCCTTTACATACTGATATAGTGTAACAAGTTTTGAAAAACAATTGTATAAAAATAAAAAGAGATTTCGTACAAAAGCAAAATCTCCTTTTATCAAATAGAACATCACTGAAAATATAAACTTCTATTACCCTACTACTTCTCCATACATATCATAAAGTTTGAGCGCCATCATTAAATTAAATCTCACTTCTGCATCATTTAAATCGACTGAAATGAGCAATTCAATTTTTTCTAACCTGTACAAAAGAGAACTTCTATGAATAAAAAGTTCTTCTGCAGCACTTTTTACATTTCCATTGTTTTGTAAGAATACATGTAATGTGTTATATAAATCAATATTCTTTCCTTCTGAATATTGAATTAGTGGACCAATTTGTTTCTTTACAAAAAGATCTACAGCGGTTGAATGGTTTAAATGATGTAAAATAGCATACGATCCAAGCCCTTCAAATAATGCAAATCCTTGTTTACGAAAGCGACTATCTAAAATATTTAAAGTCTGTATAGCTTGCTGATAACTAGTATAATAATCTTCCAACTGTTTTGTAACACCGCCAATCCCTAATAAAACACGACAACCTATAGGTGATGAGCCAATCCATTTCTTTATGCTATAAAACATCGATTCCCAAAATGTATCCGTGCCCTTTTTCTGAGTTTCAATTGGAACAATTAACAGTTGTTCATCATTATGGGATACTGCTAAAATGCCTGTCCCTAGTTCTGGAAGACGCGTCTTAATCAAATCCCATATAAGTGACTTTTTCGCTTGTTGTTCGAGCAGGTTTCCTTTCTTTAATTCGTTCTCATCGAGTAAAATTGATAATACCGCCACTCGATGTTTTTTGAAAAGATTCCATTGATATAAGTTAGCATATTGCAAAATATTATCTCGGTCCTCAATTTTTTCAGTTAATAATTTACTAATAAAGCTGTCTTTCATCTGTTCTTTCGTATCTAGAACGAGTTTTTGTTTAATAAACTGGATGGAGCATATATTTCGGGCTAAATCGACCGTTAATTGATCAAATTCATCCATCCCCCCATTCGCTCTTCGTACTGCTAAATATCCTAAAAAGTTACCGCCCCCATTAATAATCCAAAATGAAAAACAATAATCACTATTATTCGGATCATGAATTTGGAACGTATCAGTAAATCTTTTCTTTTTACGTTCTTCTCTTGTTAATTCAGCTAATTGTTCCGCTAAGCGACTATCCTTTTCATCATGAAATGCTATTGGTTGCATAAATCTATCAAAAATAAACACTGTATCTTGAAATAAACTACCGAGCATTGTTGTAATACCTTCAAAATTATTATCATCGACCGTTTCTTTTAATAAAGCTTGCTGATAATCTAATAGAAAATGAAGACGTTGCTTATGTTCTTTCTCACCATTATATAACCTTGCATTATCTAGTATGGTTGCTAAATGATTTGCAATCATTTCAAGTGATTTTGAATCTGCCTCCGTAAAAAACCCTTCGCATTCCTTTTCAATATGTAATACTCCAATTGGTTTCATATCAATAATGATTGGAGCAGTATACTGTTCACCACCAATCGTTTCAAAAAATGGAAAGTGTTCTTTTAATACATATTTATCCTCAACCATAATTTTGTATGGCTTTCTCATTTCTCCATATGCAGGTGCTTGAAAAACAAAACAGTTTTCAGTCTCGTTATATAAATAAACACATGCAAAATTCGAATTTGTTTCATTTCCGGCTTTAGAAGTTACCTCATAAACATGCTTTTCTAACGGAACATCTAACGACAGGTTTTTACTAATCCATCCAAAACCTTCAATCTTTTTCAACTGCGATTCTTTTTGTCTAGCCACAGCAATCGCCACTGCTATATCTCTTCCAAACTCTTCAAATGATATTTCCATATCTAAAAGTGGAACGTAACTTGAAAATGCAACAACACAAAAACCAAAATGCTGGATATCATCTTTTAATGGGACAGTGAACCAAGTCTCTACCCCAGCACTTTTCAATGTTTCAGATAGAAGACACACTTCTGGTAAATCTGCCGTTTGATCTGTCATGCTTTGATATTGTAGTTTGGAGGAACATTCATCAGAATGAAGTGGAAACGCTGAAGCTAAAGAAGTTAAATTACCACTCCAAGCTTTTGGTAAAAACTGTCCACCTTCATTAAAAATTACAGCGACGAAATCACAATGTAATTCTGCACAAAAGGAATGAGTTAAATACTGAAGCGCCTCTTCTTCCGTATCGATTTTAATAAGCTGGCGTGATGTATTTCGCAAATGATATTCTATTCTTTTCATTAATCTCTCTCTCTTATTACTAGACACGCCCCATCCCCCTTTCACCTTTTCTCTCTATTGTATAAGAAACGTTATACAAAAGAAAAGTAAATATTCTAACTATTAACTAAACAAATACGAATCCCGAAGAAATATATCCCCGGGATTGATTATTCACTATTTGGCTGTCGTTACATTGTTATTTCCACTAGCGATTTCTTTTTTCTCTTTATAATAAATTCCATGTTCTTCTTTAACAAATATCAATGCTATGCCACCAATTACAGCAGCAGTCGCAATTGCTGCAAAATTATATTGAGGCAATAAATGCATGGAAAGAAGAATACCTACCAAAGTTGGAGCTACCACACCTCCAAGACGCCCAAAAGCCATTGTACTTCCTACCGCTGTTGAGCGCATATTACTAGGATAATATTGAGAAACAAATGCATTTGACATATTTTGTAGTCCGACAGAAGAAGCACCAATGACTGAAATTAACAAAAATCCAATAAACATATTATTTACAAATCCGATGAGTGATAACGCAATTGCTCCACAGAAAAATAATGGGACAAGTACTTTTTTAAATCCGATTTTATCTACTATTGGACCGAATATGAGTGTTCCAATAATAGCTCCAATTTGCATGACAGCTGTAAATGTGAGACTTGATTTGAGATCGTATCCTGACTGCATCATAAGCCTTGGTAACCATGTACTCATAGAATAAATGAGTACGAAAGCACTAAAACATGAAATCCAAAACATAATTGTACTTACGGCGCGCTTCTCCTCAAATAATTTAACTACAGGAGATCCAGCTTCTTTAGTTGGTGATTTTATAAATTCAATTGTCACATCTTTACTTAATTGTGGATTTATCTTCGCTATTACTTTTTTAGCTTCTTCTATTTTTCCTTTCATTAATAGGAAACTAACAGACTCAGGAATACTTTTCATTAAAAACGGGATAAATAACAATGGAATTCCCGCTAACCAAAAAACAGGCTCCCATCCTGCTGTAGTAAGAAGGGAACGACTTGTAAGCGCCGCTGCCATTGCTCCAATTGAATATCCGCAAAAAACAAAAGATACGATAGCAGTTCGAGCTCGTTTCGGTGAGAATTCTGTTGCTATAGCAATTACATTCGGCATAACTCCACCAAGCCCTATACCTGCGATAACACGGAAAATCGCAAACACTACAGGACCGTTCGCAAAACCAGCTAAACAGGTAAATAGACTAAATAAGATTGTAGTTACTATTATGATATTTTTACGACCTATTTTATCAGCTAATAAACCAAAAAAAGCAGCTCCAATTGCTGTTCCTATAGCTGCATAACTACCAATTGCCCCTGCTGTAACATCTGTTATTCCCCACTCCTTAATGAGCGAAGGTACTGTTGCCCCATAAATAACAGCATCATATCCATCAAATGCAATTACGATAAATAACCAAAATATTAACCAAATATGCATGGAATGAATACGACTCTCGTCTATCACATTCATCGGGTTAATCGATTTCATCTTAATAGCCTCCTTATATGGGAATTTTCCCTTTCTTGTATTTCAATATCGGTAAACGCTTTCAATTGCCTCCTCTTAAGTTCCTAAAAATATTTCTGAATTTTCCGTATTTAAATTGTAATAACTACTATTAAAAATTGTTATCCGTTTTTTATAGGAAATAGAAAAGTAATATTCCTCTTTAATGCGGGCGTTGCTTCATAGGAATTAAAGCTTGAACATAAAAAAAGAGGCGCAATAAGCACCTCTTTTTCATGTATATTACTCATTCAAACTGTAATTGTTTCTTCCAGTTTTCCTATTATTTTCGCTATCGCTGTAATTGTATTTTCTGTTTCAAATTCGCCAACATTTACAGAATGATTTGCATTTTTAACAATAGCAATCTTTAAATTCGTTTTTTGTAACTGATCAATTTGCTCCGCATTGTATTGGTGATCTTTATCCCCAATTACTAAAAGCCCTTCGTGACGACTATGTAAAATAGAATCAAAAACGAAATCAAAAGTTAGTAAAGGTGTAAGTAGTACCATTTTTGACTGTGAAAATTCTTCTCTCTTCATTAAATCATTTGCAATTGGAATTGTTCCGAGTGACTTTCCTAAAAACATTGAATTGCTATATTGCCCACTTCTTAACACTTCAATTATTACGGGATTTATATCATCCATCATTACTTTCGTTATTTCTTCCATTGGTTTTTCCAATAATTGTCCATCGTAGGAATAATGAATATGTACTACATCTATTTTATTTTCAAGCATAAGCATCGTTGCATAATAAAATAACGGCTTGTCATAATTGTAGCCTGAACCTGAGAACATAAAACAGATTGCATTAGAAGCTTTTTCGATATGTGTGTAACGAATAACTTTATCATCTATATGTATCTCTTTTTTAGTCCCCTTCACTCTTTTCCCCTCCGAATACATTTACTTTTGTAAAACGATATGTTCTGTATGAACTGATACATCCTTTACTTTATCTTTTATAAACGCTGGCTGTAAGTTATATGCATGTAACTCTTCTACCGGCACCCACTTAAACATATATGTTCTATCCTCTTCATTCAGAATATATTGATCTGCCCCATTTGCAGGTAATTCTTTCAGCTCTACTTCATAGTAAAAACTAATTTCATGGAGCTTTCGCTCAGAAAGTGTAAAGAAATTTTCTACTGACCATATTAATCTCTTTACTTCAATTGGAACAGCTAGTTCTTCAGCAAGCTCTCGTTTTAACGCATCTTCACTATTTTCTAGCATTTTCACGCGTCCACCCGGTACGTACCAAAAATCTTCACCGTCACCTTGCAGAATGAGTATTTTATTATCATGTTTACAAATTGCTCCAACTCGGTAATTAAAACATGTTTCCTCTACTTTAAACGTAAGGTCCATCCCGAATTCCCCCTATTTATTAAATATCGAATTATTGCAAAACAATTATGTAATTACTGTAAAGATAAGGTTACTAAATTTATCCACTTCATTCAATCATTTTCGAATTTTCCAAACGCTTATTTTTCATCATTACAAGTGTATATACATATGTTACAATCACATTGCATACTAGAAAAATATGATGGGGGTACGAATGGAAACGTTATTAATCCAGCAAACTGAGAAATCAAATAAGTTTTGGAAAATCGTTGTGAAAGAAAGCGACTACGTTGTGTTTTACGGGAAAATTGGCACAGCTGGTAGCGTGAAAGCGAAAGAGTTTGAAACAGAAGAAGAGTGCATAAAAGAAGCTAACAAACTAGTTGCTTCCAAACGTAAAAAAGGATATACAGACCCGTGCCCTGGGGAAGATTATATAAAAGAAAAAACGATAACAGAAGAAGAATTTTGGGGGCTACTCGCTCGCGCTAAAACGAAAGGTGAAGACCAGGAAGAACAAATAGAATGGCTTACTTCTCATCTCTCTAAGCGTACAGTACATGAAATTGTTGCTTTTGATACACATATGCATCATATATTAAAAGCTTCCTATACATCTCGCTTATGGGCAGCAGCCTATATTATTTTAGGCGGTTGTTCGGATGATTGTTTTGATTATTTCCGCGGGTGGTTATTATATCAAGGAAAAGAAACTTACGAAGCGTGTATTGAAGATCCAGAACGGTTAATACATGTATTAGAAAATTTGAGTGAGTATGACGTACCAAACATTGAAGAACTTTCTCTATATTTCGGTTTCACTGTATATGCAGAAAAAACTGGAGATGAAGAAGATACTTACTTTACACTTTACCATGTACTAACTGATGAAAGAGCTCATAATGACGACATTGAATTCGACTGGGATCAAGATGACGAAGAAAGTCTGAAAAAGATGTTTCCTAAGCTGTGGGAACTGTACGGAGAAGAACCGATTGAGTGGTAGATTTACATACGAAAAACGCCTTGTTTTTTTAGTAACAAGGCGTTTTTTATTGATACTATGTTTAAATTGTTATCTTCCCACTCTCCCACCACTCCATAAAAGGCTTTAAAGAAGGAGCAATCCACGTTCTACTATCATTTTCATGATTCCACACATATATATCATCTCTTTGTACCATTCCATTCAAAATAGAATAGCCAAACAAATCACCATTTCCGCCATCAGCAAAAAATAATAAACAGTCAAAAGGCATATATAAATCTTTAAAATCCACTATATTTCTCATATTCATATTTTCAGTTTTAATTTTTGAAGCAGACCATATAAAGTCCCCGTACTCACCTTCTATACCGTTTGTTTCCTGTAATAATTGATATAACTCATTAGGTAACTCCACGTGTAACCATTTTTGTATATCAGCAAGTTCATCCTTCGTTGCTGGGTTTTTCATACTTAAGTTTAAAGAAATACTTCGAATGATATTTTTCCACATAACCTTTTATCCTTCCTATAGTCCTTCATGTTCAATCAAGTTTATACCAATAATCAAATTGGGTATGTACTTGGATTATATATGTTATTATCTCTGGATCACTAGGTTGTTTTTCCTTCTTTTTATCTCTAATATCATATTCATTTACATAACGAGTATCTCCTATCTTATCTCGGTAATAATTCCCCTTTTCGGTTTCTACTACTGTACTATCATCTAAAAAATAGAGCTGAATTTCTACACCAGCCTCGTTAGAATTTGGATACTTTAACTTCCCTTTTTTTTGATAGAATGAGATTACTTCTGCCTTCGATTGCTTCGTTTCTATAACACGATTCGCTACTACTTCCCAATATCCGCCATTTGCTAATTCAATCCAATTCTTCTCATCTGCTTCATAATCTTTAATTAGCTTACTATCCAAAGGCATCGGCAATTGAAAAAATTCAGAAGAAAAGGAATGAGAGATATACCACGTACTATTTCTTACGAGAATGACCGTTAGCAAGAGCATTATAACTGTTGAAATTATTGTCCTTTTTCTAACCTTTTTTAATTGACGTATCATATTTCTCTCCATTCCTATTATCTATAAAAACTATCCATTCCACTTTTCTAATAATTCTTTCTCCCTTTCAACTGAAATACCTGCCTTTAATCCCCTCTCTTTCATTTCATTCACCCAGTCATACACATCTGTAACAGTATCTTCTAATCTTCTAAAAGTAAGCCCTGCTTTAACAGCATTCTCAATACTAATAGAAAATCCACCTTTCCACGGCTTCGTTTCCCCTTCTAATGGAAAAGTTTCCGGAAGCCATAAAGGCATCTCTGTCCAAGGCTGTGCTTTATGTTCCTTCATAAATGATTCATCGACCCAAACGAATTCAGCATCACTATTCGTAACCCTTTTACACGTATTTAATAGCTCTTCCATCGTCAATTCATCATTTGGACCTGTTATATTGAATGTACCGGCTTTATTATTTTCTGCCATGTTTAGTCCAAAGCTTGCGACGTCTTTTATATCAACTAATTGCACTGGACGATCTTTTCTTCCTGGTACTAACACTTTCCCGCCCTTTGCTACACGCTGAACCCAGTATGGAAGGCGATCTGTATAATCAAACGTTCCCGAAAGAAGTCCTGCTCTTACATGTAAAACACGCCCCGGCCAATACTTCTCTGCTTCTTTTTCACATAATACCTTTAGCGCACCATAATGCTCATAAGGCGATATTTCACCATTCTCTACAGCTTTTATCCGATCACTTGTTGGTTCAGGTTGTAATATATAGTCTTCTTTTATATGATGGGGAATCCAATCTTTATATACGGAAAGGCTTGAGATGAATATATATTGCTTTACATTATCTTGTAATACTTCGCCAACATTCCGAATATGGTGCGGAGAAAATCCACATGTATCTATGACAACGTCCCATTTTCGATTTTCTAAACTTGATACATCGTTATTTCTGTCACCGATTAACTTTTTCACTTCAGGAAATAGTTCTTTATTTGATCCGCGATTAAATAATGTAACTTCATGCCCTCTTTTCAACGCCTCTTCTACAAATGCTCTTCCTAAAAATCGTGTACCGCCTAGTATTAGAATTTTCATGGTTCTCCCCCATTCATGATTAAAAATCTATTCTTTTGTTTAACGATTTTTTGTTGTGAAAAGTTACGGGGGATAGTTTAATTGTTTTCTACAAGTTCAATATATGTAATTTCGACACTTTTCCTATTTTTAAAAGCAATAATATGAAAATATTAATTCTGTCGATTTCCATTTCATATATAATTAAAATATCGGATATTCGATTAACCACTTATACATACTTAGGCAGGTGAAAAATATTAATAAACACATAGTTTATCATTCAACATTATGTATTTATTTTCTCACATCACTTGTATATATCATCTTGCTGAACATAGAAAATGGTCGTAATTATTTGGGGTTTACAATGGTTCTTCCGCTTTTAGCAGTTATTTTATATCAAAAATTATTTAAGAAACAAAAAATAGTTCATACATTTGGAATTTCACGTCCAAAAATAAAAACACTAATTTTCTCCATATTATTTCCACTACTTCTAGGACTATGTCTCCATTTTTATTTTCATATTTATGATATAAAGTTCTTATATCATGATTGGAATGAATTAGGATTTCTCTTGCTCGTTGGTCTTACAATTGGATCTTTATCTGCATTATTAGAAGAAATTATATGGCGAGGGAATTTTCATTACTATTTACGAAAAAAATATTCATTCATGCAAACAGCTATTATTATAGCTTCGCTTTGGTCTTCATGGCATTTACCAGTAGCTATCTTTTATAAAAATTATGAGTTTCAGTTTGTAGGAATATTAAGTTATCTCTCTTTATTATTTATATTGTCTTTAATTTTGACGTACACGAGAGAATATGGTGGTTCTGCAATATCACCCGCAATTTTACATGGTATGTTTAATGTATTTTATTTAGCAGATGTAGCGCAAAACAAATGGGATGCCAGCCTAATAGAATTAATTAAATTTATAATACTAGCAATCATACTCGGCATGATGTATCTTATACATCACAAAGTTAGAAAATAGTTAAAAAGCAAAGAAAAAAGGTGTTTCCGCTTTTATTTGAAAGTACCTTTAATAGATTATGAAGTACTTCAACACCTTGCAATTATTTAAAAATCGTATAGGTGTTGAAGTTTTATAACCTTAGTTGTACAACTTTGTTATCACAACACTTTTTTCTATCATGAAAAACAAAGCAAATTTAACTAAACCCTTTAATTCTCATTCCCAAAATTAACCACATTAATCTTTTAAATAAGGAAGTATGCACTCTTTAATTAACTCCCATTTATCCACCGCATTTGGTATAACCTCAGAAGCAATCACCACTACCAATTCTCTCTCTGGAATACAACAAACCATATTCCCACCATCGCCCATTGCGCAGTATGAAAAGCTTCCATTTTCTTCTCGTAACCACCATAAGTACCCATATTGATTTGGATTCATCACCGTTGATTCTTTTACCCATGATTTTGAAATGATTCGCTTTTCATTATGAATGCCTTCGTTCAAATACAATTGTCCAAACTTAGCCATATCTTTAACTGTTAGCGTAAGTCCCCAGCCGCCCGTCGAAATACCATTTGGATCGTGAACCCATCCTTTTACATCTTTTCCGAATAAGTCATCGAATCCAAATGCTTTCATATTGTAGTTTGGAATTTCTCTCATACCGAGTAGCTGAAATAGCTGTTCATTCGCAAATTCACGCGCACTTTTCCCTGTTGCACTCGAAATAATTGCTGATAGTACATGTGCTCCTGCAGATGAATATTTAAAAGATCCAATTTCTCCGCCGTGCCCCATTCTATTAAGTGTATACTGTACCCAATTCTGTTGTGTACATAGTTCTTCTAACGGTTCCTGCCAATCTGTAAAAGGGTATGGTGCTGTCATTGTAAGTAGGTGTCGCACTGTTACTTCAGATGCCTTAAGTTTATATTCAGGGAAAAACTCTATTACTTTTTGATTAACGCTTTTTATATAGCCCTTACCTATACATATCCCAATTAGCGCAGAGATTATCGTTTTTGTGACAGATGCTACATGAAATGCATCATCTGGACCGTGGCCGTTATAATATTTTTCAAAAATAATGTTATCCTTCTGCACTACTAACATACCGTTTATATTTTTATAGTCTTCTTTTATCTTGTAATCCAACTCTTCAAAAGTTTTCATTATTCTTCCCCCTTAATCTATGATTAAAAAGGTTCGATCGGTACATATATATCCACTATATGTTTATGTTCTGGATGCTTTCTTGGATCATTTCTATACACTTCAAAAGGATACGAATCTCTCGGCTTATATCCGCTATTTGGGAGCCATTCGCCGTATAAAAAATCCCATGCACCTTTATATTCATTTTGACGTATTTCAAAATGGCCTACCGCATATTTTCCTGAAGGTATTACCATTATTCCAATATCACTCGTTCCTACTGCGGATTCATCGGGAATTGTTATACATAAACTTGTTCTTAAATGATAGTCCTCAGTAAATTCATGATGATCGTGGTAAATGGTTAATACTTTCGTATCCCCAAATATATGATAGTTTTGCTCCGTTGCATAACGAAATAATTTCTCTATCATTTTCGGAAAAGCTATAGCTAACTCTTCATATGTACCGATATGTCTTATGTATGCGACATTTCTATCGTCCGCTGTTACAATTTCAACATTTCCCCGAACCTTCTTACATTCATTGTATTGAGAAGGTTCACTTACGTCTTTGCAATTCTTGCTATTGTAGTTTCGATATTGAGACGGACTTACTCCGTAATAATTTTTAAATGTACGGGAGAAAACAGCTGAATCTGTGAACCCGAAGTGATACGCAATGTCTGTAATCGTCATATCCGGACGATATGTAATAAGGTGAGTTGCCCTTTCTAGTTTCAATCGGTTTACATACCGAGATAAAGGCTCATCTACTATCCCTTTAAAAATTCTATGAAAATGAAACTTTGAAAATCCTGCTACATTGGCTAACTCTTCAATTGAAAGTGAATCATTTATGTTTGATTCTATATAATCTTGCACTTTATATATGCGTCTTATGTACTCATTTCTACTTTGAGAACTCTCCATATCCTTGCCTCCTCACAACAAAAAGGCTAACTTCATGTTAGCCTACTTTATACATTTTTTAAAAATAAAACTCTACTCCCGCCATTCCCGTCATAATTTGTATGTACGGATACACCTTCTATTTCATCATCCCCAGCCTCAATTCGAAAGCCAATTTCTTGATGAAATTGTATCGATTTTTTATTAACTGGTGATGTGATTGCTTTTACAACTTTACGGTTATTTGCACGAGCAATATCAAAGAAATAAGAATACAATGTCGATGCAATTCCTCTTCTTCTATACTTCGGATTGACATCGATAAAATGAACGTACGCTTCCTCTTTATGCGTTTGTGAGAAGAATCCGCATAAGAAACCTAACGTTTCTCCCTCTTCTTCAATGATAAAACTCGTTTCTTGAAAGTGAATGAAGAACAATTTTGGCAACATATGAGCCATATCTCTCCCGCCCCACCAATCATTTAATACAGAATGAATCTTTACATAATCTTCCCCTTGAATGTTTCTTACTCGCATGTATTTCTCCCTCTCACTCACTTCATTTTTTCATATATTTTAATAACCGTTTCTACTAATAGAATGAATACCCAAATACCAGAAAATACAAGCACCGACTGGAATATCGATCCAAGTATCATAATACCAATCGCACCTGATATTGAAAATGATACGCCACCAAACCCTGGATCTTGTATAAGTGATCCAGCAGAAAAAGCTGTTATAATAGATACGATTAAATAAATAACACTCATTATTTTTAATATTTTTATAGAAAGATACGAAGTTTGTTCTTTCTCCACTTGTGATAATTCGATTTCCCCACTCGCAATTCCTTTTTGAAGACAATCTTCACACAAAAATTCTTCCTTAATTTTTTTACCACCATGTATTGTACCCGTTATTTCTTTACACCTTGAACATTTTCGATTTATCATTTTGATATCACTCCAATCACCAAGGATTATCTTAAATATAATTCAACATTTACCTTATTATCCCTTTTATGTATTTTATAGAGAAAGATCGTGTTTTATGATTTCAAAACTCACATTTGGTTCTAAAAATCCCACCGTTCATTATGTATTACGGCCGAGTTGCTATGCGGTTATTTTTAACAATACTTGCTCAAAAATAGCTATCATCGAAAAAGGAGACCGTTATTTTTTACCAGGTGGCGGTATGGAAGGTAATGAAACAAAAGAAGAATGTTTGCATCGTGAAATACTAGAGGAATTAGGATGGGCAATTGAAATTGATCAATATATCGGTAATGCAGCGCGATATCTTTATGCAGAAAAAGAAGGGACATATTATTTAAACGATGGGTTCTTTTACATTGCGAACATAGTACATAAACAAACTGAAACCTCTGAAAAAGATCATGTTTTAAAGTGGTTACCTCCACTACTTGCTATAGAATATTTACTTCATGATCATCAAAATTGGGCTGTTGAACACGCGCTTTTAGTACGAAACAAAAAATGATCTCCTTCTATATGAAAGAGATCATTTTTTATTGTTAGCTTACCTTTTTTAAATTGAGAGCTGGCTTTTTGATTCCGCCTTTTTTTACAACATATAAACCCACAAAGATTATAAGTCCGCCAACGAGTTGCATCATATTGATTTGCTCTCCAATTGTTACAGCTGCAAAGATCACTGCGAATAATGGTACGAGATACATATAAACCATTACTTTCGTTGAACCGATTTGACTAATACCGACATACCACATTGCTAGTCCAAATATTGTCGCAAAGATGATTGAATATGCTAGTGAACCCCAGCTTGGCATGTCTACTGGCCACGTTAATGTGTTTACGTTGAATAAACAGTATATAACTAGTGGTACAATTCCAATTAAAGTAGACCATGACGTGACTCTCATTGCGGAGTATTTTGTAATAAGAGGTTGCGCTAATATTGGATACCATCCCCATGCAATTGCTGCGACTAATCCAATTATATTTCCGAGCCACGCATATTCGTAAGTAGCTCCTCCTGTATGCCCTGTTAATAAAACGAATGCTGCACCAATAAACGCTACTATTGAACCAATTTGTACTTTCATCGAAAAACGTTCTTGTTTGTGTAATACTGCTAATATCCCTGTAAAAATAGGTGACATCGCAATTAATAATGAGGCGTTCGTTGCTGAAGTATATTTCACAGATAACATAAACATCGTTTGATACATTGTCGTTCCAACGATGCCGACTGCTACTAATCGTAACCAATCTTTTCTTTCAATACGTAATGAGCGTTCCATAAAAAATGTAATAAGTAATAATACCGGTGATGCTACTAAAAATCGTAAACTATTAAATTGAATGGATGACATAAATGCCACGCCATACTTTCCAATTGTATAATTTGCTCCCCATACTAATGCTACTGATACTAGGAGCCATTCCATTTGCCATCGTTTCATCCGAATCTCCCCTTCCCTATTTAGCATAGTAAAATTGGCTGGATATAACACCGTCCAATTGGCTGTTTTTTTACCCAGCCAATTTGCTATACTTAATGTATTGAAAAGATACGGAGGCGTTTTTTATGGAATGGAAGCTAGATAACGACAGTAAAATCCCTATTTATCAGCAAGTTGTTGACTTTATTGAAAAACGTATTACATATGGAGAACTTCCTCCAGGTAGCTTCCTCCCTTCCGAACGGAAATTAGCTACACAGTTAAATGTAAACCGAAGTACAGTAACGACTGCTTATAATGAACTACGTGCTATGGGAATTGTAGAAAGTACAACTGGTAAAGGTACACGTGTAAGTACACATATGTGGGGTGTTTCTCCAACATTAACACCAAACTGGAGAAACTTCGTAGAAGGTGGTACGTTTTTACCAAACTTACCGTTACTTCGCCATATTCGGGCAGAAGTACAACAAAATGAAAATATTATAGATTTTGCAAACGGAGAACTCGGTTGTAATCTCTATCCTCATGATCAACTACAAGCGATTTTGCGAGAACAACCGTTAACGCATTCATTAAGTTACGATCACCCGCAAGGTTATCTCCCATTAAGACAAGCGGTAGTAAAATATATGAAGGAATATTTAAAAGTGGAAGCGACTGAACAATCCATTATGATTACATCCGGCGCTCAGCAAGCACTTCATCTTATCGTACAATGTTTATTAAATCCAGGTGATGCTGTTGCTTTCGAAAGTCCTTCACACTGTTATTCCCTGCCTCTATTCCAATCAGCAGGTATTCGTATTTTCCCATTACCTGTCGATGAACATGGGATTAATCCAGATGATGTACAGGAGTTATATAGAAAACACCGTATTAAAATGATCTTTTTAAATCCAAATTTCCAAAACCCTACGGGAACGATGCTTCATCCAAACCGTAGAAAAAAACTATTATCACTTTGCGCAGATTTACGAATTGCAATCGTTGAAGATGATCCATCCAGCTTGCTTACGTTAGAAAAGAAACAACCTTGCCCTACTTTGAAATCGATTGATGAAAATGGAACAGTCATTTATGTACATTCCTTATCAAAGATGATTGCACCAGGATTACGAGTCGGCTGGCTCGTCGCCCCGCAGTCTGTAGTAGAAAGGTTATCCGACGCAAGGCATCAAATGGAATTAGGTATGAGCATTTTCCCGCAGTGGCTTATGCAACAATTTTTCGAAACTGTACCATTTCAGTCTCATATCGTACCGTTACGAAAACAATTAGCGGAAAAAAGAGACGTTATCGTTCGCGCCTTAAATGAGCAACTTCACGACAAAATCTCTTTTTCAAACCCGACCGGCGGTATATACATATGGGGAAAATTAAACGAACCGATAAACGAAAAACAACTCATTATGCAAAGTTTAAAACAAGAAATCGCCTTTATGCCAGGCAGTATTTTCGGCGCGAAAGATGGTTATATTCGTTTATCTTATGGAAAAGTGAATATTAATCAAATTGAGGAAGGGATTTCTCGTTTACGTGAGGCTATTTTGGTTTGCGGGAAATAAAATAACTTTTTAATACATTTAAAACTTCTTTATTCATTAACTCCAGATAATAAGTTAGCAAAAAATAATGAAAAGAAGCTTCATTCCAAAATTAAATTATAAGAAAGCTCCTGATGATTGATACAGGGGGCTTTCTTTTCCAGATTTTTCGTTTTTCTCTATATTTCTTTCCTACTTCTAAGAATGATTCTTATAAATTGTAACTCATTATGATTAATTCACCTTTCCGCCCATCCTTAATAGTCCTCTTTCATATTCCTAACTACACATTTATTATAAATAGAGAAAATCAACTCTCCATTCTCACAATCTAGCTGTATACTTAATAAATACTATGGGATTTGAAGTTTTTATCTCCGCATTCTCACCCTCAAATATATATATTTGTTTATTTTCAATATCAATAAATGCCATAAGTCCATTCTCATTATATGCTTCTGAATATTCACCATCTATTTTTATTCTTTCAAAAGAAGAAAAAGAAGAATGTACTACTTGATATTCGGAAAGCTTCATCATTCGCTTTCCTTCCGGTACATGCACAATTTTCGGATCATCATCGGGTAAATATTCTAGTCCGATTTTATTCGGCGCAACGAAAATTAATAGATGCAATGGTTCCATTTCATTATTTTTATAGCCATGTATATGGTTCTTCCATCCAAACACTACCTCTCCTTTTGATGCACGAATTATTTTTTTATTTGAAATATAATAATCCAAATGACCTGACAACACAACGGCACAATCTTCTCCAAACGGATGGCTATGAGGTGGTATTCCTTCTTGCAATTGAAAAATCACTTCATACACCCAATACTTATCATCATTCGTTTTATAAATAAGATCATTTTTTGATATATTAATAGTTGTTTGTGATAAATCTAAACTCCTCATTCGGCCCTCCTGATTAATTTCAGACTTACTTATCTTTTGAAACCATTGCATAGAGCAGTAACATGAAATGATCCTCTAATTTAAAATACATTTTATTTATATATATTCAATCGCTATTTTATCCAAATAAACGCTATTAAAAATCAATCCGCAGAATGAAATTCAAATAAAACTTCCTAATACTTTCGTATTAAGAAATTTTCACATCACTACATATAACCACTTATTAAAATCTATAGTACATTCGTTATTTAGTTCGAAATATTCGTTTATCTTATAAAAATACATACGTATTAAATTGCGGAAGATATTACTCGTTTGACAAAACCTAATTCTACCATTATTATCAACACGAACCTATTTATAGGAGTGATAATAATGAAAATTTACGTTGATGCAGATGCTTGTCCTGTAAAAGATGTAATTATTTTTGAAGCTACGAATGCAGAAATCCCTGTAACCCTCGTTACTAGCTTTTCTCATTATTCTAATGCTAAGCAGCCAGCAGGTGTGGAAACAATTTATGTTGATTCCGGAGCAGATGCTGCGGATTACCGGATTATGCAGTTAGCAAAAAAAGAAGATTTAATCGTAACGCAAGATTACGGTCTTGCTTCGCTCGCTTTAGCAAAAGGCTGTATCGTTCTACACCATAAAGGTTACAAGTATACGAATGAAAACATTGACCAATTGTTACAAACACGTTATTTAAGTGCAATGGTTCGAAAAAGCGGCAAGCGCACAAAGGGGCCAAAACCATTTACAGCAGAAGATAAAGAGAAATTTAGAGAGCTCTTTAAAAGTATAATTTCACTTTAGAAATGAACCTTCTATTTGTAGGGAAAGCTTTGTAAAAAAAAGAAGAGAATATCAAAATGAACATTCTCTTCTTGGAGTTTACCCGTTTAAAATGATGGTAAATTATCTAAGTTATTTTCCTTTAGACCATCCGGTTCACTACGTATAATATCTCTACCATACTTATGAAATACGTCCACATGAGCTAGCTTTCCTGATTTTGCTTCATCAAGAGCAGTAATATAATCTAACTCTCTCCCGCTACTTGTTTTAAAGGCAATTAAATCCCCATCATCATTTTTACGAACGGCAACAATTTGTTCTGCTCCTGAATCAACTTCCTGAGCTACTTCTAATTGAGCTTGCTCTTCCCCTTGGTGTAAGTATTCATTATAAACTTTTTCAAAGTCTTTTTTATCCATAAAACTCACCTCCAACACATTTTATTAGTATGGTTGGGAAGTATTGGTTTTATGTAATTTGTTTTAAACTTAAGTGTTTTCAAATGAAAACATAGTCCCCTCACTATTTGATTGTAAAGTGTATTTTATATCGAACATCTTTGATATACCTTCAATATTTTTCAAACCGAGTCCCGTTCCTTTACTATTCATATCAAACCCAACCCCGTTATCTCTAAAGGAAACAATATCATTGTCTATGAGGATCTCAAGTTTTTTAGCTTGTGAATGTTTAAGGACATTTTGAAAAATGTTATCAAATAGCCTTTGAATCCATAACTCATTACTATTCCATGTCAACTCTTTATCTTGTGAATTATATACTAATTCAATTTTATGAATGCTATACAAATAGCTCCATTTTTTAATCATATTTTCTATTAAATTATGTATATTCACTTCATCATTCACAATATAAGTATTCTCTAAGGTCTCTGTAGATTGAATATTAAATTCGTTAGTTAAATCACTTATATATTGTATCTGCTCATACAGTGATTCAAGTACTGGCGCTTGTGCTTCGTATTCGCCTTCTAAATAATATAATTGTAATCTAACTGCAGTTAAGGGTGTATTAATATCATGCCGTAATTTATTTAATAGCTCTTTTTTTATTTGTTCCTGTTGTTGTAGTTCTAATTCTCGATAAGTTGTTCTTTCTATAAGCAGGTTTACTGACCTAATCAGTTCTCCCATCTCATCATCACTTTTGACATCTATTATATTAGGGATTTTTTTATCACTAGCTAAATCTCGAATCGTTTGATTTAATACATTAATTTTATTTAATAATGAGTTTATCGATTTTGAAAATACAAAAGCTAATACTAATAGTGATAATAAAAATATGATTAACATAGTAGGATATGCAAAGGATTCGTGAAAAGGAATGTTCTTATTTTTAGTTTTAAAGGCAACATTATAAATAACTGATACAAAAATACTAATCGACAACAATAACAGAGGTACGCTAACAATAGCGGAGAATAGTAGTAACTGATATTTTTTCTTTAAGTTCATTTCTTCATATAGGTATTTAGTCTATACCCTTCTCCATAAATATTTTGAATAATATCACCTGTTTTATCATCGATTTTGGCCCTAATTTTTTTTATATGTACGTTCATGATATTTTGATTTCTATCTTCAAGTTGCCATAAGTAATCAAAGAAATGTTCTTTTGTTAGAATTCTATCTCTATTTTCATATAAATAGAAGAATATTTTACGCTCAATTGCAGTAAAAGCAACTTCATCACGCAAACCATTTATGAAAACTCTTTTATATTCTGCATCTATAAATAAATGGTTAATTTGCGCGAAAGTACCATATTGATTATCTAACATTTTCTGAATCCTTAACAGCAACTCTCTAGGATCAAAAGGTTTTATCATGTATTCTTCTCCAATAGTCAAACCTTTTAGTTTACTATCCATATCATTCCTAGCTGATAGAAATATAATTGGAATATTTAGTCCTAGATTTTTTATTTTCTTTGTAATTTGATAACCATCTTCGCCTGGTAACATAACATCCATTATGACTAAATCTATGTCATGAATTACATCAAGAACTTTCCTTCCCTCTTTCTCCCAATACACATTATACTTCTCGCGTTGCAAAATTTTTTGTAATAAATCTCCTATAATCAAATCGTCTTCAACAATTAATATGTTATATACTTTCATTATGTATAGACCTTTCGTCGCTAAAATAACAATAGCTTAGTTCTTCACTACTTTATTATTAATAAAATCCATAGCAAATTTGTATATTTCATCAGGAGCGTATAAATAAATACTATGCGTACCTTCAATTATTTTTACATCAGCTATTAATAACTTGCTAGCAAACTCCTTATAATCTTCGTTTTTTTGCTTTGTATACTTCGAATCTTTATATTGCCTAGCAATCGCATCTATAAATAAAATAGGTGTTTCTTTTGGGATTGATAAGGAATTTGATTTTTTACCGTTATTGTAGCTTTGTAAAAGCTCTTGCTTCATATCATCATTAAAAGCCCTCTTGTATGTAAGCGCTTTATAAATATCTTTTTCCTGTTCGTTTAAAAAGGATTGCCTAATGACTTCAGGATTATAAGTGATAGAGGGAACTAATCTCTGAAAACCAATTTTCGTTAAAATATTTATTCCTTTTATTTTTAATGAATCAACCATGCCTATTTTATGAGTTACGTACTGTTTAGGTAAACCAATATCTAACGCAATAATCCCTTTTACTTCATTTGGATATTTTTGTGCCCAATAAATAGCCTCTATTCCCGATAGAGAGTGTGGTACTAAAATGTATGGTGGTTTATTTCCACTTCGAATAAGCGCTTCTCTCGTTTGTTCTAGTATCATATCAATATCTCTATCATCTTGAAAAACATCACTGTATCCATAACCAGCTCTCTCAATTACAGAAATCTTGTTTTCTTTTGAAAATTCACTATATAAGCCTTTCAATTCATACACAGGAGCGGCAATTCCAGATCCGGCCATAAATACAAACGTCTCCTCCCCGCTCCCCTCATTATAAACATTCACTTTTTTATTATTGAAATTAATAAGTTCACCTTTATTGTTCATTAATTTCGATTCCATTTTTAATTGATAGTTATGATATATGAATACAGCGCCAGTTCCAAGAAAAATCATACTAATACAAACAAAAAATATTATCTTTCCTATCTTCAATACTTTTTTCATTTAACACCCCTTTCAGCCTATACTGAAAGGGTACAATGTAAAAATAAAGTTCTAATAAATTTTTCAATATTAATATCTACTTATTTTTTCTAAGTATGGACCTTTTTAATACCTACGTGCTTCCTTTAAAGTCTCCAATATATCATCTGTAAAGGCAGTGCTTCCCTCTTTCTCTAAAGCTATGAAATATAAACTTCTTAAGAAAGCTCTAATATTTTGTACTAAAATAGCATGCTGCGGATGTCGGATATCTTCAACAGTTGCTATACTATGTAACCAGTTGCTCCACTCTTCTTCAGTTAAAAGATTTTGGTTACGTAACGACATAATTGGTGCTACTAATCTCTCATCCTCAAAGTGAATGTATACGTAGTCATGTAAGCGTACCTTCTGACGAACGGCAGCTAGTATTGCATATGAGAACTCACGATTTTGGATTGTACGCGCTAAAGCATCGAGCGCATCTGCTGCATGTGCAGTAGAGTGTGCCCAGCCTTTTCCTTCTACGTAGCCTCTTACATCTTCTTCTAAATATACATATTCCAGCACTTGTTCTGCCACACTGTACAGTTGTTCTTCAGATAACAGTGGTTCTCTTTCATGAACAGATAAAATAAGTGGTGGAATTAATACGGAGAATGCTCGTTTAAAAACAGAGTCTGTTCCCTTTTCACCAATTTTATAAAATAAATAATCAGGGCTAATTGCTTGCAGCATTAATCCCCGTAATTCTTTTTGTCTAAACACATCATTTGTAATCCATTTGTGAAGCGTACTATATATCAAATCATCGCGCAGTTCAGCATCCTGTGATCCGATATAATCTAGCATCCACTGTGCATATGGATATGCATCTACGTCTTCTGGTACAGCATAATTGTTATTTTTAATTTGTAGTAGTTCTTCTTTTAGTTCTAGTACTTCATTCATTATATTTCTTGTCCCCTTTTTGCGTTTTTTATTGTCTTATCCCCTTTTATTTGCTTCATAAAATTAATTTAATTATAACAATAAACAAAAGACTATACATATATTTCTGATTATGTATTACGCTCTTTCATGAAATATAATTTCTGGATTTCCTAAATCACTATTCTGAAATATAACATCCGCACACTCTTTCGGATTATGCTCATCTATATACATTTTACAAGCTGCATGATACCTGTTCAAAAACATTTTCTCTGCTTCTTCATAACTTCCAAAAGCTTCAGTTTCCCACTTAGCACCACGTTTTCTCGCAATCTCAAAATCTGTATCTATAAAAATTGTATAATCAAATAGATGTTCAACGTCTTTTTTCAATAAAAATGTTCCATCTACTATTAACACCATATTTGGCGGGGCCACTAGCGGCGCGTTTTGTACAGGTAGGTCCGTTTTTAAATTATGAGAAATCGTTTCATACTGTAAATTCCCGTTAGGTCCTAAAGGCATTAATAATCTTTCTTTGAAAGCTGTATAATCGTGTGCATCTTCATAATACCCTCTTGCAGATTCTTTTCCTTTTGCATAACGAATCACTCTTGGATTATGAAAATCATCAATGCTGGCGCGTGTTACTGGTAATCCTCGTTTTTTTATTTCTTCCGCTAGTTCGTTTGCAAATGTTGTTTTTCCTGATGCTGTAATACCACTTACTCCAACTCTTATTGGATGAGTTAAGTTTAGCTTTAATATGTGATCTGCAATTTCTGTGATTCGTTGTTTTCGGTTCATGATATCTCCTCCTGCAATTTGTTTACATAACATAATTACGAGTAACAATTCATGTCACTTTTTTGTCGGTAAGTCGATATCCTTTCTCGAATCGTTGATATATGATGATTGGCTTACTTTCCCTTAAACCCTCGATACAAAGCAGTCCGTAACTCCTGTTTATATTCTTCAAGGTCTGGCATATCGAGTTCTTCTGCTAGCCTGATAGCTAATTCAATATCATACGGTACACGTACGAGTTGAATAGAAAAGCTTGCGGCTTCTTTTTCATTGTACGTTCCTTCAAAGATTAAATAGGATGCTTGTGTAATTTCAAGAGGATTTCCTACACTACCAGCGTTACATAACGTTTTCCCTCTGAAATTTTGAACGAACGCTTGGTGAACGTCACCATAGCAAACGACATCTGGTTTTCTTTCCCCTTCTATATTTTCCGTCAGATCACTATTTTCGAACATACTAATACGTTCTTCTCTTGAAGCGTGTGGTTGAATTCTTTCATATAAACTTCTCGGTGAAGCGTGAAACATACGAATGAGTTTTCCGCTCATAAAAAATTCGATCGAAAATGGTAAGCTTCTTAAATAGTCATTTTGTTCTTCTGATAATTGTTTTTGATGCCATTTTAATGCTTCAAATTCAGTCGGTTTTGTAATAAAATCATCCCAATTCCCCATTACAACGCCTTCGCATTCTTTACGAATGATTTCAATTACTTCGCTTGAATGAGGGCCTTTTCCTACTAAATCTCCAAGACAAATAATGCGCTCGATTCCTCTTAATTTAATATCTTTCAGCACAGATTCTAATGCCGGAATATTACCATGAATATCTGAAATTACCGCTATTTTATCCAAATGAATCCCTCCGTTATTTATTTTTCATTATATCCATATGATAGGATTGATACCATCTTGGAACATAGGACGAAAAATGATTATGTTCTTCTAAAATTCCATTTAGTCTTTCCTTCATATCATCTACTAGGTGCGGTGTGCTTCGGTTTGTCCAAACGATATCAGCTGGGAATGTCATTGCTGCATATAAGGAGTACAGCTGCCAAAAGTGAAGTGACGGTTCGCCTCCGCAATAACCGTGAACTTGTCCAACCGCAAATGGTTTGCTTATTCTTGTAGTAAAAATCGCTACATTATAAAAATCGTGTATTGGATCGCCAAAATCATATCCACCAAAATCGATAACGATAAACTCCTTGTTATGAATCATACTATTTGCTGGATGGAAATCATCGTGTAAAAGTGTGATTAGACGATTTTTTAATAAGTCTTTATGGTTTTCTACAAAGGTTAATACTGGCTTCAAATCCAGAAAATTCACCTCGTAGTCTGCTAGTGCCTCTATGTATCTTTCGTATTTATTCCATCTAAATGTTTCCCATTTATTACTTGCACTTTCTCTTTCAATTGAGTGAATTCTCCTTAATACTTCTCCTGCTTTTCTTCCTACATCATACTGTTCTTCCACCGATAACTTCCGTAAGCTCTCTTCACCATTTACTCCGTCAATCCATTCAAATACTTGAACACATTTATTTAATTCTTCAAGTTTTATAAAATGAATTAACTTGGGCGTTGGAATATGTAATAACTCTATTTGTTTCATATACGTATATTCTTCTAGTTTTCGTTCATAATTAGCAGAATCACACACTTTTACAAAATACGTTTCACGATTCTCTAGTTCAATTTTATATTTCTCCTCATGCGAAAAACCTTTTGTAATGGCTATACATTTTACAATACAGGGCCATTCTAGTTTTCTTTCTATCTCTCTTACTATTTCTTCCAAAACATCCCCTCTATTCATATATGTACAAACTACCTAACACTTCATACTCTCGTTTATTCTCCCCTTTAAACTCCACTGCAAAAGGATATTCACCATTCCTAATCAACTGTTCTTTCACTAGCCCTTCCCCAATCGGTTCACAAAACTGTACATGAATGTCACCAAACGCTACACTTTGGCACTCAGCATTCCATTTTTCATTTTTTGTGACTGAACTTGCAGTTAGCCCCATTACTTCTTTCCACTTTCGCACTGTGTCTCGAACATTTTTCACTGCATAATGGATCACTTCAATGTGTTGCACTTTGTTTTTATGTTCCGTGATCGTCCCTATGTTGCGTAAGTCGTTTCTTCTTTCTTCATCGGTTTCATTCCACTGTATAAAAAAAGGTAATCTCGGCCCGCTTTCTTCTTGCTTTACAAATAACATTTTCCATTCTAAAAGCCGGCCATCTTTTCTCATACGTTTCCCTTCAAATGGCCCTATCGTATGTAAGCCATGCTTACTAAACTTAACTGCTAGTTCTTCAATAGCATCTGTTCGAATTGCAATTTGTAGCATTCCTTCTCCATTTTGTAATTTCACCACCGTTTCTTGTACTAATGGATTTTCTGCTTCTTTCGCTTTTTCTTCATGCTGCACAGCTAAAAATTCTATGTATGATAAATCAAAATAACATAAACTATTCCAAGTTCCCCAAGTAGTATGCTCTCCGCCTAATACAGTATGAAATCCACGCTCTTGCATTTGTTTTGCTGCTTCCTCCGGTGTACAAGGCACTGCGTGAACAAGATGATCAAATCGTAACATGTCTTTCTCCCCTTTCTCTCCATCCTTTTATTGTATATTTTATTTTTCTTTCATTCAATTCAAAAAACTTAAAAACCTAGTTGATTTATATGATTAATATGTATTATAATGAAACAAATTTAATTATTGCTGATTGGAAAAACCAAAGGCACTTTTCTCATACGGGAAAAGTGCTTTTTTCATTTATTATTACAGGGGGATTATTTATGCAGAAATTAATTGTCTTTGCTATTATTGGATTTTTCGCTCAATTGATTGATGGGGCACTTGGAATGGCGTATGGGGTAACATCTACCTCACTATTATTAATGTTTGGTATTGCACCAGCTGTAGCATCCGCATCTGTTCACTTAGCTGAAGTCGTTACAACCGCAGCTTCTGGTGCATCGCACATCAAATTTGGAAACGTTGATAAATATACAGTTTCCAGATTAACATTACCCGGAGCAATTGGGGCATTTGTTGGGGCATGTTTTTTAAGTAATTTACCTGGCGATGTGATTAAACCGTACATTTCAATATTTTTATTCACTTTAGGCGTTTATATTTTATTACGATTCATTATTCAAAAACAAATTGTTACTTCCAAAAAGCGCATGTCTGCCAAACAACTTGTGCCACTCGGCTTATTCGCTGGATTCGTCGATTCAACTGGTGGCGGTGGCTGGGGTCCAATTACGACACCTGTACTGCTAGCAAGAGGAAATGAAGCTAGAAAAGTTATTGGATCTGTAGATACGAGTGAGTTTCCTGTTTCGCTCGCTGCAACAATTGGTTTCTTCATCTCACTTGGCTGGGAACAAGTAAGCTGGGTTTGGGTATTCGCCTTAATGCTTGGCGGTATTGTCGCAGCTCCAATTGCCGCATGGTTAGTACGTATCGTTCCACCTCATTTACTTGGGGTATTAGTTGGTGGCCTTATTATCTTTACGAATATTCGTACACTACTTACAACATTTAAAGTGGATCCAACTATTATTTCACTTTCTTACGTGGCAGTTGGTCTTGTCGTTATTATTTCTATTTTCATTGCTGTCCGTAATCATTCCAATCGTTCTAACGCATCAACAGGCGGCTATCCGAAAGATCAAAAACAAATGCTACCATAATGATAAAAAATACCGCTCGAACTATATCGAGCGGTATTTTTTATTTTTCTATTTTCCAATTAATCATCGTATCTGTTGTATCTACTCTCTTCATATGTAATTTCTCTAATACACGAATCGAACTACCATTTTCAAAGAGTGTCTCCGCAATAATTGTATCTACCTTTCCTGTCTGGAAAGCCCACTTTATTAATTCATCTACAGATTCTGTAGCATACCCTTTATTCCAATATTTCTCAATAAAACCGTAACCAATTTCTACTGTACGTTTCTCGTTCGGTTTCCCTTTAAATCCTATATCCCCTAGTACGATGTTATCTTCTTTTCGAATGACATACCACGCACCCCACGGTAATAAATCCTTATCTTGTTTTATATTTTCTACATGCCCTGCAATATGCGGGCCGCTATTGTATCCTTGATTCTTCGCAATCTGAACCCATTCTTCCGTACACGGGATAATATGTAATCTTTCTGTTTCTAATTTCATAACGATGTCCCCTTTTTAATTAAACAGTACTTCAATTTTACTACAAAAAGAAAGAATATTCACTTTTTTTATTTGCACATATGTTTTTTCTTTAGAACAAAATAAAAGAAGTGATACCCTTCAATCGTTATGTCGAATTATATTTTCTGAATTTTCTTTTAATTTTAAAGGGTTTTTCATTATTTTTTGCGAAACATTTGTATAACAATTTTTTCTTTGTTTATTGCTACATAATAGTAGGTTCGGGTGGAGTTATGCAAGCGTTTCCTATACAATAACCGATATTTTTTGACTTTTCCTAACAAAATTCCTTGCAATATATTCAGAAACTCATTACAATTGCCATATATTAAATATCTTAGCAATATATAAATCCTCATCAATCCGATGAGGTAGAGGTTGCGACTTTTAAAAGTAAAACGGACGAGACACAGAGAATGTCACTGACTCCGTTTGAAAGGAAAAGTTGCCGAAGTTTGTATTTCTTCTCTGGAAGTATGAGCTGGGGCTGTCTCCGAAAGGAACAGAACTGTCACGTTTACAAAATTACCGTGTAAACGTGGGGTGCTATCTTAACGGAAGGGTATGATGGGGTGGTTATTTGTGAAACGTTCCGCCTAATTCCTTTGGCGGTTTTTTGTATTTTTCTCCCCCGCTCCTTCCTAACCTACAAGAAAAGGAGTGTTGAACATGAATAGCGCAACAAATCAATCTACCTCTAAAACGCAAACTACACAAGGACAAGGTGAATTAAAACGCGGATTAAAATCTCGTCACCTTACGATGATTTCTCTCGGTGGTACAATCGGTACCGGACTATTTCTTGCCAGCGGTGGTGTAATCCATTCAGCTGGTCCTGGCGGTGCACTAATCGCATACGCCGCAATTGGAATTATGGTGTATTTCTTAATGACAAGCTTAGCTGAACTTGCAGCTTACATGCCTGTTACTGGATCTTTTAGCACGTATGCAACAAAATTTGTTGATCCATCACTTGGCTTTGCACTTGGATGGAACTATTGGTATAACTGGGCGATTACAATTGCGGCAGAACTAGCGGCCGTAACATTAATTATGAAATTTTGGTTCCCTGATACCCCTTCCCTCATTTGGAGTGGATTATGCTTAGCTATTATTTTTCTCTTAAACTATTTATCTGTTAAAGGTTTTGGTGAATCTGAATATTGGTTCGCACTTATTAAAGTAGTTACTATTATTATCTTCTTAGTTGTCGGCTTCATGATGATTTTTGGAATTATGGGCGGCGAATCTGTCGGCTTTAAAAACTTCACTGTTGCAGATGCTCCATTTAACGGCGGTATCATGGCAATTATCGGTGTATTTATGGCTGCTGGTTTCTCCTTCCAAGGAACTGAATTATTAGGTGTAGCTGCTGGTGAAACGTCTGATCCAGAACGCAATATCCCAAAAGCAATTCGTTCGATCTTTTGGCGCATTCTTTTATTCTATATCCTTGCAATTCTCGTTATCGGTTTATTAATTCCTTATACAACTGAAAGTCTTGCAGCAAGTGATGTTACAGTAAGTCCATTTACACTTGTATTTGAAAAAGCGGGCGTTGCCTTTGCTGCTTCTGTTATGAACGCTGTTATTTTAACGGCAGTTTTATCTGCTGGTAACTCTGGCATGTACGCATCAACTCGTATGCTTTGGGATTTAGCTCGTCAAGGAAAAGCACCGAAGTTTTTAGGCAAATTAGATAGCCGTGGTGTACCTGTTAACGCTCTAATCGCAACATCAGTAGTTGGTAGCGTCGCTTTCATCGCTTCTTTATTCGGTGACGGTGTTGTATATATTTGGTTATTAAACGCTTCTGGTATGTCTGGCTTTATCGCATGGGTTGGTATTGCAATTAGTCATTACCGCTTCCGTAAAGCATATATCGCACAAGGAAAAGATTTAAAAGACTTACCATATAGAGCAAAATGGTTCCCATTCGGTCCAATCTTCGCATTTACACTTTGCGTCATCGTAATTTTAGGACAAAACTACGGCGCATTTATGGGTGAATCAATCGATTGGAACGGCGTACTCGTTTCTTACATCGGTTTACCGCTCTTCTTAGTACTATGGTTAGGATATAAATTTACAAAGAAAACAAAAGTGATTCCACTTGATAAATGTGAACTAAAATAAAGTAGAGCGAGCAAACAATTTTGTTTGCTCGTTTTTTTTACAATTCTCTTTACTTCCCTATTTCTTTTGTTTTTGCAATAATAAAAGAAATAAAAATAAAGGTTGGGATACAATGAACATTCGTATTACTGATGAAGCAAAGGCAGCTATACATAGATTAGAACGTGAAGATAAAAAGATCATTCGCATTAGAGGAACAATGACAAACTCTTGTAGCATTTTCGTTGATGTTGATTTAGTTTGGGATACATACAATGCAGATGATATTGTATATGAGGATGAAATGCTTATTGTACAAATGGACTCATTCATGAAAGATTACACTGGTGATACAGTGAAACTTGATTATAAGACGACTGGTTTTAGTATTACGACTCCTAGTGAGACGTTAGTTTATGGATTGTCGATTAAAAAATAAAAATTATTTTCAACTGATCAATGAGGTGGAAAAATGGGTAAATACGTTCCATTAAAATTTTTATTTAATGATGAATTAGCAGAAAAAATGGCTGATTCTATTTGTAAACACGATTCTACTTTCTCTAAAAAAAACTTTATAGCCTCCGTAACATGTAAAGTTGAAGGTTTAGAGTTAAAGCAACGGATTGAAGTAATAGCAGATGAATTACACAATGCTTTACAAAAAGATTTTAATGAAGCAATACATATATTACTGAAAACATTGGGACCAGAAAATACAACAGAAGTAGGTACATTTACAAACGGCTATATGTACATGCCTATCGCAAAATACGTTGAAAAATATGGGCTTAACGATTTTGACTCCTCATTCCATGCAATGTATGAAATAACAAAAAGGAATACTGCTGAATATGCCATTCGGCCTTTTCTTGAAACGTACCATGAAGACACACTAAATATTTTACAACAGTGGATTCATGACGAAAACAGCCACATTAGGAGACTAATTTCTGAAGGTACAAGACCAAGACTTCCTTGGGCAAAAAAAACAGGAGCTCTAAAAGGTAACTTTAAGAACAATTTACAGCTTCTTGAACCATTAATGAATGACCCTTCTAAGTATGTTCAAAAATCTGTAGCCAATCATATTAACGATATTACGAAGGAAGATAAAGAACTCGTTTTTCAATGGTTGCAGCAATTACGTGATAAACAGCATCCTGTTAACCCTTGGATTATAAAACATGGGTTAAGAACGGTGATAAAAAATGGTACTTTACCAAAAGATTTTTATTTTTAAGTATTTTTAAATGAAAACGGCCAAAACAAAAACGCTTATGCTTCAAGAATGAAGTATAAGCGTTTTTTCTCTTTAAAACATTATCCCTGCCTTAAAATATTTTGAAACATTTCCGGTTTATTGTGTTTAAAACTCTCTATTATTTCTTTTCCAAATATCGTTATACTCTTCTCCCAAGGATGGCCTAAATACCCCCACTTAAAGTCTTTCTGAATAAAGAAATAGTAATCACCATTCGGAAATATTGGTATACGCCACTCTTAAAATTCATTTCTTTCAAACTCTAAGTGTGGATTTACCCAATAACACTCATGTTGCCAATCTAGTGCCATCATATATTCATTCAATGCTGTATTCTCTTTGAAAACTTTTAATGCTTTTTCTTCAAGTTCATCATATACATTTAAATCTACCGATTCTCCAAAATAATGAGAGATGTCATATGTGATAAACGGTCCTGGTACTTTAAACGATGGAAATATTGAAACACTTGGTGAAAATTCATAGTCACTATATACTTTATCCCAAATTCGATCGTACTCTTTATCTGTAAACTCAATCCAATTTTTCATTAAATATCTACCTTCTCTTTATATTTCAAAGGAATTCCACTCAAAAATCCCGAATATATAAATAATCATTCTCGCAAGGAGCGAATTTATATGCATCTATTCGAACACGAAACGTAAATCCGTTTCACTTTTATAAGAGGTCCTCCTTTTTACTTTTCTCATCATATCATTCATTTACAAAATAGGAGGGTACAATTATGAAACGTGATCCATTATTTTTAACTTTATTAGACAGTGCAAATACAAATTTTAGCGGCTGGGATTTTTCTTTCATTTCAGAAACGGGTCGAATGAAAAGTGAGCCTTTATCGTGGTCGTACGGTAGCACTGCTTTCCAGCTTATACAACACGCAAAATCAATGCTAGATATGGGCACTGGCGGTGGAGAGCTTTTATCTATGTTACAACCGTTCCCGCCAACTATTTATGCTACTGAGGGCTACGCTCCAAACGTGCCAATTTCCCGAAAGAAATTAGAGCCTTTAGGGGTTATTGTTGTAGAAGTAAAGGATGATGATGCCCTACCGCTTCAAGATGCTCAATTTGATTTAATTGTGAACCAACATGAATCCTATGCTGCTTCTGAGGTAAACCGAATCCTTTCTCCTAATGGAATATTTCTTACACAACAAGCTGGTGGTCTTGATTGCGCAGAACTTAATAAGCAGTTTGGCACACCACTAAATAGCGAATTTGCAAGTTGGTCACTCGAAACTGCCTGTAATGAGCTAAAGGAAAATGGATTTACTATTTTAGATGCAAAGGAAGAATTCCCTCTTCAACGCTTTTATGATATTGGCGCTATCGTCTATTATTTAAAAGCGATTCCGTGGCAAATTCCTGATTTTACTGTCGAAAGGTATTATGAGGAATTATATCGCATACATGAGATTATGTTGCAAAAAGGCTATTTTGATGTGAAGCAACATCGCTTTATCATTAAAGCGATTCGCAACTAATCATGGAGCATACGAAAACAAAAAAGAGATGGATATGCCATCTCTTTTTTGTTTTAATTTAAGTAACGAAAGTTTGTGTTACAACTTTGGCTAATAAAGTATATTTTTTCAGCATGTAATCACCTAACATATATATTTTTTCAACTAAAGTATAAGTGTAGTTTTTCATCCTATCTTCTATTGAGAAACGAGTTGTTTTTCATATCGTTTGTTCGCATCATCTTCTGTCAAAAATGCAGTTGTGTAATTAATAATATTCCGGTTATCGTACGTAAATATATGCTCTAACATATTTTCTTCTGTTAATATTAGCGGTAAGTATTTTGGTAAATTACTAACTACACCTCTATTATTCTCATCTAATATCCATCCAATTTCCTTCCACTCTAATATACCTTCATCAGTACTTAACGGTGTATCCATTTGTACTCCCTCTGGCAAATCAGCAAGGAATACGTACATCCCTTCACTACCTCGAGGCTCGTCCTTACTTTTAAAAATCACATTCCCTTTATACGTTACACTTGGAAGACCTATGCCTGTTTCCTCAAGCGTTTCTCTAATTATTCCTTCATATGGCGTTTCATTATCTTCAATTTTTCCCCCAACACCATTCCACATTCCCATATTCGGCTTTTTATTTCTATTTAGTAAGAGTATTTTATTTCCTTTTCTAATGAAGCAAATTGTGTATGTATACATACTATCATTTCCTTTCAATTACACCTTCTTTTGTAAGCAATTGATTTTCCACATGAGTTATTTGGCTTATTTTCAAGTGAAAACACTCGCCTTACAATTCCTTATCACATAATATATAGTACAACTTTCATACGTAAATACTTTACGTCAAACGAAAGAATCCTTTTTAGAAAGGAGCATTTAAAATCGATACTACAAGCAGTGAATTTTTAAAACAGTATTACGACAGCCACGTTTGGTTAAAAGATACCTACTGGTTCGGTGTTCCCATCTGCAAACTTCCCTCTGATCTCTTTTTGTATCAAGAAATCATTTATGAATTAAAGCCCGATTTAATTATTGAATGCGGGACTTTTCATGGTGGTAGTGCACTGTATTTAGCTTCTATGTTAGATTTAATCGGAAAAGGTCACGTACTTACTATCGATATAACTCCGCAGCCAAATCGGCCATCACATAATCGGATTACGTATTTAACAGCATCTTCTGTTTCTGTGCAGGCCGTCCAAACAATAGTAAGTATGCGCAAACCTGATGATGTGATTTTAGTTATTTTAGATTCTGATCATAGTAAAGAACATGTATCAAAAGAACTCTTACTTTATAAATCTATTGTAACCACTGGTAGTTACATTATTGTAGAGGATACATGTATTAACGGAAATCCTCTCCTTCCAGATTGGGGCCCTGGCCCGATGGAAGCCGTGGAAGAGTTTTTAGCTAAAAATAACAATTTCATAATCGATGAATCTAAACATAAATTTTTCATATCTTTTAATCCAAAAGGTTTTTTAAAGAAAATAAAGTGAAACTTTAATAAGTGGGGCTTTATGAATTCCCCACTTATTCTATAATTTTCATTTTTGAAAAAGGATAATACACAAATTCTACTTTTCCTATCACGTTATCTTCTTCAATATATCCTAAGCCATTGCGACTATCCCTACTAAGTTCACGGTTATCTCCCATGACAAATAGCTTATTTGGTGGAATCTTTGTCTTTTGGAAATTGTAAAATACTTGTGTATTGTTGAATAAATCTTTATTTGTATACGGCTCTACTTGTTTTTTATCATTTACATATACAGTTCCATTCGTTATGTTAATTACGTCACCAGGTAGCCCTATTACCCTTTTCACATAATATTTCGATTCGTCCTCTTCTTTAATAATGACAATTTCCCCGTGCTGTATGTTAGAAAAATGTACTGCTGCTTTATTTACAAATACGTAGTCTTCTTCATTTAAAGTCGGCTGCATGGATTTCCCTTCTACCTTACATAACGTAAAAGAATGATAGGCTATTACCATAACAAGTATAAATAGTATGTACTTCCCCCAACCTCTCTTAATCTCCTCTTTCATATCCATTCCCACCTTATAAAATAACTCAAAAAATATATCACTGCACAATATATTCCTGTGCAGTGATATTATTTTTACTGGGCCTTGTTCGGCTGTTCTACCGGGACTGAATTTGCATTTGATCTTTTCGCTTTCAAGTCAAAATACGCATCCAAAATTTCTTTACCAATCGCGGAATTAACCCCTGATTTATCATTATTCACCCATGGTACAACAACTGAAAAAGCTACTTCCGGATCAGCATCATATGGCGCATAGCCGGCAAGAGTTAAATTATAACATTTTTTTCGGTTATAGTTCTCATCTCTTCCAATATCACTTTCTCCACCATATACCGTCTCAGCTGTTCCTGTTTTTCCAGCTGGTTTATACGGTAAGCCTTTAAACGTTCCTGTACCTGTTCCGTCAGCTTCTTGAAAAACTCTTCTAAACCCTTCTTTTACATGATTAATGTATGACGTGTTCATATCCACTCGATTTAAAACAACCGGTTCAATTGATCGAATAACTTTTCCGACATCCTCTGGGCGGTTTGGCTGCTCTCTAATTTCTTGCACAATTTGTGGTTTCATTCGGTAACCGCCATTTGCAATTGTTGAAATATATTGAGCAAGCTGTAGCGGTGTATATGTATCATATTGTCCAATTGCATAATCAAGTAAAAAGCCTGGTATATTATCAGTTCTACCCATTTGACCAATTGATTCATTTGGCAAGTCAATACCAGTCGATACACCTAAACCAAATTGTCTAAAATAGTAACGCATTTTATTAAATGTCTCTTGTTTAATATCTAACGGATTGTTTGGCACATAATTAATCCCCGCCATTTTTAATGCTGTATTAAACATATAAACGTTCGACGAAACTTGTAAAGCTCTTAAATCATCAATATCACCAAAATCTTTCCATGATTTTTTCGGCTTAGTACTTCCTTTAAAGTACATTGGCGCATCAAAGAAATGCGTAAACGGTTTAATCGCTTCTGCTTGGTATCCAGATAATAAAGTAGCCCCTTTCACAGTTGATCCTAACTCATAGGAACTTGTCATCGTCCCTAATGCGTAGTCTTCTATTTGCATCACGCCATCTTTATTTACAATTTTCTTTCCTGCCATTGATAAAATTTGACCGTTTTTCGGATTCATCATTACAACGAAAGCACGATCCATCATCGGTTCTGAAGAATGAAACGCTCGTAAATTTTTTTCAAGACTTTCCTCTACCTTTTTTTGCAAATCCATATCAACCGTTAACATTAAGTTATTTCCACTTTTTCCTTCAGTCACTTTTTCAGTCCGAATAATATTCCCTGCTTTATCTGTAATATTTCTAGATTGTTCTTTCATTCCATGTAATGCATCTTCGTATTGCTTTTCGATGTAACTCTTACCAATACGATCATTTCGGTTGTAATCACGAACTAAATAATACTCTAATTGTTCTCTTGGCAATCCCTCATTTTCATTAGAAACGCTACCAAGTATAGAACGAAGGATTTTATCATTTGGATATTCACGTTCCCAATCTACTGTCGTATCTACCCCCGGCAAGCTTGCTAATCTTTCACTAACGATTGCATATTCATTTTGACTTACATCTTTTTTAACGATTTGCGGCGTCATTTTATATCCCGTATTCATTTTACTTTTAATTGCTAATACTTCTAAATCATCTTTTGAAAGCTCCTTTAATTCTTCTTGTGTAATTCTCTCCCGACGCAACTCTTCTACTTTTTTATCTAATTCTTTCCCTTCTATTTCCTGCTTCCTAAATTTACTCTCATCTGCTTTCGTTACTTTTTCTGCAGCCCTTTTTTCATTTAACTGCATCCAAAAATCTTTTTTATCTGTCTCTGTTAACTTATCCATATCCTCTTGCGACATTTCAATTAGCCCTGCTAACTCTCTCGCTACTTTTAAAACTTCTTTCGAGTCTACTCCTTTCATTTTCGTATATGTAACGGTTCGTAGTGGTTTGTTATTTACAATTACTTTGCCTTCTCGATCAAACATTTTCCCTCTAGGAACAGGCGTACTCACCGTCACATCTTCCTTTTTATTCACTTCATTTCGATACGTTTCTCCATCAATGATTTGCACTTTACCTAGTTGAATAATAATAGCTGAAAATAAAAGAAAGACGATAAAAAATAGTACATTTAACCGAAATGGAATATGAGTCTTTTTCTTTTTCGGTTGTTTCTTTTTCTCCTTGTTCTGTCTCATTTCGCTCCCTCGCTTCATTCTATTAACTTCTACGCATAAATTGAAACTTTAAACAGAGTGGTCCTCTGTTTATTAGCCCACAACAATCGGGCTTTTACAAGCGGTTAATCTTCCACCTAATTTCTTCGCCTGTGCCGAATTTTTCAGATGGGAGTCTTACTGCTCGCAAATAACGGGATAACTCATTATGTATCAAATTTATTTATATGATATATATAGAATTTTATATTAGTTACAAAAGAAAGAAAAGATTTAATTTTCAGTTTTCGGATTTCGCATCCTATTTATTACCATTCCCCTTACAATACAATATCATGAATACAAAAAACTGAGGTAGATACATTGCACCTCAGTTTTTTTACGATAACTTATTTATTTGAAGATAACCCTTCAACAAATTCACCAATCTTTTGTCGAAAAACAAAATCAAAGTTATATTCCTGCCCTGTTAACTCTTCATTTACTAAAATGGTTGTTGCTCCAATTTCCCTCTTTGCAATTTCCGGGAAAGATGCGACAGGCTGTACTTTTAATGACGTTCCCATAACGAGAAACACATCTGTTTCATATAAACGTGTAATCGCATTTTGATATTGCGGCAGTGTATCTCCGTATAAAACAACATCTGGATTTAAAATGAAATTACACTTCTCGCAGCGCGGTACTTCATGATCAATCATATATTGTAAATCATAACCCGTTTTACACTTCGGACAATGTGCTGTTTGAAGTGTTCCGTGTAAATCAATGACATGTTTACTACCACCTAATTGATGTAAACCGTCGATATTTTGCGTTAAAATTGTTATATCTTTCCCTTGTTCTTCTAGCTCAGCTAAAAAGCGATGTCCACGATTAGCTTTATATTGATGAAACGTATTAATTTGAAATATTTCTTTATAATGCTTCCAAAACTCTTTCGGACTTCTGTTATAGTACCCTCTCGATAAGTACATCTCCACATTCGCATCAGCATACAACCCATTTGCTGAACGGAAATCTGGGATGCCACTTTCTGTACTGGCTCCTGCGCCTGTTAATACAGTAATTTTCTTCGCTTTTTCTAAAATTGAACGAACTTCTTCAAATTGCACAAAAATCACCTCTATGTATATTCCTATACTTATTATACCAGTTGTTTACAGGAGGTGTTGTACATTTCATTTTACTTAATGCGTCGCGCCCCCAATTTCTACAATATCTACTTCTACTTCCGTTGTTACCTCGATTGCCAACTCTATCCCTTTACTAATAGTAGAAAGTGACATACTCGGTTGCCCTGGATAGCTACTCGCTTGTTCTGGTAAGAACGGAATATGAATGAATCCGCCTTTTATTTGCATATCATATTTTTCTAGTTCATGCATAAGTCCATAGAATAAGTGATTACAAACGAATGTACCTGCCGTTTGTGAAACAGATGACGGTATGCCTTCTTCACGAAGTTTTTTTACGATTGCTTTCATTGGGAGCGTGGACCAATAGGCAGCAGGTCCTTCCTCAACAACCGGTACATCCACCGGCTGATTCCCTTCATTGTCAGCAATTCTTGCATCATCAATATTAATTGCGACACGCTCTATCGTAATATCTGGTCTACCCCCAGCTTGTCCGATACATATAATCATTTCCGGCGACAGTTCTTCTATATATTCTTTTAAAACTTTTATTGATTTATGAAATACAGTTGGAACTTGTTTACTTATAATCTTGTATTCTCCAATTGTTTTTTCATGCAAACTTTTTGCGACTTCCCAAGCTGGATTGATACTTTCTCCGCCGAACGGATCGAACCCTGTTAATAATACTGTTTTCATCGTTTTCCCTCCTAATTAGAAACGATATACTAAGCCGTACATAATAAACATATTTATGATAAAGATTGAAAGCGCGATGGGTACTTGCGCTTTAATAACAGCATTTTTATCTTTTAACTCTAAAAGCATTGCTGGAACGATATTAAAGTTTGCTGCCATTGGCGTAAGCAGTGTTCCGCAATATCCAGCAAACATGCCGAGTGCGGCCATAATCGCTGGATTCCCGCCGTGCATTTGAACAATTAAAGGTAATCCGATTCCGCCAGTGATTACTGCAAACGCTGCGAATGCATTCCCCATTACAACTGTGAAAAGCATCATTCCTAAACAGTACGCCATAACAGCAACGAATGGATATTCTGTCGGTAACACTTTTCCAACTAAATCAGAAACGACTTGTCCAACACCAGACTTCGCAAAAATGCCGCCAAGTGCTGCTAACATTTGTGGTAAAATAACTGCCCAACCAACAGCTTGTAATAATCTACTTCCTTCTTGAACAGGCGTCGTTATTTTCGATTTTGTAATACGCATCGCCGCAACGAATGCGAGTAATGCTCCTAACGCTAATGCAACTAACGTTACTTTATCTGGATCTACAAGGGATACATTTCCCCATTTGATTTTCCCTAACGTTAACGTACCGATAATTGTAAAAATAGGAATTAAAAGTGCAGGCATGAAAATTTTATTTTTTAATTTCTCAGCATGTTTCACACGTTCTTGTACAGGTACTTCTTTCTCCTGAGATTTTGTTACTTTATTCAATGAAGCTAACACGACCATAGCGAGCACGATACACCCAACGTAAAACGAAGGTATTACATTTCCGAATAAAAATGTAACTGCGAATAATGCCCAAAATAAGCTAGAACCGAATCGGTTTGGATGTTCACGATCGAATGCGATACGCACAGCGATAAAGGCAACGATTATACCTAATACATAATAAATTGTATCCATAGTTATGATGTTCATCTTATATAGCCTCCTTCTCTTGTTTTCCTTCTGCCTTCATTGTTTTCGCTATATATTTATCAAACCTTCTGAATCTAATCCAACTTACGATTAGTGCGGATATTGCTGTTGGAATACCCCAAAGCGCCATATCCCATACTCCGACATGCATACCTACTGAATCGAAGAATCCTTTCATTAATAAAATCGCACCAGTTGCGATAAAAATATCTTCTCCGAAAAACCAAGCTGTATTTTCCGCAGCAGCTGCGTTTGCTTTAATCTTTTCTCTTAATTTTTCCGGAAGTTTACCGTATTTACCTTGTGCCGCTCCTTCTGCCATTGGTGCAACGAGCGGTCTTACTGTTTGCGCATGACCACCAATATTCAGCCCTAGTGCCGCTGATGATTCTCTTATTGTAAAATATGACATTAATACTCTTCCAGTTGTTGCCCCTTTTGATTTCGTTATAAGTGCTTCTGCTCTTTCTTTTAAACCATAACGCTCTAAAATTCCGATTACAGGTAAAGTTAGTATAATAGGCATAGACATATATCTATTTTCTATAAAAAATTTACCGAACATGCTGATGACGTCATAAAAACTTAATCCTGAAACCATACCAGTAACAATTCCTGCAACCATTACTACTAATAGTGTATTTAACCTAAATAGAAAGCCAACTGCAACAAGTAGTATCCCAATTAATTTAATCATTTCCAGCACTTCCCCTCATTTTTTATTTCGGTGCACATATAGAAACACCATTAAGTTCGAATGTTCTGTATATTCTCTCCGCAAATTGTACCGCTTTCTCTCCATCGCCATGCAAACAAATTGTTTGCGCCTGAACTGTTACTTTCTCTCCATTCACCGTTTCTACATATCCTTCTTTTACCATTTGAAGCACTTGTTTTATCGCTTCGCCTTCATCTGTTATAAGTGCATTTTTTTCTGTACGACTTGTTAATGTCCCATCTTGCTTATACGTACGATCAGCAAAAACTTCTTGCATGAATGTTACTTTATATTTTTCTGCAGCTTGTATAAACGCCTCGCTATTTGCTAATCCGTAAAGTAATAGATCCGGGTTCATATGAGAAATTGCCTTTACGATTGCATCTGCAATTGCTGGGTCAGTTGCCGCCATATTATATAGGGCACCGTGCGGTTTCACATGATGCATCTTCGCCCCTGCCGCTTTCACAAACCCGTCTAATGCACCAATTTGATATAAAACGTAATCATATACTTCACTTGCTGAAACATTCATGTTTCTTCTTCCAAATCCAATTAAATCAGGAAATCCAGGATGCGCCCCTATTGCTACGTTATGTTTCAAAGCTTTTTCAACTGTTTGACGCATAACGATCGGATCACCCGCATGAAAACCACAAGCAACATTTATAGAGGAAACGAACGGAAGAATCTCATCATCATTCCCCATTTTATAAGCTCCAAAACTTTCTCCTAAATCACAATTCAAATCGATTGTCGTCACGATATTTCCCTCCTACTCTCAGCTTCGTAAAGCGATGAACTTCTTTAATAGTTTCATATTTTCTTCCTGCTCTATGTACAATCGCTCCGCTTCTTCTATAGAAACTTTTTCAAAAGTTACATAGTCCCCTGGTTTCAGCTGGGCAAGCAGAGGTAAATCTACTGAAATGACATTTCCGATTCTCGGATAGCCACCTGTCGTTTGCCTATCTGCCATTAATATAATAGGCTGCCCACCATTTGGAACTTGAATGGTTCCAAATGTAACAGGACTTGATAGAATTTCTTGTTCTATTTCTCTATTTAAAACTTCCCCATCAAACCTATATCCCATGCGATCAGCATAATTGGACACTTTATACTCTTTCATAAAAAATGACTCTTTACTTTTTTCTGTAAACTGATTATATTCAAAATCTGTTATGACGCGAAGCGTAGGATGCTTCTTATATTTTGGTAAGACGTTATTTCGAATTGCCCATTTTGTTTTTATTCGCTCTTCCTTTTGTAAGTTCTGAATGAAACGACTCGCCATTTCTGCGTGCGTACCAATTTGAAAATAGTCACCCTTTTTGAGCATCCTTCCTTCAATCCCGCCAATAGCAGCTCGCATATATGTACTTTTACTTCCCATTGTATGATCAATATGAATACCACCAGCAAATGTTACATATGCTCTGCACCCACGTTTCGCTTTTCCAAAACAAAGCATGCTGCCTTCTTCTGCTAAAATAGGACGCCATAACGGAATTCGTTCTCCATTCAATAACGGTTCCAAATCCGCTCCGCCAATCGCGAGCAAAGTCGTTTTCTTTAGTAACAATTTAGGTCCCATTATCGTCATTTCTAAACCTGCTTCATTTTCTTCATTACCGACTAACATATTGATTAGCCTAAGTGCATTTTTATCCATCGCACCGCCAACTGGTACACCATACTGTTGATAATGAAATCGTCCTAAATCTTGGACTGTTGTAAGCATCCCCGCATGTAAAACCTCTACATCCATTCTTTAGCCCCCTCTAGCGATACGTATTCTTCCCTTGTTACCGGGATAAAACGTAAATACATACCACTTTGAATATAGGTAGGTGATTCTTCTCTTGGATTAAATAATGAAATCGGTGTTCGGCCGATAATATTCCATCCACCCGGTGTTTCAAGCGGATAAATACCTGTTTGCTTTCCACCAATCCCTACCGAACCAGGAGCAATTTGTAACCGTGGTGTTTCTTTTCTAGGTGTTTCTAATTGTTTTGATAATCCCCCTAAATATGGGAATCCTGGTGTGAAACCTAACATATACACAAAATATGTTGTTTCGCTATGTATACGAATAACATCCTCTACTTGCAAACCTTGATAATGTGCGACCTCTTCTAAATCCGGCCCATATTCGCCTCCGTAGCAAACTGGTATAGAAATATGTTTCACATTCTCGTTCACTTCTTCTTTATATGAATCACACAGCTCCTGTATATATTGGCAAACGTAATCATATGACCTTTCACTTCTCTCATTTTGCATCCATACTTCGTACAAATTATAATAAATTGCTAATGAAGTAAACGATGGCACACATTCAACCATTCCTGTAAATGGATGTTGTTTCAACGCTTGAAATAATCGCTGCACTTTTCCGTATATATCCATCCTAATTTCTTCACCAAACGTAACAATAATTGCTTGATCCCCTAACGCAGAAAATTTCATCCCATTCCCTCTTTCTATGCCAAAAAGCCGAGTTCTTTCGAAATGCGGTATGCTGTTTCTTTCACTTTCGCAGTAAAATATGAAATGTTACTTTCGCCATACTCAATTGCTAAACCTGAAATACTAATACCTGCTACAACCGTTCCATTATTTGCAAAAATCGGAGCTGCTATAGCCGCTGTATGATTTTCTAATTCAGAATAACTAATTGTGTAACCTTCCTTTTTCGCTAGTTGTAATACTTCTAGCAAATGTTCCTTATTCACGATTGTTCCATCCGCAAACTGTTTTAAATCGGTTTTCTCTACGTACTTCCTTTTCTCTTCCTCAGAAAAATAAGATAGTAAAATTCTCGGACATGCCCCCGCATAAAGAGGTGCTCTTCTTCCAACCGCTGTATAAACACGTACCGGCTGAACTCCTTCCATTTTTTCAACGTAAATTGCATCATTACCATCTTGAATAATTAAATTAACTGCCTGCCCTAAACTATCTCTAAGCTCTTTCATATATGGAATCGCAATATTTCTTACTGATAATCTTTGTGAAACAAGTTGCCCAAACCGTAAAAAAACGACTCCAAGGCGATATTTCCCCTTCTCATTTTTTTGTAAAAGCTCCATTTCTTCTAGCGAACCGATTAAACGATAAACAGATGTTTTCGGCATATTTGTAAGCTGAACCATCTCTGTTAAACTTAACTCTTCATGCTCATAAAATAACTCTAAAATATCCATTGTCTTCACTGCCGTTTTATTTATACTCATCCTATCTCCTTTTTGTTCCGAATTTCGGAACTTTAATTCCATTTTTCGAAACAAAGATATAATTTAAAATTATAAAATATTCTTTCAATTCTATCAATATTTTTTTCACGTACATAATCCGATATATTTTGTCCGCTATTAAAAAAACACAAATAATAAGTGATTTATATAAAATGAAAGGCTCTTGAATGATTGACAAAACTTTAACACGTGAAGAACGAACTATTAGAATAAAAGTTACAATAAAAAGTACGGAAGTTTAGATTTGAAATAAAATTTGATCACTTTTCATTAATAACACTGCTATAAAAGAAAATATAAAGAGCATGTTTGAATCAATTTTTGATCAAAACATGCTCTTCTCATAGTTATTCAAAGTATTCTTTTTTAACATGATTGATTGTTCCTTCGTTCAACTAACAAGTCTATTAGTTACATATTACTTATTTTTTAAAATCGTTCTTTTAGCTTTTTTAATAATTCTACTAGTTGATTTTATGTCAGTATCTTTTTCCCATTCTTCACACAGGTCCATTACCCAATCCGGTTTCGTTTTACTTGCATCATTTAACCAGTTTCCAACCGAATCTTGGACATATTTTGATGGATCTGATTTAAGTAAATTAAGAATAGGAAGTGCTTTTTCAGGTTCTTGTTTTAATATTTCAATATGTTTACTCCATACACCTCGAGGACGAATAGATTCTACAGAGAACCTACGAATATTCTCATCTTCACTTTTTGCCCATTCTACTAACAACTCCACACTTTTTTCTATATTCTGTGAAAGATCTTCTCTAATAGACATCCAAGCAATTTCTCGAACACCAAAATGATGATCCGCTGCAAAAGGTCGAATGTACGTTAATGTATCTTTTAATGTGTTATTTGATTTTTTATTCATAAACGCTGCCCAACATCGTACACTATCTGAAATATGATTAGATAATTTTAACAATACATCTTCCTTGTTTCCTTCATTCTCTTTGAGTATAATTTCATCCAATAAAGTTCCTGTTATTCGTATGACTTTCATCCCTGTTTCCACGTTCTGTTTTTCTAATTCAGCTACTATGCTTTCCAAACTATTCTTGAGTCCTATTAAAGGTAAGACATTTTTGAGTAGTTCAATATGATTTATAGCTAGCCATTCTGTTAGATTAACACTTTCTACTTTCCCTTGCTGTAGTAATTGTAAGACCTCTTTAGGAATTTCGTTTACTTTCCTGGCTCCTTTCCTGTTTAAGATAACTTCTGATTCTTTCGTTATCATTTAAATTCCCTCCTTGCAATACTATCTTCAAATAAACAGAGGCCATTTTGAAAAATAATAATCAAAATGACCTCTGTCTGTCTTTCTTAAATGAACATTCAGTTTCACAAAAAATGTGATTTAAATCCACCGGAAGAATATTTCTCCCATACTTTTTCTTTATAACGCTCTTACTTGTTTCAACGGCCAGAAAACAGCTTGTCCTTTTCCGACAATTTCATCTTCTGAAATAAAGCCAAACATGCGACCGTCCTTAGAAACTTCACGATTATCTCCTAAAACAAATACTTGGCCTTCTGGCACTTTCGTTTTTCCTGTGATTTGTTCTAACGTAAAGTCTGGAGTTAATACTCGGCCTACTGCTTTTTCTTTAAACTCTTTTAAATATGGTTCTTCCATCACTTTTCCGTTTACGTATAAAACATCGTTTTTATACTCAACTGTATCACCTGGTAAACCAATTACTCGTTTTACTAAGTCGTACCCTTCTTTTCCGTGGAAGACGATAACATCGAAGCGATCTAATCCACTTATACTATAACCAATCTTATTCACGAGAACGCGCTCATTATTTTCTAAAGTAGGCATCATTGATTCACCTTGCACTAAAGAAGGTGTAAATAAAACACCGCGAATAATTGCGATTAATACAAGGGTAAATCCTATCGTTTTAGCCCATGAGAATAATTCTTTCTTCGTATTTTCCTTCATCGTTTCTCCTCTTTCTTATGCAATTATTTTATTATTTCAACTAATTCTCGCACTAAACTTCGATCAATTTCAGAAAAACATGATTTACCTTCTCTTACCGCTGTACCGACATGAGCTTGCGAAATTCCAGTTTCATCTAATAACTGCTTTATATTTTCTTTCGTTACACCACTTCCAGCTACAAGTTGAATTTGACCATCGCTTACCTTTTGCATATCTTTAAGCACTGGAATATTATCTACTATATTTCCTTGTCCACCTGAAGTTAACACGTGAGTCACTTTATGGAATTCCTTTAAAGTTCTCATCGCTTCTACTAGGTTTTCTATATCATCTATCGCACGGTGATACGTTACATTTATTCCATCTACAACAGATAACAAATCTGCTAGCTTCTCTTTATCAACTTCTTTTTGTTCGTTTAATACGCCTAATACAACGCCTGCTGCACCTAACTTCTGCGCAACGCTAATGTCTTCTTTCATCATTTCAATTTCTTCTTCCGTATATGTAAAAGACTTCGCATGCGGACGAATCATAACGTGAATCGGTATATTTACTGCTTCTACCGCTTTTTTAATAAATGCATAACTCGGCGTTAATCCACCTTCTGTATAAGATGAAATTAATTCAATCCGCTTCCCACCCGCGCTTTCAATTCGTTTCACATCTTCTAAACATGTTGCAATAACCTCTAGCATGAGATAACCTCTTTTCGTGCTTTTTTCTTATTATACATTAGTAAAAATAAGAAGCCTAGCTTTCTCCTATAAAACTATAAAAAGAAGAATGAAAAGAAAGATTTTTTCAATTGATAACACTTATTTGTAATGTGCTATTTTTCATGAACAATACTACTAAAAAGAGAAAAAGATATACATCTTACAAAAAAACATTCCATTATCTCTCGTTCAGATGTATTATTTAGAATTGAGTTCTTCGAAGCTATTCAAGGGATGCTGCCTATTGCTATCAAGCTAATATTTTGGCGCATCCTCAAAACAAAAAATTGTACATCCTCATCTGGAGATGTCAATTTTCTCGCTTTGGAGTATTTGCTCTTCTTAGTTTGATGAGCATAGGGTAGCTCAGGAAAATACGAATTTACAACGTTAAAGAAATTCCAAAATTAAAAGCCTAATTTCTCAATATTAAAATTAAGGAATTTGGCTTTTTTGTCGCTCTGAAGAAGAGCCCTTTTATTGAATAATAAATTTCTTCAAATTGAGAGGAATGAGCATATAACGTTTTCACAGAGATGTTGCCTGAATCTCTTCCCTGCTTCTTCCCCGGCGACCAAGTGGTTCGGAGAGTCCTTTCGCTTGCATGTTATGTTATATGACGTACCCTACTTCTTAAAGTTACTTTCACACTACTATTCTGTTTCAATTTTCACTTCAGTAATATATTTCAGTAAAGTTTTTTTATAAAACGTCACTTTCTTATTTGTTACCGAGTTGTTCCGCCAAACCAATTAGAAGCCCTTCGGTTCCACGAATGTAACAGAGTCGATACGAGTCCTCGTACTGAACCACTTCGCCAACGAGCTGAGCACCACACTTAGTCGTGAGTCTGTATACCATTTCGTCAATGTCTTCAACAGTGAACATGACGCGTAAATAACCGAGGGCGTTTACAGGAGCAGTCCGGTGATCTGATATAGTAGGTGGGGTGAGAAATCGCGAAAGTTCAATTCGGCTGTGACCATCTGGCGTAACCATCATAGCAATCTCTACGCACTGGGAGCCCAGTCCGGTTACGCGACCAGCCCATTCACCTTCGACAGTAGCTCGCCCTTCGAGTTTCAAGCCAATCTCCTCGAAGAAAGAGATTGCGTCATCAAGAGATTCTACAACGATACTGACATTGTCCATTCTTAGTAATTTGTTCTTTTCCATAGTTTTATCTCCTTATGTGTAAACATTTATTATCTAATCATCTTCATAAATTATTCTATTAAAAGTTACAAATTCCTTCCCAACAAAAAACACCTTATCACCGTTTACATTCAAACTGGCATTACAATAAATATTTTTCATCCAGGAACATTCATCAAATCATGATAATCATTTATATGAAAACACTACATTTCAAACTAGGATGGCAAACAAATAAAAAGCACGTGTTCGATTACTAATCAAACACGTGCTTTCAAAACAACTATATTGTCCATAAACAATAACATTTAAATTCATAAGATCTACTCCTAAAACATCACGACCGAAATGCTGCATCCGCCAGTATAGACAATGTTGCATCATCCATCGGCGGATTGTGTAAACCCGCTCTGACATTTAAGTAATAACGATGAAGTGGATTTTTTTCTGATAAACTTTTTGCCCCTACGATACGCATTGCTTTATCTACTATAGATATCGCCGCATTTGTTACTGCGTATTTCACTGCCGCTAGTTCTGCTTGTAGTGATAGTTTATCTTCTGCCTCATCGTACTTTTTCGCAATTTGATATAAAAAGACGCGAGCTTGCATAAGCTCAAGCTCTATTTCTCCAACTAATCTTCTAACACTCGGTAATAAACTAATAGAATGGTTTAAACTATTTGGCTTGTATGATTCCGCAAAATGAACTGCATAATTTCTTGCTGATTGTGCGATTCCTAAATAACATGCTGGTATATGTAGCAACCAGCCAATACCCTTTTGTTTCACTTTCCCGCCCAATACATTCGTAAAGAAGCGGTTTTCTATCTCCACATTTTGTAAGACAAGGTCGTGGCTAGCAGTTCCTCGCATCGCAACGCTATCCCATGTTTCTTCAATTGATACACCGAGCGTATTTCTTGGAATGACAAACTCACCAACTTCTTCTCGGCCTTCCATACTTGCTGAAATAATAAAATAATCAAGTACTGGTGCCATCGTTGTAAAAGTTTTCCTTCCATTTATAATCCACTTCTCGCCTTGTTGCACCGCGATTGTTTCTGGTTTACCACCACGCGTCGGACTTCCTGTTTTCGGTTCTGTTGCTGCCCGATTAAAGAGTGCACCATTACGCACTTCTTCGCAAAACCATTTGAACATTCCATCATTCCAAGAGCGATTTTCAGCTAGCTCTTTTACAATACCGATATGCCATCCAATCGATAATGCAGTAGCTCCACAGCCTTCTGCAATTTTCCCTTGAAATAAAACGAAGTCATATAAAGAAATCGCACTACCACCAAATTCCTTCGGTAACGTTAATTTCGTATATCCGATATCTTTTAAATTATTAATATTTTCATGCGGAAATGATCCTAACTCACTTAATTGATGCTCCCTTTCCATGAACTTCGGAATCAATTTATTTATTTGTTCAATAATGAAAGATTGTTCTTCTGTTTCAACAAATGAGAGTGCCATACTATAATCTCCTTTATCCCGCTATTTGCGGGCAGTAAAACTCCCACCTCAAAATTCAGGTGGAGCAAAGAAGTTCAGTGGGAGTCGGGCTGCCCGTAAATGCTCGATTCATAAACCGTTCATTTTGTCATTATGATTATATGAAGCTACCTCTCTATTGTTTCACTATTCCGATAAAAATACAATGTTTTTGGATTATAAGAAAAATCCCTATAGAAAAACAGGTCCTTTTCTTATATTAATCCCCCTTCAATGCCTTTAGCGGCAAAGAGGTTACATATCCGATATACGAGAATAATTCTTTAAAAAAGAATGGAATTTCTGTATCTAACGTTTTATATGCTGATGTTGGAGTCGGTGAAGCATATGCCTCAATGTTAATATGTTTTGCGATTCTCATTGCGCGTTTCATATGAAGTGGATCACTTACAATCGTGTATGAGTGTATTCCGTTCTCTATTCCAACTTCCTTCGCATTCTTTAAATTTTCTTCAGTGAAAAGGGATTTTGTTTCAATTAAAATATCCTCCTCTTTTACACCTTGTTTCAATGCATATACTCTAGCAGTGCGAGCTTCCTCAAGCTCTGCTTCAAACTTTGTACCACCTGTAAAAATAATTTTCTTAATGTTTCCGTTTTTATATAGAGAAATCGCGTGATTAATTCTTTCCTTAAATACAGGAGATGGTTTTCCGTTCCATGAAGCTGCTCCTAGCACGATACCAGCATCTGTCTTCACATCATCATCCGTTTTAAAGCGATAACTCCAAATATCGTAAGCTGCATAGCTCACATACAAAATAGCAGAACAAATCATTAATAAAAACACTTGAAAGATTCGTCTTTTTTTACTCTTCTTATTTTCTTTCATTTGTAATTGCCTCCGTACATCATCCATACTTCTATAAAAAAACATTTATATCAAATCGTTTTGTTTGAGTTTGTTTAAAAGAAGGTATTTTACTTATTATATATAAAAGGGTTTTCATTTAAAATTGAGGATTATCAATTCATTTTTCATTTGCGGTTTTCATTACAATTTTAATTCATTAGTTTATTACCATACAACTACATTGTAACGAATTTTTTCTCAGAAGGGAATGATGAAACAAAAGTAAATTAAATAAGTTAGTGTTTTGTAAGAAAAAAAGGTATATTATTCGCAAATTACGATCATATACCTTACAAAATACGAATTATAGCTTTTCTTTGTATAACTCTAATTTTTCTAACAATTCTCCTTTCACGCCTGACCATTCACTCGCAATAATACTGTACACAACTGCATCTCTCACATGACCGCTCGGCAATCTTCTTTCATTTCTTAGCACACCTTCTTTTACCGCGCCTAACCTTTCAATTGCTCGTTGTGCTTTTTCATTTCTTACATCCGTCTTAATTTGCACTCGTAGCATATGCAGTTTTTCAAAAGCATACTGGAGAAGCATATACTTACATTCTGTATTTATACTCGTACGTTGCACACTTGGATGGTACCACGTCTGCCCTAACTCCACTGTTTTATCTTCTACTGAAATATTATATAAACGTGTACTCCCTACAATCTTGTTCGTCTGTTGATCCACTACAGCGAAAGGGATTTGTGTACCCTTTCCATAACTCTTTATCGCTTTTTGAACATATTGCTGCATATCTTGAACAGTTTCCATTTTAGAGATTAAATACGCCCAAATTTGCCTATTTCCTTCTACAATCAAAAACAAAGTTTCGACATCACCACTATCCATTAACCGTAACTTCGCTCTTTCGTGAATGATTTCCATTTGTAAGCCCCCTTCTTTTGTTACTATAACATATGAATAAAAATGTCAAAATTTATATATAATGATTTTAACAACAAAAATCCTCGCTCACATAGAAAGCGAGGGTTTCCTATTAAAGCACCAAATAAGCAATCGGTGTAATAATAAGCAACGTTAATATGGTTCTCTGCACGTACAAAATAATAAGTTCAGATACTTTTAACGGAATATCTGTCGATAATATACAAGGGATTGAAGCGGAGAAAAACAAAATAGATGATACCGAAACAACCGCAATGACAAACTTTGTCACGAGCGGCGCACTTACAACTAATAATGATGGTAAAAACATTTCTGCAATACCAACTGATACCGCTTTAGCAGCTAAGTCTGCTTCTGGTAATTGTAAAACCCATGTAAATGGATAAAAAATATAACTGATCCAATCAAATATTGGCGTGAACTTCGCTAAGACGATACCAATTAACCCTACTGACATAATAGATGGTAAAATTCCCATCGTCATAATAAAACCGTCTTTTAAGTTCACTGCAATATTTTTCATAATGCTCGGTGCAGATTTTGATACTTCTAATGCATCTTCCCAAGCACGTTCTAACATTTTTTCCTTATAAACGGGCTCTGGGAACCCTTCTTTCGTAATATATGTATCGGGTTTTCTACTAAGAGGTGGGATTCTTACGGTGATAGCAGTCACGATGAATGTTACTACAAGTGTAGTCCAAAAATAAACATTCCATAAATGCATAATGTCTAATGTTTTTGCGATGATGATCATAAATGTTGCGGATACTGTAGAAAATCCTGTAGCGATAATGGCTGCTTCTTTTGTCGTATACTTTCCTTCTTTATATACACGGTTCGTAATTAATAAGGCTAGTGAATAACTTCCAACGAAGGAGGCAACCGCATCAATTGCCGATCGTCCCGGCGTATTCCATAAAGGTCTCATAATCGGACGGCAAAATGTACCGATAAATTCAAGCAACCCATATCCGACTAATAACGCTAAAAACGCCGAACCAATTGGAACGAGTAAACTTACCGATATAACTAGTTTCTCATACAAAAACGGCCCAACATCTGGTGCAAAAAACCAAGCTGGTCCCACTTTAAAACAATATAATACGCCAAAAACAACACCAACTACTTTTAAAATAGAAAAGCAAATGTCTACGATAGATGCATTCCATTTCTTCGTATAAAATGGATAAATCGCACCAATCACCATAACAAACAATGCATAATAAGGTACTACGCCAGGAACTGAAGTACGGATCCACGATACGATATGATCAATCATAATAGAAGAAGCTCCATTTATCGTAACAGGTACGAAAAACATAAACATCCCAACGAGACTAGCAAGTATAAACCGAAGAATCATACTCCTCTCTCGTCCTGTCTTAATTACATTACTTTTTAATTCAATTTCACTCAAAATTCGACACCTCCCATTATCTAAATATTCTGTATAATATAGTTTTATTCCTTCTTTTGATCTTGAATATTTAATCATATAAAAAAGCCTAATTTGAAACATTTAGATCAAATTAGGCTTTTTATATACTTTTTAGATATTCTCACTTAAAGCACAAAGTAGAGTTTAAAATCATTGCTCGAAGTACGAGTCTTTCTTACTATTCTTCAATATAAAACTCCCCATCTCAATCGCTAAATCTTCACTTTGAGGATAGACACCTACATTATCTCCATACGCGTGCCCTAAACCACGATAGAGAATCGTTTCAGTATCCACTCCTTGTTTCGTCAATTTAGCTGCATACGCTAAACATTCAATCATTAAAAAATCATGTTCTCCTACCGTAATAAATGTACTTGGATAATCTGAAGATACATCAACGTATGGACTTAAATACTTCGAATGAATGTCTTCCGTACCAAGTATTTCTGCCATCCCTCCGACCATTGCATGCATCATATTAAGCATTTTTTCTAATCCTTTTTTATATTTCGGAGCAATCTCATATTTATCTATACTCCAAGAATAAAACTCGTCTTCATAGTCACACATGTTAAGTGTAGGATACAGAAGTAATTGCCCTTTAACGAAGTTTCTACCATCTTCCATATCTCTCGTTGTACAATACTGTGTTAAGTTCCCTCCAGCACTATCACCCGCAACAAAAATATTATTCTTATCACCGCCGAATGCTTCAGCATTCTCATAAATCCATTTTAAAGTAGTGTAACAATCTGTATGTCCAGTTGGAAAAGGATGTTCTGGAGCTAATCGATAATCTATAGAAAAGGCTAATATATCTGTTTTTTCTACTATTAATTTCACAAGTTCTTCTACCACATCTGGTGATCCTGCCATAAATCCGCCACCATGAATAAAATATAAAATTGGCGCGTTTTCTCGTTTTGAAATACTATTATAAATCCTTATCGGAATGTCATATCCATCTTCCGCTTTAACCGTTTCATTCGTAATATTTATATTTTTCGTTACGATTGGAACGCTTTTAATACCATTAAACTGCTTTCTCATATTCTTTACCGATTTTTCAGAAGCGTCCATTTTCATCATATTTTTAGGCATAAACCTCATTATATTCATTTGAACCTTCATATCTTTATAAAGACGTGGATCCATTGCTCCCTTTTCATCGCAATCTGGTATGTTTTTCACTATTACTTCTGCGCCTTGTACATTGATGGTTTCTTGTTTTTCTTGAATCTTTTCTAATAAATCTAAGCTATATTTCCTAGACATTCACTATTCCCCCATCTCTTTTTTAACGCTTTCGTTTTCCGAAAAATTATATAACCGTATACCTTTCCATTTACTAAATAAAAATACGTTCCATGTACAAAATGTAACATGGAACGTATTTTTATTGTTGTTCATATTTGATTCAATTATTGTCATTTTTTGATATGATATTTTTTCTATACTGTAATGGTGTATCCCCATATTTCCCTTTAAACTGCGAAATGAATGACTTCACATTGGGAAATCCATGTTTCACTGCTATATCTTGTATAGAATTCGTACTGCTAATAATATCTTCATACGCTTTATGAAGCCTGTATCTCGTTAAAAAAGAGGTGAAATTTGATCCGAAAGATTTTTTGAACATCCGAGAAAAATGTTCCTCACTTACAAAAAAGTGTTTCGCTACATCTTTCATTTTAAGCTTTTCATCATAATATTCATACATATATGTAATTATCTCTTTTTGTTTATTTCCAAATTGAAAATCATTATCTTCTTTTTTTCTATCTTTACAGTGGCGCAATAGAATATAAACAATCTCATAAATTAAACTATTCATTTTTATATAACTTAACTCATCAAAATTTGTGACTAACTCCTTTAATTCATAAAATATTTGTTGGAGCTTTTCTTTCTGCACAAATGATGCTTGTAGAGTAAATCTATATTTATCAAAATCAGCATTTAGCTCTTTAAGAAATTCATACGAAACTATTAACATCATTACTGCACAACTTGCATTCTCAACTTTTTCAAATTCGTGCACATCTCCACTGTTTACAAAAATAAACTCGCCAGCTGATACTTTCTTTTTTTGCCCATTTACATACAAAGAAACGTCTCCATATATTACCAAACTAATTTCAATACTTCTATGCCAGTGTGGAGGGATATAGTAGTGAAAATCAGCCGGAAGTCTTGTGCTATCTATATATTCAACCATACCTGGAATTCTATCACGCAATTTTATCTCTTCATATTTCCCTTGCCTGACTTTCAATTATGTTCCCTCCTTTTTATTGCATAGTAAACGTCAAATAACTTCAATCAAAACTTGTGCTACACATTACTATTTTCATCTCATTTTATAATCATCCACAATCACTTGGATTACACGATATGCTTCCTCAGCTACTTTTTCATTACTATCTCTATTCGCATCATATGTAATTAACGCCTTCCAAAGCGTCCATCCTCTCGCTCTATCCCACGTTTCCTCATCCATCCTCAACACTTCTTTAAATACGTTTCTACTATTTTCATCAAAAAATGTCCATGCCATCGCCGCGTCACACGAAGGATCACCTACTCCTAGTATACCAAAATCAATTACGGCACAAAGCTTTCCATCTTTAACGAGTAAATTCCCTGGCGCAACATCTCCATGAATCCAAACTGGTGTGCGTTCCCATTTTGATTGGAGCGCTAAATCCCAAAGGTGCTTTAACAATGCCTCATCAAAAGCGTCTTTATTGTTTTCAATAGCTACTCTCGCTTCTTCATCGTATACAGATATAAACCCGCCTCGGTAAAAGTTATGCGCTCCAGCTATTGGTCCGTTACTAGAATCAATGGATTGCAATTCTAGTAGAAATGATCCTAAGTCCGCTGCGAATTCATGTAAGTCACGAACATTTTCTTTCGTAACTGCCTCTCCCTCTATCCACTTATTAATAGACCATGGCCACGGATACTCTTCCGACGGATGCCCTTTTGCAATTGGTGCAGAAATTGGTAAAGAAAGTTCCTTATTTAATATAGGAAGCCACTTGTTTTCTTTCTCTACTTGCGGTGCATATGCTGCATCACTTGGTAATCTAACACTCATCTGATCTCCTAAGTGAAACGTTCTATTATCATGTCCACTAAACTTTACAGGTTTCACTTCTAAATGTGCCCATTCAGGAAACTGTTTCTGTATTAACTTCTCAACTAAACTTACGTTAATTGGATTCATTTATTTTCTCCTTTTCTTTTGAAACTTACTAAGCCCATCCGTACTGCCCACATACTCAAAATCATTTTTCTTATAAAAATCATTCAACGTACGATTATGTCCCACACAATCTAACTTCAAGTACTCTTTATCACACTGTACATTTTCTTCTACCCACTGCAAAATCGATTCTCCTATTCCATTCCCCTTATACTTCCGTCTCACCGCAAATCTATGAATATATACTGAATCCGAAACTTCCTCTTTACCAAAAATATGTTCATCCCATTCATTTTGTTTAGGAGATGCTGTAATCGTACCAACAATTTCATCTTCTTTCATAACAATATACGTATATTTATTTCTTATACATTCTAATATTTCAGCTGTAGCCTCTCCTCCTAACAGATACTGCCATTGATCTACTTCTTTATGTTGTAACCACTCTGCTACTTCTCTTAATAGAGTAATAATGCTATCGCTCTCCTCTTCAGTAGCAGTTCGTATTGTATATCCTTTAACTGTATTTCTCTCCATATTGCCGTTCCCCTTTCAAATTACTACTATACTGACAAACGCGTTCTACCGTCATTTTCGTCTGTAACGTATTCAACATAAAAACCTTGATTCAGTGCGTTTTCATACATCAATTCAATCACTTTTTGATCTTTAGCGTAAATGTGTATATAATCACCGTCCGCTACTAATACGACTACTTCATACTTGCTCTCTGTGAACTCTTCATATGTTTCAATCTCTTCTAATACTTCTCCTTTTGGATACGCTTTTAAATCTGCAAAAATGAGATAATATATGTTGTCTTTTATTAATTTTTTCAATTCTAATCCACTCATTACCTTGTTATCTTCTGAAAATAATTCTGATCCTAATCCATCAGGTAATCTGAAATAAGATTCCTCATTTTCCACTCGCCAATCAAATAACGTAATATCGATCGGCTTTAACACTTTCCAAAGTAGATTATCATATTCATTTGGAATATCTACAATAATTCCTCTTTTCATTTATTTGCTCCTAGCTTATTTATTTTCGTTTTCATTTCATACATTATATACCAAATTCAACTACTATATTTTGTCGATACCTATGTAACTTGTATTTCACCGCGAAAAACCGTCCCACTACTTATGAAACGGTTTCTTTCTGCTTATATTTAGGTTTTTCATTCAATTGTTGCACTGCGCTTTAAAATAATTTCTAATATATTCATCACATCAGCCATCATTCTTTATATTTACTTCGTCTTCACAAAATAATATAAAAACCACACCGCATGGTTTTGTTCATCAGCAGCTATTCTGCGCAATAACTCTTTCAAATGTGCATCCGATGTTTCATCTGAAATTTCTAAGTAAAAATCTACTGTCTTCTGTTCATCTTGTATAGCGAATTCTAATCCTTGTAAGTACCTATTTGGACATTCTTCGGTAATCTGTGGTTTAGGCTGCCTGCCAGTTAAGTTCGTATAAATTTGGACAAAGTTTTGGAAATGCTTTATTTCATCATTACGAATTTCAAGAATCTGATTTCGTTCTACTTGATTTGGAGCCATGTTAGCTAACTTTGCGTAGCAGCTTATAGCGCTATATTCTCCGTTTATAGCTTTTTCAATATCACTTATCAACTTATCATTTTGCCTATACCAATCATGATAATTCGAATTATACATCGTATCCCCTCCATAATTTCGCATAACATTTTATGCACTTTGAAATAGTAGGAGCATGTATACAAAAAAATTACTGCAAACACGAATACTTCAATCACGTATAACATATTGTAAAACCCTATCTATCGCTGCTTAATTTCCTTAACGATTCCTAATGATTTCATCAAAAAACGCTTCACTACGAGTGAAACGTTTTTTATCTTTTAAGCATTCAATTCCATTTTATGTCCCTTTACTGCACTACGCTTCAATGCAGTTGCTAGTATAACAACCATACTTACCACACCAATCCAAACGAGCACAGTAACAGGTGTATTCCAGCTTACCCCTTTTCCGAAGAAGAAGATCTCCCTTAGTCCTTCGATCATAAATTTCATTGGTAACCAAGAATAAACCCAATCTTGATAAAATGGCGACAACATTTCAGGCGCTAATGATAATAACGGTGCCCCGAAGAATAGTAAGAGTGCGAATAAACCGATACCTTTTAGCCCAACTAATGAAAGTACCGCCGATATCATTAAGAAGAAGCTAAAAGATGTGATGGATAAGAACAACGCTGTATCCGTGAAATTCGAAATATTTAACCCTACCATCCCATCTGCAATCCACGTAAGGCCAAATCCAATTACAAGTGTCGCAACTGCTCCAGCTACTATTTGTTTTAGTTTTAATCCAAAGTTTTCTTTTCTTGTACGTACCGGCATTTTACTAATCGCAATAAAGATAATCGCTGCACTAGCTAAACTTGCAATCCATAACGGCTGGAATAATGCCATTGGTGAGTTACCGTTCGCACTATTTTTTCCGACCTCATTCACATTTTTCACGTTCTTTACAATAGGTGTTACTAATTTCGAAGCTTGATCTGTTGTTAAAGTAGCTCCCCTTGCTTTCAATCCATCTAATATTTGTGTACGGACATTGTTGTTTATATTATCCACTACACCATTTAATATTTGCCCTGCCATAGTTGATGCACCTGTATTCATTCCTTGATTAATTAATATTTCTACTTCTGGTGAAGATGGCTGCGGTGTTCGTAATGAAGCCTGTTTCATACTAAATTCTTTCGGAATGACGAATGCTGCATAATACTCTTGATTATTTAAACCTTTTTGAACTGCTTCCTTATTTTTCACTTCTACCCACTTCACCGCAGGTTCTTCATCTGATTTCGCTGTTTTTTTCACCGTATCAACAATTGTTTGCCCCATATTCATTTTCGGTTGATTTGGAACTTCTACACCTTGATCCTCATTTACAATTGCAATTGGCAAGTTTTTTGGCTTTGGTTGAACAGTTGGGAATAATGTTAATGAAAAAATAAAAACAACAAGTAGTACAATAACTGGTGCTAACAATAAAAGTTTGTTTTTAAACATTTTCTTTTCTCCTCCTTTAATTTTCGTTACAATAAATGAACAACGTGTTGTTTATTTATATTTTGAATTATATGTTTGAGCTAAATCTTATTCAATAATCAAAAATCGTGAATGTGTCGGTTATAAGACACTTTTTCTAAATGTGTTGAGTAAAATTAAGGAGGGACATGCTTTGCGTGATAGTAATTTAGATTTACGTGTTATTCGTACGAAAACGGCCATACGAAATGCACTAGTGGAGCTTATTGAAGAAAAAGGTTTTGACGCCATTACAGTAAAAGATATTACAACGAAAGCAAACATAAATCGCGGTACATTTTATGCGCACTATCAAGATAAATTTGATTTAATGACGAAATGCCAAGAAGAAATTATGCATGAGTTTTCTAGCATTGCCAAACAAAAATTCCCTGAAGTGATTGCCGATCTTGGCTCAAACCCTTCCCCAACGACGCCATTTGTACTTATCGCTTCTATTCTTGAATTTCTAAATGAAAATAGTGATTTTATGAAAGCTGTGTTAAGTCCAAAAGGAGATTTATCTTTCCAAACAAAACTGAAAGACTTTATGTGGAAAACACTATTTGAAGATACGAATGGGGCTCTTATTGATAAAGAGAGTTTGCTTGTTCCAAGCGAATACCTAACTTCTTATATGGCATCTGCTCATATAGGTGTCATTCAGCAATGGCTAAATAATGGCCAAAAAGAAACACCTAAGGAAATTGCTCGTATTTTATCAACTATCGCAGTTCACGGCCCGTTTTATGCGGCTGGTTTAAAGAAGTAAGCCAACCTGCATAGAAATATATTTTAATCAATCTGGACATCAACTAATTGCTTAATGAAATTTATGTTTCTATGAAAAAAGCTGTTGAAAGGAATCCCCTTCAACAGCTTCTCCATTATTAACGATATAAACGAACTGCACCTGCAGAATTATCATCTGCTTGTCCAACTACTTCAAATTTCAATCCAAACTTCGGTAATTTACGTCCTGCATCTGGGATTAAATCATTTATATACAATTTAGAATCATCAAACTTCGTTACACCTGGTAATCCTTTGTAATCATATGTTCCGCGTGTTGGAGATACAACTTTCCATGCTGGCGTCTGGTTAAAGGAGAATGCAGCATCTGCGATTTGGTATCGTGTACTACCTTGAACAGTTGGTTTGCCGTTTAGCGTTCCAACAATTGCCTCTGGGTGAGAGTCAACAACCCCTAAGAAACCTTCGCCTGGATGAATACCAACCCAATTATCTGTAAAGCTAGAGTCTGCATACCATACAACAAGACCTGTATTATACGGTACACCGCTGCTATATTTTAATGCTTGGTCAGCACCAGCGTAGTTTCTCCACTCTAAATAGTAGTTATGTTTCTTCTTATCAAAACCGTTTGCTACAACGAAACCATTTAATTTTAATTTCGATTCGCCTTCTGCATCATCAGAGAAGACAACATTTCCATCTACAGTTAATGTAGCGTTATCAAAAGTAAAACCGTTCGGTGCTAAGCCACCATCTGTAATGTATTCAAATACTAGTTTTACTTTTTGACCTTTAAATTTGCTTAAGTCATATGACTTATCTACCCATTTACCATCCGTTGTATCTAGACCATTTTTCACATTCTTTTCGCCAATTCGATCGACTAACGTTTTCTTATTATCCTCTGTTACTGCATATACTTCAAGGAAGTCATAATCTGTTTCAATTTCATACAATGACTTGTAATCAAACTTCGCCAGTGTTGCATTTGTTAAATCAAACACTGGTGTTTCTAATGTTGTATGAAGATTATCGCCTTTTGTACTATAGTAATATTTCTTACCGAATGCAGGCTGAATGCCTTTCACTTCTTTATCTGGTAAGTTAACGCGAATTAGACCCGGACGAGCTGATTTCGTTACACTTTGGTCTAAGTACGTTGCAAAACCGATACCACGATTTAATTTATCATAGTCTACCTCTACAATATTTGCCCAGTTTCCACCCATGTTCTTTTGAAAGAACTCTTTGTTTTGCGGAGAGAAACTCGGTGGCGTTGTACCTGCAATTTTACCAGCCCAGCTGCCGCCGCTCATAACAGACCAAGAGTTAATTGGCTCCCCTGCTCCTGAATACTTCGTATCATACTCATCCGGAAGGCCTAAATCATGACCAAATTCATGTGCGAATACACCAACTGCTCCGTCTTCTGGCTCAATTGTGTAATCGTACGCTGCCATTTTACCGCCCCAGTTATCAACTTTTGCTTTTGTTCCTTCAATTGGATATGGTGTTCCAAGGTGCCAACGATGCGACCAAATTGCATCATCACCTAGTCTACCACCGCCTCCATCTTGCCCAACTCCAGCGTGAATGACCATTAAGTGATCAATCAGACCATCTGGTTCATTTTTATTGCCATCACCATTATTGTCATATTGATCGTATTCGTCAAATTCAGATAAATCAATACCACTTTCTACAGCCGCATTTAATGCTTCTTTTACAAAATCACGAGGTCCTTTTGGTCCTTTATTATCATGGCCGCCATCTCCTGCATCTGCGCCATAATCTGCCGCATTACCAGGAACTGTCAACCACTTTGTTACTGTGCCATCTACTGTATAACTACCACCAGATTGCTCTTCATAATATTGTTTAAATGTTGGTACTTTTGAACCATCAAAGAGTGTAAATGGCTCATTACCAAATAACATTTTTTGATAATGTTCTGGATTAAAATCATTTGAATACATATAACCTGGTACTTGATCAATATTGTTATGCTTAAAGTCAGCAAACTCCACCAACAATACAAGCACTTTATCTTTACGGACATCACCATTATATTGTTTTTGCTTCGCTGAAGTAGTTGGTACTTTGCCGTTTAATCCCCCTTTAACCGGCTCTTGTCCAACTACCGGGCCACTAGCAGGTTGATCAGCTTTTTCTTTCGCATCTGCTTTTGCATCTTTCACTTTTTTCAAAAAGTCAAACGCTTCTCTCGAGACACTATCCCCTGTTGCTGGTTCTTTCCCAGCATTTTCGCCTTTTTTCTTCTCTACGTATTTTTCAACAGCTTTTAATGTGTCTTCTTTCGACGCAGAATTATTAATTACACCGCGTTTCTTGAGCGCATCTGCTAGACGTTCCTCTTGAATTAAATTTTCATCAATTGGACTTAAAGATCCTACATTAGACGGCGTTGCCGCATAAACAGATTGACTACCTACCCCAAATGTGCAACTAAGCACTGCTGCCGCCGCAAGCGTAGACAGCACTTTAAAAGGCTTTTTCTTCATCCCTATTCCTCCCCAATATTAAATACGTTATAACGATTATATAATAATGAAAATTCAGACAATTTACAATATGTTGTCTGAATTTGTAATATTTTTGAAAATATTCTTTGTTTTAGATTGATGTACATTCTAATTCATCAATGTTCATGGTTGCTTCTTGCATGTGAATGAGTATCGTAGCATGTATGTCTCCTTCTACGACAGGGGCATTCAAAGAAATCCAATTCATATGCTCATTTTTATTTTAATTTTCAGTTTCAGATGGGTGATAGCAGCAAGCTTAAAATCATAAAAAAATCGTCCGCTATATTTAGTGGACGATTTTTTTATTTAAAATATAACTACACTATCTCAATATACCCTTCTGTTCCATGTACCCGAATTCGTTGCCCGTCTTTTATTCGTTTCGTAGCATTCTCTACCCCGACGACTGCTGGTAATCCATATTCACGCGCAATCACTGCCCCGTGTGTCATGAGTCCGCCAACTTCCGTAACTAACCCTTTTATAGACACAAACAATGGCGTCCAGCCAGGATCAGTAAATGCCGTAACTAATATATCTCCATCTTCTAAACTTGCATCTTCCATGTTTAAAATAACACGAGCTCTCCCTTCTACCACTCCAGAAGAAACAGGCAAACCTACTATTGCTTCGATAGGGAGATTTTCTCGTTTATATTTACCTATAATAATTTCACCATCAGAAGTAATAACACGCGGAGGCGTTAGTTTTTCATATAATTTGTACTCATTTTTTCGTTTATGAATAACCTTATAATCCAGTTTATTCGTGCGGACGACTTCGTGAAGTTCTTCAAAAGTAAGATAGTATATATCTTCTATTTCAGTAATAACGTTATTTCGCACGAGTTGCTCGGCTTCTTTTAGTAATGCCTGCTTATATATGAAATAGCGATTAATCATTCCGTATTTTGGGTATTCACGATAGCCAGCGAAATTCCGAATTATACTGATCATTCGCTTCGTCTCTTCTACTTTTTGTTTGCCATCTGCTAAATACTGCAATTTGTCTAATAACTCTTCTTCTCTTTTTAAAGCCTCCTGCAGCCCTTCTTCAAACTTCCGCTTACTAGCACCAGCTTCAAAATCTCTTATATTATTTAAAATCATCGGGATAATTGTAGTTGGTTTTTCACTCCAGCGCGTTTTCGTAATATCGATTTCGCCGCTGCATCTCATTCCGTATTTATTTAGAAACGCCCCGATTGCATCTCGAACTTTTTCCCCGTCTTTAAACTGAACTAGTTCATCTAAAAAGCTGTCATCTTCTATATGCTGTAAATACGCAATGACTTCTGGATACGGACGAATCACATCTGCGACATCCAATAATGCTAAACCCATTTCTGAAGTAATATTATTTTGTACAGATTGAGAAAGTGTGTCTGCTGCATTTTTTTCTCCTAGCCATTGCTCCATCTTTTCATTGATCCATGATAAAGCATTCATACCTGCCATAATGACAGCCATACTTTGCGGGTGAAATAATATTTTCTTTAATTGCTGAATATCTTCTAAAATAAAATCAAGTACATCTGATCCTGATTTCGTTTGAATACTTTGTTTTAACTCTTCTATCGATGCTTGACTGTTCTTGATTAAATCCGTAACGATTGCTGGGTCGTTTTCGATTTGTGGTTGCGAGCTTGCAGGTGGCATACTTTTACCAAGACTTTTTTCTTCTTCATCCGGTAACAATTTAATAAAATTATCTCGCTCTATTACAGTCATTAATGCATCTTTAATAAGCGGCTCTGATTCTCCTATTGTATTTAATAAAAATTCTCTACTAGCAGGTGAGGCCAATCTTTGTGCAACATCAACAAACAGCCTTCCCCCAGCTTGAAACCTCGGTCCAAAGGATGTTAACTGGAATAAAGACATTCCTAATGGCTTCAAAGGATCCGTCATCATTTGCTGGTGACCGACCGATACATACACATGATTTTCCTGATCATTCGCTTCTGGAATTGGATACAAAGTCGTTATCGGCCTACTTTGAACAATATAAAATGTATCATCAACTAAACACCATTCAATATCTTGCGGACAACCAAAATAAGCCTCAATCTGTCTTCCGATGCGTGCTAGTTGTAAAATTTGTTGTTCAATAAGTGTTTGAACTTTTTGCTGATTAGGAGCAATTTTCTTTGTCTCTGTTCCGCCTTCTTTTCGTCCATAGATGGCTAATTTTTTCGTTGCGATGACCTTTTCGACGATTTCGTCTTCTTTTACCTTATAATTATCGGCAGAAACCAATCCAGATACTAGCGCCTCGCCAAGTCCAAAGCTGGCATCGATTGATAACACCTTCCTATTAGAAGTAATCGGATCCGCAGTAAATAAAATCCCTGAAGCCACAGGGAAAACCATTTTTTGAACGACAACACATATAGAAACTTGATTATGATCAAAGCCGTTTTGCATTCGGTATATAACCGCTCGATCTGTAAATAAAGAAGCCCAACACTTTCTTACATGCTGCAAAACCGCTTCTTTTCCGATGATATTTAAATACGTATCTTGCTGACCAGCAAACGAGGCATACGGTAAATCTTCAGCAGTAGCACTAGAACGCACTGCATATGCATGTTCATTTCCAAAACGCGAGAGATAATGAGCTACTGATTCCACTACATCAACTGGAATTTCCACTGCCATAATGGCTTCTCTAATTTTCTTACTAATTTCACTAATTTGATCTCGGTCCTCAATTTTTAGTACGGCTAGTTGATTCAACAAATTATGAAACACTTCAGTTTGTTCGATGGCCTTTTCATACCCTACTGTTGTAACACAAAATCCTTCTGGCACTTGTATACCTTGAATGTTTGATAACTCCCCTAAATTCAATCCTTTTCCACCAACGAGAAAAAGCTGCGTTTTTTCTATTTCCTGAAAATCGAGAACGAAAGAACTCATTTAACATCTCTCCTTACTAGTCATGTGTTCTTGATTTTAGCAGTAGTAAATAAGAATAAACAGTCTATTTCGAACGTTAATTACATGATATAATTAAGTTAGGAAGAGATATAGAAAATAAAAATGGATTCACCTAAGCTGACTTACTATTATTGATTTAAGAAGCTTCTTATTAAAATATAAAGTTACTAAAAGAAAAAAGACAATCCAGACAGATTGATAATGTAAAAATATCTATTGAAATAAAAATAAGAACAGCCTTCTTCGTTGAATGGCTGTTCTTATTTTTGTTACCATTATTAAAAATTCAGGATAACACATCTAATTTTGCTCAAAGAAAGAATCCTATATTTAGGCTAATCCCTTCAAATAACTGTGTCGCACAGTTTACTTCGATTTTTCAATTCATTAGTTAGCAAAAAGGTTTTTATTTTAGTTAACTCTCTTTAACCTTCTATATAAATAAGCTCCTATCAACATTAATCCCCCACCAAAAACGGATAACCAATTCGTATCATGTCCTGTAGCAGGTAATATCTGTTCCTTCTTAACAATTTGTTTATTCAATGCGTTATTTTTAGTAATTTGCGAATTCACTCGATCTATTCCTTCTCCTTTTGGATCTGTCACTTCACTTTTTCGATCTGTCACTTCTCCTTTTGGTTCTGTCACTTCTCCTTTTGGTTCTGTCACTTCTCCTTTTGGTTCTGTCACTTCTCCTGATACTTTATCCACAACCTTTTGTATTACTGTACCAGTGTAAAAGATGCCTGTATCAGCAAATGGATCTTTTACTCCAAACTCATATGCTTTCTCACCTAACGTATTCCATGTAATTACACCATTATTGTAAGTGCCGCCATCACTTTTTAAACGGATTTTTGTAGAGATTTCACCGTCTTTTTCATAAATAGGTACTTTCACTTCTTTATGTACTTCTACGTCCTCTAAAAAGACTTTTTGATTTTGAATATTAATGTATGCTTGCTTACTTAATTCGATAACAGGTCTAACGTCACGAATTTCATTCGCTACAAGGCTTAAAAACGTTAGTTTTTTCAACTGACTAATTGGTGATAAATCAGAAATATAATTTGCCTCTAAATCAAGTTTTTGCAAGTTTACTAAATTTGATAATGGAGTAATATCCTTTAACTCATTATTAGGTACATCTAATACTTTAAGATGAGTCATTTTAGTAAGTGGTGTCACGTCTTCAATTTGATTTTTCCCAATCCATAATTCATCTAATTGATTCAATTGGTCAATGCCCGATACATCTTTAACCTTATTACGCGTTAATACTAAATCTTTTAAAGGTAATGCATATAACGGTGTAATATCTTCAACTTGATTACCCGCTAAAGTTAAGTATGTTACATTTTTTAACGAGCTTAATGGAGCAACGTTCTTAATTTTATTATTTGCTAAATTCAAGTAATCTAGTTGTCCCATTTTTGCTAATGCTGTTACATCTTCAATTTGATTGCCTGCTACATATAAACTTTTCACATTCTTCATTTCAGTTAGTGGTGCAACGTTCTTAATTTTATTATTACTTAAATCAAGAGATTCTAAATTATCCATTTTAATAAGCGGTGTTACATCTACAATTTCATTACCGCGCAAAGCTAAATGGTTCAATTGTTTTAAGTTCGCAAAGAACGACGGATCTGTTATCTTTGCATTAGCAACTGTTAAGGACTTTAAATTAGGCATATATTTCAATCCACTATAGTCGAGAATCTCATTCGTATTTAAAAATAAGTTTTTTACTTGTAATAACTCTTCTTTCGTAATTGGTGTATGTAAATCTTTTCTATTAAATACTTTTTTATTAACAAGTTCCCTTAATTTTTTGTCCGTTATCATATTTTGACTATCAATTTGATGATCTGTTTCCTTATCACCTGCATTAGAATTATCATCTGGTTTCTCAGTTTCTTTGTTATTTGCTGTCGGATCTGAAATTTCAAATTGAACTTGATATTTATGATCATATCCAATAGCAGGAATGAGAATATGCATTTGCATATTATATCTCTTTGAAAATTCTCCTATTTCAAACTGAATCACTTTCGTCCCATTTTTCCGCTTATCTTCTGACAATACTTTCACATCGTGAAATACACCTGGTTGATTTTTATCTTCTATTCTAAGATATTGGAAATAATCGCTATCTTGTACTGTTGCAGTAACAACTTTTTTCCCATTTTCAATCTTAACTTTGGGATCTTTTATGTATTGAGACACCATGGATGGCTCATCTTTTTGATCTTTATATATTTTGATTTCAACATTATATACACGATCTGTTACCATAACTCCTGCTTTATTTTCTGCTATTTTTTCCGCTGCTTGCACTGGGCTAGAATAAACAGCAAAAGGAATCGCTAATGTTGTAGCTACTACTAACACTCTCATATTATTTTTTTTCAAAGCAATATCTCCCTTTATACAAATAAATTATCTCTCAAACAAATGATAATGATTTTCATTATCATTGTCAATGAGATCTTTTCTTTTTATTTCTTGAAGCCCATACTCTTAATCGTATAACATACATTACTTTGTTCTAAAGCATTCGATGAGTTATTTCATTCCAGCCTTAATTTTTTCATAATTAGCCTCGGCGCATGCCAAAATTTTTCCTTCCGTTATAAAAATGCCGTTATTTTTTATTTTAGTGGAATTGATTATGGCTTTCCTCAAAAAAATAGTAGCAACTGCGACTTTAAAATCAATAAACTTTTAGTTTTACTTTATATAAGGTGATATATATTTGTTAAAGTCTCTCCTCTTATTCTAAAACCAAAATAATTGGCTTTTGTAATACTAAATCCCTTTTACCAAATCCCCACAAATGGATTTTCAAAATTAGGGAACTATAATGTGGTATTAAAATAACTTTAGGGGGATAACAAGTGGATAATGAAATGAATTATGGAAGTGATTACAAGTTTATTCCGGCAACTTCAATTGGAAGTGGTCATGGCATCGAGGTATTACCTGATTTATTTTGTTACACTACTCAAATCGTCAACATCTGCTTATTCGGAAGTCCGCAAGCAAATGATTTTGTTTTAGTAGATGCTGGAATGCCTAAATCTGCAGATGAAATTATCTCTGTCGCTGAAGATCGCTTTGGTGCAAATAGCCGCCCAAAAGCAATTATTTTAACTCATGGACATTTTGATCATGTTGGAGGAATAATTGAACTCGTCAAACATTGGGATGTTCCAGTCTATGCTCATCAAATGGAGATACCGTTCCTGACTGGGCAACAAAGCTACCCTGAACCAGATCCTACAGTTGAAGGTGGTATGATAGCGAAAATATCCCCTCTGTTCCCTAACGAACCAATCGATTTAGGGAATAACGTAAAAACGCTACCTGCTGATGGAACTGTTCCACATATGCCAGGGTTTAAATGGATTCATACACCAGGTCATACCCCTGGGCATATTTCGTTATTCCGCGAAAAAGACCGAATTTTAATTGCTGGCGATGCTTTTGTTACAGTGAAACAGGAATATCTATATAAGGTAATTACTCAGGAACAGGAAATAAGCGGTCCGCCTCGTTATTTAACAACAGACTGGACAGCTGCTAAAGAATCCGTCATTAAATTAGAAGAATTAAAGCCTCTGGTCGCTGTTACTGGACATGGGCTACCGATGTCAGGTGAAGTGCTATCAACAAACCTCAAAACACTCGTTCAAGAATTTGATAAAATTGCTGTACCTGATTATGGAAAATATGTGGACCGAAAGATGTATTAAACAAAGAAATATTTTGTATACTTTTCACATTCAAGAACTAAAATGTAATAAAAAATCAAAATCTTGTTCTTTGAAAAATTGCAACCTGTATATAGATGTTGACTCATCCTACCTTTGTGAATAAAACTCGATACTCTACAAATAATATCCGTAGTATAATCTGCTTCTTACCCAGGTTGTACTTCTTACCAGTAAAGAGCGGTCATTATAAATAACTGCTCTTTTTTAATTTTTTTACATAAAATTAGTTTCTTTATTCATACTATATTTAACCCATGAAATGGTTATACTCCTTAAATTCATGGATGTAACTTTCTCATTGCAGTTAGCTTTTGCTAACTGCTTTTTATTTATAATTCTTAAAACTTATACAACACTATATATCTTTAACCATGTACTAAAATTCATTTTTTTAAATGAGCTTCTAGTTTCATAAAAGATTTAATCCTCTTCAGTTAAATATTTAAGGCATCATAGCTAAAAGTAGTACCTATATAAATAAGATTTCAGATTTTCAAATTCTAATATTTTATAGTTGTAAATATTAAATATAAATTGAAAAAGAAATGTATGAAAAAGGAGAGGCCATATGCCTCTCCTCTATATCCATTCAACATATAAAATTAACGAGTAACCCCACCGCCAAGTTGTTGCTCAGCTAATGATACTAGACGTTTTGTAATTTCACCACCGACAGATCCGTTTGCACGAGCTGTTGCATCTGCACCAAGTTGTACACCAAATTCTTGAGCAATCTCATATTTCATTTGATCAAGAGCTTGTTCAGCGCCACGTACTAATAATTGATTGTTGCTTCCACTATTATTGTTTGACATGTTAATTCACCTCCTTCTTTCTTTAATATGTTAAATTACATGCCAAAATATATATCTAATTAACTGGTAATTATGACCACGTATTTGAAGGTATAATTCATGCACTTTTATCCAAAAATAGTAGTGTGTAGGAGACCGAAATGCAACATACGTGCCATGGGATATCATAAATATGCCTCCATCACAAAATGAAACGGGTTACGCTATATAAAAGCATAACCCGTTTTCAATGAAATATTTTATTCTATATACCTTTAAACAATGGAGGAAAATGATGAAACATATTGTTGCTTTATTAATTAAATATACAGCTATAACTGCAGTATTATTAATCATACTCGGTATTTTTCAAGATATTTCAATTCCTAGAATATTACTGATTTCTCTTCTTCTTACAGGAGCTGCCTATTTAATTGGAGATCTCTTTATTTTACCTAAATACGGAAATATGATTGCCACCATTGCAGATTTTGGCTTAACCTTCTTTGGAATTTGGTTGCTAACATCGTTGTTTACTGATTTAGATTCCACTCGTAACATTGGATTTTCTTCATTTATAGCCGCTTTAATTATTGGCGGAATAGAAGTTTTTTTCCACATTTATATGCAGAAGTTAGTACTGCATAAAGCCAATGAATTAAGAGAACATAATCCTATTCACCATGATAAATATGCTATGGAGATGTCAGATGAATATATAAATTCTTCCACAATAAATAAATCCAAACTTGAGGATAAATCTGGTAAACAAAAATAAAAAGTGGCGTTGGCCACTTTTTATTTTTGTTTATTAAGCTTGATCAGAATTTCTTACATGTAATGGCGGTGGAACTACCCAGCCTTTTTTCTTACTTAAACGTAGCAACGTTACACCTGCCTGCGCTTTTTTCATATGGAATTGTCCGAATAGCATGCCTACATCTTCTCGAAGACATTTTCCCATTACTTGACTACATGTCACAAGGCCAGCTGCTAACCCTGTAGAAACAGCAGCTGCAATTTCAACATCATTAATACGTGCTCCCGGAGGAATGTCTTCAATAGATGCAACTGGTCGTTCTGGAGGAGCAGGCGGTAAAGCGACCCCATTAACTTTTAAAAGCGCCTTTAATTCTTCTATTTCCGAATTCATATCATTTTCAATTAGGCTTTCTAAAAACTTCTTCAAGTCTTCATCACCTGTATGATTCATAAATACTTGATGACTTGCAATGGCACCTTGTGCAGCAAGAAGATAGCTCCAAATGTCAAATACCTCTCCGTAATGTAAAGGCTCATTTTGAGGATTTCCACTTAATATACCCATTTTTAAATTCCTCCCTTTCGAAAATATCATAATGAATATTGATTTCAATATTGAAATCAAATTTTTAAGTATGCTTTTTCCTGCAAAAGATTTTCTACTATGCATGGAAAACACCTTTCCAACACTGCGTGTTTATTGTTTAGGAAAGTAGTTTACAAATAAAATACCCAAAGATTATGAAAGAAAATTATCGATAATCTTTGAGTGAGAATCCACTTACTATAAGGGTTTATTTTTTATAAATATACAAAAGAAATTGATTTAAAGATTTGCTATATTTTTCACTAATTCACTTAGCGGTTAGCTCTACCACCAAGTTGTTGTTCAGCCATTGCTACTAAACGTTTTGTAATTTCACCACCAACAGATCCATTTGAACGAGCTGTTGCATCTGCACCAAGTTGTACACCAAACTCTTGTGCAATTTCATATTTCATTTGATCAAGAGCTTGTTCAGCTCCTCGAACTAATAATTCATTACGACTTCCACTATTACTGTTTGCCATATTTTCACCTCCGATGTTTTTAATATGCTACGAACTATGAAATAATAGTTATCCTTTTTATGGAAAGTAGATTATGTATAAATGTTGATTTTCTTCTTAAAATAGGACAAAAGACTTAAGAAAGAAAAGCTGCTATAACGTACTTTCATAACAACACTAGGTATAGACCGCCGTTTAATAAAGATTTCTGTTTTGCCAAAGGATAAATATACAGTATGTTTTGAGAAATGATTCAAAAGGAGATATGAAATTATGAAAGCTGTGACCTATCAAGGACCAAACCAAGTACAGGTTAAACAAGTTGATGATGCAAAATTAGAAAAAAAAGATGATATTATTGTAAAAATTACTTCAACCGCTATTTGTGGTTCTGATTTACATTTATATCAAGGTAACATGCCTTTACCTCCAGGATACATTATCGGCCATGAACCAATGGGAATTGTTGAAGAGGTCGGGCCAGATGTCACTAAAGTGAAAAAAGGCGATCGTGTTGTGATTCCCTTTAACGTTGCTTGTGGACATTGTTTCTATTGCCAACATGAAATGGAGAGCCAATGTGACAACTCCAATCCTCATTATGATTCTGGTGGATACTTTGGTTATACAGAAAAATTTGGTAACCATCCTGGTGGACAAGCTGAATATTTAAAAGTTCCTTTTGGAAATTTCACTCCATTTGTTATACCAGAATCCTGCGAACTTGAAGATGAATCCCTACTGTTTTTATCAGATGTTTTACCAACAGCCTATTGGAGTGTAATAAATGCAGGTGTCAAGCGAGGTGATACTGTTATCGTCCTCGGTTGTGGACCTGTTGGATTAATGACACAAAAATTTGCTTGGATGCAAGGCGCTAAGCGCGTAATCGCAGTCGATTACTTAGATTACCGAATAAATTATGCAAAAAAGATTAACAATGTTGAGGTGTTTGAGTTTACAAAATTTCCTGATATGGGAGAACATTTAAAGGAAATTACACATGGTGGTGCCGATGTAGTCATTGATTGCGTAGGAATGGATGGAAAAAAATCACCTTTAGAGTTTTTGGAACAAAAATTAAAATTACAAGGTGGAACCCTCGGCCCTATTCAAATCGCTACGAAAGCAGTAAGAAAATATGGAACGGTTCAAATGACAGGCGTTTATGGTGGCAACTATAATGCATTTCCACTCGGTGCATTTTGGGTTAGAAATATTAATCTTAAAATGGGACAAGCACCTGTCATTCATTTTATGCCAGAACTATTTGAAAAAATAACAAATAAAGAATTTGATCCAAAAGAGATTATTACACACAAAATTCCCCTTGAAGAAGCGAGCTATGGTTATCAGATTTTTAATAATCGTGAAGATGATTGTATTAAAGTCATTCTGAAGCCTTGAAGCTACAATTCATGATTCTTAATGAAAAGATAAGATTACATTTCGTAATCTTATCTTTTTTTATTAAATGCTAAGTATCTATCCCCCATTTTCATCTTACATCAAAAATAGTTATTTCCAAAAAACTTTGTATTTTGAGGTAATACTTTATTGGTAAAAAAATGAATTACAGTATTAAGTAACCAACTAACGGACACGATAACAATGTTAACTAACCTAAAAGAGGTGTACTTCATGTTTTATTATAAGGAAGAACTGATTAATATTATCAAGCCGGACAAGCCAGATCCAGCTGCCGCAAAAGTTTTACAAGAAATATTAGGTGGGCATTATGGCGAAATGCGTACAATGATGCAATACTTCTTCCAAAGCTCAAATTTTAGAGGTAAAGAGAAGCAATATCGTGATTTACTTCGAGGTGTTTTTTTAGAGGAAATAAGCCATGTAGAACTTGTACAACATACAATTAATCAACTATTAACTGGATCTGGTGAACCTACGCCAGGAAATGCTGGTGTTGACAACGCACCACTTGACGAAGCGGTTAAACATGCAAATCCTCACCACTTTATTGTAGGTGCTCAAAGTTCATTGCCTGTTGATGCAGCTGGCAACCCATGGAATGGATCTTGGGTATATAGTCATGGAAACTTAATTAGCGATTTACTAGATAATGTCGTACTTGAATCTACAGGTGTACTTCAAAAAACTAGAATTTATGAAATGAGTTCAAATCAAACATTTAGAGAAACACTTGCATTTTTAATTGTGCGTGATAATGCACATCAAAATGCTTTCGCAAAAGCTTTAGAGACATTGGGTGTTGAATGGGGGAAACTCTTCCCTGTGCCGAACTATGATATTAATAAATACCCAGAGTGCAGAAAGTATGTAGACATGGGATTCCATAACGCACAATTTAATTTTAGCTTAGATCCAACAAGAATGGGAGAAATATTCCAAGGTGAATCACCAAGTAGAAACAAAGGAACATTAGCAGTAACTGACCCGCCAAAAGGTTTTCCTGTACCAGAACTTCCTGAAATGCCAAATGAGCATAGTCCTGGATTAAAAGATATGGGTCTTTGAGATAATTGTAACCAATTATTTATTAATAGTTGGTTACAAACCTTTACATAGATTCAAGTAAATTTGATTTTAAGAGGAGGATATTCATTTGAGTACAATAAATGATAAACTATCTATTTTTGCTTTAGGTGGTGTTAATGAAATTGGTAAAAATATGTATGTCATACAATATTCAGATGACATTGTAATCATTGATTGTGGTTCTAAGTTTCCCGACGAGAGTTTATTAGGCATAGATTTAATAATACCTGATGTTACATATTTACAAGAAAATAAAGATAAAATTAGAGGTTTAATTGTTACACATGGACACGAAGATCACATTGGAGGTATTCCGTATTTTTTAAAACAATTGAATGTACCAATTTATGCAACAAAATTAACCTTAGGCTTAATCGGCATTAAATTAAAAGAACATAAACTTCAAGATTCGACACAGTTAATTGTTATTGACTCTGAGTCTTTAATTGAGTTTGGACAGATAAACCTATCTTTTTTCAAAACAAATCATAGTATTCCCGATTGCCTCGGGATTGCTTTTCATACACCAGAAGGTACAGTAGTCCATACAGGTGATTTTAAATTTGATTTGACTCCCATAAACAATCAATATCCAGACATTCACAAAATGGCTAATATCGGAAGTAACGGGGTTTTAGCTCTCCTCTCAGAAAGTACGAATGCCGAACGTTCTGGATTTACTCCATCAGAACGGTTAGTAGGCGAAAAAATTGAAGAAGCCTTTGTAAAGGCTCACAGAAAAGTTATTATATCTACCTTTGCTTCTAATGTGAATCGTGTCCAGCAAATAGTAGATGCCGCTTTAAAAACAAATAGAAAGCTTGCCCTCCTCGGAAGAAGTATGGTGAACGTAGTTTCTGTCGCCTTAGAACAAGGCTATTTGAATATACCTGAAGGAATGTTAATCGAAGCGAATGAGATTAATCAAATGGAACCCGAAAAAGTCGCTATACTTTGCACTGGTAGTCAAGGTGAACCTATGGCTGCCCTGTCTCGATTGTCTAGTGGCAACTATCGACAAGTTGATATTTTACCAGGTGACACAGTCATTTTGTCTGCATCCCCCATACCAGGAAATGAGCGTAATGTTTCACGTATTATAGATAACTTATTTCTATTAGGAGCAAATGTTATTTATGGATCTGGAAGTTCAACAGGAATGCACGTTTCTGGACATGCATATCAAGAGGAATTAAAATTGATGCTTACTTTAATGAAGCCTAAATACTTCATTCCCATACACGGTGAATTTAGAATGCTACATCATCACCGTCAATTGGCCGAATCCGTTGGTGTCAAGAAAAATAATATTTATGTTATCGGCAATGGAGATGTTGTTGATATTAAAAATCAAACCGCCATGCAAACTAGGCGTATACCTGCCGGTAATATATATGTAGATGGATTAGGTATTGGAGATGTTGGGAACGCCTTATTGCGCGATCGTAAACAACTTTCTGAAGATGGCATGCTTGTAATAGTTATCACCTTAAGTAAAACGGAAGAAAAAATAATTTCTGGCCCAGACACAATTTCTCGTGGGTTTGTATATGTTCGCGATTCAGAAGATTTCTTAAAGAAAATTAATCAATTAGTTGTGGAAACTATCAACACATTACAAAAAGCACATATTTACCAATGGAATGTTCTAAAAAGAGAAATAAGAGAAACACTTGGCCATTTTATATACTCACATACAAAAAGAAAGCCAATGATCCTTCCTATCATAATTGAAGTTTAAATTACTTATTTTCTTTAGTTATTAAGTATTGCCTTGATTATGTCTACTATTATTTAAAACGGCTTTTTCTAAATGAATATAGTACTACCTAACAGCTCGTATTCGTAATTTCAAGAAACCCTTTAACTTCTGGTAGTACTAATTCTATCGTTTAGAGAGTTCATCATTTTTCCACATTATCGTATCATCCTTAACGGTAATAAAGTGAAACTTTAATCAGTGGGGTTTTGTTCATCCCCCACTGATTATTAGCCTTCACCAATCGGGCGTTTACGGGATAAAAGCAGTAGGAAGTTAAGGATAAGATATTTTAGTATAAGTGTAGTACTTGTAACTGACCTTTCTATGCAGTAGGCTAAAAAATAATCCTACTGCATAGAAACATACTTTAATTAATCTCAATTACATCAACAAACTTAAAAGTACGCTTAGTACTAAAAGCATCAGTACACACAATCACCTCTCTTAATGGATTAATATCAACTACTGTTATGTAATTTTTATATAAGTAGCCACCTTTATAATATGTAAGTAAAATCTCTTCCTCACCTAAATAGGAACATAACAACTTATTTTCAAGCACTTCTTTTGCATCCTCTGTTAAGATCGGACGCGTGACTTTCGTTTTCGCATGTATCATTTCTTTAATAACTGCGAATTGCTCTGGCATACTAGAGAATGGTTGCCACTTTACCATCCCTCTTCCTTTTGGCATATTAGCATTCTTCACGATTTATGTCCTCCTAATAATGTGTTTCTATATCTTGCTGTTGCGACGCTTGTGTAGGAAATCCCACGTAAAATACTGTTCTTACCAAACCGTGTTCGAATTTCATCCATAACTTTCGTTAATCGGATTTCTTTTTCCCTTTGTACAATGTTATCGAAAAGCGAAATTTGCTCTTCACCTTCATTAATAAGGTTTGTTAATGAGACACTTAACGATCTAATCGGTTCTCCTGTATAGCGCTCATATAAAAAATATGTACAAACATTGTACATATCCATCGTTACATTTGTTGCCCGATTTAACGTATGTGCCTTTTTTATTCCCCCTCCATATTCCTTGCTATACCCAATTGAAAAATGAATTGTTTGTGCATATTTCTTTTCTCTTCTCAACCTATAACAAACTTCTTCTATATGCTCTAATAAAATAACTACGAACTCTCCTATCGAATAATCCCGTAATAATATTTGGCTTTTCGCTATAGATGTTGTCGCTGGAACGTATTTCTCTGCTATTCTGCTAAAATCAATCCCGTTACTATGTAAATGTAATTCTTCCCCTATTACACCGAAAGATTGCTTTAAATATTTCAAAGGATACTGAGCTAATTCTCCAATTGTATGTATACCTTTTCGATTCAATTTCATTTCAGTTTTGTACGATATACCCCAAAATTTACTGAGTGGTCTAATACTCCATAACTTCTCGGGTATATCGTCATACGTCCAGTGCGCTATTCCATCTTTACTCTTTTTCGCTTCAATATCCATCGCTACTTTACTCAATAATAAATTAGGCCCTATACCAATCGTACTTTCAATCCGTGTACGTTCATATATTTCTCGCTTGAGCTTTAATGCGAATTCGCGCGGATTACTCGCAAACAAATGAATACTTGCAGTCATATCCATGAAAAACTCATCGATACTATATTGATGAAAATCTTCCGGCGCAACATACTGCAAAGCCAAACTAGTTATGAAAGTTGAACATTTCATATACGTATGCATAATCGGATTTACAATAATAATATCTGGCCGCTTCGGTATTTCGTACAACCTTGCCATTTTCTTAATCCCTAACGCTTTTAATGGCGGTGTTGCTGCTAATACGATTGATCCACTCCGATTTACATCTCCTACGACAGCCAATTTTGTATAACGTGGATCCAGTCCTTTTTTAATACATGACACACTTGCATAGAAGCTACGAAGGTCTACACAAAGAATAATACGATTCGGTAAAAGAGAATAATCATACAAGGTTATCACCCCTAACAAGGAACACTTGTTCTTATTATATGCGAACTAACGTTCTTTTAAAAGGTATTTCTATGAAAATTTTGGTTAAAATAACCGTAATTTAATAATTTGTTTAAGAAAAACATAAGGAATTCCCTTCTATATTCATAAGAGGTTTTTTCTATACTTAAAAATATAAATAGATACAAGGAGAAACAACTGAATTCTTCGTGAATAAGCAAGGTATTTTAGAACCCATTCTTTTGTATTCAAAAAAGTCTTGTTTTTAAATAGATATGTTCATAGTAGCAATATACTTATATAAGAAAGACTTATTTCGAAAAAAATACTATTTAGCAGTACTTTTTATAGAAAATAAAATATTATTGGTTATTTTCTCACCGTTGTTTTTCTAGTTTTATCATTCAAATTTAGACACATATTTATCTAACCTACATAGACTAAAAGCGTATAATTACATACTTTATAGATTTTTTATAACAATATCTCGAACGGACTATCATGAATCATAAATTTAATAACTCGAATATACTAATCATTTTCGATCGAATTCTAAATATTTAAATAATATAACGTGTATTTCTTTTAAAATAAACATTAAATAAATTAAAATTACATCCTGTTTTTTGAATGTTGAAGAAAGATTGTTTATCTGTATTTCATCAATCAAATCTCTAATTACATAATTTTGTACGAGAAAGGGATTGAATTTATGCAAAATTTTAATTTCATTTGTGAACAATTTGCTACAATACTTAAAGGGAAAAGTAAAATAAGTCAAGGTGGTTGTTCGGTGTCTTTTCACCGCGATTTTAGGGTGCTTGTTCAAGGAAAACCGAGTACCTATGTAGTACCCGTCGGAGTAAGTTTTGAATCGTTGGATCAAAATGGTAATGCATTAAATTTAGGCGAAATCGCTATTCTACAAGAAGAGACTCCTGCATTTATGAAATCAATTGTACAACAAGGAATTATTGTAAGTGCTTTACATAATCACTGGCTTTACATGAATCCCTTAATTATGTATATTCATATCCAATCTGTAGAGCCTCCATTACATTTTGCACAAAAGTTAGCCAATTCTTTTTTGTCCTTAAGTAGCTATCCTATCGCTAATAATGAGGGGCAATAATTGGTGTTTAGGATATATTTATACATTTCACTTTTCATATGTGTGAACATAATAAAATCATTTCACTTTTTACTCAAAAGAAAACAACTGCCTATCAAATTTTTAGATAGGCAATTGTTCAATCTATTAAAATAAAGTACCCTACTATTTTATAAAATACTATTCTCCAAACAAAAAATACAGATTTCCAATTCACTTTAGCCTTCTTATCTCATATATTCCCCTAAAGTTAGTTTTTCCTTGTATATTTTTTCAGCATCATCCCCTACATAGCGAATGTGCCAAGGTTCATAAGCATAACCAGTTACATTCTCTTTTTCCTTTGGATAGCGAATAATAAATCCTGCACGATGCGCATTTTCTTTCAGCCATTTCCCCTTCCTTCGTCTTAGCAAATGATAACTCTAGTTCATTATTTATACTTTTAACATCCATCGTTAAGCCGTTTGATGTTCGCTATGTCCCGTTTTTTCAAAAAAAGACTCCCTGTACGTCCAGGATATCGACTTTTGTTTATTTCATTTTTTTTCGGCACTCTGCATCTAGACGGTATACCCATTGGCCACAGTTAGACTATTTCAAATCAAAAAACTAGATTACCTGCACACTAAAAAGTATAGCGCACAGGTAATCTAGTTGTTTTTGAGATTAATAAAAAACTAATTTATTTTTTGAATTCTTCCATCAATAATAGACTGAATTGGTTCTTTTGATTTTTTTATATAATCTACTAGTGCTTCAAAATCGGTTGGTCCTGTTTCAGCATCTTTACCGTTTTTAAAGGATACAAATCCATCTCCACCTGAAGCTAGAAATGCGTTCGCAACGACGCTGTAAGTTTTAGAAGGAATGATTTCTTCTCCATTTGTTAAGCGAATACTTGTTACTTTTTCTCCATTAGGCTTATTCGCATCCCAAGTGTATTGGATCCCTGAAATTTGAAGCATTCTTGTTATGTCTTTTTGCCATTGTTGATTTAAAATATCACGAATGTCTTGACCTGTTAAATTTACCTTTATTAATTGATTTCCGAATGGTTGAATACCATATATCTCTCCCCATGTAATATCACCAGCATCTAAGTCATTACGAATACCACCAGGATTCATAAGTGCAATTTGGGATTGCATTGTTGTACGCTGGGCATCAGCAACTAAATTTCCAAGAGTAGATTCACCAGCCGTATTGAGTTTGCGATCTAGTGGAGCAATAGACTTACCTACAACTTCATTAACAAGAGGTGCGATTTTTGCTTGATATTTCTCCATCTTCTTCTTGATTTTTTTATCAGGCTCTATGCCTTCATGATAAGTTGTAACAATTTCTGCTTTTTTCTCAACAATATCTTGTGTCTTACGATCAATCTTTACATCAACATCAGCAAAAGCCATACCATAAGAATTTGCTTGTACGACAAGTTTATTATTAACAGTTCCATTTACATAAGTGTGGCTATGGCCACCAAAAATAACATCGACTTCTGGATCAGTCTCATTTGCTAATCGGACGATATCACCATTTGTTACGCCGTTCCCATCTGTTGTACCTCCGTTATGTGCAAGAACAACGATAGATTTAACGCCTAGTTTTTTTAATTGCTTTACGGATTTGTTAATAGCTTCAACTTCATCTGTAATTTCTACATTCTTTAGCATAGTAGGCATAACAAGATTAGGAACATCCGTTGTTACGACTCCGATAAATCCAACAGGAACTCCTTGTACCTTTTTTATAGTGAATGGTGGTAAAAATAAACGACCGGTGGATTTATTATAGAAATTTGCAGCAACATATGGGAATTTTGCTCCTTTAAAATTTCCTGTTTTCTCATGGTATCCACCATAAATAAGGCGGTTCATTTCTTCAACACCTTCATCAAATTCATGATTTCCTATCGTTCCAACATCGAATTTCAAATCATTTAGAAATTCAATTGTAGGTTCGTCTTGTAATAATGCTGAAACAGGAGTACTTGCTCCAACAACATCGCCGGCATGTACCTTTAATGTATTTGGATTTTGTTTTTCACGATCACGTAAATAAGCCCCTAAGTACTCAATTCCCCCTGCATCTTTATTGTTAATTTTTTTTACAGTATCTAGTTGCCCATGAAAATCGTTAATACCGAGCATTTGTACATCTATGTAGCGGTTTTGTTCTGTACTTGCTTGGATTGAAGGCGCAGCAAATACACTAGTAAAAGTAACTGTACTTAATGCTAAAGCAACTGGAATGATTTTTTTCAACATAAAATTTCTCTCCCCTAATTAAAATCTGACATAATACGATGTTATTTTAATATATTAAGAGAATTATTTCCACAAAAATTCTACCAATTATAAAAATTAATAAGATTTTATTGTTTTCTGACAAGATATTTCTTCCTCAAAAAAATGTACATTTCTTTGTTTTGAGGATTATTCAAAATATTATCTTGATAGTAATATAACAATACTTCTAAGAAATCTAAAGAAATCTAAAAAACTCTAATCAATACATTTTAGCTGTTAAGAAGAATATTCAATCCAAAATTAATGGAGATTTATCAACCTAACATCTCAATATCACCATTAAAAAATGAATAGGAATTTCGTTATAGAAGATTTCTATTCTTTGAATTGATTACGGTGGTGCACTACTCCGCATTTAAAAAAGATGCTCCTGGATTTATCCAAGAGCATCTTTTTTTAGATTTATTTTTACTTGTTTATAATTTATCAATTAACAATTATATAGTTGTAATTAGTCATTTAAAAATAATAGGAGTGCTTCATTAAATTCTTTAGCATGAGTTGCATTTAGCCCATGTGGACCGCCCTGTATTAAAGCGAGTTTACTACCAGGAATGGCATCATATGTACGTTTTCCACTTAATTCAAAAGGTACAGTTGCATCAGAGTCACCGTGAATAATAAGAGTAGGTATATTAAACTTCTCCAGGTCTTTTCTAAAATCTGTCTTACTAAAGGCGGTAATACAATCAAGCGTTCCTTTAGGTGATGCACCGGCTGCAATATCCCAATTATATAAACGGAATGGTTCACTAACTAAATCTGTTCGATTACCAGCCGCGAAAAATCCCTTAGTAAATTCATCAAGAAATGCAAGGCGGTCATTTATCACACCACTTTTGAATGCTTCAATTGTTTCATCATCTAATGCCCCTTCAGTATGATCCTCTGATTTGTATAAATATGGAGGAACTGCTCCAGCAAAAACAGCCTTTTCAATACGATCTGTTCCATACGTACTAATGTACCGGGCTACCTCGCCTCCACCCATAGAAAAACCAACAAGTGTGACATTTTGAAGCTCTAACTGTTCTAATAGTTGATGTAAATCAGAAGTAAAGGTATCATATTCATACCCTTCCCACGGCTGAGATGATTTTCCAAAACCTCGACGATCATATGTTATAACTCTGTATCCATCCTCAACAAGAGCGGGAACTTGATATTCCCAAGATCGACCGCTTAACGGCCAACCATGAATTAGTACAACTGGTTTTCCTGTGCCATGATCCTCATAATATATCTCAATTGGTGCTTGGTTTTCGGTTCCTACAGTAATTTTAGCCATGCTTCTACCTCCAAAAAATATTCTAATATGTATCCTTTTCTTCAATAATCCGGATGAATCTCATAACTTATTCATGCACGTTTATGTTGTGAACTCTAAGTATGAAACTCTATTGTTCCAATGCATTCATTTTCTCCTTTTGGAACAATCCCCCCTCTAATATCTTTTTCATCATAAAATACTTACTGAACATTACTCATATTCAATTGTAATAACAAAAATAGGTGACTATCAATATCGTTCTATCTATAGAATGTATAGGTAAAATCAATCTATTTTATAGTGAAAACAACTATAGTTACGACCTATACGAATTATAGATAATTTAGAATTGATTAACGAATCAGTTTTCAAATACTATAAATTTGTATAGCACTTCATGTTCTATGAATGCTGCTATAACTAATATTATTGGTCAGCTTAGTTATAAACGAATCGTAACAAACGAAGAAACTTATGATAGTATTCGACTATTTAACTTTTCTTCGATTACTTAATTTTTAGGAGGAATACATAATGACTGATCTCTATTCTCGTATTAACAAAGATGATGCTGTCGTGCTTTTAGTAGATCATCAAACTGGTCTTATGTCCGGACTAGTACGTGACTATGGTGTTGATGAATTTAAGAACAATGTTTTAGCTCTTGCTCACACTGCTAAGTTTTTTGATTTACCGGTTATTTTAACAACAAGTTTTGAAAACGGACCTAACGGACCTTTAATGCAAGAATTGGTTGATCTCTTTCCTCACGCACAAAAAATAGCTCGCCCTGGACAAATTAACGCATGGGATAATGATGATTTTGTAAAAGCAATCGAAGAAACTGGAAAGAAGCAACTTATCATCGCGGGCGTAGTTACGGACGTTTGTGTTACTTTCCCAGCACTTTCCGCTATAAAAGCTGGATATGAAGTATTTGCTGTTACTGATGCTTCGGGAACTTTCAGTAAACAAGTTGCAGATGCTGCAAATACTCGCATGGCACATAGTGGCGTGCAACTTATGAACTGGTTTAGCGTAGCTTGCGAATTACAACGCGATTGGCGCAACGATGTCGAAGGTTTTGGCAATTTGCTTGCTAGTAATCTTCCAGGCTATCAAAATATAATTGGAAGCTATATGGGCGCGCAGCGAGATCTTAGTAAACAAAATGCATAAATGTATTTCAAAGAAATGACTTTAAATCACTTTCAAAAAAATGGATAGTATACATTTAGTGCTGATTAAATCAGCACTCTCTTTTAAATTAAAAGGTATAGCAATTTTTTTTTTTACGATTACAGTTTTAATTGTTGAAAATATATTATTTTCAACAATTAAAAAAAGGAGCGTTTTATTATAAGTAATTTAGAATTGTTAAATCCAGAGAACAGTGCCTTAATTTTAATTGATTTTCAGCCTCAAATGACTTTTGGAGTTGCAAGTATTGATAGACAAACATTGATTAATAACGTTATGTTGCTTGCTAAATCAGCAAAAACTTTTAACGTACCTACTATTCTTACTACAGTTGAGACACGTAGCTTTTCTGGTTATTTTTGGCCACAAATTCTTGACATATTCCCAAACCATGAAATTATAGAACGCAGTTCAATGAACTCTTGGGAAGATCCAAAATTTGTTGAAGCAGTTAAAGCAACAGGTAGAAAGAAATTAATATTTGCAGCACTTTGGACTGAAGTTTGCCTTGCATTCCCTGTGCTTGAAGCAATGAAAGCTGGCTATGAGGTGTATGCAGTTGATGATGCTTCAGGTGGTACTAGTTTGACAGCACATAACGCTGCTATGCGCCGTGTAGAACAAGCTGGTGCAATTCCAGTGACAGCAATTCAAGTTTTACTTGAATACCAACGTGACTGGGCACACAAAGATACTTATGATGCTGTAATGGAGATTGTAAAGGAACACACTGGTGCTTATGGTCAAGGTGTAGAATACGCATATACTATGGTGCATGGTGCGCTTCCAAGCAGGAAAATATGAAACAAGAAGGAGTAGCTGTCGAAGAGACTTATACAGGGAACGCGATGGATGCTGCCGATCCAGTAACAACGATTGTTACATGGGAAATTCAACAGGGTAAAGAAAAACAGTTTGAAACATGGAGACATGAAATTGAAGCTGCCGCTACTAAATTCCCAGGACATTTAGGTGTAAATCTAATAGTCCCAAATAACGAATTCAGAGAGTATACTGTTATTTTTCGCTTTGATACGTATGAGCATCTACGTGCTTGGCAAGAATCAGATGTTCGCCGAGATTTGTTAAAAACGGCCGAACAATTTCAAGTTACTAATCCAAGTTATAAAACTGAAAGCAGTTTGGCTTATTGGTTTGTTACTCCGAAAACGCCAGTCCCACCTCAAAAATGGAAAATGTCTATCGTTACCCTTCTGGGTGTATGGCCTCTTAGCATGTTAGTTCCTAAATTGATAGGACCTATCATAAAACATATGAATCCTATTATGTCCGCTTTTTTTGTTTCTGTATGTATAGTGTCCTTGCTATCATGGGTAGTTATGCCGATTTTCGGTAAATTATTTCATCCATGGTTACAAAATAATAGGAAGTAGACGAGGTGTGAATATGAATTTACCGGATATGATCTTATATAACGGAAAAATTACTACCCTTGATCCCTCTCAACCTGAGGTATCTGCTATCGCCATAACTGATGGTTTAATAACTGCAATAGGTGGAGATGAGCTTCTTGATAGCGCCACAGAAAAAACAAAAAAAATAGACCTTAAAAGAAAAAGAGCTATTCCAGGTCTGAATGACTCTCATATACACGTTATTCGTGGCGGTCTTCATTATAATATGGAATTACGATGGGAAGGTGTCCCTTCAATTGCCATTGCTCTCGAAATGCTCAAAGAACAGGCAAGGCGTACACCTGCTCCTCAGTGGGTAAGAGTAGTTGGAGGTTGGTCTGAATTTCAATTTAAAGAGAGACGGATGCCAACTTTGGAAGAGATTAATGCTGTTTCTGAAGACACACCTGTCTTCGTGCTACATCTTTACGATAGAGCACTTGTAAATCGTGCAGGGCTGCGTGCACTGGGATACACAAAAGATACCCCAGACCCTCCAGGTTGTTTAATTGAACGGGATAAACGAGGTAATCCAACGGGCCTTTTAATTGCAAATCCTAACGCTTCTATTCTTTATTCAAGTTTGGGTAAAGCTCCAATACTTAATTTTGACGACCAGATTAATTCAACTCGCCATTTTATGCGCGAATTAAATAGATTAGGTATTACAAGTGCCATTGACGCAGGTGGCGGTTTCCAAAATTATCCTGATGACTACAAAGTTGTTGAACATTTAGCTGAGAAGGAACAATTAACTTTGCGTATTGCTTATAATCTATTTACACAAAATCCAAATCATGAATATGAAGACTTTGCTTCATGGGCAAAAATTGTTTCTCCAGGTCAAGGAAATGATAAGTATAAAATGAATGGTGCCGGAGAAATGTTAGTATTCTCGGCAGCCGATTTTGAAAAATTTCAAATGCCACAGCCCGAACTAGCTACGATGATGGAAGCTGACTTAAAGAAAGTAATTTCTCTATTGGTAGAAAACCGTTGGCCATTCCGTTTACATGCAACTTATGACGAGTCAATCACACGATTCTTAAATGTATTTGAGGAAGTCAACAAAGAAATTCCTTTTAATGGTCTACGATGGTGGTTTGACCATGCAGAAACAATCTCAGATCGTAGTATGGAACGTGTTAAGGCTTTAAATGGCGGTATTGCTATCCAAGACCGCATGGCTTTTCAAGGTGAATACTTTGTTGATTTATACGGAAAGGAAGCTGCAAAGCGTACTCCTCCGATTTATCGTATGTTAGACCTAGGTATACCTGTTGGCGCAGGTAGTGATGCAACTAGGGTTTCCAGCTATAACCCTTGGGTCGCTCTTTACTGGATGGTTGCCGGAAAAACCATTGGTGGTCTTTCGATATACGACGAAAAAAATAAACTTGATAGAAAAGTAGCCCTGGAATTATATTCAAAAGGAAGTGCGTGGTTCTCTGGTGATGAAGGTAAAAAGGGAATCCTTGCAGTAGGTCAATTTGCTGATATTGCTGTATTGTCTGCTGACTACTTTACTGTGCCAGAAGAAGAAATCAAGAACCTTGAATCATTACTCACTATTATGGGTGGGCAGGTTGTTTATGGAAATGATGAATTTAAAAGGCTATCACCTGAATTGCCGCCAGCATCACCTAATTGGTCACCGACGGGAGTTTATGGTTATGGTGGTGCTAACCTAGCCCACACTATACTTTCTCACGATGCCCATGATCACAAGTTACATAGTTGCAGTAACCCTCTCCATCAACACACTCATACCATAATAGGAAAAGATGGAACTAAATGGGGTATTGGTTGTACTTGCTTTGCTTTCTAAGTCAAAACCACCGGTATAATGCCCGGTGGTTTTCTTTATGCAATAAGAATATGTAAAAAGAAATAGCAGTATATCCCTAATGGAATCTATTACTATGCGATAAGACCGAAGAGTTAATTGATTAACTTGACTTGTTTTTAACAGCCTTCTCCCCTTAAGTAAAATTCCATGGTATTCCCTTTTGAAGCGACTACACCACACATATAAATCTACTTGCCCTTTAACTGTAATTTAGGTCTTATCCTAAGAATTATGTATCATTTTTAATTCCCACACTATAATCATTATTATTTCTATTATACTAATACTTTTTTAGGTTCATTTAACTTCTGCATAAAGATACGTGCTGCAAAACTTAAAAATTTATCATCAAAGTGAATAAGATTAATATCTTGACTTGGTGTTGGTTCAATAATACGAACTATGCTCAAAGTATCATTATTAACGAAGTTAACCAGTGAAAGAGGTATTATGGCAACCCCATGTCCATTGTATACAAGACTCAATAGAGAAATAGAAGATTTTGTTTCTATATTTGCTTCAGATAAAGATAACCCTAAACTCTCACAATATATTTTAATAGATTCACGACAACTACATGAAACCATTATTCTACTCAGTCCTACTAATTCTCGAAAAGAAACAAATGATGTTTCATTCAAAGGATGATTTTTTGGAATGGCAAGGACAAGCTCTTCGCTATACAAAAGGGTGCTTGTTAATGTGTCTGGAATTTGAGCACTACGCGTGATGCCTATATCAATATTTTTATCAACGATTTGATTTACAGCAACTTCAGATTCTATAATTTTTACTACGATGTTAGGATAATGTTGTTGAAACTTCATAATATAAGGTGTTAAATAAGTGAGATCCTCTAATAAACCTCCTATAGTAATTACCCCTCTTTTTACCCCCTTTAATTCAAAAATTTCATTATAAACGTCATCAAATTGTTGCATGATAAATTTTCCTTTATCAAATAGCAACTTACCCGCTTCTGTCATTTTGATACCTCTTCCAACTCGATGAAACAAGGGTGTATCAAGTTCACCTTCTAACACACGGATTTGTTGGCTTAAAGTCGGCTGTGAAATACCTAGAACTTCCGCAGCTTTAGTAAAACTATTATTATTACAAACTTGAATAAAATACTCTAAATGACGTAATTCCATTCTTGATACCCACTCTCCGCTTTATGAAAGATTTATAATGAAAAGGACGATATGTATACGTTAATATAACAACTTCATTCCCTACTGTACTGATTGAAATAATATGATTTATTCATTTTGTATTATAATACATTTACTACCACTTATTAATTTTTCCTCCTATTTATTTAATTTATATGTAATTAGGATATTACTAAACAGAAATAGCCTCTACAAACTCACAATTTCTGTGCGTAATATCCTAACTTTTTCAACCGTTTCATTATCATTTTTTTCTCAATATAGTCCAAACTACCAAATATTTGCCGAATCTCCTCTTTATGCTGAGGAAAAATAATATCATCGATTCAATACCTTCTGAAGTAATTGACGCATACATGACACGGCAGTCTTTAGGACATGGTTTTCACCTCTTCTTTTCCAACCTATTCACTACATACGTGATACTACTACTTGCAAGTAATGTTTTGTCTTCAAGTTTTTGTATAGGCTGATCGCCTTTACTGTATAGTAGCTTAAGCACTGCAAATTCTGTTGGATTAAGTCCATAAATTTTTATATCCTTTTCAATACGTTTAGTGATTGATTGTAATTCCCTTGATAATATAACAAATAACTTTAAAGATAGGCTCTCATCGTTAATCACCCTCACAATTACCAATCCTTTACAAGTTATCTTGAATTCGAGATTCATTATATTATCGTCAAAATATTATGTCAATCATTCATTTTAGCTTTATCAAGCCACTTATAATTTATTTCTCAACATAAGACATATGGAATTAAAAGAAAACAATTGTTACTATATAAGTATCTCAATTACGTTATTTCTTTTAAAGAGAGCTTGTTTTCTAACGCAAGTTCTCTTTTGTCGTATTCTAAATTAAATCGGGACAAATTTCAGATAATGATTCTGCCCATGTGTATGATATAGTTTTTAAACAAAGATTAGAGCCCTCCTACAAGAAGAAGAGCTCTAATCTTTCATATAAATATTCACCATTTTTATCATTGCGTGAACATCAAAACTTTAACTTGATGGGGATATGATACTACCTCAATTAATAAATATTCCTAACCATATATCTAGGTTAATATCTATCATATTTTTTATAAAAAGGATTAATTGGATTTAAAAAAAGATTTCTTTTTCTTTACTCGTAATAAATCACCTGTCCATCCCTTCACTCGCATATATAAATACATACCCACTGTTGTGAAAATAATAAATAAGAGAGCGATTAAATAGCTATATTTCCATTCTAGTTCAGGCATATATTTAAAATTCATCCCCCACAATGCTCCTAAGGCCGTCAAAGGCGTACTTACAGCAGTTAATACAGTAAGAGCTTTCATAATTTCATTCCCACGATGTGAAGAAACAACTTCTTGTAAATGAATCATCGTGTCTAATTCTTCTTGGTACTCTTTAACAAGTTGTAATCCACGCTCTAATTTTACGTGTGTTTGTTTATAACAAAGGGTGTTTGTTAGGTTTTCTAACCAAGCTTCTTTCAGGCCTTGTAACACTTCTTGTATTAAGCGAAACACATGTGTGTTCATAAATAATTCATGACGAATATGATAAATTCTTTCTAAAACTGCTATGTTATTATGATGATAAAAATCCCATAATACATTTCTGAAATTGTTTTCGAAATAGTCAACCTTTCTCAAGTAGTGAGATATAAACATTGATAAGATAGCACATAATCCTTCAGCGGAACTATTACAATTTTTTACACTAAAAGAGGAATTATGTATTAATTTTTGAAAATCCTCTTCCTCTTTTTCTTGGACCGTTATCAGTATTCCATGAGCTACGAAATAATGAAGAAAGTTTTGAATTTTGGCGTCCTTTTTATCTTGATCATATAAAAACGAACCATATACACAAGTTTGACTTGGTGATAACGTATAAACATATAATCCATTTTCACAAGGAGAACTTATTTTCTTTACAAATTGAGAGAAATAAGATGTTACATCACGAGGGATTATAGAAGAAAGTTTTTCAAGCTCACTAGTTTTCACATGATACCAACTCCATTTCGGCATTTTTATGCATTCCATATTATTCTTCCTTTCTGAATAGTTTTATGTTTGATCGAATCATATCCGTAATATGAAATTTGTATGTAGGTATTCATGTCTTGGAGGAAAAGTTTTTAGATCATCTAAATTACAAAATAAATGGCATAGGAGGTCTTATTCTTTTAAAAGGAAGACCCCCTATATATTAGCTATTTTTATTCTCAATTTTAAACATTTCCTCTATACAAGCACTTTTTATCCCGCTTTAATGGGCAGTAAGACCCCCGCCTCAAAATTCAGCGAAAGCAAAGAAGTTAGGTGGGAGATCAACTGCCCATAAAAGTCCGATTGGTGAGGGCTGATAATCAGTGGGGGATGAAGAACCCCCCCACTGATTAAAGTTTCATTTTATCTTTTCTTATAAAGAATTTATTATATGTGGAAAAGAAGCAACATAATTTGGCACGTCCATTCAACGAACTCCATTTCGGTCGTTATTATAATTTAGATTCATATGCAGATTGATTGGTGATGTCCTCAAATACTTGACTTCCAATAATATAGTATCCATGAAGTGCAGCCTCTTTCGAAGCGTCTACCATACGGAAAGAAGAAATTTCACCTTGCATTTTTTCAATTCGTTTTTTGTGGAGATCTACTATTCCTCCTGTCCAAATAATAGTATCGTACTGTTCTAACTTAAATTGTTCTTGTAATACACGCATGACGTCTTGGAAGTGTGCATCCAACTCTTTTTGAATCAAAGTATGAACCTGTTTTGTCTGAGGATTTTCTTCTCGACATTCATATCTTTTTTCTAATATTTTTGGCATGTCGTTAATATGCAAGTGATTACTTTCACCCCCATGATTCTGCATGATATTCTTAACATTTTTCAAAGGCTTGCTACATCCTAGTTCTGTCTCATAATGATTTAAAATGACATTCTGTTTCATATCTGTCATTTCTAATGTACGAAATCCACCATCAATAATTAAGATACGATCTCGTTCCTGAATGATTCCCTCTTTTAAGAAATAGGCATGTAAAGCGACTGGTTGCTGAAGAATCAAAGCATTTTCCACCGTAATATTAATAAATTTCCCATCAATTTGCACGGAAGTTTCTTTTTTTAGTGCACGTTGTAATTGCTCATGCTGACTACCAAAACAAGTAACGGGAAGCCCGGTAACAACTAAAGGTAACACGACATTTTCTTTATAATCCTTTGCAATGCAACCAAATATTTGTTGTTTAAACCGTTCGCTTTCATAATAATTTTCTATTTCTTCGTCAAATGGAGGAAGAAATGATGCGTCAGATTGATGTGCTTCATTTCCCATGTAGTATGCAAAGTCTAAGTCTATAAAACTTACCTTTGTTAAATCTTCACTTTCAGCATGATTAGGTACAGGGGCTAGTGTGGAAGCTTCACTCTTAATCGTCACCTCAGAATCTACATCCTGTCGATATGCCCGCTTGGTAAAACCAATTCCAACATCAATCGCATACAGAGATCTCATACTTTTTTCCTCACTTTCTCTTTTTAGAATTAAATCTAAGCACTCTCTTCTTTCCCTTCTTTCATATATTTCTTTTCATTTTTCGTTTTTTCTCCATCTATGTCCTTACTATTTTCATTTATTTCGTAATCCTTTTCATCTTTTTTCTTTTTGTTATTTTCGTTTTCTGTTAAATCTTTAATTGTAGAAATGACAACCGGTGTGGCTGTAAGCAGTTGTGGTAATGTTTGTTTTGCAACATTAGCTGCAGTTACAGAGAATTGTTTACTTGTCTCAGTTACCTTCTCTAATGTTTCCTTTATGTTTCCTTCTTGTAGTTTGTCTTTTACGCTTTTTCCTGTTGTTTGTATAGCTTTCCGGTTTTCTTTTTTTAATAGGGAGACCATGACTCCGGTCGTAATCCCAATCACAGCATATTTAAATATCGTATGTTTCATTTTCCTCATCCTTCTCTACTTTTATTTTTTTCAATGCTACAACCTAAAATAATTACCTTACCTATTTATCAGATGTTGCAATCTATTAGAGAGAATGATAGTTTTGCGGCTGCCTATCACTCGCCGTTGGTGTTTCAGCTGTTACTAGGAGTAAAATTCTCCCTTGATCTAGTTTTTCTTCATATAAGTTAACTTCCTCCTTCGACAACCCTATTTCCTCCATTTGATTTCGGAGTTCGTCCCCTTTTTGGGAGAAAAAGTTAATAATACTTGTGCCCAATCCTTGTTCTTTTACTCCAATCGTATTTGTGTTTGTATCATCCGCAATCTTTTTTGTTAGATGTTTTTCATGTGTTAAGACGTAAATATCATCTTGGCGAATCCCTTACAATTCTAGCTCTTTTACTTTCATAACTACTTCCTGTTCATTTTCATATTCATGAACCACCGGTTTTCGTTCATTCTTATGCATGGTATTTTTCCTCCTTTAGATTTTTATTTTTTTATTTAGTTGTTATGTAATATGTAATACACCTATTTTAAAGATGTTAAACCTAAATTTTCGAAAAATTTCATACAATAAGTTATTAATGTTTTTGAATATCAAAGTGATGTCACGAGAACTTTGCTTTGATAAAAGTGTTACAAATAACGATTTATTTGGAAGGCAAGCCCTTTATTTTATAGAAAATTTCTATATAGAAAAAGTTACAAAAGGAGTACAAGATACTTTTTTCGGTAATTAAATCAAAAGAAAAATAAAAAACCAAATAACCTACCATCAAAAAATAAAGAAAACAGGTTATTTGGTTATTCATTCCGTAAGCTTAATGCTCAAGTTAGTCTTTTTTCACACGGTCAAACTTTATTAAGAAAATATTAAGGAATTTCCCTCTATATTCATAAGAATTTTTTCCTATACTTAAAAATAAGTAAATTAACAAAAGGAGAAACAATCATGAAGAAATTTTTACTTTGCATATTAGGAATAGGCCTCCTTATATACTTACTACCGTTCATATTACGCGGGGATTTGGACCGATTTAATCCACTTGCTGAAGAAAAACATGTATATGCCGTTGCGAAAGGGTATGGTGTTCCCGATTATCATACGAACGGTAGAGCTATGTACTCGTTAAAAGGCATTGATGAATCTGGCAATGAAGAAGAGTATACAGTAGGAACGAATACTCCTAATGATTTTATAAGAAAAACTTACTTGAAAATTCATGTGAAAGGTAGGTATGTTTACTCGTACGAGGCTATTTCTGACAAGGATATTCCGGAGAAAATAAGAGGGAAATTGGAGATAGAAGTTAAATAAAAGAGCCCACTCGTATGAGTTGGCTCTTTATTACCTCTCCCGTCTATCATTGTTTTAACAACCATTCTTCCATTACTTTCACTGTTTCATCTTGTTGTGCTTTTGACGTAATTAAGCTAGCATTATCACCTTTTTGCTCGCCATACATGCCGAAATTAGCATGATTCCCCCCTTTTATCATGTGCATAGTTGTATTCTTTGACATTAACTTTTTATTGTTCTCTATTTTTTCTACAGTTGCTAAAGCATCTACTTCTCCATAAATAGATAACATTGGAATCGATTTGGTAGAGAAATCATCTGCGGGATAAGAACCTAAGAAAATGATTCCGTCTACCTTTTCTTCATGCTGAAAAGCATATTTAGAAATCATAGCTCCGCCCATTGAATGCCCTGCAACATACCATTTCTGAACTTCAGGATACTGTTCCATTACACTGTCTACTGCATTGATTCCAAGTATCGCTAAATTTAATGGTAACTTAGGCATTACTACAAAATGCCCATCTTTTGCAAGAGCTTCTCCTAAATAACTATAAGCTTCAGCTTCTACTTTAGCTCCTTGATAAAAAATAACTCCTATTTTAGCATCTTTCTCTCCAAAAACTATATTCTCTTCATCTTTTCTATTATCTACTAGAGACAAAGCCTCTTTCGTTGGTTTATAAGTAAACTGAGACCAAGTCAAAAAAGTAATACTTCCGATAATTAAAATACTTAATACAGAGTACAGAACAATTTTTATCCATTTCTTCACATATATGACCTCCCTAAGATGTGTATATTCTATACTTTAGATTATCATTAATAAAGTGAAATTTTAATCAGCCCTCACCAATCGGGCTTTTACGGGCAGCCCGACCCCCACCTAACTTCTTTGCTTTCGCTGAATTTTGAGGTGGAGGTCTTACTGCCCGTTAATGCGAGATAAACATAAAAACTCGAGCATTTTTATTATGCTCAAGTTTTTATTTACGTCTTTAATTTATACTATAAATTGTCCAAGATAAATATGTAGCAAATGCAGCCCATAAAAAATATGGAATTAGCAACCATGTCGATACTTTAGATAAATTGGAAGAAACCGCTATGAGAAGTAATGTAGTAATAGTGACTAGTAAACAATCTATTGTTGCTAAAAACAAATTTTTTTGACTGAATTGAAAGTAGCTGAACGCTTGATTGCACATATAATTTAAAAGGAATACAAACCAAAATGTTTTTGGCTTACATCCATATTTGTTGTAAATAATTGCAACGGATAATGCAATAAGTCCATATAATACAGCCCAAATCATTCCGATTGTCATGCCAGAAGGCGTCCAAGACGGCTTTCCTATTGATCGTACCACATACGATCAATAGGAAATAAAATACTAGAAACATAAAACAAACCATATGTTAGTAAAAATACTATAATACTAGATTTTTTCATAAACATTCTCCTTTTTACTAGAAGATTATAGAAACTTTATATGATTAGTATGTCCTTGTAATGGATAAAATTCTAATATTTAAATTTTGAATACATATTGTTTAATCTATTTTATACGAACTCTTTCATACTTTTATATGCACAAAGTGCTCTCTCCCGCGCTGCCTTATGATCAACAACTGGCAAAGGATATGTATGACCAAGCTGTATATTGGCCTTTTGTAAAATATGCTCAGGTGCTTCCCACGGCTTATGTATATATTTATTCGGTATATCTCTTAATTCTGGCACCCATCTTCTTATATACTCCCCATTTTTATCAAACTTTTCTCCTTGTGTAATCGGGTTAAAAATACGAAAGTATGGTGATGCATCCGCTCCACTTCCAGCAACCCATTGCCACCCCATTGTATTATTTGCAATATCAGCATCTAATAGTGTATCCATAAACCATTTTGCTCCTTCTTGCCATGGGATTAATAAATGCTTTACAAGAAAAGAAGCTACAGCCATTCTTGCTCGATTATGCATAAAACCTGTTTGCCACAGTTCCCGCATTCCCGCATCAATAAACGGATAACCAGTTTCACCTTTCTGCCATACTGTTAATAACTCCTCTTCATTATTCCACGGAAAATGTTCAAAGCTCTTATTAAGAGGTTTATATACTGTAAATGGATAATGATATAGTAAATAATAAGAAAACTCTCGCCAAATTAATTGACGTATAAAGCTATTCACTTGTTTTTCAAAAAGACTACATTGTCTTTCGGTACTTTTATTTATTAAGTAATGATACATCAACCTCACTGATATTTGACCAAATGAAAGATACGGTGCCAACATCGAATGGACATTTTGATTTGGAAAATCTCTTCCTTCACTATAAGAGGCTAATTTGCTAGAGAAAAATTTCTTACATGTTTTATATGCCCCTTCTTCTGTCGGATCCCATATTGCTTCCATATGAGATGTCCACGGTATAGTCGGCAACAAGTTTAATTCTGAAACAGATAAGCTTGCTGGTAAAGAGTTTCCTCCCTTTATACTCTGCACTTTACTAATAGGTTTAGGTATTATCTGCTTTTGAAATGCATTGTAAAAAGGCGTAAACACCTTATATTCAGTGTTATCTTTCTTTTTAATAATCCACGGTTCTAATAATAAATGCGAATTAAATTCCTTACAAATAATACCTTTACCTTCTAACATCATTTTCATTTTTTGATTAGATTGTAATCTGTCCGGATCATAGCAAATATTCCAATATACAGCCGTTATACCTAACTGTTCTATGAGAGAAAATATTTCTTCCTGTGTATTTCCTTTGCGAATTATTAAAGTAGAGCCTAATGTCTCAAGTTGCTTTTTTACATCTATTATTGCATGGTGTAACCACCACTTTGACGCACTTCCCATTGAAAAAGTTTCGTCATGTACATATACCGGAACAACCTCACCAGACTGAGCAGCTTCAAATAAAGCTGGGTTATCATATAAGCGAAAATCTTTTTGAAACATAACAATAATTTTGTTTTGCATAACTATCCCTTCTAATTCTTAAAACATATTAAATTTTATTATATAACAGTAATTTCTACCTAAGAATTTATTTGTCCCTAATAGATTAAATGTATTCAACTACTTTATTAGCAGAAACTTTTGCAACCGTTTCTTTTCCACCTGTTCTATCAATCATGAAACCATGAACTTTAATATCAGAAGGTACTAACGGATGCTGACGAATCATATCTATACTCTTCTTAATATTTTCACTAACATTTTCTTGTCCACTTAGCCATGCATTCAGGCTACCACTTGAAAATTCAGGCATGCAATTTTTAAAGAGATAGTCTAATTTTATATTATCTTTTATGAAATCATGTTGAGTTTGTAGATTAACTGAAGAAGTTTCTTTATCCTCTATTCCGACAACAAAAATTTCTTCAACGTTTTCTTGATAAATAGCAATAATAACAGATCTCATTATATCTCCATAAGGATGTACAATTACAGAATCGTAGCTGTGTATAGTCAACATGTTTTCTTGTTGACTGTTAGTTACTTGTTGGATAATAGGCTCTATTCCGTGTTCAATGTCTGTTAACAATAAAACTTTTTTATTCTTTGAATTCATATGGAGCACTCCTTCTTCATTATTGTACTTATGAAACTTTTAAGCTAGTAACAATAGTTGATTCTGCATTACATGATTGTTACCAGTTTGTCCATTGTCCTTCTGGATCAACACTTGCAAGTCTAACCCATCCATTTTGAACTTTTTCTCGAAATGTGAAATCATTATTTAGCAAACGTTCTATATATTTAATAGGCGCTTGAATTACAATTAGTAAACGAAGTGGTGAATGATACGTCTCACTATCTGACTGCATAACGGATTGCCAAGGTAAGCCTGGTAACAAATCACTTGCATTTCCCTGCATAACACCGAGACCTGCCGTTACGGTTTGTGTTGTTTTGTTTCCACTACCATAATAATGTGGAACTACAGTTGAAGCGTAATATTGTAGATTTATCCACTGAGCTACTGTTCCTGGTCCTGCAATAATGTTAGCTAATATATCGCCACTTTCATCCTGTTTCCAATCATAATTATGGAGGAAAGCCCTACCTTCTAAGTCACAATCCTGAGTTAATTCTCGTTGCCCAATAATAAAAGATGCATTACGGGCTAATCCCCATTCTGGACGTATTTCACTCCAATCTTCTGCAAATCGATGTGCCTCTTTACTCGCATTTTTTATTTTCGTTTTAAAATTTGGTAATTGCGTTAAACGCTCTCTATTTGCATGTTGGCTCACATTTGGCATAATCGACTCGATACAATCAAATGCTTCTTGTGCAGTTTCCGAAAGTTCTGGGACGTAAATCCATTCCAATTCGTCCACTGTTGTTTTATGTTCAGCTGCTGCAAAAATGGTATCCTCAGGAATTTCAATACCTTCAGCAAACAACGCCTCTCGCACTTCTGGCAGATTGCATAAAGTAGCAAAAACTCTTGCATTGAATCCTCCTGCTGCTCCGCCACAAGCACCACACTCAAGTGCTGCAGCATAAGGGTTGTTCGTACTTTGACTACTGTGTCCGCACATTACAACTAAAGGAGCAAATTTTTCTGTCAGTCCCACCATTTTTAAAGCTTGACGCACATAGTTCACTTTTTCTTCTTTCGTAAAACCGATAGGTATCTCACCTTTTGTGTCATGAACATGATTAAGCGAGAATGTTGTATCAGGTTTTTGTAACATAGTTTTACGAAGGTTACGAATGAAACCACCAACTCCTCTTGGGACAAAGCTTCTTGTCACCATCTGTAGACCAAGTAAAGGACCACTTAACTCAGGTAGCGCCATACTTGTTAGTACGTTCTGTTTCATCGTTTTAAATGTATAACGCACCGAACTGCCTACCCTCTTACGTTGCTCATAAGATTTCAGTTCATTTTCATCTGTAAGCTCTTTTATTTGATGTTTCGGTTTGAGTATAACTGGCAAAGAAGGATGGTTGTTATTACTACCTAGTTCACTAGTTGCAATTGGTAATCCAAAGAAACCAGCTATTCCAAATGTTTCAAACGGACCTAATTTTTCAAGGTGGCGACGAAACGGTTCTGAACGTACATCAATACAGAATGCTAATTGAGCTAATACACGCTTTTTATCATTAGTTGCACGTTGTTTAGAAGCAATCTTCTCTCTTAATTGCTCTGCATGCGTCTGTTCCCAAGCTTCGAGCCAAAGTTTCCTGCGAATATTTTCATCAAAACGATAAGCGAATACTAATAATTCACTTTGTTCAGCAGCAGACATTTGTAACCATTCCTCTATTGAAATATTCCCCCAATAGATCCAAGAAGCTATAAGTGGGACGATCGAAACTTTTTTCTCAATCTTTTGATTTTTTAAAGGTAAATAAGGTTTTGCAATAGCCAGCTCCATAGAAATTCGAACTGCTAAATATTCTATTAAGAGCCCCTGTTCCTGAATTGATTGTTGTGAGCGCCAGCGTATCATTCCTGCCCATCCAGGTAAAGAAAGTAAGTGCCCTTCAAGGTAAGCTTGCATGTTAGATTCAGAAATTCCTAGTTCAAATAATGCTCTCGCTAAAGCTACTTGGGCATCCTGTGGCCAATCTTTTAAAACTTTACGCTCATTTTTACTGAGCGCTGGATCAAATTTAATAAGGTGTTGCCATGCCCGATAAAAACCTTTCTCTCGATTTGGCATCGTCCAACTTAACCCGGATTCATCAAGATATAATTTACACCATTTAATGATATGATAATTAAGAATATCAGATAGGTTTTCACTATTTTGATTCTCTATAAGCAAACTTATTGGCTGCATAACAGAGGCTTTCATACTTCCTGTATTTATATAACTCATTTCTTCTGCCAGTTTATTTAATTCTGGCGATGATAATAGACTAGAAGGTAATTTTTCTAACTTTAAAGCTGCTTGGCAAAATTGCTCTGCTGTCTCTCGTGGCATATGAAAAGATTGTGAATCAAGCCAACGAGACAAGCCAATTTGTAAAAATGATTCCTCAATCTCACCTTTCGCCTTTGCCGAATGAATCATGAAGGCACTAGGATAAATATCCACATTACGAGCTTCTTTTAACCAATTTGCGACTTGTTCAAATGATTGCTTTTCAAGTCCCATCCAAGGGTGATGAGCTGCAAATGTAGAGATAGGCCAAAGTGGCGCAATAACACGGCTAGCAGATGCAACTAAATCATTTATAGTATTTTCTTGCATATCAATATTTGTATCTTTCTTTAATATTGACGGTATGCTCATCACGAATTACCTCCCTTTGATACATAATGTTTAAGATAGCTTGGGTGACTTTCTACTGACTTTCTTCTCGCCTCACCTACTCGAACTAACCAAAGATAAAGTACAGCGAATAAAGTAGAAGATTGATGACGAGTAACGAAAGTACTAATAGCACTACTAAATAGTAAAATACATATAACAAAGATAACGGCTGGAGCTGAAGGTTGAACACTTTGATAAATATCAGTATGCAACCATTTATAAAGAGAATTATGAACAGTAATGTAAATGAGAGAGAATCCAATCAAAACAATTAAGCCAGCAATTCGTCCCATTCTTCCCTCTCCAAAAACAACAAGCTGTTTCCATGAAAAGTATAGTGACCACCCTAATATTAACGCACTAACTAGTTGATACCCCTCTCCAGAAGTCATAAACCAGAAAGTAATTGCTATAAATAATCCTAAAACACGCCCGACTATCATCCATAAATTGGACATCTTTTCATTAGACTGCTTCACTACCCCAAAACGTTCTACTGAAGAACCAGCTTGTAAAAACAGTGTAGCTTTAAACAAACCATGTAAAATTAAATGAATAACAGCCGCTAAATAGGCGCCTAATGCACATTGAATAAGCATAAATCCCATTTGCGCAATAGTTGAACCTACTAACTGACGTTTATAATCAACTTGGACTAAACTAATTCCTGTACCTATTAAGACAGAAATACTAGAGAAAATTAGTAAAATGATTTGTGCAATATCATCATGAAAAAGAGGTGAAAATCTAGTTAACATGATACCGCCAGCATTTACTAAACCCGCATGCATAATAGCAGAAACAGGAGTTGGAGCAACAGCAGACTCAATTAACCACCTTTGAAAAGGCCATTGTGCTGCTGGAATCATCACAGCCAATATAATTAATAAATTGATTGCTGTTCTTTCCAATGTTCCATGTTGCACTACATTTTCATTCGCTAAAACTGATGTTAACTGCCACTGTCCAGTTATTTGAAACAGCCAGATGATAGCTGATAGTAAGGCAATCCAACTTATTGTAAATAAATAGCCAGAGATTTTTGTTGCTTCACTAACTACTTTCCACCCTTTATTTAGCCCTATGAGTAGAACCAATCCTATAAGCGTTGCGCCCCAACAAATAATCATGAAGCGAAGATCATCACTTAACCATGCAACAGAAGATACACCTGTAGTAAATGTAAAAAGTGCAAAGTATTTTCGATATGAGCGATCCCCCATTAAGTAACGTACAGAAAAGCGCTGAATGATTAAACCAATTGTAAGAACAAAGAAAGCCATTAACCAAGCTAAAATATCTAGATGCCAAGGCCCCACAGCTCTATCTCCATTGTTATTAACAAGTGCGAGTAAAGAAACCAATGAAGGCAAAGCAGCGATACCCATATGGATATGAACAAAACGTAAAGGTATCCTTGCATTTAAAAACAATAATCCACTTAGCCAAGAAGCACTAAGTGCCATAAAAAATAAAGTTAACAGTGTTGATGAACTCAGCGAAATTAACATATTAAATACTCCCTTCCAAACGAAAATAACCTATAAAAATTCCTTTTAATTACGATAGTTTTTTTAATTTCAATTTTTATTCACTCTTTTTAGTACATCGTTTTTTCCATAAAAAAAACCGACAACTTCCATAATTCAATGATTTTATATCATCATTGAATTATGGAGATTGTCGGTTTCACTTCAACTAACTTCAATAAAGTTTTTTGAAGAGCTCCCATTTTATAGAGGATAGTAATGTATGTATTACTCCTATTAAAAATAACAGTATATCTCTGATCTCCTAGATTATGCAATCAATATATCAATTTATGTTATGCGCTATCTTTCAATTAAGAAACTTTTTCATTTAGTCAATATTACATATTAAAAAAATGCTAAAGCCTTAATTATAGCAAACAGTTAAAATAAGCATCTATTAATTTTTTAAAACAATTATAAGATAAACTATATTAAGCAGTTTGTCAATTTATTTATCAGTTTTTTTGAATGTTATTCGAATCAAAATTCATTATATCTAAATAATTTCAAATTTTCTTTTCTCTAATTATTACCATATCAATAAAGTTAAATAAAGTGCATAACTTGTATTTTTCTTAATTATCTCACTGCATTTTCAGTTTATCTTCCACTAACCTTATGGTGGTTTTAATTTTTAAAATTTTCCCTCAAGATTATGAAACAATTTAAAAATCATTACTCGTTCACCTGTACGGGAGCTTATATCTGTATGAAAACTCCTCACTTGTTCTCCAGTTAATTCCAGTATAATCTCTTTAAGATCTTCAATTCCAGATTCAACTAGCTCCGAACGATTTTTCTTTATAGTTAGCATACCTTCTTTTGTTTCGCAAACAGTATATTCAGCCGGCGTTAAAATACCTTGTAAATTTACGATAATCATATCCCGTAATATATCTGTCTTAACGGATATAGACCCGCGTCCTAGGTAGTCCTTTTCCCAGTGAGTAATTGCTTTGCTTATCTCTGATTCAATAGAGCCTCTTGAGTTTTTCATCTATGTATCCTCCTTCAATAAAATGTAATTACATTTATAATTACAATAACAATATAATAATCTGGATTGATTTTATTTTCAATTATTGAGAAGAATTTATAGGAATTGTAGTCAGGAATTCTTTAATATTATAGTGTAATTTTAATATAGTATTTTTCAATTATTCTCATCAAGTTACTCCTACTAAAAAGGCTCTGTTGCACAGATTTCTAAAAAACATTCCGGAGAAAATAAGAAATCTCTTGTAACGTAATACATAAACGAAAGGGCCGATTTCTTTATAAAATAGTAAATCGACTTTTGTCTTAGGTATTGATTTAGTAATAAAAACACTTTTAAAAGAAATAAGCTTATACTATAGATGTTTATTTTTCTGAAAGTTTAAACGAAAATGCCCCTCATCATTGTATACCCTAAATTCATACCCTTTCTCTTTATAAAATTTAATGATTTCAGGAAGAACTTGTAATGATAGCCTTACTATTGAAATTCTATTATAATTTTGTAATTGGAATGAATTTGAATTACATAAAGAACCAGAAGAAATAATATAATTTGGAGGTATCACGATGAACCTTTTAATTAGAGAGTTAGAAACAAATGATTTAGATAATTTTCCGGAGATTGATGACAGTTTTATAGTGAATGCTCGGTTAATGCTTTCTCTTTCAAAAGTAAATAGACGCATAGAATATACAGTAGAAGACGTTCCGATTTATGAAAAAAGTTATTTACAAAATGATAATGAAGAACTGGCGTACAATGAATATATAAATAAGCCCCATCAAATAATTTACATAGCACTGTTACATAACCAAATCATTGGATTCATAGTATTGAAAAAGAATTGGAATAACTATGCTTACATAGAAGATATAACGGTGGATAAAAAATATCGTATACTCGGGGTTGGTAAAAGATTAGTTGCTCAAGCAAAGAAGTGGACAAAAGAAGGCAATATGCCAGGTATCATGCTTGAAACGCAAAATAATAATGTCGCAGCATGTAAGTTCTATGAAAAATGCGGATTTGTAATTGGTGGATTTGATTTTCTTGTTTATACAGGTTTGGATAAGACAAGTGATGAAGTTGCAATTTATTGGTATTTGCATTTCGAATGAAACTGTTTTTAACATGAAACAAATTCAAAATAAAAACCCCAATCTCTCTATATAAAAATTGAGAAATTGGGGTTAAGTTACTTAACAAGATTTTTTATCTAAAACAGATAACTAATTAATAATCCTGCTGATAATAAGAAGCCGAAAATCGTATTTGTCATCGCTGTTGATTTCATTGCGATGCGCATATACCCGGGATCCTTTGCCCCTTTTTGGAAACTTTGAATTGCAGAGATTGGCTTTCTCAAACCTAAGAACATCACTAATGCCCAAGGGCTTATATAACCCATCAATACAATTATAGCGATCCATAAATAAGCAATGAAAAAGGCTACCGCTAGTGTTACTATTGCTTTTTCTCTCCCAAGGAGGATTACTAATGTCTTTCTTCCACCTTTAATATCTTCTTCGATATCTCGGATGTTATTCGACATGTTGATTGCACCGACTAAAATTCCAATTGGAATGGAAATCAATATACTTTCAACTGTTACAGTATTCGTTTGAATAAAGAAAGCAATGAGTACAAAGCATGTCCCCATTAATAACCCAGAAACTAATTCTCCAAACGGGGTGTACGCAATAGGTAATGGACCACCTGTATATAAATAGCCAACCGCCATCCCAATTAAACCAATGACCACTAACCACCAGCTACTATTCATACAAATATAAATACCAATAAAAGCTGCTACTACGTACAATAAAAGCGCAACTGTTAAAACATTTTTCGGCTTCAATCCATGACGGACAATCCCGCCACCAATTCCAACAGAATCAGCTGTATCTAATCCACGTTTGAAATCATAGTACTCATTAAATAAGTTCGTTGCGATTTGCAATGCTAAACATGCAACCATCATCGCAATAAATAAAAGCCAATCAATTTCGGCAACATAAAGTGATGCCACCGTCCCTAAAATTACAGGAGAAAACGTCGCCGTTAATGTATGCGGGCGCGTCATCTTCCATATTAATTTAGCGGAACTAATTTCTTTTTCTGTCCCCATAACTCTGTTCAATCTCCCAACATTTTAAGTATAAATTACTAGCAGTATCTTTCTATCTATTTCCTGCTTCACATCCATTCATTATATCAATTAATGATTATCCTTTCTAACAAATCTACTATTAATAAAGTAAAAAGTTATAAAATGAAACTTTAATCAGTATGAGTTTTGTCATCCCCACTGATTATTAGTACATATCCATTGGGCTTTTACGGGCAGCCCTCCCTCCCATTCGCTGAATTTTGAGGTGGGAGTCTTACTACCATTTAAAATAGGATAAAAAAGAAGTCAAATTACTTCCAAACAACGCCTCGCCTCTCATATTCCATTCTATATTCAACGGCAGCTGCAATTTTAGGATTTGCGAATCTTTCCGTGATCCAAAGTCCCAAATCAACTCCTGAAGTGACCCCTCTTGCAGTAATCGTATCGCCCTGATCCACAATTCTGTAAGGAAGAAGTTCTGCTCCATATTTATTAATTTCACTCTGCGCCAAATGATGCATTGTTGCCTTTTTATCATTCAACATACCGGATTCAGCTAGTAGCATCCCTCCTGTACAAACGCCAGCAACAATCGTTCCTTCATTGTGCATCGCCCTAATCATTTTGGTTAAAGTACCAAGCTCTGCTTGTTTTCGTGCCCCATGTTCAGCTTTATGATTCCAGCCACCACCAGGTACAATTAACAAATCTGGACGATTATCCATCCGTAAAAAATCATGTACTTTAACTGTAACTCCAAACGAAGTAGTAACTTCTTGCTTTCGTTCACTTGATACGAGTTCAACCGTAAACGGAGCTCCTTCTTCTATGGCTCTGTTTAATACTTCAAAAGGTGCAAAGGAGACAAGCTCTCCAAAACCATCAAACAATACAATTTGTATTTTCATTTTTAGAACACCTCATATGTTTTGTTTTATAAATCCCAAAGGAGAAGAAAGGTTATCTACAAATTAATAATGAAGACAACCTCTCTCCCCTTACTCTATAAACTTTCAAATGCTCCTCTAACCGCCTCGCATCATCTAATACACTTAGCGTTTTCTTTACAAAATTCCAATTCAAACTACCGGATAACCATAACAATGAAGAAAGTCTCTCATAATCATTTGGTGTTAAAATATTATGAGCCTTATATCCTTCTAAAAATGAACTAGTAACACTTGAACACACTTCATGTGACTGTATTCCTTCTGTTCGAGAATACCATTTTATTAAAAAGGCTAGTCCTTCAATGCGATCTACATATCCAATTGATTCAAAATCTACAATTCCTTTTACCTGTTGATTTGAGTCCCATAAAACATTCAAAGGATTTAAGTCTGTTTGTACGATAAACTCTAATTCACTCGTATATGCGCACTCTATATGATATTTAGCTAGATTTATATACTCCCGTACGTCTTTACATGCGCTTGCCTTACTTTCTAACATACTTTTAAACTGGGCATACCCATCCAAATGAGATTTCTTTTGAAAAATCGAGCTTTGAAATGTACTAGAACTATCATGAATCTTTCTTGCCGTCTTTCCAAACGATTCTGCAATAGATTCTGTGCCGTGTGTAAGATGCTCTCCTTCAATCCAATTTGCCAATACAAATCGGTACTGTTCATCATTCCAAGTGACTACTGTAAATGAATCCCCTGACCTATTCTTGTTAATTTTCATAAAAGGAATTCCATGCTCACGTAAATAATATGTAAAGCGTACTTGCTCTTTCAATTGTTCATTTGATAACGTTCCAAAAGCTGGATTGATTGTTCGTTTGCTATTTATAAACCTTGCGGAATATCGCTTTCCATTCACCTTAATTTTATAGTGTAAATCTGTATTCCAACTATTATTATGTAATTCTTCTTCGAGTACTAATGAGTCGATTTCTTTAAAATAATTTATTAAAACATTCCTAATTATGTGTTTCACCCCGTTCTCTCCTTCCATACAAAAATTAGGGTACAAGCAATTCATCCTATTCCCCATAGCAAAATTTATTTCACTTAATTAAGCATAGCTAGGATATTTCAAATAGGAAATAGAATTATAGAAAATAGTAGATGGGAGGCATATTATTGAAGACCTTAACATTCGGTATAATTGGAGCATTAAGTATCACCTTATTAATTGGATGTACAAGTAATTCAAATGAAACGAAAGCTTCCAATAAAGAAGCATCCACAGCAGTGAAAGAAAAAGAAATTGTATATGAAAACGTTATGTTTGAACAAAAAGAAGTGAGAAAACTTGAGATTAGTCCTGTGAATTCAAAAAGTAGTAATCCAGTAGTAAATAAAGAAAATATGAAAAAAATTTTTACAAGTATGGAAAGCGCAGAGAAAAAAACACTCCTTCTAGATCAAGAGGCCAAAAACTATATACATTCAAAAATGAAGGTTACTTATCAAGATAATTCTATACAAGAATTCTTTGTTTGGATAGAGTCTGATGGTGACATCGTAATAGCAAAAGCGAGCGATGAAACGCACGGCGAAGGTTATGATCTACGTGAGGATAATTCTAAAAAAATCATTCAGTTTTTCAAAAAAGAATCCTAAAACTAATTACGACACAAATAAAAAAGCCGCATTTGCGGCTCATAAACTTATAGAACTAACTCATGCCTATCGTTTCATCGCATCAACAAATTATTCATCAAATAGAAAATAATATCCTACATAGTTACATACATTTGTAAACCCTACATTTTCCACAACTGCGACAGAAGGCTTGTTCAATTCCATACAGTCCCAATATGGAGTAATGTTATTCTCTAAACAATCTTTCACAAAACTATGAGCTATCTTTTGAGCTAATTTTTTCCCTTGGTGCCCTTCTATTGTTTCAATATCTATGCAGTGTATATTTTCAAATACAAACCCTGAAAAACAAACACTCACAATTAGATCATCATAGACAATGCAATAACCGATTCCTTCATTGAAAAAACGATCCGGTGAAGACCAAAACTCTAAAATTTTTGATTGTAAAAATTCAATATTCTTCAATATGTTTCCTTTATTTTCATAGAGAGCTTTACTCATTTTTAGCACTGTATATCCTTCTTCAATTTTAGGTCCATAATGATCTTCATAATCTTCTTTTTTTTGCGTATACACTCTTTGATTCCAACTCTTTAAGTTAATGTGCTGAAATATTCTTTCAATTGTTTTGTTCCACTTTGAATGATTACCAATTGCTTCAAAACAATTTAGTCCAACCTTTCTCGCCTCAGGCTCTATCACATTATCAATAAAACTATTAATTTCATTATTAAACTTTTCATTTTCTACACTTCCTATAAAAAAGAAGCCATCATTATTGCCTAACCAAATAAGACCCGAATTAGGAGAAGATATGTTATCTACAAATATACGACCAGGATTCATCCCTGCAATTACAGCTTTGACTTCTACTTGGCCTTGTTCATTTATTAAACTACTACATTTATAAAAATCATTCTTGCTTAATTCAGAAATCATAAGTTAAACCACCTTTATGAAACCACTTTATTCTAACTTTACCACCATGACAGAATATTCTATATTCTTTTTAATAGTTGTTTTAAACCAATGAAATATATAATAAAGAAAATCGTTTTATACGTTCTCCAATTTCATCGCGAACACGTTGAAATTCAGACCATTCTTTTCCTGCTGGATCATCAAATCCCCAGTGAACACGATTCACATGCGGCGGAGTAGATGGACATACAGCATCTGCATGACTACAAAGCGTAACAACTAAATCAGCACTATTTAAAATGTTTGCATCAATTATATCTGATGTTTGATTTGTTATGTCTATATTTACTTCATTCATTGCTTTAATTGCGTTTGGATTTACTCCATAATACGCAAGCAGTTATGCATAAAAACTTGCATATTTTAGGCTATTTAATTGTATTCCTTATTTTGTTAAAGTTACCCGTTAGTTCCATTCCAAAGGCCTCAGCTGATGATTAACTCAAGTACCGATTTCGGATGACCCCCATGTGATGAAATTCGTGTCCTGCGATGCCGTACGCGAGGGCGCGCGCCGTAATGCTTAGGTTGTTGGCTGTGCCCTTGCGGGTCCACGCCTCCGCCGGTAGCCCGCGCAGCAATGTGATCGTTGATTGCCGTACGGCCCGGTAGTCTTCGGCCAATTGCGCGGTTGTCCAGCTTCCGAAAGGAGGCATGAACAATTCCTGATCGAAACCGGTCAGAGACGTCTGGTCCCCTCTTGCGAACCGGAGCAGGCGGTAGGTCATGACGCGTTCCGCGTCTGCGATGTGGCCCACGACTTCTTTCAGCGTCCATTTTCCTTCCGCATACCGATATGCGGCCTGGCTTTCGGTCAACGATGCCAGGAGCTCGGTCATTTGCTTTTCCTGGGCGAGCAGAATGTCGATGATGTTACCGTCCGGCACCAAACGGATATATTCGCCGGAGCTCCCGGCGTATTCTTCTTCTGACGGTCTTTGATTCATGCGTAGTCACCTCTTTATGTAGATATAGAAAATTATAGCACTCGTCTATGTCTAATCAATTCGCGAAATAATAGAACTTCCCTTCTAATACTTGAGGATAAGCAACTATTTAGTCGGTCGCCACACTATCCTGATTCGTTAACACAATAAGCAATGCTAATCATAATGCATAAAAATTATCTGTTATACAATATTTCGAAGTTATTAATATATAAAGGTAACACCTTCTTTTTTTAATTTAAAGATGAATTTTCAATTATATTTTGAAATGAACCAAAGTAAAACACACTAGTCTAACTACTTTTCTATACAAGATTTTATGCAAAGATCCCTAGAATCCCCGCTATATCAATGATGTATAAAATCTTGTATAAGAGATAGATAGACATAGAGACAAAAAATTTTGTAAAAACAAGGATGCTATGAAAAACTTGCTACCGATAATAGGACGTTATGTTAACCTTGTATGTATACGATATTCACTGTTTTTTAAATAGGGTCTTATGAAAGCTATAACGAAATAAAATAATATATAAGGAGGAGACTATTCTGTTTAGAATGTTATTTAAAAAGTTTATCAAGAAAAAATATGTTTGTTTAGTTTGTGGCTACGATCAGTTGCCGGGACCACTCTATAATGAAAAAGGAATCCCCGATGTAAGTTTAATATGTGCTTGTTGTGCTTTTCAACCAGGGTATGACGATGAAGAAATTGTATGCATTATTGAAACATATCGTGAGAATTGGCTTCAAGAAGGATCTCCTTGGCTAGATACTAAAGAGAAACCAAAACATTGGGATTTAAAGCAACAATTAACCAATGTTAATATAAAAGAGTAACTACCAATAACGAGAATTATGTAAATAAGCTGGCCATGTGGACAGCTTATTTTTTTGCTTAGCGTGCAAAATTCGTGTCTCGTTGGCGGTACCCCATGCCCATCAACTTAAGGGATTTATTAAATAAAAACGTAAGCTTTCTGGTTTGGGTTTAAATAGAAACCTGTCAATAAGATTAGGATTGCATTGGAAATGTATCTCTGTTGTTTTTTGTTATATATTTGGACCAGTATACAGTTATGCCAAATCCAATAGTAAGAATTAATCCTGCAAAAATATATGGTAGATTAACATTTACATTAAGTAAAATGCCTCCCGTTGCTGGCCCTATTATATTCCCGAGACTTGTATAAGTAGAATTCATCCCTCCGATAAATCCTTGATTTTCTCCAGCTATTTTAGAAAGTAATGTTGTAATTGCTGGTCGAAGTAAATCAAATGCCAAAAAGATGATAAACGTTAAAATCGCGACCATCCAATAATTACCGACAAATGTAGATACAACTATAATTATAGCAGCTATGAATAAGCTATATTTAATGATTCCTTTTTCACCAAATTTTTTTACTAATTTTTCAAAGAACATGATTTGTGCTATTACTCCTAATATGGCGCTTACTGAAATAATTATTGATATATCTTTAGGTGTAAAACCAAACTTTTTATCAACAACAAAGCTAAACATATGTTCATAAGCTGATAAACCACATCCTAAAACAAAAACAAGTAATAGTGGGATAAAATATAAAGGGTGAAAAGATTGTTTAATTTCTTTTAAAAAACTAACTTGTATTTTGTTATCTTGCATTTTAATTCGTTGTTCTTTAGATACAGGTTCTTTCAAAATGAATACTGAAAAACACGCAGCGATACCAGAAATTACTGCTGCAAAAAAGAACGGTGCACGTATGCCAAAATCAGATATAAAGCCACCAATACCAGGTCCAATAATGAATCCTGTACTAATAGCTGCTGATAAATACCCTAATGCTTTTGCTCTGTTTTCTAATGATGTTGTATCAGCTATAAAAGCAGTGACTGCCGGCATCATACATGCAGCACTAACACCTCCTAGTGCTCTAGAAAGAAATAATACCCATATTTGATTTCCAACTCCAAATAAAAATTCAGAAAAGGAAAATAGAATTAACCCTGCTATGATCATTTTTTTTCGACCAAATATATCTACCCATATTCCGGCAATAGGAGATGTTAATAGTTGAAAAAATGCAAACATAGCAATTAAATATCCCATAGTGTCAGTGCCTAAATGTAATACCCTCATATAAGATGGCATTACAGGAACTACAAGACCAATTCCTAAAAATACAATAAATACATTAAATAATGCTAAAACTAAAGCTAAATTTTTCCTATTGTATATACCCATATGACTTTCCTCACCTTATGATTAATTATATATAGACATAAAAAAGCTTTTTTATGTAATTGTCTTTAGCATAAACCTTAAAGTAACTTTAAGGTCAATACAAAAATTAAAGACGTAAAAATATCTATAAGGCGTACGACCAGATCAGGTTGCCCCAAAACGATAAAATGAACTTTATTGCTATAAAAGACTCAAATTTTTCGTTTTGAAGCATTATAAAATTTTAACTTGATGGTGATGGGGTGGGACCCCAAACAGTACGATTTTATTTCAAAGACACAACAATCTTACTACACACTTTTTATTTATCCCACACTCTCATCTGCTAGTATTACTATTTTTTATTACTAATGTTGCCGTTTCACTCGGGTGGCTAAGAGGAAAATGATGGCCATATGGAACAAAATCAACCTTACCAAGATGCGATGGAGCAGAATAGCCTCTGTCATAATCCCCCCAAATAATGTGAAGATTATACTTTGTTACTTCATTGAAATCACCTTGATCGTTTTTCAGTAATAAACTGTTAAGCTGAACCGTAGTATTTAAAATTCTAGGGGAAGTAAAACTTTTACTTATTTTTTCAATATACTGTTCAGGGATGCTCTCCATACTTTCAAACAAACCATTACTTAATAAATAACGCCCTATCAAATTAGTAGTTGCCAATTTTAATGTCCATTTGTTCATAAATTGAGGAACATTTAGCGATTTAGCATTTTTTTTAGCAACAGGTGGCTGAAGTAAAGTGATTGAATACTTCTTATCTATGTACTCTTGTACCAATGCTTCCAGAAGAATAAATGCACCGAATGAATGACCAATTAGATGTGCACCATTAGTAGCTTTCTCCAATAACTTTTTCACTACATTCAAATAGATATCTAGAAGATTTTTCTCTTGTTTAAAAGGAGAACGTCCCAAACCTGGAAGATCCAAGATCCATACAGGTTGACCAGTTTTTTCATGAAGCTCTTGTGCTAAAGGAAATAAATCCTCTCCATCACTCAATAAACCATGTAATAAAATAAACGGTTTACCCTCTCCTTGTAATTGGTAAAGGGTAGTGTTATCGCATAATGTTCGTTTAAATAAATGATTATGCTGGCCATTTTGATACATCATTCGATAATCCAGATCAGCTACTACGGCAGGGAAAAATTTCATTACACTCGCCTTCTTAAACCAATCTCCTCCCATAATTTTTTTCGCTGAAACATTCGAAAAATTTCGTTTTGTAATAAAATTCAGTCCATCAGAAGGAATTTTTGTTATTTTACTTACTCCACTATTCATAATTGCTTTCATAAGTGGCATTGGGACAGAGATTTTTGGTGCCCTCATATTCATACTTTCCGACATAATACTTAATAATTCAGCAATGTTCTGATCGTACTGTTTGTCTTCAACAAGTGTATATGTTTGAATAGTCGGTTGCTCCAATCTGAAAACCTGCACAATAAACTTCGCAAGCTCATCGTTTGAAATAAGTGGTAACCTATATCCCTTACCTCCAGGAATCATTGGCATGAGCCCTCTTCGCATACTCATCACAAGCAAACCTAATCCTGCTATCTGCTCTGTACTCCCTGTTTTACTACTACCGACTACAGTTGGCGGATTAATTACAGAAAGCGGATAACCTACTGCTGATGCCTGGTGACGGATATAAAGATCTGCTAAAAATTTTGTTCTCTCATATGGATTTTTTATTTTCAAATAATTATTTCCTTCTTTAAACACATCAATTGCAATCTTACTATTTTTATCATCAAAGGGACTCATATAACCTACAACATGAATAAATTGTTGCAAGCCCTTCAATTGATGAATACTTTTAGCTAATTCACTAATATGTTTGGCGCCATTTAAAAATACGGAAGCTGCCTCTTTACTTGTCGCTTGAATATCCATGGGGCCTCCTGCGTGAATAATCACATCCGTTTTCAATACCCTCTCCTTATCTTCAGCACTTAGACCTAAATCTATTTTCGTCAAATCACCTTCAATAAAGTGCATAACTGCCTTTTTTAAGATGCCTCTTTCTTGAAAAATGCGTATTGCTTTACTTTTCGACCTTACTAAAAGAAGAATTTTAACATCCTCTTTGGCTAATTCTTTTACTAATTGCTTTCCAATAAAGCCTGTTCCACCAGTTAAAAATACTGTTCTCATATAAAATCCCCCTTTTTAGTACTACTCAGTACTAATTTGATGTAAAAAAAATGCTTCTTTTATCGAAGCAATTTTAAAAAATGATCTGCTGTTTTCGTGATTACAGTTGCATCCTTCAATGTTTCTGAAATAAATAACGCTCCTTCAAGATTTGTAATAAAAAGTGATGCAACCTCATCAATATGAATCGTATTTCTGAATTCTCCATTCTCTACCCCTTGTTTAAGTAATAGAGAAACTTTCTTTTGTAATCCTGTAAAAAAAAGACCTATTTTTTCTTTTATTTGCGTGGCCTGTTTAGGACTTTGAATATAAAGAGTAATAAATGGACAGCTCCCCTTATACTCTCTCGATTGAACTCCTTGTGATAATTGCTTTAAAAACAGTTGGATACGATCTTCAACTAAAAATTGGTTCTGAGAAAGTACGTCATCAATTGCAGATTGATACATTTCAATCCAATAATCAACGACCCCTTCTAATAATACTTCCTTATTAGAAAAGTGATAATACACATTAGACTTTGAAACTTTGCTTACACGTACTAATTCATCCATACTTGTATAAGCAAACCCTTTTTCTAAAAATAATGTTGCAGCTACTTCAATCACACGTTTTTGATTCATTAATTTTACCTTTGTCATAACTAGAACTATATAGTACTAATTTAATTATTGCAAGTATTTATGTTAATTTAGAAAAAAGTTTGATTAAAAAGTTCCACTAACATTAATTTTACTGCGAAAAAATCTTATTTTGAATAAAGTTGAACTGAACCCCGAAATTATTAATTCACTATCGTCTAATAGAGGTCACCATACATGCCCATCAACTTAAGAAAAAGAAATGCCCCCAAAACGAAAAAATGAGCGGCTTCTCAGAATAGCTATATGTAGAGAAAGAAAATTTTAATTTAGGGGGATATGAAAGCATTAGCTTGATGGTGATGTGGTGCTCCCCCATCGCTATCAAGCTAATATTCTGAAGTACGCCCAAAATGGAAATTTTATATTTCTATGGTTAATTAGATCTTAGTTATTTTAGGAATCCTAAATTTTCTCAGTCCAATTTAGAAGTTCTTTTCAAAAATAGGGTTCTTAGGATACTTATCTTAAGAACCCTATTTTTTGATTTAGCATGGAAAGTATAATCTTTTCTAATTCAGCTTTATTTAAAACATCCTCAATAATTACAACTTGATAGGCATTGTCCTACAGGAACAATCATTTTCATCCCCTTTATATTCCTTCCAGTTCATAATTTTCTATCTTGCCATTGTCATTAATCATAAATAAAATGGATCTTCTCCTCGTTCTATAGTGATGGTTTTTTCCTTTTTCTAAAATAGCGGATTGATAAATAAATTTTCTTAAAATTAAAGAAGTTGAGTGCGAAAGCAATGAAAATAAACTATTCTTTTCATAGAAATATATAGAAAGTTCGACAATCCTAATTATAAAAATTCACTCCTTTACCATTGACAGAAAATTCAAATTCATTATATAATTTTGGTATTACCAATGTCTTGAACATGTATTACCATAAAATAAAGGAGACGATGACTTGAAAGAAAAGGAACGCACCTCAGATAGAATTGTGAACGAATTAATTAAATCCATATTGGCCGGTGTTTATTCTATAGGAAGCACTTTACCGCCGGAAAGAGAGCTTGCGAAAGAATTTGGTGTTGGTCGCCCAACTATTCGTGAGGCGCTTCAACGTTTAGGAAGAAGTGGGTGGATAACAGGAAGAAAAGGAATGCCATCGATTATTAATGATTATTGGAGCAATGGTAATCTAACGACTCTTATTAATATTGTTGAGAATCATCATACCATTACAGATGAATTTATTATGTATTTATTAGAATTTAGAAGTTCGTTGACTCCGACTTATATTCGTAATGCTGTTACGTTTAATCAACCTAAAGTGGTTGCTCTCCTTGCTAATCTTGAGCAACTTGAAGATAGTGCAGAAAGCTATGCAGCATTTGATTGGGATTTGCAAAAAAGGTGTGCTGGGCTTGCTGCCAATCCAATCTTTCTACTCATTTTAAATAGCTTTGATTCCATTTATGTAGATATGGCAAAAAGGTATTTTTCTGTAAAAGATCATCGTGAGTTATCCTTCAACTATTATCACGATTTATTAAAAGCTGCATTAAAGGGAGATGCGATTGAAGCAGAAAGATTGTGTAAGACAACATTGGAGAAAAGCTTGGCTCTTTGGAAAGATAGAAAAAAACAAAGAAAGCTGGAGGCGTGATAAATGAAACTAAAATATTTTAAAGAATATTTTTCCTATCCTGATATTTTGATTATGAGCTGTCTTTTCCTCACTAGCTTTGGATTTATGATTTTACATTTAACCTCTATCGGAATTTGGGGTGCTTTTATTTTGGGAATGATTATGTATTCCTTAGCTGAGTACGCTACTCACAGGTTTATTTTTCATCTAAAGCCACCAAAGAATGCATTTTTATTAAAAACGCTTAAGCGCCTACATTATGACCATCATACAAATCCGAATGAATTACATTTATTATTTTTACCCTTATGGTATAGTGTGCCAAACATTGCAATTTCAGGAGCGATTTTTTATTTTCTTTCATCCAGCTTTGTCATGACAAACGCATTTATTGCAGGTATTATGCTCTTTTTATTATTTTATGAGTGGAAGCATTATATCGCGCATCGCCCCCTTCAACCAATATCACCATGGGGGCGATGGATGAAAAAAGTTCATTTATGGCATCACTTCAAAAATGAAAATTACTGGTATGGTGTTACGAATCCAGCCTATGATTTTCTCATGGGAACCTTTAAAGACCAAAAAGATGTTGCCCAAAGTAAAACTGCTAAAAACCTAGAGAAACGTGGTGACCAGAAAATAGAATTATAAAAATAATCCATTGTCATCATCCTGGAAATGTTGAATGAATTTTGCAGATTCGACATTTCTCAGGGAGTGGCAGGCATTTTTTCCTATTGAGTAGTACGCATGGTAATAGATTGCGTAAGGATCTTTTGGAAGTTTGTTCTGATCATTTACGAATTTATGTTCTTTTTAGAGTTATTTGTTGGAATGTCTATTGATCAATGAAAGATGAGAAATGAATGTGAAAATAAAAAAGAACTCTTTCATCTGTTGAGGAGTTCTTTTCATATAAATTACGATTGGGGTACCGTCACATCACCATCAAGCTAAGAAATGCAAATACCCCCAAAACGAAAAATAAGCTGCCTTCTGTCAAAAATACACGAAATTTTTAGCTTGAGGTGTTATAAAATTTTTAAGTTGATAGGTAGGGTCAATACCCCATCGCCATCACCTTAAGAATTCAGAATTACCCCAAGACGAAAAAATGAGCGTTTTTGTTACAAGTTAACACAAACTTTCGTTCTGGGGGTACTATAAAATTTAAGGTTCATAGCGATGTGACGGTACTCCTGCTAAAGACATTTCTCCTTCTAAAGTAGACAGTACTTGCAATCTTAGTACGAATCACAGTTGAATTCATGTTACTTAATCGTACCCATTCCGGCAATTTTAATGTTAACCTTGACGTTTACATCGCCTTTTGCTAATTCGTTACCCCAATTATTTTGTATTTTTTTCCATTCAGTATATGTGTATGTTCTTGCATATCCTCCAAGCCCAATAGGATCAATTTTGGCGGTTTGTATTTTTTGTATTAATTGCTTGAAATCAGCTTCCAACTTAGTTTCAATCGCCTTTTGTAATTTTGCTGCGTCCTTTCTTGTATTAAAGGTAAAAAGTCGTTCTGTAATACCGATTCTCATCTTTACATTTACATTAAATATAAAATGCTCATCATATCTTGCCTTTGTCTTTACTTCAATACCATAGGCAGTAAAACTTATTAAATCTTTATCTTGACCATCCGAATTTATCTTAATTGGAACTGTAAATGGTAACTCCCCTGCAGTTCCTTGTTGCAAAATGCGTAAAAGCTTGTTTTCATCATGTTTTAGCGTTAATTTATATTTTCCTTTTTCATCCAACAAAGCTGTACCTGTCACCCATATTTTATTCTTTTTTTTCACTTCAGTAATATTTACTGTTAGCCCTTTGTCTGCTCTTTGCTCATATAGTTCTTGAAGAGTTGTTTTTACTGTGATATTTCTTAAAAAAGCCGTATCAACTAGTTTTGTTAAATATATAGGAAGTCGTGGCTTATCCTTTGGGCTATAGAAGATAACGTCCGAAACAGGTCCATCTACAGCGAGAACCCTTGCAGTAACTGTATTTTTTGGATCACGGTAAAATGGATCGAGGTAATTTTCCCAGTTTTTTTGTTTCAGTAACCTTTTTCCAACTAAAATAACCTGTGTTTTACTTCCCGCAGTAAGCGCCATAACCGTAGCATCAAATTGGTCTCTAGCTTTTCGGACCGTAGCAGATTTCACACCAGTTGTTTCTTCTTTTATTTTTGCTTCTTTATTGAAAACAGGGCTTGATATATACACTAATAAATTATCATTACGATCTAAATCGATACCAAGAATAAGAGTAAGAGAAACATCTTCAACATTTCTTTGATCGAAGCATCCAGTCATCATGAACACCAATAACAAAATACAATATAGTACTTTTCTTTTCAATGTACCCTCCCCTGGCGAAACTTCTCATATAGACAGCAATACAGCCATAAAATAATAGGTGATATATATGTTACCCCTAATCCAACATTCGATAATACCTGTTGCCAAATTTCAGATTCATTCCAACTAGGATGACTCCAACATGTGAATCCGATAATAAGTAATAAGAGAACAACTACATGAGAGCTGTGATTTTGTTTTCCAAGTAATTGGCTTGAACAAAATACAGAACAGTATAGGGCAGGAATCCATGATGTGGAAACAATGGTTAAGTAAACAGCCAATAAAATCATGTCAAAACGTTCTAAAAAACGAAACTCAATTACTTTCAGTAAATTTAGTACCGGTTGATTATATTGCGTAATGCTATCAGGGCTAAAATAGGCAAAGCAAACAATAGTAGCAAATAAATAAAATAACATCGTTAAGGTGTTTGCTATAACCATTCCATGGACTGCATACTGTTTTTTTTGTAAAAATGGATATAAAAAGAAAGCAATATCAAATCCTAAATAAGCATAAACAGTGCTTGGTACAGCGGTTAATATAGGTTTCCATCCTTCTTTTAAAAGCGGAAAGAAGGGCATCCAACTTCCATTCCCTATAAGAGGGATTAAAAAAAATATCGGAATCCAAAGCGCCATATAAAAAAAAAGTTCGGCGTATCGTCCTAAAATACTAGGACCGTTACGTGCAACAAAATAGGTAGGAATCGAAAACAAAAAGATAACGATATAGTCAGGCGTTTTCGGGAGAAGCCATCCCTTAAGGTAAAGCATAGCGTTTATAAGAACGATACAAGAATAAAAAGCGAAGTACATCATGTAAATAACAACCAATGCTTTCCCTACTATTTTTCCAAACAATCGTATAAGAATATCATAAATCGTATCCTCAGGATATCTTGCAGCTGTTTTCACTATAAACACACCTGATATTGTGGAGAAAATCCAACCAATCAATATAGCTATCCATCCATCTGTTCCAGCCTTTTCTGCAAGCACACGTGGAAGCGATAAAACGCCAGTGCCCACCTGCACTCCATTAATTAAAATAATATACTGCATAAGAGTGATTTCATTATAGGCATACTTTTTCATAATTTCACCTTTTATTACGATTCTTTCCTTGTCGAATAGTTTGATTGGTTCCATTCCCCTTAGGACGCCTTCTTATTGTCCATAAAGGAAAGCGTACAAAAACATCTTTCATATCTGCAAAACGAAAGGGTGCTAATGGTGTTCCGTAAGAAGTACCTAGCGATTTAAGACTACTTAGATGCCCAATTAAAGTCATCCACCCGATAACAAGTCCTACAATTCCAAATAAGGCAGCTGCTAGCATCATTGGAAAACGTAAAAGTCTTACTGACGCTCCCATATCATAGTTAGGAATAACAAAAGAAGAGATCGCGGTAACAGCGACAACAATAATCATAATGTTGCTTACAATTCCTGCCTGAACAGCCGCCTGACCAATGACAATACCACCTACAATTCCAACTGTCTGACCAATCGGAGTAGGTATCCGTAAAGCCCCTTCTCTCATCGTTTCCAATGTTATTTCCATAAGTAATGCTTCCATAACTGGAGAAAAGGGTACGCGCGTTCTTGATTCAGCAATAGATAAATATAGCTCTACAGGAATAACTTCAAAATTAAAGGAAATAAACGCAACATAACTCGCCGGCAGAAATAAAGCAACCATAAAAGCGATAAAACGAAGCAACCGAATAGACGAAGCAACTAACCACCTTGTACCGTAATCATCAACTCCTTGAAAAAAGGAAATAAAATTTGTTGGAGTAATTAATACATTAGGTGAATGATCCATTACAGTTACAAATCTGCCCTGTAAAATGTGAGATACAGCCAAATCAGGTCTTTCAGTTAATATAAATTGCGGAAACGGCGAGTAAGGGTGATCTTCAATGAATTCTATAAGTTCGCCATTACTAGTCACAGCGTCGATTGTAATATTTTGAATTCGTGTTTCTAATTCCTTCAGCACATCTTCAGAAGCTACATCTTTCAAATATAAAATAGAAATTTTGGTTTTGCTTCGTACACCAATTACTATTTCTTTTATCGCTAATTCACGATGAGGAATATATCTTCGAATCATTGCGATATTTTGACTTCCAGTTTCTATGAATGCTTGATGTGCACCCTTTAGAGCTATTTCGTTATGTGCATCTTCAACACTTCTTTGTGGCCATCCTTTTGTATCCAATTGATGTGCTGTTGTTCGACTGTGGATTAATAAAACACTATCTCCCCCAAAAATAGCATTTTCAATCTGACTCAATGTATTAATAATCTTAATTTGTCCTAATGGAATTGGAAGTTCTGTATTGGTATTAAAATCACTATTCATCAAAGGACTTAGAACATGATTTTGAATCAATTCTTTATCTGTTAATCCAGACAAATATACTAAAGCTGCTTCTAATCCATCTACTGTTATTTGAAACCGCCGAATTACTAAATCAGGCGCTTGACGAAATATATTCTGAATATTAGCTATGTTTTTGGTTAAATCAGCGTCTAAGAGGGCGTCTTCAATATTTTTTTCCTGAAAATGAGTATTGTCTCGTATTGGAAATGACTTAGGATTATCTCTATATTTTAAACGCCTCAAAAATTTAGCCATGATTCTCTCACTTTCTATGTACTTTTTATAGTATGTTTAGTATGCATATATTAAGAAAAAATATCCTACTAACTAGAGAGGTAACATTAGAATTATTACTATAAATTTTCGGGTGCATATTTCATAAATATCAAGTTCAAAAATAGTCCTTTATGTTGATGGATGTGTGGTACTACCAAGCTAGTAATGTGGTGCTCCCCCATATAAAGAAATTTTAAACATCTTAATCTGCCTTTCCTTTATGTAAATATGGGAATAATGAAATTATCCCAAGGATAGCTAAACAAGCTCCAATCCATAGCGGAGATACAAAACCATATCCTTTACTGATCCCAAGACCACCTAGTGACGAACCAATAACAATACCTAGCGTAATAAAAGAACTATGAACGGTATTTATCATTATTCCATTACTAGCTGTTTTCATCACCCTCGCAACCATAGCTGGGTTCAATGCTACACCAGTTAAACCAATAAAAATCGTAGAAATAACTGCAATGTATTTATTCTCTGCACTTAAAGCAAATAAAGACAACGCTATGATTAATATAATTAATCCACCCATAAGTATTTTCATTGTAAATTTATCAGCGAACTTGCCAATTATTATATTCCCAATTACCGTCGCACTACCATAGAGAGCAAGTAAATATGGAATACTTGCACTTGAAAAGCCTGTGATATTTGTAAAGATCGGAGTGAAATAACTAAATGCTGCAAACGTACCACCAATAATGAACATACTTGTTACGTACGCTGCCCAAAGATGAATATTCTTAAATCGCAGAAGTTCATCTTTCCAACTTAATTGCTCTTTATTTGAAGATGATGGTAACAACCGTTGAATCATAATCCCTGATACTAGCACAAGAACAGAAACAGCCCCAAAACTAATACGCCAGCCAAAATAGTGCGAAATAACGGTTGTTATAGGTAAACCTAATACAGTTGCGAACATTAAACCTGCAAGTACAATTGATGCAGCTTTTCCCCTTGAATCAGAGTGAACCAATGTTGCAGAAAAGGAAATCGCAACTCCAAAAGCTGAAGCTGAAGCAATACCAGTTATAATACGTGAAATCATCATAATATTATAGTTCCAAGCAATGGCTCCGAGCGATTGACCAATTAAAAATACGAACATTAAAAACAATAATGCTTGTTTGCTGCGTATTCGTAAGAGGATTGCAGTTAAAATGGGGCCTCCTATTACCATTGCTCCTGCATAAGCTGAAATTAAATACCCAATAGATGATACAGAAACCTGGAATGCAAGAGCAAGTTCATTCATCATACCTGCAACCATAAATTCTGATGTAGTCATACAAAAGATTGCTAAAGCTAATAAATAAATAATCGATGGCATAAAAACACTCCTTATTCATTATTGTAATGATTGGTACAAAAATAGTGCGAAAAAAGAGCGCACTAAGCGCCACAAATAGACTCTACTGTTCCTTTGATAACTTGTTCAGACAACAACCGATTTTGCATCGATACATTAAGAACACGGAATCCGTAATAACTGCTTAAAAGCAGACTAGCTAATTCCTCAGCTGATTGCTTCTTTAAAATTTCACCTGTTTGCAATCCTTCCTCCATCACTGTTTCAATAGCTTGTTTAAGAAGTTCAACATGCTTCGAGAAAATTTCTTGTACCATTAAATCGTTTTTAGCACGTTCTATACTGGCATTAATCAATAAACATCCTTTTTGATCAATATTCTCAAAATCTTCTTTCAATGCCCATTCAAAAAAATTACTTAATCGTTCTTTAACTGGAATTGGAGTATCTAACAATTTCCTTTGTTCCCTAATCCCAATTTCATGGTAGCGTTCTAATACTTGTTTATACAGTTCATGTTTACTACCGAAAGTATTGTATAAACTTCCTTTTCCAAGTCCTGTATCACTGCATAAATCTTGTGTAGAACACCCTTCATATCCTCTTAACCAAAATGTTTTCATTGCAACATCTACAATTGAGGAATAATTAAACTCTCGAGGTCTGCCGCGTTTATTCAATCGTATCCTCCTCTCATTTTAAAGATAACATGAATAGAATACTCTTTTTTGTACCGCGTGGTCAATAACTTTATTTTATTGTTACTGTAAAATAAAATTTGATTATTTTAGATTACGAATAATTAAAAATAGCTCCCTTATTCAAGTTGCCTAGCGAAAAAATCACGTTTTAATAGGCTTCTTTAGCATGCCTACCTTTCTATAAATTACTAGTTATGAAACAAGAATCGTTTCATATCTAGTAATTTGCTTGATTAGCTTGATGGGTATGGAGTAGTGCCCCTATAAACAAAACCCTCCAGAAACATCTATAATCTGCCCCGTTACCCAGCGGCTATCAGAAGAAGCAAGGAATGCTACTGCATCTGCAATATCTTCAACTTGCCCTATTCGTCCAAACACAGATGAATTCGTAGCAAAATTTCGTATTTCCGGATTATCTAGCAATTTCACATTCATATCAGTCTTCGTATATCCAGGCATAATTGTATTCACTGTTATACCTCTTTCTCCAAGATGTTTAGCTAGAGGAAGTGTCATCGTATTGAGTGCACCTTTACTTAAACCGTATGCAATGGATCCTGTAAAACCAAGTCTTACTTCAGCTGATGAAATGTTAATAACGCGCCCCTCTGCTCGTAGTAACGGTAATGTTTGCTGAATTAAAAAGAATGGCGCCTTAATATTTACGGCCATAATTTCATCAAAAAATTCTTCTGTCGTATTTTCAATCGTTCCTTGTGTACCTATCCCTGCATTGTTTACTAAAATATCAATCTCTGATGTACCAACTCTTATTTGTAATTCATTTTTTAATTGTTCTACTAGCTTTTTGACACCATCCATTGAATTGAGCTCAGCTTCAATTAAGAACGCTTTTCCTCCATTAGATTCAATCTCACTAATCGTTTCATCTGCAGCTATTTTATTTCGGCCGTAGTGAATCGCAACTAATGCACCATCTTTCGCCAATCTCATTGCAATGGCACGGCCAATGCCGCGACTCGCTCCTGTTACTAACGCTACTTTTCCATCAAGATTCTTCATTTTTTCCATCCTTCCTAAATTTTCGTTTGATAAAAACCTATACTTATATTTTCATGCAAACACCAATCATTTTAAATATAGATTTATAGGTAATTTAGTTCATTCACTTATGATATTATAGTTATAATTTGTGATTCACTTAAAAAACAAAATAAGGAGGCTACACAATGCAAAACGCAGTAAAATTGGATGAAATTGACCATAAAATTATGAACTTGTTGTATGAAAATGCAAGAATTTCTGTTTCAGAAATAGGACGGATTATATCCATGACGCAGCCTGCTGTAAAGGAACGTATGAATAAACTTGAAGATCAAGGAGTTATCGCAGCTTACCGAACAAAATTTGAGCCTTCCAAAATTAATAAAAACATTCAAGCATTCATCATGTTTAAAACGAGCCAATGCTCTGATTTTATCCAATATTGTAATGCCGCTCCTGAAGTAACAGATTTATACCGAATTAGCGGGGAATTTAATTATATGATGAAGGTCATGAGCGATTCGATGGATTCTCTCGCTACATTTTTAGACTCGTTAATGCAATTCGGATTATCATCTCCTTTAATTGTTTTAAAGAGTGAGTTTGAGGAGAAATTGTCGTTCTGATAAAGGGATACGTATTATCTCCTGCTAACAGTAAAAGTTTTTCCTTTATGAGAAAAACCAACAAAATCAATGATTAGTAAACAAAAAAGAACATTGATATTTCAATGTTCTTTTTTGTTATCTCTACTTATTAATTAGATTGCTATTCGAAAAGAGCACCTTAATTCCCTTATCCCTGATTCCTCTGCGCCTCTCTAAACTCTTCCTTCACCTTCTCTAACAACCCTTCTTCCGTAATTAATCGATACGCCGTATTTGCTAATGCTTTTGCCGATGTAATTAACGCTTTGTCTCCTAATTCTGAACGGGCTGCTTCTCTAAATTCATTCGTATGCGCAATTAAGTCATCTGGACCTATTTTAATGTACGGGTGAATGGTCGGTACGACTTGGCTGACGTTTCCGGCGTCGGTTGAGCCGATGCCGATTCTTTCTTTACGATTTACTTCTTCACCTAGTAGTTCTAGTTCTTCCGCTACGATGTCGTTATATGTTTTAGTTACGAGTAGTTCATCGATTTCATTTTGGAATTGATGAATTTTTACTTTTGCACCTGTTGCTAACGCTGCTCCTTGTGCTATATTTCTTACTTTTTCTGTTACTTCCGCACATCTTTTTCGCGTAGCTGCACGGATGAAGAACCTTGCTGCGGCGTAGTCAGGAATAATGTTAGGTGCTTTTCCGCCTTCTGTAATGACGCCATGAATTTTCACGTCTGAGGGAAGTTGTTGGCGAAGCGCATTAATACTGTTGTATAGCTGAATCACCGCATCTAATGCGTTAATCCCTTCTTCAGGTGAAGCTGCGGCATGAGCTGTTTTTCCGTAAAAATGAAAATCAAGTGGATCGACTGCTAGTGAAGGGCTCGTCGTCGCTGTCTTTCCGCTCGGATGAATCATAAGCGCCGCATCAATGTTTTTAAATAACCCAGCTTTTACATAACTCGACTTTGCGCTACCATTAGGCCCGCCCTCTTCTGCTGGTGTTCCAAACACGACAACTTCTCCGCCGATTTCTTCAAGCGTTTCTGATAATGCGATTGCTGCTGCAACGCTAATTGTGCCAATTAAATTGTGACCACACGCATGACCGAGTCCTGGTAAAGCATCATATTCCGCTAAAAATGCGATAACTGGTCCTTGTTTTCCTGAACTTTTTCGTGCGATAAAACCTGTTTCATGCCCAGCTATATTATGCTGCAGCTGAAAACCAGCACTACCTAGTAATAAACTTAACGTTCTTGATGCATAAAATTCTTGATTACCAATCTCTGGATTCGCATGAATATCATGACTTGTTTTTATGTACTTTTCCTTATTTCTTTCTATGCTCTCTTCAATTGTTTTTCTTTGTGACGTTACTCCTGTCGCTCCCATTTTTCTTCCTCCTTTTATTTTCACGTAAAAAAGCCTCTTTCTAAAAGATAGAAAGAGGCTTCTGTATATACAGTCAAAATGAGCTTCTTTCTTATCTTTCAAGTTACCTTGCTGGAATTGGCACAGTATTCGTAAAGAATCCGCTGCCGAGGTGTCATAGGGCCAGTCCCTCAACCTCTCGTGATAAGAATTTTCATAAAATTGTATTAAATTATTTTCATTCTAAGTTCATTCCAAACAAAAGTCAAGGAATTCCTATCCGAATTTACCGAATATCTAAAAATCCTTTTAATACACCCATTGTCTCAGGTGCTTGTAGTCTTGCACATATGTACGGAAATTCCGTACTACCTTCAAACATCATTTGAGATGTGAGTGGTGCCCCTGCCCAAAAGATTTCATCATCGATTAATACAAATGGGAATGCTTTATTTTGTCTTTGTAACTTTATGTTTTTTAATGGAACTGGTCCATCACTATAAACCGTTATTTGTGCATTTGTACGCATTAACGCTTGCCATACTCGTTTATCTACTTGCTTCGTACTTGGAAGTGAAATAATGATTTTTCGTTTTGCGGCTAAAATATCTTTTAATAGCCCTTTCGTTTCCTCCGGATTCATTTCCATAAACCAGCGTAATCGTTTCGATATTTTCCGCTCCCATAATTGTCTGGATGTCGTGCGATCATACACATCCCCGTGACGTTCTATATGAGCTGTTAATTGTGATAACGCTTGTTTTCTCGAAAGATTTTTACGCATATAATGGCAATCCGATAATTGAATGAACTTCCCTCTCGCTCTCGTTACTGCTACATTGACGAGGCGATGGTTTTTATGGTCAAAGAATAACACGCCAGGTCGTTCTTGTGGATAACTATCAACTGTATCAAAGATCATCATATCTCTTTCAGAACCTTGAAACTTATGAACTGTCGCCGCTAAAACTGGTATGTTTTGATATTTCGTTCTCTGCAACATTTCCCTGATACATGTTGATAAAAAGCGTGACTGCGCCCTGTAAGGCGTAACCACACCGATCGATTGCACACCATCTAACAGTCCGATTAACATCATTTGCATCGCTACTAAACCAGACATAATGTTAAATCGAGAACCAGAAGCAGCGTCCTTTAACGAAAAGGCTCCCATTAAGCTCGTATCAAATAAAACACTTGCCTCATTTGCGAACGGTTGTAGCTGCGCAAGTTCCTTACGCTCTGAAACAGACGGATGGTCGTATACTCTATTTTTATAAATAAATGAGTTTGTAAACTTCGATATATCCGCATGCATACGTCTTTGTTCCTGCAACATAAAAAGGTTGGGATGTGCTTCTGATTTATTTACAGAATCAACAATGCCGGCATGATAAAACATATCTTCGCCGAGCCATTTGCGAACGAGTTCATGGTTCGCCATCGCAATCGGAGGTAACTGTAAAAAGTCACCACAAACGACGATACGTTTTCCGAGTGAAGCAGCTAATGCGATTTGCGGAACGAACGCCATACTCACTTCATCTACGACAACTAAATCAAATGTACGCTCATAAATAAGTGAATCAATTGCACATTTTGATAAAGTCGCACCAATTACTTTCGCATTTTCAATATATTCTTTTTCTACTTCTTTAATTTTCGCTTTTTGCTTTCGAAGATCACTTTCAATCTCTTGTATACGCTTCTTATCAGCAGATGTTGCTTTATACGATAAAATTTTTTCACGAAGTTCTTGGCGTGTTTCTTCTAAGTAGAGTCTTTCCTCACCCCATGATCCGTTCGTCGTTTCAACTAACTTCGACGCAAGTAACGTTTCATGATTTCGTATATGTTCATGTTGACTATAACCGTAACGAACAATTTCGCCAGGCGTCCATTTCTTTTTCTTTTCAATTTGCTTCGTTACTTCACTCATTAATACGTCCACTGCCGCATTACTATGAGCTAACACAAGTACCGATTTTCCTTTTTGGTAATGAGCCGAAATAATACGTGATAAATTGTACGACTTCCCTGTTCCAGGCGGTCCCCATACGTACGTTGTCGGATTGTAAAATGAACGATACGCCAATTCATTTTTCGGATTTTTCATCTTCTCAATATGTTTCGGACTGCTCGTCCCATCAACAAGACGCTTTATACGATTACGTTTTAGCTTATCTTTATGTGCCTCTTTCAATCGCTCTTGCAGTTGCTCTAACAATTGCCACGGTTCACTATATAAAACCGCTTCTCTTATTTCACCTTGTATATAATCATTTAATTTCAGTTCTATTTCTAATCCATGTACAGATAATACTTCCCCTGTCGCTTCCTCACCATCGAACTCAATTCGAATTGGTGAACCTTCAGGTAAGCTTACTTCCGAAATAAGCTGAAATACATACACTGTATTTTCATAATCTGTATATAAAAAACGACCGTTCATGATAGAAATTTTACTACCACCTATCGTTTTCCAATGTTTAATTTCATATGCTAATGCATAATGCCACTCTTTCATCGTTGCCGATAATGAAGGAGTTTGAGTAGGTGTATTCATCGTATAATCTCCTTCCTTCTCCCCAAACATACTTTCTCACTATACCATATAACACGCTAAAATTTGTAAGGTTTTTATCTTGCTTATTTTCTTAATTTTCAATATCATTTTACATATAAAATTTTCAGAAAGAAGGAATCTACATGCCAGTTAGAAGAATAGAACACGTTGGACTTATGGTTGCAAACTTAGAAACATCTATTACTTTTTATGAAAAAGTAGTCGGCTTACAGCTCATTAAACGTATGGGGCACCCGAATCCAGATTTAAAACTCGCCTTTTTAGGTGTGGAAGAATCGAAGGAAACGATACTGGAACTCATCGAAGGTTATAACTCTTCTCTTCCAGCAGAAGGAAAAGTACATCATATTTGCTTTAAAGTGGATTCATTAGAAGATGAAATTGAAAGAATTCAAAAACACGGCGTAACATTTTTACTAGGAGAAGAAATCGAAACATTACCAGATGGAACACGTTACATATTCTTCGCTGGCCCTGATGGGGAGTGGATTGAGTTTTTTGAGACGGAGAGATAGAAAAGGAAAAGGAGCCGGAATTCTGTCTCCTTTTTTCCCAAGTGCAGAAACGGTTTGAACACCATTAACTTTCACCCTGAAAATTCACCAAGATTAAGAAAAAATCGTTTTGTTAGGAGTATAGAGAATGATCAATGCTGTTTACATTCTTATTTTTTGGGTGCTTATACTATTTCCAACCCTTTATATAATAAAGATAAAGAAGTGGACTATAAAAGCAACTGCCTTATTTCTTGGAAGAATCCTATTAAGCATTGTCTATTTCATAAATGGAATGGTGTTAGGACTGCAACGAAATTGGGTAGAGCCTCCCTATGAAACAGAATGGGATTTCTTTGTAAAGTCTTTACTAAACGGAAAAACTGATGCACTTATACACTTGTTACTTCTAATTATTATCATTACTTTGGATCTATTCATTACATTTTATTATATTAATAAAAAGAAATAGGATATTCTCTCCTATTTCTTTTTTTATGAGTAGCGCCATATCGCTATCAAACTAAGGTTTTATGCTGCCCCTAAACAATAATTTTTTACATTTTTACTCTGGGGATGTCAATTTTACTATTTTTGGGGTATTTATTTTTACTAGCTTGATGGACATGGGGTTGATTTATTTTCTTAGGTTGATAGACATGGGGTTGATTTATTTTCTTAGGTTGATAGACATGTGGTGCTATCCCATTGCTATTAAGCTAAGAATTTAAATGTAATATTATTTAAGGTAATACTTAAGATACAAATAAAATATCTTTTCCATGTCGCACTGTTTTATTGAAGTCTATCCCGAGTTGTAGCTAGTTCAATGCAACTGTAAATTCGGAGTTCGGTGCGCCAGCAAATACAACCGTTCCGTTCTCTGGTAGTTTCACTTTGTTATTGTCACTAACGACGGTAAAATTGACGCATACTCCATTCTCATCATACACCGCGAATGAACTTCCTGATGGCAACTTCACAGTCATCGTTTTCCCTGCTGCCGTTTGCGGAATCGTAAACCATTTGGCATGCCCATTTTCTTGCAGTGTAACTTTCGATAATGGACCTGCATCAAGGGATTTTACGTTAGATTCACTGACGTATAAAAAGCTGGCCATCTCCATATATTCATTACCATTCTCTGTATAGAAATGAGCTTCCGTCGTATCCCGCCCATTTATCACGGGAATCTGAATTTGATGCGTCGCCGAATTTGGACCTGTAATTTTTTTGCCGTCCCAATACCCATCCTTGAGCGTAATTTGTGTGTTTAGAGGCATTAGTAGTCCTAGATAGTTCATTGAATTAAATTTTTCGTTAACGAGGTAGAACTTGCTCCCCTCACGCTTCGCCCATGCAGCTGCTGTTTTCTTCGGTAACACATTGCTTTCTAATTTTTGGGCTAAATATTGAGTCAACACATTTTGCCCCAATCCCGGCGATAATTCATATGTGCTCTCTCTCAAATAAACTTTTCCATTCTTCTCAGTAACGAAGTTAAGCTTGGAGGTACCCTTCTCATTTATAAAGCTTCCATCCGCCGTATATACATATTTTTCTTTCGGTTTAGTTGGTAAAAACAGTTCTCCCTTCTTCGTAATTTCTATTTTGAAATGGCTTTGGATATTTCCATAAAAACCCGCTTTTTTTACCACGTCTTGAGGTACTTTAGCCTTGACTGGCTTGCCGAAGGATTTATCTGGTTTTATATCCTTAATTGTCCCTTTCTCTTTAAGCCTAGCTAACAGTAATTTGTTTGCCAACAGTTGATTTGTCGTGCTGGAGCCGCCGGAGGACAATACAACTGCTGCCATCTTCTGTTCTGGAAGCACGACCAATGTGGCATGTTGCAGTACCGTATCCCCACCCTTAGTCAACGCTTTTATCCCATATTCACTGAATGGGTATAGTTTCACACTATCCCAGCCAAGACCATAGTTGAACATGTTTTCGCTATCTTCCGGCCACATGCCTCTTTTATATTCTTCTTGTTCCATCGCCTTGACTGCTCTATTAGAGAGAATTTCTTTTCCCTGTCCCATAAATATTTGTGAGAATCGCACCACATCTTCTGCAGTAGAAGAGATTCCTCCCGTACCAATCGCATTTACCATTTCACTCGGAAGCTGTCCCTGGTATTTTGGAGAATACTGTCCAGCCCGCTTTTCGTCTTCCCATTTGTCTTGCGATGTTATCGTATGATTCAGTTTTAATGGCTCTGTAAACTTTTGATGTAGAAATTCAGTAAAACTCATACCACTGACTCTCTCTACCAAGATCTCAGCTAGCGTAAAACCATCATTACAGTATACTGAGAACGCACCAGGGTCTGCCTTCAAGTTTTGGTTGGACAATTGCTGCAACAAGATATCATGGGCATAAGCATCATTATCTTTAAATAAAAATACATTATTGTACGAGGAACCTTGCAAACCCGAGGAGTGATTCAACAGCATACGCGGTGTGATGCGCTTATATCGTTTATCTTTCATTTTGAACTCAGGAATATAGCGGGCAACAGGGGCATCCAAATCAACTTTTCCTTCGTCTACTAGTTTCATAACAGCCGCAGCTGTATATACTTTACTGGTTGAACCAATTCCGTATAGAGTATCTTTGGTTAGTGGCTCTTTCCCTTCTATGTCATTCTTGCCTGTCTGCCCCGACAAAATAAGTTTACCATTATCAATCAGCGCATACTGCACGCTAGTCGTCTCATAGGACTTCGTGAGTAGTTCAGCGTTCTCTGCAGCAATCTTCTCCAAATCTTGGCTAGCAACTTCTTGACTAGATACAACTGGAGTCTTACTGCTAGAAGACGCTAGCGCTCCTGTTGGTAGGCTCATCGTTAGAGCCAAGGTAGCGGCTAACACCCCAGATAATTTATTTTCCATAAGAAAAATACCTCCTTAGATAAATGATCGATTTCATCTTTTATTTGTACAATTACAAACATCACATAAACTACTATTCCGCCTTTATCCCTACTGTCTAAATTCAACAAGTAAAATACTTTTAAAAAGACCAGGATTCTCGGCTCTACCCATACTGTTCAAATTGCCGTCAACATATGCCTCCCTCCATGTGTCCCTCCAGCAAAAGTATTAAATCCTGGAATAACACCTGTATGTCCCCCTATCGAGACAACGTTAGGAAGTTTAATTTCATAGATTCCTAGACCATATCCATTGATTCCTCCCTTTCCTGTAGAAACTGTAGTGAATATTTGTTTTAGTTGCTGTTCTTTCAGTAATTGCCACCAAGCAAATAAGAAAAAAATTTGTTTAAGTCGTTACACTTCCAATGCGAAAGTAAAAATCTGTTTTCATCGGTTCTTAGTTCTTATATCCTATATACCAGCTGCATACCCCTACGTTTTTCTACCCTGGGAAGTTTTAGCGAGTACCCCGGGGGTATCCAAGTTGCAATGTATCTCGCATTACTTGTTCGACGGAAGTACGATCTAGTTGAGTACTTATTTGTAATGAACTAAGTATATTTTGAGTGGAGCCTGTTTTTATCATTGCGGTTGGTGTTAGGTATAATAAAGAGTTCCGGCAATGAAAAGTGCTGAATCTGCAAATGGGAGTTAATTATATATTTTCATAAGACACTCTTCCCCTCTATTCATATAGTATCGGCGGTTGTATATTATTTCTTACTAATTACACAGAAATCATCTTCATATTGTTTATTTTTACAAGCACCATACTGTCGTAATAAACGGTAAAACCTCTCTTTTTCACATGTATGTTAGTACCATAAATGATTTTTTTATTTAGAATGTGCTTATTACTAGTTTGGTTTTCGTATAAATTAATCCTATTTATCCTCCCTCTTTTGTGCTTCTCTATATTTGTATCCTACATAATAAAAATTTCTTTTTTCTTATGCATTTCTTACAATTTCCTTACGTTCAAATCACTTCTATAATTAGGTAGGTTTTATTTTAAAATCTCCAGGATAATAAATGCTTATATAATCCCACGATTTCATAGAAGATGGATTAATAACCCTGCGCCAAATGATCATGCACATCTCTGATATTCCCTTGGATTCCCCCCTCAACCTTTACAACAGTTCCAACCGGCAATCAACACTTCTTCACGTTCTTATAACTAGTAATAACTAATCAACTCCTTACCTGAAAATAAATTAATATAGAAAAAGAGAGATAAGGTTAAAATACCTTTATCTCTCCTTTTCTCTCACAAATTTTGCGAAGGATTTTTTTGTTTTTGGGTTCATCTGTTTTCTTAGCTTGATGGGCATGAGACGTTAAGGAAAAGCAGACTGAAAGAATTAAAGGAGAAGAAATTATTTCAATAAAATTTCTTTAAAGTACTTTTACGTCACTTTCACAAATATAAGAACTCTCATATATTACACTTCATACATCCTTTTCCAAGGAACAATATACCGATACACAAATCCCTATTTATATAGGGATTTTTTTGTGCAAGTCCCCTCACCATCAATTTAAGAATTTAAAAAAGAGGGGATTATCCCCCTCCTTTTACGCTTGCTCCGATTGTCGAAATTATTTAATATACCCACGATTCAGTTCCGTTAACTTTTCATTGATGTTAAAAATTCTTACTCTAATATCTTTAACACCAACTGCTTCAAGTCTGTTCTTGTGCATTTCAGCGTATTTTTCAGCATCTTGTTTTTCCTCAAATACATAAATGCCTCCAGCTTCTTTTGTTTCTTCATTCTCAGTCCATATTTTCCAGTGGAATCCTCCTTCTTCGTTAATACTATTTGCTAAATCCCAAAATGCTTTTTCCATTTCTTCACCAAAAGGACCTTCAAACGGAAAATCAACTTGTAATAAATACGCCATTTTCACTCACTCCTATTTTTAATATAAAATTCATCAGGAATTCCTTTGTATAAAAATCCTTTCCATTCTTTTACTGATTATGATTCGAATGATAGTAATGTCTAAATTCGTATTGCTATTATTATTCAAGCATTAATTTGAGAATCCCCCTATTTGTAAAAAAACTACAAAATGTTAGCAACTTGAACGCATACAGTTTAACGGCTTCAGGTTATGTTTAAAAAATATGATAACAACTTACCCCTAAACTAAGGACAAACAAAACAAGCGCAGGTATTGCTTTCTTAAAAGGATCTCTCGCTAATACAATAAGAGTTAATGCAGCTGCAAGCATCGTACCACCTAACAACAATCCTGCTAATAAAGCTACTATTGGAATCCAAATTCCTATCAACATTCCAATTGCTCCTACAATCTCAAAAGCTCCAGTTAAGAAATTAAAAAACGAAGGTAAACCAAATCGTTTGAACTCCTCTGCCATTTTCCCAGATATAATTTTCGTACCTGTCATTAAAAAGAACAAAAACAACAAAACTTTTACAATATTGATGAAAATTAAAATAGTAATCACACCTTTCTTATTATTTGATAAAAACTCAGTATTGTTCAGGTAGTAGTCACTACCTATACCCTATTTCCTGAGATTGATCATAGGGAAATTGCTTCAATATTTAAAGGGGTAAAAATTATATGCTATAGCATATACAATGCAGAAATTCGACTGGTACTAGGTAAAAAAGTGATCCTGAATCAGATATCATAGAAAATAAAGCTACCTTCTCCTTCCTCTAAACAAACGAAATTATATGCTATAGCATATATAATACATAAAACAAAGTTTGTTCCTTATGAATAGCATAGTATTAATAAGGAACAAGTATTAATAGCGTGTATCATACAATTTGTTTAATAATGATTGTAATACTTTAATCTCTTCCTTGCTCAAATTACTCGTAACGAAATGGTGAGCGTCTTTCACTACAGGCAAGATGGTTTTCTTTAACTCGTCACCTTTTTCAGTTAAAAAAAGGTTATGTGAACGCCTATCTTGGTCATTCAAAGCCTTCTTTACAATCCCTTTTCTCTCCATTGACTGTATCATTCTTACGACAGTAGTTTGATCTTTATCAATAGCTTCTGCTAACTCTTTTTGAGTAGTGCCCCTTTGGCTACAAAGAACACTAATAATTCCCCACTGCTCTGGTGTAACTCCATACGGCTTTAATTTCTTTGTAAAATAATTAGTCATTTTCACATCAGTACGATGAACAAGATAGCCTATTAAATCATGTAAGTTCATGGATCACCTCTATAAATTAAGATATAAAAGGATATAGCATACCAGTCAATTATTCACAGTGAATGTATTTGTTTCACTATTTATATGCTATGACATATATATTAAATTAGGTCATTTTAATTGTCAAATGAATTACCTATTGTTTTCAAAATCAAAATCTATTCCATACATTCCTCCGGTGTGATTTCTGCTGACTATTTCTTCTCCATTCTACAGAAGTTCCGTAGATCTCCCCGCTTAATATGATCACAGTAATTTTTAGCGCTTCATCCTCTTTCTTTTTATGATGTTCTTATAACATTTTATAAAATTTGATATCTACAGGCAGCCACACATTTTCCACCGACGAATCCTTCTTGTCCGCCGATAATTCTTGCAAACTGTTGACAAATTGATTCCTCATTAATCGCCATACCTTTCATCATCACCCCTTTCACTGTTAGGTTATGAATGAATACATAGGTCTGAAACGGTAATGAATCTATGCTATTATAAAAAAGATGATGGGAATCTAACGAAATCTATTAGCTCAATTATTCTTGATCATTTGTATTGTTACCAGAGTTTAAATGGTGCAGAATTTTTATTTTATCCCGCAGTAACGGGCCTTAACAGCCCGATTGGTGAGTGTTAATAATCAGTGAGGGATAAACACCCCACTGATTAAACTTTCACTTTATGAGGGGTTTTTCCTTTTATGCTTGCTGGGCGACTGAAGGTAAAACTCGGCTATTATATGTTAAGATATTTTTAGAGGGCATAAAAAAACACCCTAAGGTGCCATCCTCTGACTTGAGAATCATATCTATGTATGGAAAAAATCAGAAAAGACAAATACAAAAGAGAAGCTTCTAACTATAATTTATAAAGTTCTTATGGCATTAATTACTTACATACATATTTCATTATTTACCGGAAGAAGAATCCCCGTTATATTACTTTCTAATCAGTCTCGTTAAAGCCATCCCAAGAAATCCAGTACCCATCCCTATTAGCCATCCAGTTTGAGTACTTCCTAACATAGATCCCACTCCTCCACCAAGAAACATGCAGCCAACGAATACTAATCCTCCAATTCCCCAATTCGGCCTTTCCATAATTCAAACACACCCTTTCAATAAAACATATGCTATTAGCTACCTAAACTTTCTTGCATAGGATATGTTAATTATTTCTCTAGAGAGGGTATAGTTATTTAGCTTAAGTTTAGCAACTTTCAGGGAATTCAAAAGACGCGGAGATTGACCGATTTGAAGGGATTACAGGAGAAGAATTTTTTGTATGATAATAACTTAATGGTTGTGGAACAAATTCTTCTTCAACTAACCAGCTAATAGAAATCTGGAGATTTTCTACAATCGGGGCTCATCGCCATCAAGTTAACATACCTCCCCCAGTTCTTGTTGTTACAAAATAAGCAGCATATAATCAATTAAAATAATATAACAACCCAAATTAGCAGCAAAAACATCAAGAAAAGACATTCCAAATATGGAACGCCTTCTTTTTTATAAAATCATTCACTTAAATCTATTCCAAAAAATTCTAATTAATAAAATCAAACATTTAACGAAAGAAATTTGTTACTTGCATAACGCTCTTCTAACTTTTTTTGCAAAATTTAGTGGATCATCAACGTCTTCGATATTAACGTAAATCAAATTCGGATCATCACATAACCATTCATTGTGTATAGACGAAACAATTATACCTTGTTTAATAATTGTAGCAACAAATTCAGTAACTTCCTTTTGCAAGAGTGCTACTCGGCCTAGACATAATGCCCGTCCAGTTTTATGATCTCTTGATTCAAATGAGAAGGAAGTTGTTACTCTAAAACGCTTTCCTAAGATGGTTGCTCGTATTTCCTCCCGATTTATTGTTGCTACACATTTTCCACCGGCGAATCCTTCTTGTCCACCGATAATTCTGGCAAACTGTCGACAAATTGATTCCTCATTACTCGCCATATTTTCAATCATCCCCCTTTTACTGTTAGGTTATGAATTCATACATAAGTCTGAAACGGTAATGAATCTATTCGGTTACAAAAAGATGATGGCACTCTAATAAAATCTGTTAGCCCAAGTATTCTTGGTTATATGAATTATTACTAGATTGTAAATGATGGGAGTTTTACTACCCGCAAATAGCGGGATGAATTTCCAAAAGTAAAACCCCAGAAATCCAAAGGTCTCTGGGGCTTCATTATATATTTAGCTCTTTTTGCTTTTTATTTTGTTTATGTCTATAAAGTAATTTTCGACTTATGAGAGAAATCAGTAATAAGATCAGTACTAGTACGAAAAGTTGCATATATGATAAATTAAAATATTTAGCACCTGTAACAAGTAAAAGTGTAGAAATCGTACCTTTTACAATGAAAAAAATAATAATCCATAATCCGCCTTTTTTCCAGTTCATTTTTACTTACCCTTTCCTACGTTTAAATTCATAAAAAAATTAGTGATAGTTCTTGAAAGTGACATTTTAATTGAAATCTATTACATTAATAAAAAAGTAGACTTTTTTTCACAAAAATCATATCCAATTACATGGGACGATTCCATAATAAATGCAAATGATATTCATTGTCAATTTTATTCAACATTTTTAATTCCGATCGTCTACATTGTTCTTTCAGATAGTGACATTTCTTTTTTGTTTCTACAACCGCGACACATCTTTGCAGAAGGAAATCACTTATCTATTTTCACAAGCTGTTTGCCTTGTTCTTGTAGCTTATATGCTAATTATACTTCATTACATTGCTTGGAAATATTAAAAATCACAAGGAAAAGAAGCTAACAATAAATTGTTAACTTCTCAGCTTAAGGAAAAATAGTATCTTTCCTTATTTTTTAATATCTAGGTTGTGATTTAATATTGGTAAGATGAGCATCAAACATATCAATGATTTCAAGAAATCTATCCGCTTCACGAAATACATGATCTGCTAATAATGGATGAATGATACTCTTTATTTTACATTGCTCAATTAAATCACGTGCCGTTTTCTTAAAATCCCGAAGAGATGTGACTGACACACGATTTTGATCTAAAAATTGATCTAAAAGAGGAACTGTTTGAGATTGTGGTTTCATAGATTCTAAGTCAATTGCTTGATACATTAATTCATCAAAATCATTGCTAAAATTCCGTGCTGTATCTACAAGCTTTCTTTCAGATGGATCAAGAAGATGACCAATAAATTTAGCATGGTCTGCCATAATCCTTAAAAAGAAAACATTTTCTTTAATAATAGCATCCGGAAGGGCATCTAATTTACCTTCATTTAATTCAATTAAACGTTTTCTAAAATAATCAGCTTCCCTACTTGTATGGTCAACTAACAGTGGGAAATTATTTTGCCCTGGCAATTTACATGTGAGAATTAATCCTAAAATTTTTCTTTTAAATCCCCAAATATTAGTTGCAGCTTGTTGTACTTCTGAATTAAATCTTTTTATTTGCTCAGGATCTGTTTCATTTGTATAGGAATACGCTATTTGTTCAATATGTTCAAACAATCGATAAAATTGATTAGCTTCTTCGATTAGTTGGGTATCCTCACATCTAAACCCCAATCGAAGAAAAAAAGAATGTTCCTTCATGATTCTAGACCAAAAACGAATTTCATTTAATGATCGTTCAACAAACATGACAGACGTAACACCCGTATCAGGATGTAATGAGGTCTCATCCCTATTCATTCTTAATCCCCCCAGTAAATACTCAGCTAGTTCTATTCTTATGAGTAAGTATATATATAAATGCCATCAATAAAAATCCATGATGATATTGAGAAAGTCCTTTCGGAAATAAAGAAAAGATACCATCAGATGCCTTTCTCTGAATTGATAACCACATGTTATGTTTAAATGTACCTAGTTAACAGTTCCCCCCGCACACGAGAAGTACATAGTATACATAATAAAAAAGAAGCAGAAAATCACTCACGATTTTCTGCTTCTTTTTTTAATTTAAGTTCTTCATACATCGCTTCACGCAAGATTGCTATTTTCTAGTACACGATAACTGGATCATACGTGTTCAAATTATCATACACAGTTTTTGCAACATTAGGAAGAAGGTTAACACACCCACCTGATCCCCCTGTTAAATAGGCATTATTCGCCCAATTTGTTCGCCAGCCAGCATCATGGAATCCTTGACCGCTATTTGTGAATGGTACCCAGTAATCTACTTTAACTGCATAATCAGCTTTACCTACTGCGCTTCCTTTCAACGTGTATGGTGTTCGTTTATATAGGACGTACCACACACCTGGTGATGTATCTTCACTCGTGCTATGTTTACCAGTTACTACATTTGTTGTGACTGCTAATTTGCCATCTTTATAAATCCAAATTTGTTGATCTGCAATTGAAACTTCCGCATACGTGTCTCCAATACCGTTATTCGCTGTTGTTTCATAACCGATACCTTCCTTCTCCCAACCATTTCCGTGAATATTAGAAGCAGATAGCGATTTTTCACCCTTTTCAAAAGCTTGTTGAACTTGTTTTGTTTCTTTTTCAACATCTAGTGCCCAGCCGTAGCCTTGTCCTTTTACTGATATAACCGAACCGGAATGGGTTTTAAAGCTGAAATTTTTATTTAATGTTGATTTAGCATTATTAATTTCAGTAATCTTTTTCTTAATGTCGCTCGCATCGATTGTCACTTTCATATCCTTTGACATAGAGGCATTTTGAATTAAATCTTTCGCTTTTAAAGGATACACTTCATTCTGTACTTTATATTCAACGGACTGCCCAAGAAGATTCTGTAGTGCTTGCTCCTCTTTTTTGATAATTGGATCGTCTTCTTTAATAGGCTGTATGTATGTAGACTTCAGATGAATTTCGCTTTTATATTTCTGCTTGTCGTAATCTTTCAATAGACTAGTAACGTCATACTGTTTTCCATCAACGCTCTTCGAAATAACAATTTTTCCTTGTTCAAGCTTCGCCATAGCATCTTGAGGTGCTTTTAATTCTTTATTCATAGAAACGAGCTTTTCTTCTACAAGTTTTTTCATCGTTTCACTACGATACTGATCCGCCTTTTCCGGTAGCACTGAATAATTTTTTTCCTTTGAGGAAGGGAAAAATGTCCACTGGCTTTTTAATAACTTCTTAACTTGAGGCAAATCTTTTTCCGTAAGTTCTGTTTTTGTCTCTTTTTCATCTAAAATTTGTTGTTGATCGACATAGACTTTATTTGCTAGTCCAGATGTTTTTAATTTCTGTATTGCCTGATCAGCACTCATACCACCAACTTTGGTGTCATTAATCGTAACATTCGAATTGAAGTGAGTTGCCTGATAATAACTCACTCCCCCAACGAGAAGCGCAATTATACCAACACCCGCTGCGATAAATTTCCAATTTGGAAAACGTTTTCTTGATCTTACTCGTTTTTTATGAACTTCTTCAACTGATTCATTTACTGTATTGTTGTTCATCAATTTTTCCCCCATAGACATTAACGTCAATCGATTTTAAACCAAAACCATTGACTAGTGTACCTTATTTTTCCTGAAATTTCATTATTTTTGACAAGATTTTATCGCATTTATTTAATCAAACTTAGTTTTTTAATAGAACGGCCCTACTCTATGTGTAACACTCTAATTTAGTTTCATATGAGATTTTTTCTTTTTCTACAATATCAGTCCAGCTTATTAAAAAATAGAAAAATCCCGTATTCCATAAAAAATACGGGATTTTTATCCATACGTTTATTTTGTAAAGTAACATTTAGTCGAAAGAAGTTCATTCGTTACAGATTACTCATCTAATTAAGGATCATTTATATTCCAGTCCAAACATCTTTCCCGTATCGTCCTTCATGTTGCAAATGATCCAACCAATTCCTTGCTTCTTGTTCACTAACTTCATGAATTTCTTCATATGCTTGACAAAGGGTATCTTCTACATCCGGAGCCATTTTACTTCCATCACCACATATATAAAGATGAGCTCCATTATCTAATAACGAAATTAAATTGATTCTATCTTGTTTTATTAAATGCTGTACATATGTTTTTGGATGTCCCTCTAGACGAGAAAAAGCTGTGTGTAAAGAGATTAATCCATCTCTTTCATCATTTTCTAGTTCTGTACGATAAAGATAATCTTTTTCAGGATGACGACAACCAAAATATAGATGCGCTTGTCCTAAGTTAATACCTTTTTGCTTTTGAACACGACGCGCTTGCAAGAATCCACGGAATGGTGCAATTCCAGTACCTGGTCCCACCATGATAATTGGTGTTTCTGGATTTTCAGGCAATTGAAAGTTTGATTGTGGCGTTCGAATGAAACAGATAATTTCATCTTTATTATGACGCTGAGCTAAATAATTAGAAGCGACGCCTTCATATGTCCCTTCCCCACTCCATGCAGGTGCATTAACAACACCAACCGTAATGCTCAGACGATCCTGTGCAACGAGTGGCGAGCTTGAAATAGAATAGTAACGCGGTTTGAGCGCAGGAAGAAGTTCTAAAAATCGTTCAAATCGGATTTCACAAGCCTCATACTTTTCAAGCAGATCCAACATTGAAATACGTTTCTTTAATATTCTTTCATGATAAACTCCTTCTTCCAATAATGATTCCAATTCCTTTTTATGAGGAGGGCATGCTGTGAATGTCACCATTTCTCGTATTTGTGCTCGAGTGGCTGCTTCTTGCACTTCGACACTATAACTAATAAGGTCAAACAAACTAACAGGACTGTCTAAAGGTATGTGATTTACACTGCGCCCACTTGCGCTCAGTATGACTTGATCCTTCCCATTTAATCCAAAGCGTTTTAAAATTCGGTTAACATTTTTCTCGCTATTAATTGGTAGCACTCCAAGGTGGTCTCCTTCTTGATACGTAGCACCTTCTGGCAAGGATACCTCGATATGCCGCGTACTTCTATCACTGCTGGATGATTGGAGTTCACGATTTTCTAGTATAGATGCATAAACTGCTTCATATGTTCGGGCAAGAGGAGATCCTCCAAGACGACTAACAAATTGCAGACTCAAAGTACTGCGCTCTTTTTCCATATTTTTGTTAAGTTCTAGTCCAAATGCCCTCATCGCATCAGACCACATGCTTTGTTTCCATTGCTCGAGTTGTTCCTCGAAATCACCACTTGCATCCGCTTCTCCGCGTTTAGAGAATCTCGTTGCTCCTTTTTGAGCCATTTGCTCATCAATGTATCTTGGAATCCGCTGATAAGTACTAGCCCAATTGTGATCTCCACAACCAAAAACTGCGTATTGAACACCTTTTAGCTCATCCGGTTTTAATTCCTCCAACCACTGCACAAACTGCCCTGCATTACTTGGTGGCTTTCCATTATAAGATGAAGTTACAATAAGAACTGCTCCTTCTTTTGGCAGAATTCCAATTCGCTCGTTAAGAGCTACTACTTCCGTTTGAACACCTTCTAAACTAGCTGTATCTGCTAGTTCTCTTGCAATACCTTCTGCTACCCCTGTATCCGAGCCATACAGAACAAGCAGCGAAAGATTATCAGCTCCAATAATAGAAGGAGTCTTCTGAACTTGCTGTTCGATTTCATGGTTTTTCAGTTTCTCCTCTGTAGGCGCAAGAACAGTAGTATGACTGATAGTTTGATTTCGGGGTAGAATCCTAATTTTAAAATCACCGGGCTTTAGCGTTAATGTTTGTTTTACGTCCAGCTGATAGTTTTGATAATCGATTAATTCAAAATGTTGAAGAAGCATTCCCATTACGAGAGTGGCTTCATGAAGTGCAAACTGCATACCGATACATGCTCGTTGACCATTTCCAAATGGCTTATAAGCATGATGAGGAAGCTTATCCGGCTCTTCAAATCGTTCAGGTTGGAATTCTTCCACATTGTCTCCCCATGCGTCTTTATCCCTATGTAGCTGTGGAATAAGAACAGAAATACGATCTTCTCCTTTCTTAATTGGATATTTCCCACCAATTACTGTATCTTCTTTTGCATAGAGACTGAATGCTGGAGCAGTAGGCCATAGACGTAGCGATTCATTTAAAATCATCCGTATGTACTTAAGTTTCATAACTTGTTGATATGTTGGAGTAGGATCTGTCAATACCCGATCTACTTCTTCATAGGCTTTTTTCAACTTATCCGGATTCTTTAATAAAAAATAGATTGCAAAAGATAACAATCCACTTGTTGTCTCATGCCCAGCTATTAAAAAAGTGATAATTTGAAAACGAATATTTTCATCATCTAATTTTTCACCAGTTTCCGGATCCTGCACATTTAACATACGGGCAAGTAAATCATTTTCTTCTTGATTTCCATTACTTTTACGTTCAGCAATAATATTATCTACTAAAGAAAACATGGATTGGATATCATGCTGAAATTGACGTTTCGTTCTCCACATGAGTTTGTCTTCTATATCCAGTCGCTGTAATTGGTGCATCGCTTCATCTAGAGCACGGCTCATGCTAGTGATAAAAGGATGAGAGGTCTCACGATAAAAGCTATTAAATCGGTAATTAAAACCACATAGACCAATTGTATCCAATGTAAGACGGGTCATATCCTCCGGAACATCTACGTTTTCATTCGGATTCAGTCTTGCCCATTTTTGAACGAGTTGTACAGCAATATCGACCATCATGGCATGGTAATCTTTCATTGCCCGTTGGCTGAATGTAGGCATCAAAATATTATGAGCTTTTTTCCAGTTAGGCTCGTCAGTCTCACTTGTAAATAACCCGTCCCCAGCAAAGGCGCGAACTTTTGCTAAAGCACCATCTATACTTTTATCGAACCGTGTTTCGTCACAGACTTCTGCTACCAGTTCATGTCCAGAAACGACAATGATGGTATCACTTAAAGTTTGAATTTGAAAAATAGGACCATACTCTTCCGCTATCTTGATAAAAGATAAGGTCGGTTTATCTTTGTCGATTAATGGGAGATTCCCCAGCGGTCCATATGTTTTCGGCTGAGGAATGGCAGATACTTTTTTATCCATTAAAAACACCCTTTCAAAAAGCATAAAATAAAGTGAAACTTTAATCAGCCCTCACCAATCGGGCTTTTACGGGCAGCAGGGCCCCCACCTAACTTCTTTGCTTCCGCTGAATTTTGAGGTGGGGGTCTTACTGCCCGGCAAATAGCGGGATAAAATACCCCATTCAATAAAGAGAAGATAGCAAGCAATCGCCTGGGATAAAGATATGTAATTGATTACCTTACTTTATCTTTTCCCTAACTATTCATGATTATGATATTGCTTATAAGGTTGGTAATCTAAGTTGTTTGTTGACATTAGATTTATAATTTGCAGAAAAAAATACTAACTTACAATGAAGCGAATTATTATAATTGGAGCATTATGATGTTGGTGTTAAAAGATAATCTAAAAACTCCCCACATATTTTGATCACACTTTATTTTACAGCTACAGTTGCACTACATATCCGTCAAGCTAAGAAAAGCGAACACCCAAAACAAAGAAGTTGATGAGCTTAAGATTGTAGTATTTGGAAAGCCCATAGTTTTTAATGTCCAGTCAAACAAATACGATAAGTAAGTAATGTTTGACTAGTGAAACTATTTCCAGAGAGTTCCGATGCTAAAAAATAGTTTGTCTCTTGCTTTATAGTAAATTTATCCAACAACATTTATACGTAGTGCTTTCCATGTTACAATTTACTATAAGTGAGGAAGGTGTCTTATGAAAATATCTGTTTATGTTGCAAGTGCATTTAGCAAGGATCATAAAGGCGGAAATAAAGCAGGAGTGGTATTTATGGAGAATACATTGACCACTACTCAAAAAATGGCAATAGCCAAACAACTGGGCTATGCGGAAACCGCATTTATATCAGAATCTGAAATTGCTGATTATAAAATTGAGTATTTTACACCAAAAGAAGAAGTTGATTTATGTGGGCATGCCACAATTGGCTCTTTCACGATACTGATGCATTTAAATAAACTTTTCAAGAATCGCTATACGATTGAAACGAACAGCGGTGTTCTTACTATTACCATAAAAGAGGACATCATATTCATGGAACAAAACGAACCGATATTCTATGATGTTATATCTCCAAATGAGTTTATCGACTGCTTTGACATTAAAGATATAGACAATAAATACCCAATTCAAATTGTCTCCACGGGCTTAAAAGATATTTTAATTCCTATAAAAAGCGAAACACAATTACATACAATGCAACCTAATTTTGAAAAAATTAAAAAAATCAGCAAGTATTATAATGTTGTCGGGATGCATCTATATACTTTTAATGACAATCGAATTATATGCAGAAACTTTGCTCCACTATACGATATCAATGAAGAAGCAGCGACTGGAACTTCAAACGGTGCATTAGCTTGCTACCTTTATGAACAGCACTACTTACAAAAAGAAGTCTATGTATTTGAACAAGGTTATTCTTTACACTCGCCTTCCGAAATATTAGTTAAATTAGCAACCAATAGCAAGAATGAAATAGAAAAAGTTTATGTTGGTGGCAAAGGCTATTACTGTGAAACTAAGTGTTTACATGTAGAAAATATTGAGTAAAAATAAAAAAACACCGAATAAAAAGGTTGAGAAGGATAGAGAAATAGATAAAAAACAAACACATTATTTAATTGAACAATGTGTTTGTCTTCAATCTGAAAGGATTTGATATGAATATCAGATCCTTTTTACTATATATAATTATTTCACTGGTTCTTTTCCAACTTTAAATACCGACGCCTTAGCAACAAAAAATTGTATTTCTTCACAGCCTAACTAATCAGCAAGAAACTTATAGGAATCATTATCAAGAGTTTTTTTGCTTTAACGATTTAACCTATCGACTGCTTCCGCACTTGTATCTACACGTTTAACGAAAAAAACTAATAGCAGTGCAACAACATTCATGCCAAGCGCTACATAGAATGAATGCTGAATTCCGGATAATAAAGCCTTCTGCGTTAACATTGCCTTCGTAGCTTCTGTGAAGGTTGTTGGATCTACATCAGACATTAAACTTTCAGCTTTTGTTGTTGTTACAGAATTCATAATCGTAATAAGAATAGCAGTACCAATCGAACCTGACACTTGTTGAGCTGTATTATTAACAGCTGTACCGTGCGGATTTAAGCGAGTTGGCAATTGATTAAGACCATTTGTCATAAGCGGCATCATCACCATCGCCATCCCAAACATCCGCAGTGTATAAATAAGAATAATATGCGTGTGACTAGAGTCGAGTTGCAGGTTTGCCAGCATATAAGTTGAAACAGCTGTAATGGAAAGTCCTACTATGCCAAGAATCCGAGGGCCATATTTATCAAATAGTTTACCTGTAATTGGTGACATAACCCCCATTATTACCGCACCCGGAAGCATCATCAGCCCAGAGTTCAGCGGCGAAATGCCACGGACGTTTTGTACATAAGCTGGTGTTAAAATCATACCTGAAAACATGGCCACCGCGTTGACAATTGCAATTACAGATGCAAGTGCAAACATTGGGTACTTGTAAACACGTAAATCCAATAACGGTTCATTCATTTTTAATTGACGGATAATGAAAGCAGTTAGGGCAATAGCGCCTATGGTTAAAGTTGTTACGACAACTGTATCCGTCCAACCATCTGAGCTTGCAGAACTGAACCCATATAACAAACCGCCAAAACCGATAGAAGATAATAATAATGAGAGATAATCAAGTTTTGCATTTTTGTTTTGTTTCATGACATTTTCAGATTTCCAAATCCCTAATAGTAAGCTAATGATTGCTAACGGTAAAATCATTTCAAAAAGCAAACGCCAGTCATAATACTCTACAATATAACCTGATAGTGTTGGTCCAATTGCTGGAGCTGTAATCATAACTAATCCAAAAATCCCCATTGCTGTTCCCCGTTTTTCTCTTGGGAAGCTTACTAGCATAATATTCATTAACAAAGGCCCCATGACTGAAGAACCTGCTGCTTGAACCATTCGGCCAGTAAGTAATAAACCAAAGTTCGGTGCTACAGCCGCTAAGGCAGTACCAAAAATAAAAATCACCATGGATGTAATAAATAAGCTCCTATTTGAGAAGCGGGTTATTAAAAATGCTGATGCCGGAATTAATATACCACTAACAAGCATATATCCTGTAGAAAGCCACTGGATTGTTGAATAATCTTGAATGTCTAAATCTTTCATTATTGATGGCAAAGCTACATTTAAAAGCGAGTTATTTAGAAATGAAACAAAGGCCCCAATAAAAAGAATTACAAGCATTAAATATGGTGGTTTTCTTTTATGTAATGTTTCACTCATATATTTGTTTGCTCCCTCATTATAAATTTCATTGATTCGTTTAAATCGTTTGCATATCTGCACAAGAATACTTTATCCTTGCAGTATTTTGCCAAACTCTTCGAATAGATATTCTCTTTTTAACAATTCCCTTTTCTCACCATAACATTTTAAATCTTCTTTATTGACTAAATCCTTTATACACATGTAAATAAGATTTTGAAGGAATATATAAATGAACTTTTTTTAAAAATGACAAAATATTTAAGTAGGCCACATAAAACGATCAATCTTTTTTATAAAAATGTAAAGAATCTAAAATTAAAACCCAAACATTTTGATTAAATTGTTTGGGTTTCTTCTATTTATAAAGTCAATATTTGTAGCAATACTTTAATCAAACTAACACCTATAACTTTTTAAAACTTATTGAATTTATCACTTGCTAATCTAGTAATAAAATACTGAACATCAAACAAAACAGTAGCAAACAGAACGAACTTTATACATACTAAGGTCCATCTCATAATATTTTTAAACAATCGATTATAACAATATCTGAATTATTTTACATTTGAACCCATGTAATCCACTTCTCACCTTCTAACAAATTCGCTATATAACAAAAAAAGCATTGGATACCCAATGCTTTTTACACTTACGCAAATAGAGATGTATTCGCATATAAAGCTGGAGAGCCACCTGAATGTACGAATAAAATGTTATCTTCTTTATTAAATGTACCTTTTCTAATTAAATCAATGAGTCCCGCCACTGCTTTACCTGTATACACTGGATCAAGTAAAATACCTTCAGTTTTCGCAAGTAACTGAACTGCTTCAACCATTTCTGGTGTTGGTAAAGCGTATCCTGGTCCTACATATTCATCAAAGCATGTAACGGCTTCGCGCGGGATAAAGTTTGGGATACCAACGTGAGCTGAAGTTTCAGCTACAAGTTTTGCTACTTTCTCTTCTTGCTCAGCTTTTCCTCTACTTACGTTAATTCCGATTACAGGAATCTGGCTTTGCGTTCCAGAAAAACCAGTAATTAAACCAGCATGCATACCCGCGCTACCACTTACACAAACAACTGTAGTGAAATCAATTCCTTGCTCGAATGATTGCGCCATAATTTCTTGCGCACAAGCAATGTATCCCATTGCGCCAGTAGGGTTTGATCCACCAACCGGTATTACATATGGTGTACTACCTTTTTCACCTACTTCTTTTGCTACCTTCTGCATCTCTTCCATAAGATCTGCTCCGTTTGGTACAACAATTACGTTTTCAGCACCTAATAAGTGATATAAGAAATAGTTTCCGTTAAAGTCTGGCTTCTCTTCTGGCTCAAGCCCTTCCTCTAATACAAGGATACATTTCATTTTTTCTTTTACCGCAGCTGCCAGTGTCAGGCGGCAATGATTTGACTGAATACCACCAGCTGTAATTAACGTATCTGCACCCTTTTCCTGTGCATCCGCAACTAGAAACTCTAACTTTCTTGTCTTATTACCACCAGCTGTTAAACCAAGTAAATCATCTCGTTTAAAATAAATAGTCGGCCCACCAAGTACTTCAGAAAAATTGTTTAACTTTTCAATCGGTGTATATGATTCTGTATATTTTTTTCTCGGGAATTTAGCTAAATTCATTGTAACGCTCCTTTTGTACTTCTTTCACAATATATGTAACGATACTATTATTACATGTAAAAATGATGAAGTCATCTTTCTGGATTAAAAATGTATTAGAATTTCATTTTGATAAGTAAAACCGTATTAATGATTTTAACTTAATTACGGTACATGAAATTTATATCAACGATTTTTTAAATATATCGTTCATTACTTACAATATATCAACGGTTTTTCAAATATATCGATCGTAACTTGCAATATATCAACGATTTTCTTAATATATCGATCTATCGACAAAAAACGACAGACAAGCACCCATTTTTCATCAACAAAAAAGAGCCCACACATTCAAATGTGGGCTCCCTCCAATCACTTATTTACCGAAAAACGAAGTAACTGCGTTAATCCCGGCTCTAAATTCATTTCACCTTTATGACGTACGTATACAGTTTTATCTCCATCAAATTTCGGAGGATTTGCTTTATTATACGTATACCACTCATTCGTTCCTTCTATAGAGTACTCCATGTATTCAGTTGCACCGGCAATTACGTTTTTACTATCATCAGCTGTTACATTTGGTGCCATTTGCGCAACTTTTGAATCACTAACTAATAATTTCTTAATATCCTTATCACGTTTATAATCGTAAGCCGTTACGACAACATCGTTACCGTATGCTTTCACTTGCAGTCCTTGTTTAAATGAATATCCATCAGGAGCAGTTTTCTCTCCACCATTTGGTCCTGCTGACATCCAGCCTGTTTCAATCCCGCCCGTATTTACAACAGTGAAACCTTTTTCATCTCCGCCTTTAATTTTCTTTTTACCAGCCCAGTCAGGTAAGTTTAAATCCCAATGCGTATGACTCGTGAAGAAAACAACTTGCGGATAGTCTTTTAATATATCGTACAATTTATCCACGTTTAAATAATCTTGTAAATATGGTGATTGTTTCGATCCGGATACCGTATCAGGTAAAACGTGATGAGAGAAAATGAAAATTGGTTTATTTTTATCTTTTTGGCTATACTCTTCTAAATTTTGTTTAAGCCAACCTAATTGTTCATCACTCATATATACTTCGTCCCACATTTTTGAATCGTGGTATTTCATATATTTTTCAGTTCCTAAAAATAAAAGCGGATAACCGTCTAATTCTTTTTTATGATATACCTTTTCTTGCCCACTGAATTTCAGATAACGGTTAAATAGCGTTTCCTCAGTTACACCATTTGGCCATGTATTTTGAGAAAGTTTCCCGTCAGCTGTCCATTTCCCAGCATAAAACTCATGATTCCCAACAGTTGACCATACATTTTCCGGATGTTTATTTTTGTTTAACACACGCTTCACATCATCATATTGTGACTGCTGTCCAGTTGGCGTTATATCCCCATTCATAATAAGCGCTCTAGAAAGTGGCGTCACTTTGTTCATATCTTTTAACACGTGATCAAAGTCCCCTAAATCCCCTTGAATATCACTAATAACGTTAAAAGTTGTAGCTGATTTTCGGACTTGCTCTTTCCCTTCCGCATGTGCTGAAAATGTCGGTAATAATGCCGCCATAACAGCTAATGAAGCAACTGTCTTTTTCATACAAATTCTCCCCCTACTAATAGAATGTGCAAACTGACATGTTCTGCTTTCTCTTAGGTGCTTGTCCAATTCATATTATAGGGAGAGATTGTAAAGGCTAATGGAGTGAAAAATTAATTGTTTTTTAAGAGATTTTGTCTTTTCATTGCACTCCACAATTCGAGATTCGCGCCAATCTAGCTTTCTAGCCTTTAACATTACATACATGTAAATTTTGATGTTAAATCTTTTCGTTTCATACGTTGTTTTTTATTACTTTTAATTTTCGGGAAAAATCCACTAATTAATAATGTTATAATCCATACCATTATTAGAATAAAATTTATTGTATTACCGGAATTCAAGCTGAAAACTCTCCACAAATAGGCAGCACAAAATACGAGGATAGCAGTAATAATAAGTAAAAATGTCCTAACTACTAATCCGATGTAGGATCTCTTCTCTTGCTTAAAAATGAAAGTTCTTCTACCTTTGTACAATCTAATCACAAATAGCAGCAAATATAAACCAAGTGTGGCTCCAATAACAATTGATGTAATAGAGTTGTTTTTTCTCTGCTCAGCTAGAGAGAAGTAACTTTCAGGTAATTTTCCCGTTTCATATTCAATCCATGCGTGGTAAATATCCTGTCGTAAGTCTATACCACCTTCACCATTTGTAAGGATTACCAATCCATCCTTTGTATTAGGAATGAAACCATAAAAAGAATGCCAGCCTCGATTGTCACCAGAATGATAAAGTAATTTCCATTGATTAGATAGTTTTTTTTCAAATATACCTAAACCATTCTCCCCTAATACTAGCTTTTGCATTTCTTCAACATGTTCACTTTTGATGACACCATTCCCTTTATTATTTGCATCCATGCTTGCAAGTATCAATGTCATCATATCCGTAACATTTGTCTTAAGACCTGCAGCAGCCTGTTCGGTAAATTGGTAACTAGGGAGCTCCTCTCCAAAATATCCATAAGCTTTCGAAAGGTTATGGTTTTCAGGACGTTGTAAGAATGAACTAGATTTTATTCCTAAAGGTTTCATAATTTGTTCTTCCATATAACGATCAAACGGTATTCCGGTAACCTCTTCAATTACAAGTTGTAAAATTGTATATCCGCCACCAGAGTAAATTGTTTCTGAACCTGGTTTATTGGTAACCTCCACTGGTTCATTAAGCCATCCTTTTCCAGACAGAGATTCCTCAATAGAGTCAAGATGTTTCCCTGGTACAACCCCGAGGTATCCTTTATGTGCAGACAGCCCTGCTGTATGACTTAACAATCTTCTTATCGTGACTTCATTATTATTAAACTCTGAATTAGGTAATTTCCATTTGGTCAGATATTTTCCAACGGGATCATCTAGTGATAAACGACCTTCATCTACAAGATGCAAGATTCCCCACGCTGTAAGGCTTTTAGATATAGAACCAGCTTGAAACAATGTATCATCACTCACCGCTTTTTTTGTCTTTTTGTCTACATAACCGTAGTTAAGTGTATAAGCAATACGCCCCTCATGTACGATACCTATTGCAACCCCTGGTACCTCATAATTCTCCTGCCATTTTGGTACCTGTTCATCCATCTTTTTTTTGAAATTCTCTATACTTCTATTAGTCAACGTGCCCGATTCTGCCCTCACCACATTTGTAAACCATACTTCATTCGTAATGAATATACAAATCATTAAACATAAAATACTTTTGCATATTATCGATGCTTTTTGCCTATTCTTCATTTGCTTCACCCTCTTTTCAGAATATTCTATCCATAAATCAGAGTATCCCATTCTAATATCCCGTTCTATCGATTTTTATTACTTAACCTTACAAAATTGTAATAAAAATCAAAGTTCTACATACTTAGGGGTTTTACTGTTCTTTATTCGAGGGCAGGAAATTTAATACAAAAAAGACACAGAGATTCCTCCCCATGCCTACTAATTTCTTACCTTTTCACCGCATGCACATAATGTACCGTCTCAAAAGCTTCTAAATAATCGTTTCTTCCTTCAAAATACAATTTATTTATGTCCACTGGTGATAAATGCTCATAAATGAGTAAGCCCGCCTTCTCTAACAGTGCTTCCATTTCGGCATAAGAAAAACATGATTTCATCGGTTCTCCGCCTACCGCAGCCATTTTCACCATGTTTTCAACTCGATTGGACAGTCCCTTTTCCGTAAACAAGTTTTCATCGGGATAATCAAAAACGATAGAACTGCCTGCCGGAACCATCTCGAATAAACATTCTAATAAACTAGTAAGTTCCTCTTTCGTTAAATAGTACGTAACACCTAAAAGGCTAAAGAAAGTCTTTTTATTTTCAAATCCTTCATTGCGTAACTGTTCATAGGAAAATCCTTTCGTAAAGTCCATTGAAACAAAATGAAGGTTATTTGGAACTTCAAGTTCTGCTTCTTTTATTCTTTCCTTCTTAGACGCTTGCGTAGAAGGATGATCTACTTCAAATATTTCTATTTTATTTTCTAATTCTCGGCGTCTAAAACTGAACGTATCTAAGCCTGCACCGAGTATGACGTATTGTTTTGCTCCTAATGTAATTTCATGTAGTAATACCTTTTCACAATATGCTGCACGTGCTAAAGGTGTTGGTGATAACTGAACTTGTGTAATCCATTTTAATATTTCTTTCGGATTATCTTGAAACTGCTCTGCAATATCTTTATTGAAAAAATGTATCCCTTGAACCATATTCGTTTCAATATTGTTAAGTTCTTTTTGTGAAATGAAATCTTTAGCTACATAATCATCAAAGATTTTAGGACTATCAAATTCACTATGATATGCCCTTCCAAAAGCTGATACTAACGACGTTACACTTGCTTCACCTTGTTTCACGCACATACACTCTCCTTCATTTTCACAACAAAAATAGGGTCCCCCTGGCCAGGAGAACCCTATTATACACTTTATTTTTATATTGGTAAATTATATCATAAATAAGTTTTTTTGTCAAGTTTTCAGCTCACCTTCACTCTAGCAATATGTGTATTTTCAAGCAGGAATACTCCTTCTTGCATAGAATATTCCAGTTTATAACAACACCAACGGAGGCTGTCATGAAAAGATTAGTTATCATTACAGTAGGAAAAACCCACAGCGGAAAAACTACATTTGCAAAAGTATTAGAAAAAGAGTTACCCCATTCTTTCGTTATGGACCAAGATAACCAAGCAGAATTTATTAACACACATTATGAGAAATTACAACCAACTGAAGGCCCCAATACATTTAAGCACGGTCTTTCGAAATTCATTGTTGATTATGCGAGAGAACATACAAGTTTACACCTTATTATTTGTAACTCTAATCGCAGTAAAAACGGAAGGTTCTATTTATTAAACGAATTATTCCACAAAATGAATATGTATGCATACTCGTTCACTTTGACATTCCAGATGATGTGCTTTATGAAAGAGTAGCTCGAAGCACGCGAAGTACCAATATTTTTAGAGGTGGTTATTCTAATTTCAAAGAAGTACTCGATCGATAACAGGTTGAATCACTACATGAAGATGTGGTGGATCCTATAGAAAATAAGGCTGATTATTTGTTTGTTATTCACGATAGTAAAGATATGAACACTACTATAGTAGAAATTGTTCATCTAGCTAAAGATTTGTCCCCTATCCCAAAATAAGAGATTATTATGCAAATCCTTCCTCTAAGCGCCTAACATGGTATATAATAATAAAATAATCTACTTCTATATGCTCAATTTTACACAAAATTGCTCATGCATATGAAAGAAAAGAGGTACAAAAATATGAAAACAAAACAAACAATTGCTGCGTCTACACTAGCTTTAGCAATGATTGCTGGCGCAAACTCAGCTCATGCGGAAGTAACTGATGCTACTCCTCAGCAAAGTACGGGAGATCGATTAGCTGAAATTAAGCAACATAGACAAGAATTAGATGCGAAATTGCAGCAACACAAAGAAAACGTTGATCAAACATTGAATGAACTTAACCAAGTTAAGGAAAATGTTGATACGAAGGTGAATGAACTACATGAGCGTAAACAAGTTGCTGATGAAAAAATTAACGAAATGAAACAACGTAAACAAGAGTTAGATGCAAAACTTCAGCAAGACAAACAAATCGCCGAGGATAAAATCGCTGAAATTAAAGAGCATAAAAAACAAGTAGATGACAAAGTTGCTGAAATAAAAGAACATAAGGAAAATATTGATACAAAGGTTAATGAGATTAAAGAACATAAACAAACTGTCGATGAAACAGTAAATGAAATTAAGCAACATAAAGAAAACATCGATCAGAAGGTTAATGAACTTAAGGAAGTTAAAAAACAAGTAGATGAAAAATTAGCTGAGTTAAAGAAAGCGAAACAAACTGCTGAGGATAAACTTGCTGAGCTAAAAGAAAATAAGCGGAATACTGGTAACACGTTAGAAGAACTTAAGAAAATTAAAGGAAACTTAGATAGTCTTTCTGCTAACTTAGAACTAGCTAAACAAGATGTGAAAAATAAGCTAGCTGAATTACAAAAGGCTAGACAAGACTTACTAAATAAAATTAACGAAATTAAACAAGCGAAACAAACTGTTTCAGACGATTTAACAAAGAAAAAACAAGACTTAGATATTAAAATCAACGACTTTAAACATACTGAGAAAAAAATAGACGACAAATTAGCTGAGTTACATACAACGAAGCAAAATGTTGATAACAAAATTAATGAAATATCACAATCGAAACAAACGCAAGCAGATAATAGCACTAAAAACAATAACGCTAGAGAACTTCCTAACGCTGGTAGTGAGCAATCAAATAATATGGCTTTAGGTATGTTATCTGTATTAGGCGGCGTTTTATTAGTAACACGAAATAAAATTAAAACGTTATTCTCAAAATAAAGCCATTATACTTATTAAAAACAATTATACAAAGGCCAACCGCATGTGCGGTTGGCCTTTTTCTTTATATTAACTGTCCATCTCTAAGCGTCAATATACGATCACATACATCAAGCATTCTTTCATCATGCGTAATCATAATGGCTGCTTTTTGACTTTCTTTCACTTCGCGTTTCATCATTTCAACGACTTCACGCGCACGTTTTGAATCTAAGCTTGCCGTTGGTTCATCTGCTAGTATTAAATCTGGGTTGTTCATGAACGCACGAGCGATTGCCACCCTTTGTTTTTCTCCACCAGATAGTTGATTTGGATAATGATTTTTTCTTTCTCCTAATCCAAATGCCGCTAATAGGTGATCCGCACGCTTTTCAGACTCTTGTTTATTGTCTTTTTTCAGCTTTGCAATATAGAGTAACTGTTCTTTCACATTTAAATACGGAACAAGGTTTGCGAACTGGAAAATGAAACCGATCTTTTTCAAACGTATATCTGTCATTTCCTTTTCGGATAACTGCGTAATATTTTGTTCACGAATGTATATATCCCCTTTTGACGGCGATAATAAAGCACCCGCGATTGATAATAACGTACTTTTCCCTGATCCAGAAGGACCGACGATTCCGATAAATTCTCCAGCTTTCACATCAAGCGATATCGGATGAAGGGCTGTTACTTCTGTATTCCCTTCTCCGTACACTTTACTTACTTTGTCTAATTTTAATAATGAAGTCATTACATCCCGCCTCCAATCGCTTCTAATGCATCAACTTTTAATACTTGATATAACGAAATAAGTGTTCCTAAAATACTAATGACGATAAAGATTGTTGCATATTGTGCAATCATCGGTGTTGTTAATAAGAACGGCATACCTGCTGGTAAAATTTGTTCTAATCCTTGTACAAGAACAATACTGATTACCATCGCAACGACTGATAAGAATAACGCCTGCACGACTAAGCTATTTGCTAAATACGAGTTCTTAGTACCAATTGCTTTTAATACGCCTAATTGCTGTGTTTTTTGCAACGTAATGACGTAGAAGAATACACCGATTAATAACGCAGCGATAACAAGTAAGAATGCAATGATCATCGTTAATGTTCCTTGCTCTTCTTTAAATCCTGGAATACTTTGCAGTACTTCTTTCTTATCAATAACATGGGCATTTTTAATCTCTTTATCTGTATTAAGTGCAATTGCACTATAATCTTTTTGATTTGGTTGTGAAATAGCGCCCCATACATCTTCGTTTACATATACAACTGGTGTATGGCTAAACATTTGGTCTTTCGTAAATCCAACGATTGTAAATTCTTTCTTTGAAACAGGATCGATAATTGTATCCCCAATATCGATCCCTTTTTCTTTAATGGATTCGTCAGCAACCATTTCATTATTCGCTGTACCTAATTTCTCACCTTTTACAATGTTCGGTTCTAAAAATGTATCACGTTCACTTGAAAAAATAGCGACATCAACCTTTTTCGAACTATCTTTCTTTTCATACGTTGAAACTTTCACACGAAACGGAACTGCCTCTTTCTCGCCTACTTGATTTACTACGTTATCTACATCATCTTTCTTAATTTGTGAACGAAGTAATTTATTTTCCGCATCATCTGCTAAAACGAACTTATTTGCCTCCATATTTTGAATCGATGACGCATTATCATATGATAATCCATTTGCTAATCCTGAAATAACAAGGACTAAAAATGATAATAACACCATAATCAGTCCGATTAATCCGTATCTTAATTTTGATTGTTTCAATTCACGCAGAGCTAAAAACATCTCGCTCGCTCCTTCCTCTTTCTTTCTATGCACTTATCATAAAAAAGAAATATGAACGGAATATGAACAGAAGATTACAGAGGATACTTTTGAGCTTCGGTTTAAGGAAGAACAGGTGAAAGGTACTGCCTTATAGCAAATAAAGAAAATATTTTCTTTTTGCTATAAAGCTCAAACAAGCATAACCCCGTCCTAAATTTAGGACGGGGTTATGCTTGTTTACTTTTGGATGTAAGATACTAAAATAAATATATAACAATAAATTCATTTAAAAAATCTAAATTCCATTCAACAATAGCGCCCTTTAATGGAATAACTAATACGTTCAGTTAACGATTTGATGGCCATGCCCCCTGCATTTTCCTTAATTGAATAATTTGGCCAGTATGATAAGCATCGTGAAGCATGATGTCTAGTAATTTCCCCTCTAATGAATTTTGTTCCAGCTCTTTTTCGGAAATTGCACTTAATACCTGCCTTAAATTACGCTGAGCATTTTCAGAACGTTCAACGACTTCCTTCCATTCTGTGTCATCATTAGATTGCTTAGTAAGATAAAAGGTGTCATCACCGTCAAGATTATGTGTCCATTCATGGCCTTCCAATTTTGCAGCAAGCCTCTCTTTGTAATAAATGAGATGATTAACGTTCTCCCAAATGGTATTCGTTGCCTCACCAGATGGTTTCCACATAGCCTGTTCGGCTGTAAGTCCTTCTATAGCATGTTTAAACGGTGCATACCAACTCTCTTTATCGAATGTTGAATCTAGTACGTTTAATAACACGTCAACTCGTTTCAAAGTAATTTCCTCCCTAAATAGTTAAAGTTTCAATAAAATCCTTATAACTATGTAGAGATTCTACATTTTCAAATAAACTTCCTCCTAATCTTATTCCACAAACAAGTCCAATTATAGAATAGGATTACTCGTATTTTTTCACTTTACATGTAGAATAACGGACAAAAAAAGAAGAGGCGTTCGCAAACAGCCTCTTCCATCTATTTCGGAAGTTCAACCCGAACAGTCGTCCCTTCCCCTTTCGTACTATACACCGAAACTGCCCCTTTATGCAGTTCAACAATTTTCTGCACGATTGATAATCCTAAGCCACTACCTTCTACATTTCTTGCCCTTGCCGTATCTACTTTATAAAAACGATCAAAAATACGTTCCATTTCTTCTTTTTCCATACCGATCCCGTTATCGGATATAGAGATAATGACACTAGATTCTAACTCTTCGACAAAAAACTCAATCGTCCCACCATCATTTGAAAACTTAATGCTATTCGTAAAAATGTTACTCCACACTTGATGTAGTAAGTTTTCATCACCTTGTATTGTAATGTCCGGCACATCAAATTCAACAGCGATATCTTTCTCACGCCATTTCCATTCGAGCATAAAAATGACGTCTTTAATTTGCTTTTGTAGATTGAATTCTTTTATTTGTAATACTTTTTCTTCTTTATCTAAAGAAGCTAGCGTAAGTAACTGTTTACATAAACTAGACATTCGCTTACTTTCGCCCTCGATAATTTGTAAGTAATGGTTTCTTTCTTCTTCACTCATCTTTTCTGTTTGCAATGTTTTCGAAAATCCTTGTATGGAAGAAAGCGGCGATTGAAATTCATGCGAAACGTTAGAAACAAATTCTTGTCTCATCTCATCTAATTCTTTAATACTTTTCGTCATCTTTTGAAAGCTTGTAGACAACGTTCCTATTTCATCTTTTCGTTTTACGTCTAATTCGATTTCATATTCACCACTCGCAATTTTTTGCGTAGCCTTCGTAAATTTACGAATTGGGCGAACGATATATCCTGCTGCAATCGCAATAAAAATAATACTTAATAACACGATAAAACCAAGTAAAACCGCTAAGAAAATTCTCATTTCACCAAATTGTTGCTGAATGTCAGGACGAATAAATAAAGCGTACTGTTTATCACCGTGTTTTAACGGTACACCGACACTATTAATTAATTCATTATCGAAGAATCCTGTAATAAAGAGCCTCGTTGGATATGTGGAAACACCATTAAACGTTTCCCCCTGCAATACTTTACGAACCGTATCATCACTTATCGTTATTTTACGAAACGCGTTGCCGATACGCTTTCCATTCATTTGGTCGTCTACAATATAAATTTCATATCCTAATTTCGCAATAGAATGCAAGTACGCCTCTTGATTTCCTTCACTTTGCTTTTCATATAATGACTTAACTTCTTTTGCATACGTTAAAATCTTTTCACTATTATACGGTTTTAACTTCACTTGATAATATACGTTCGTTAATAAAAAACCGATAATACTACTAAGAAGCATAATACCGACTGTCATAAAAACGAATCTAGAATATAGTGATTTCATTTTATTTCAACTCCAACTTATAGCCGAGTCCGCGCACTGTCGTAATTTGAAAATCATCTGTTCGTTTTGAAAAACGATCTCTAAGACGTTTTACATGAACATCAACTGTTCGTTCGTCCCCTTCAAAATCCATTCCCCACACTAACTCAATTAATTCTTCTCTTGAAAATGTTCTGCCAGGATAACTAGCAAGTTGTGATAATAGCTCAAATTCCTTTAAAGGAAGCAAAATCGTTTGCCCGTTACATTTTACTTCAACACCTTTACGATCAATTGTCGTTCCATGAAGTGTAATAATGTCAGCGCTCAGCATTTGATAACGGCGCAACAAAGCTTTCATACGAAAAATGACTTCAGCTGGCTCAAACGGTTTTACAATATAATCGTCCGTACCAGAAATGAATCCTTTTTCTTTATCAACTAACTGATCTTTCGCAGTTAATAAAATAACCGGTATATCATGATACTTCCGGATTTCTTCACATAACGTATAGCCATCAACAAACGGCATCATAATGTCCACTATCGCAAGATGAATATTTTCCTTCTCTAAAACGTCTTGCGCTACCTTTCCATCTTCCGCTTCAAAAACTTTAAACCCCTCTTTTTGTAAATGGTAATGTAATAACTCTCTAATATGCTTATCATCATCAGCTAATAAAATATGTATCATCTTCATTAAACCCTCTCTTGTTCATCCTTCTACATTTCTTACATTAAGAAACAATTGGTTTTTTTGCAAGAAAAAGAAAAACAAACCAACATTTTAAGATAAATAAAAAAGAATCTATTTTGAAAAAAGATTATTCAAAATAAATTCTTACGTTTTAGTATTAAGATTATTTTAATGAAAAGTAATTTCTATGCTTTAGAAATATCAACGAATCCTTCTCCAAATACGTCACGAACATCGTGGATAGCGATGAACGCAGCCGGATCTGTAGTTTGAACAATCCGTTTTAGCTTCACTACTTCTTGCTTATTAATAACAACATAAAGAATTTCCTTCGGAGTTTTCGTGTAATAGCCATGACCTGAGTACACAGTAACCCCTCTGCCCATTAAGGTAGTTACCTTCCCGGCAATTTCATTCGGGTTATCAGAAATAATCGTAATGGCTTTCTTCGGATTTAAACCTTCAATTACAAACTCCATCACTTTCGTTGCTACATATAGCATAATAATTGTTATCATCAGTTTTTCTGCACCAATGATGAAATAAGATGAAAACGCAACAATTAAATCGAAGAACAGTAAACCATAGCTAATGCTCCATCCTAAATATTTATGCGTCATCCTTGCTAAGATGGTAGTACCTGCTGTTGTTCCGCCAACGCGAATAATAAGACCAATCCCGCACCCAATAAATATTCCACCGAAAATAGCATTTACGAGCATTTCATCAGAAGTAATCGTCCAACCTTCTGTCAAATGAAGAAATAGCGAGTTCGTAACTACAGCGATAATCGTATAAATTGTTGTGATCTTGTTTAAAAATTTATAACCAGCTATTAACAAAATCGCATTTAATATTAAGTTGACTAAACCTGGTGACCACTCAAATAAATAGTACGTAATAATCGTGATACCTGTTACCCCGCCTTCACCGAACTCATTCGGGATAACAAACAAATTGACACCTAACGCAAATAGAAATGCACCAATAATAATAAAAATAATGTCTGTCGTTCTTTTTTTCATACAGTACCTCACTTCTTATGTAAATATTTCTTCAGATATAAACTCTCACCATTATATCGTGGAATATTCAAATCGAACAGTGGTCTTTCTTTATTTTAATATAAGATAATAAACAGCCTTTATTCTTTGTCCACATGTAAACTTTCTTCGTGAAATGTATCATACATATATATGATTTATTTCCTTTTATCCTAATGGTAGTGTAAATAAAAAATACCCATCTAATTGTTATACACATGATAATTAGATGGGTACTTTTTATTTTGTTCTTACTCTACATATATATTCGGTTTATACATTTGTTGTTTAGAGAAAATTGCAAATAACGACTTATACTCGCCTTATTAAGACCAGATCCATACATCATCATTATTTTGCGTATTGTTCTTTGCTTCATGAACTTTTTCGATATGATCAACTGTGTTCCAGTTAATAGAACTTCCGCCCCATCCTACAAACTTCATATCAATTTTTACTTTCTCACCAGCATGAAATACTTGTCCCTTTGTTAAGAAAACGTCAATACTATCTTTCTTCCCATTTAGTGATGGATACTCAACTACGACATACTTAGTAGAACCGTCTCCCTCATCTTCCATCGTTCCTATTTTTGATACTTCGCCAATTACATAATCAGGTGAGCCATCTTCTTTCATGTGCATACCTAACTTGTTTGTTGTATTTTCAACTGCAGTTGCAACCATATATTCTGTAAAATTACGCATCATAGATCCAGTCGCTTTTACTTCGTCTCCTACTTTCACATTTGAAAGTGAATCCATATACACACTAACAGGCTCCTCATATTGCTTAGATTTCACAACAATTACACCGTTATCTACTTCTACTACTCGCCCTTCTAACGTCGAGAAATTCGATTCAATAGAAGCCGCACTCGCTTTCGTTACTTCTAATCCTGGTACATTCGTTCCTGATAATGCTGCGATACCTAAAGCACCTGCTAAAATTAATTTTTTCATACCCATATGTAACCTCTCCATTCATGATGATTTTATTTTTTGATTGGCTACGACCAACCTGTAACCATTATAGTTACATGTTATAAAAATAACAACCACTTTTCTCATGCAATGTTGCATACTGTAATTTTTAAATATTAATCGACTATTCCTATATTCAACACTACTGCTAAATTCTTGAATATCAGCAGGTAAACGGATTGATGATGAAGAAACTACTGTCATGCATCATATTTTTCAATGCTACGGTTTGTATAATCGTAGTTCATTACATTATGTAGGGGCGGAATTCATATGTTAATAAAACCAAAGAGATTACAGCCAGGAGATATCGTAGCAACAGTAAGTGCTTCATGGGGAGGAGCGGGTGATTCTAAGCTAAGATGGCGTTATGAGCAAGGAGTAAAGAGATTAGAAGAAGTATTCGGGCTTACAGTTATCCCAATGCCAAATAGTTTAAAAGGTAGCGAATACCTTTATAACAATCCAGGGGCTCGTGCGGAAGATTTAATGACAGCATTTAAAGATACGCGTGTTAAAGCAATTATTACGAATATTGGTGGCGAAGATAGTATCCGTTTACTACCTTATATTGATTTTAATGTGATACGTGAAAATCCGAAAATCTTTATGGGGTACTCTGACGATACCGTGTCACACTTATTTTGTCATAAAGCAGGAATTTCCTCTTTTTACGGTCCAGCAATCTTAACCGATTTTGCTGAAAATATAGAGATGGATTCATATACGATTGAAACAGTGAATCGAACTCTCTTTTCAAATGAGATTATTGGTGAAATTCAACCAGCTAACGAATGGACGAGTGAGCGTTTAGAATGGATAGAAATAAATAAGGATACAAGACGTACGATGCAGCAAAACAACGGATATGAGGTCCTTCAAGGATCTAGGACTGTACGAGGGCGTTTAATTGGTGGTTGTATTGAAGTATTGGAATTCGTAAAAGGAACGGAACTTTGGCCTGAGAAAAAGCATTGGGAGAATAGTATTCTATTCTTTGAAACATCTGAAGAACATCCAGAACCAAATTATATAAAGTATTGGTTGCGAAATTATGCAGCGCAAGGCATTCTGCAAAAAGCAAAGGGAATCATCTTCGGTAAACCGAAAGACGAAACATATTATGAAGAATATAAACAGGTAATACTTAAGATTATGAAGGAAAATAATTTAGAAGATTTGCCGATTCTTTATAATTTAAATTTTGGCCATACTGAACCGAAGTTTATTTTACCTTACGGTGCGATGGCAGAAATTGATTGTGAAAATGAATCTTTCTCTATTTTGGAAAGTGGAGTGGAGTGAAACTTTCAATAAGTAAAGCCATAAGTTTTATAATTATGTTTTCCTGATCCTAGCGTATTTTTATTTTATTAGCTTGATAGTGATATGGCAGGACTCAAATCAATAAAAACACTCCTATGAGATATGACTGGGAATTGTTACTTTTTAAATGATATGGAGATTACTTATCTAATGATAAAGGGGGATTTACGTGTATGGAAGTAACATTTACAGTAAGGAAATGGGATGAAAAACCAATTGATGATACTAGAAAAGATTTCCCTATTAATATTGCCCATGTTGAATATGATATTGATGGGGAATTAAAAGGAAAAGCTTTTGTTGAATACTTATTATATTATTTAGACTCAAATATAAATGATGGTCACTTGGCTACCGCTAAAATTTCTGGATTTTTACACTTTGAAGGAATTTATAAGGGGCAACAAGGAACATTTACAGCTATAGAGCAAGGAATATTTGATAAAGGAAATTTAGATTCCCCAGGAACAATTATTAAAGCTACCGGTAACTTAGAAAGTCTGAGAGGGTCCTATAACTATCAGTTTACAGGTCAAACTAGTAAACTAATTTTAGAATTTGAAATTTAGCAAAATACCCTATAATTTAGTGGAAAGGACATTTCTTGTAATACTAAGAATGTCCTTTTTATTGACGAGCTTATTCAACTATTTTCTAATCGTTAAGAAAAGAACAGAGTATAATACATAAAATTTTCGTTATGGGTGGGAATTAAAACTCTAAGCCTGAGAGGCATGGGCCCCCACTTATTCATTACTTCTCCTACCAATTAAAGAATAATCCCTGAAAAACTCCCCTTCAATACTTCTTTTTCAAGTTGATTCATACATGTAAACATCGCAATAATCTTCGTACGATTTTTTTCATCGGGTTCAAATTTTTCAATTGTTACGTCACATCGAATCGTATCCCCACTAAAAACGGGACGTAAAAATTCAAAATCCATCTTGCGAGCTAATACGTTATAATCACCGCCAACTTTCGTAGGCAGTGTTGATGTTAAAAGTCCTTGTACAACAAATCGCCCTTGTTCATCAGGTGTAACATGATGAACTCCCTCATCCTTAGATACCTCTGTAAATAAAACAACATCTTCTCTTGTAAAAGTTCGCTCAAAGGTGATTTTTTCGCCTACTTGCAATTTCATTGATACCCCTCCTCGAAAACACTTTTAAAATAAGAAAAACCGAAACTAAAAATCATTTCGGTTTTTCAATCTAAAGAAGTCTATATTTACTTTAAAGAATGTACAAACAACCCACTGCGCAGTTTCGGTTCAAACCACGTTGATTTTGGCGGCATGACTTCCCCAGCGTCTGCGATTGCTAATAAATCTTCCATTGACGTTGGATATAATGAGAACGCTGCTTTATATGCACCGCTGTTCACAAGGCGCTCTAGTTCTTCTAACCCACGTATTCCGCCTACAAAATCGACGCGTGAATCAGATCGCGGATCATGTATTTCAAGCACTTGGCTTAATAGATGGTCTTGCAGAATAGACACATCTAAACCTTTCACAAGATCGTTCGCATCAAACGTTTCCTCTTTCACAGTGAGCTTATACCACTTCTCGTTTATATACATACCAAATGTTTTCGGCTCATTCGGTTTATACGGAGAAACATTTGCTTCTTCTACATAAAAATACTGCGTAATTTGCTTTAAAAACTGTTCCTCTGATAAGCCGTTTAAATCTTTCACAACTCGGTTATAGTCCCAAATTGATAATTCATCGTGAGGGAATAGAACGGATAAGAAGAAATTAAATTCCTCTTCTCCTGTATAATTCGGATTTTGTTCTCTTCGCATAAGTCCTACTTTTGCTGCTGATGCAGAGCGATGATGTCCATCTGCAATGTACAAGTTCGGAATATCTTCAAATGCGTTTACTAAAGTGGCAATTACACCTTCATCTGCAACCTTCCAAGCAACATGCTCAACGCCATCTTCTGCTGTAAATGTATAAATTGGCGCATGTTCTTCTTTCCAGCTGCTAATGAAACGTTTCACTTCATCTTTTGTACGGTACGTTAAAAAGATAGGGCCCGTATTTGCATCACACACATCAACGTGACGGATGCGATCTAATTCTTTTTCATGACGCGTTCTTTCGTGTTTTTTAATTGTATCATCATCATACTCATCAATAGATGTACAAACGACAAGTCCTGACTGCGTTCTTCCTTGCATCGTCAGCTCATAAATGTATAATGCTGGCTCCTCATCTTGAATGAACACTTCTTCTCGTATAAATTGCTTTAAATTTTCACCCGCTTTTTCATATACGCGATCATCGTACGGTGAAAGTGCCGGATCTAAATCGATTTCTGCTTTATCAACGTGTAAGAAAGAATACGGATTGCCTTTTACAACTTCTCTTGCCTCTTCACTATTTAATACGTCATACGGTAAAGCCGCAACTTGTGCTGCTTTTTCTTCTACTGGACGAATGGCCCGAAACGGTCGGATTTTTGCCAACTTCCTCTCTCCTTTACACAATCATTCGAACGGCTACAACACCTGAAATTTTGCTTATATTTTCCACTACATTCTCTTTAATTATATCATCAATTCCGTTATCAATATCAATCATTGTATACGCCCAAGAATGTTTACTACGATTAATCATATCCGCAATATTTATATGATGTTCTGCTAAACATCCTGTAATTTGTCCTACCATGTTCGGAACGTTTTGATGCATAATTGTAATACGTTTCTTTCCGATATACGGAAGTTCTACGTTAGGATAGTTGACTGAATTACGAATATTTCCTGTCTCTAAATATTCACGTAATTGACGTGCAGCCATTACTGCACAATTTTCTTCCGATTCTGATGTAGATGCACCAAGATGGGGCGTCGCTGTTACATTTTTCATCTTAATCACATTTTCATTCGGGAAATCCGTTACGTAATGTGTAATAACATCTTCTTCTAACGCTTTTTGAAGAACATTTTCATCTACAAGTTCCCCTCTTGAGAAATTGAATAGACGCATTCCTTTTTTCATCGTCTCTATAGCATGTTCACCAATAATCCCCTTCGTTTGATTCGTAAGAGGAATATGAAGTGTAATATAATCACACGTTGCAAAAATTTCATCTAGGCTAAACGCTCTTTGCACATGTGTAGAAAGGCGCCAAGCTGTTTCAACTGAAATGTAAGGATCATATCCGACAACGTCCATTCCTAAAGCTAGCGCATCATTCGCGACTAAAGCACCAATTGCACCAAGACCAATAACCCCTAGACGTTTCCCCGCAATTTCTGATCCAACAAATTGTTTTTTCCCTGATTCAACAAGCTGAGGTATTTCTTCACCCTCTAAATTTTTCGTCCAGCTTACTCCATTAATAATGTTACGTGAAGACATAATAAGACTTGCGATAATAAGTTCCTTTACGGCATTCGCATTAGCCCCTGGCGTGTTAAATACTACAATTCCCTTTTCCGTACATCGATCGACAGGAATATTATTTACACCCGCACCAGCTCTTGCAATCGCCTTTAAATCTTTTGAAAACTCTTCTTGATGTAAAGAATAGCTGCGAAGTAAAATGCCGTCTGGATGATCCATTCTATCCCCTACTTCATAGCGCTCTCCGCCAAGAACTTGCAAACCTTTTTCTGCAATTTGATTTAACGTTTGAACACGAAACATATCCCCATCTCCCTATCTATTTTCAAGCTCAAATTCTTTCATATAATCTACTAATTGCTGCACACCTTCCACTGACATCGCATTGTAAATACTAGCGCGCATGCCACCTACTGAACGATGTCCTTTTAACGTAACGAACCCGCGTTCCTTCGCTTTTTGTAAAAACTGATTATTTAATTCTTCTGACGGTGTTGTAAACGGAATGTTCATAAGTGATCGATACGTAGGATCAACTGGTGAAGTAAACAATTTAGATTCATCTAAGAAATGATAAAGAAGTGACGATTTCATTCTATTTTGTTCTTCAATCGCAGATACCCCGCCTTGTTCTTTTAACCACTCTAGTACAAGCTTCGTTACGTAAATACTAAAGGATGGCGGTGTATTATATAAGGAGTTATTTTTACTATAAGTTTCATAGTTTAGCATTGTAGGACAAGAGCGATCTGCCCCGCCAATTAAATCTTTTTTTATAATAGCAATCGTTAAGCCCGCTGGCCCTAAATTCTTTTGTGCTCCCGCATATATGAGGCCAAACTTCGTAACATCATATCGTTCTGATAAAATATTTGAGGACATATCCGCAACTAGCGGCACTTCTTCGAGATGTGGAATATCCACATATTTTGTCCCCTCAATTGTATTATTCGTTGTTATATGTACATAATCTAGTTTTTCATTACCGAGTAAACCATCCAATTTAGGAATCGTAGTAAACTTCTCTTGTTCAGAAGAAGCAATCACTTGTACTTCCCCTACTTTTTCTGCTTCTTGCAGTGCCTTTTTAGACCATGAGCCAGTCAGTACATAACCTGCTTTTTTGTACGTATTCATTATATTTAACGGTATCATAGAAAATTGTAATGATGCACCGCCCTGTAAAAATAAAACTTCATACCCATCAGGAATGTTCATTAATTCACGAAGCAGGCTACTCGCTTCATCAATAATACTTTGAAAATAAGAAGATCGATGACTCATTTCCATAATAGACATGCCTGTCCCGTTATAATTTAAAAGCTCCTTTTGCACCTTCTCTAAAACTGGCAAAGGGAGTATTGATGGTCCTGCAGAAAAATTATACACTCTCTCCATCACCCGGATGACCTCCCTATTTCTCATTTTATTATTTTTTAAACTTTCTGAATTATAACCCACAATACAATATACGGTCAATTTCTTTTCTATTATTATGTCTCAAGACGCGATGGAATCGCTTGCACGTGCATACTATATGTAAACATATAAAAAAGTGTTAAGTACATAATCGTACTTAACACTTTAATAATAGAAGAATAATAGCTATTTGTCCGTAAAGAACCGATCAAAAATTTGATAAATAGCAGAAAGACCAAAGAGCCAATAAATAGTGTCCACAAGCGCCGGCATAGAACCAAACCATTTCTCAACTACATTGTAATCTAACGCTACAAACAACCAATTCAAACCGCCAAGAATCACCAAAATTACTGTAAGGTAAGACAAAAATTTCATTATGATTGCCCCCTAGGTGATAAGATGGTGAAAGGCCTTTCACTAGAAATATATGTAGGAAACTTCAAAACTTACCTATTTTATAAAATTTATTTTCGATACCATCCGTTAATAACTGCCTCTGCTTCTTTACTATGTATTTGATACGCATGTGTACTATCATTAGAGCCAATAAACCAAATTGAAAAACCTTTAAAATATGGTTTCGGTTCTAATACATCTCGGTAAGCGCGCCAGCCATTTAATTGTACATCCTTTGAAAATACATTTGAAACATCTGGATTCCATGGATTTTGTAGTCCTAGTTCACGCGCTGGTACGTTAAATCCACCAAAATAAACTGGCTTTCCTGTTGCATTATGTAATTGTTCCAGTTGTTGAACAACATTTTGTCCACGATTATATACTGTTGTCGCGAATAAACTTTGCTTCACTTCTTCGTATGATGGATTCCTTTTTCCTGAAACTTCAAACCAACTATCGATACTAACAATATCCACCTTTTTTAAATACGGACGATTTATTTTCTCTTTAAACTTCGCTTCATACGAAGGGTCCCAGCTTGCTGTTAACCACCAGTTCATTTGATACAAAACATTTCCTTTATACTGCTGACGGACAAAATTAATCGTATCGTTCCAATATCCTTCTGCATATTCCATATTAACGAAATTAGAAGCAATCTTTAGTCCATACACATTGTATTTACTTGTAATAGAATTAAAAATATCTTGTAGAATAACCGTTTTCCAATTCCAAAAGAAATCATTAATATTACTTGGATTCCATTCTGTTTCTCCAACATTCCCCTGCTGAATATACGGGAACGGTTCCACTATAACTTGAATATTACGCTTTAATAATTCTTGAATTAAAATGATAGCCTGTTTCTTTTGCGCCTGATTAATTACCATGTTAGTAGAAGTCACATTCGGAATATCTACTTGAATCGGTACATTTACTGTATTTAAATTTAAGCGCTCTACATCAGCTAACACTTTCGCTACATTTCCAACTTCCCATACCGTTACGTTTCCTGATTTTATTTTTCCAGGTTGAACAGTATTTACATCTGCCTGTACGTTTCCTTGAAAACAAAAAGAAAACAACATAATAAACACTCCTAAAAAACTTATTAAACTCTTATTTTTCTTCACAACTTTCCCCCTATAATTTTTGGCTTTCTTGATTATTTTATACAATGTTTCACATATATTCCAGAAAAAATCACATGAAGTTTTCATTAATAAAAGCATTATTCATATAATTCTCCTGAAAATAGTAAGATAAATAAAAAAGAGCGGATTTTGAACTGCACCCCAATTGTTAGACACCGTCTAACAATTGGAGGTGCAGTTTTTCTATGGTTAAATTTACAGCTGATGAAAAAATACACATCGTTCAACGTTATTTGAACGGAAATGAAAGTTACCGAGAAATTAGTAAAGCGGTTGGTATAAGAGACACCGTAATTTTGAATTGGGTAAACCAATATAAACAAAATGGTGTGGAAGCTTTTCTAAAACGGTATACAAATTACACGCAACCATTTAAACTAGACGTACTAAATTTTATGATTGAAAACGGTACGTCCTTATTTGAAACGGCAGCTATTTTTAATATTCCTGCCCCTTCAACGATTATTGTTTGGAAAAAACAATTCGAAACACAAGGAATCGCTGCCCTTCAATCAAAGAAAAAGGGGCGTCCATCCATGGAAAAAGATTCAAATAAACAATCAAAACAAACACCAGTTGAAGGTTCAGTCGAAGCACTTGAAGCACGTATTCAACAGCTTGAAATGGAAAATGAGTACTTAAAAAAGTTGAATGCCTTAGTTCAAAACAAGGAAAAATCACGAAACAGGACAAAGCACAAGTAGTCTATGAATTAAGGCATAAATATTCGGTGAAAGCACTTGTAGAGCTAGCTAACATTCCACGAAGCACGTATTATGATTTAGTAAAGAAAATGAATCGTCCGGATTTAGATGCCGATTTGAAAGCTGAAATTAAAGCGATTTATGAGGAAAATGAAGGTCGTTATGGCTACCG